>NZ_JACHIZ010000001.1:0-907500 GCF_014207755.1 Micromonospora sp. CNZ286
GGCTGACCGTGCTGGGCACGAAGCTGGCCGCCCTGCTCACCACCGTGTTCGGCCTGACCGTGGTGCTCGGCGCGCTCTGGACGGCGGCGTTCTGGCTGATCGCCAGCCAGCGCGGCAGCACCGCGAAGATGACCGCCGGAGTGTGGCAGTCGATCGGGCTGGACGGTCTGCGGGCGCTGGGGATGACGCTGCTCGTGGCGGCGGTCGGGTTCGCGCTGGCCTCGCTCGGCCGGCACACGGCGATGGCGCTCGGCGCGGCGGTGGGCATCTTCGCGGTGAGCGAGATCGGCATCCGGATCGCGGTCGCCGTGCTCGGGGTCCAGTTCGGTGACCGGTACGTGCTGTCCACGTACGCCCAGTCGTGGTTCCTGAAGCAGGCGGAACTGTTCGACTACGACACCTGCCAGTTCTCCCAGGGCGCCTGCGAGCCTGCGACGTACGTGGTCACCTGGCAGCAGTCGGCTGTGGTGTTCGGCGTGGCGCTGGTGGGCGCGTTGGCGGCCGCGTTCTGGACGATGCGCCGGCGGGACATCGCCTGACCTGGTCCGCGCCGTCGGCCGGTGCCGGCGGCGCGGACCCCGCGTCCGATGCGGCCGGGGGCGACCCTGGTTACGCTGGGGCTCCCCCGGCCGGCGCGCTCCGCGTGCCGGTCACCCGCCGTCGGAGAGGAGCGCCATGTCCGCCGACGCCTCGCAGCGGGCCGCCGTCGACCGGTCCGGCCCGGCAGCGGGTACGCGCCACGCGGGCGGGACGGTTCCGCCGCCGCGCACCGCTCCGCCCGTCGAGTCCACCGCACCGTCGGAGCCGTCGGAGTCCGCCCGGCCCGCCGAGCCCGCCACGGCCGGGCCCGCCGCTCCGCCCGTCGAGTCCGCCGCGCCGGTCGAGCAGGCCGGTCCAGACGCGGCAGAGGCGGCCGCTGTAGGCACGACGCCGGCCGGCCTGACCGAGCGGGAGCAGCGGATCCTCGCGTTCGAGGCGCAGTGGTGGAAGCACGCCGGCGCCAAGGAACAAGCCATCCGGGACACGTTCGGGCTCTCCGCGACCCGCTACTACCAGCTGCTCAACGCCCTGCTCGACCAGCCGGCCGCGCTCGCCGCCGAGCCCGTGCTGATCGGCCGGCTGCGTCGGCTGCGCTCGTCGCGTGCCCGTAACCGGCGCCGCTGACCGGCGTCACTTCTCGTACGTGCGCAACCCGTTGCCGATGGCGAAGAACGTCGGGGCCCACTCGCCGATGAAGATGCCCCAGCGGTCCGCCCGCGCCACCCCGGCGCGCTCCATGTGCTTGGAGAGGAACCAGCTGGTCACCGAGAGGCCGATGCTGACGAACCCGGCGAGGTAGGCGTGCTCCGCCCGGATGCCGCCCTCGTGCAACCGCTCCAACATCTCGAACCCCCTGTCGCCGGGACCGACCCGGTCGCGTCCGACGCTACCGAAAGTCCGGAGAAGATGACGCACGGTTACCTCGATCGGGTCGGCCGGCGGATGACCGGCCGCGGTCCGGGTAGGCGGTCCGCGACGACGAACGGAGGCCGACGATGGGGGCACCAGACCGCCGGTACGTGATCGGCAGCAGGCCGGCCCGCCCGGTCGCGGAGGCGCCGGTGATGCGGGTGCGTTCCGCCTCCGACCCGGCGCCCGGCCGACCGGAGAACGAGGACGCGGTCTTCCGGTTCGGCCCGCTCGTCGGCGTCCTCGACGGCGCGACGGTGCCCGAGGGCTTCGACACCGGCTGCGTGCACGGTCCCGCCTGGTACGTCCGGCACCTGGCCGCCCGGATCGGCCTGGCGATCGCGGCCCGCCCCGCCGCCACGCTGATGAGCAGCCTCGCGGCGGCGATCCTCGCGGTGCGGGCCGATCACGGCGGAACGTGTGACCTCGACCATCCCGGCACCCCGTCCTCCACCGTCTGCCTGCTCCGGCACAGCGGCGACCGGGTCGACTACCTGGTGCTCTGCGACAGCCCGCTGGTGCTCGACACCGACCAGGGGATCGAGGTGGTCACCGACGACCGGCTGGCCGACGCGGTGGCGGACCTGCGCCGCAGCGTCGCCGCACTGCCGGACGGCGAGACCGACCCGGTGACCCGGTTCCGGCGCGCGACGACCGTGCAGCGGACCCGGATGAACCGCACCCACGGCTACTGGGCGGCGGCGAGCGACCCGGACGCGGCGTACCACGCGCTGACCGGGACGCTTCCGCTGCGCGGTCCGGGTGCGCTGCGGCGGGCCGCGCTGCTCAGTGACGGCGCCTCCTGCGCTGTCGACCAGTTCGGCCTGTTCGACTGGGCCGGGCTGCTGGAGGTGCTGACCGTGGAGGGTCCGGAAGGGCTGATCGACCGGGTCCGCGCTGCCGAGCGGGACCACCCGGACCGGCTGCGGCGGCACAAGCGCACCGACGACGCCTCGGCTGTGCTCTGCGAGTTCGGCCCTTCGGCGTGAGCACGCTCACGTCGGAACGACCGGTCGGATGACAACGCAGCGTGAGGCGGGAACACCCCGGGGGTACGACCGGACGAGGCGGTCGGCCATAGCGGCAATCCCTCCCCAAAGGGGTGGACGACCCGGACCACGCGCGGCAGACTGCGCGACGTGACGGGTGCTGTACGGCTGGAGCCGGTGGACGAACGGAACCTGGAACCGTTGCTCTCCGTAGCGGCGGCCGAGGCGGAACCGGAGGACGTCATGCCTCCGGTGGACGCCCCCGCGGGCTGGTCGCTGGCCCGCCGCGACGCGTTCCGCGAGTTTCACCGCGCCAGCCTCGGCGGGCTGAACGGCCCGACCGGCACCGCCATGTACGCGATCGTCTCCGGCGGTGAGGTCGTCGGCATGGTGCGGATGACCCGCCGGGACGAGCCGGGAACAGTGGAGACCGGCATGTGGCTCGGCCGGTCCGCGCGGGGCCGGGGCCTGGGCGCCGCGGCGCTGCGGCAGTTGCTGCACGTCGCCGCCGGGGCCGGGATGCACACGGTGGTCGCGAACACCACGCCGGACAACGCGGGGGCGATCTCGGTGCTGCGTAAGTGCGGCGCGGAACTGCGTGAGGAAGACGGAGTGCTGCACGCCCGGATGTCCCTGGATTCGGCCCTGCCGATCCGCTGACCCCGCTTCCTTCCCCGATCACGTTTCTCCTGCTCAGAGTCGCCTCGGTGGGTGGTTTCGTGCTTGCACGGAAGTGTTTTGCCGAGGGGGTGACGGGTACTGCCCGCGTCTCCGGGACCTGACTTTCCCGGGGAGCGCGGAGGAGAGCGGATGAAGAGCGGAACACGGGTGGCGTTCGCCGTCGGTCTCGGCTACCTGCTGGGTCGCCGGAAGAAGATGCGTACCGCGCTGACGCTCGCCGCGGCGGTCGCCGCCGGGCGGGCCAGCAGGCGCCCGGGCGGCCTGAAGCAGCTCGGCGCGGACCTGATGGCCGCGAACCCGCAGCTGCGCAACCTCGGCGGGCTGGCACCGCCGCTGGTGGCCGCGGGCCGCGCGGCCGCGACCGCCGCCGCCGGCAACGGCATCGACGCCATCGGCGGACGACTGCGTGAGGGCGCCGGTGCGTTGCGCCGCAAGGCGGGTACGGGCCGGCCGGACGCCGGGCGTTCCGCGTCGGACGAGGACCGTTCCGGGCCGGGCGCCGAGCGTTCCGCGCCGGACGAGGAGCAGGAACTGGACGACCAGCCCGGCGCGCCGGTGCCGGCCCGAGCCGATCGGGGGCGGTGAGCCGTGGCGACGGGCAGCCTGGCCGACCGGGCCCGCGACCAGATCGGCGGTGAGCTGCGCAACCTCGCCTCCGCGCTCGGTGAGCGGGCCGTGCAGGTGGTCACCGAACGGGTCACCGACGCCACCGGGCGGCTGAGCGGGTACGCGAAGCAGGGCGGCGATCCTGGCCTGGTCGCCGCCGCCACCGGCGCGCAACGGCTCGCCGAGGGCGCCTCCCCGGTGAAGGCGATGTTCCATGCCGGCCTGGCCGGCGGTAAGGAGAAGCTGATGGCGGCGTTCGGTCGCAAGGGTGGCCGGGACGGCGGCCAGAAGCTCAAGGTCACCAACATCGTCGAGACCGTCGAGGTCGGCGTGCCGGTCCGGGTCGCCTACAACCAGTGGACGACGTTCGGCGACTTCCCGAGCTTCATGAAGAAGGTCGAGCAGGCCGACTGCGACGCCGACGAGAAGATGACCTGGAAGGCGCAGGTGCTCTGGTCGCACCGGAGCTGGGAGTCGACGATCGTCCGGCAGATCCCGGACCGGCTCGTCCACTGGCGGTCCAAGGGCGAGAAGGGCTCGGTCGACGGCACCGTCAGCTTCCACGAGGTCGCCCCGGAGCTGACCCGGATCCTGGTCGTGCTGGAGTACCACCCGCAGGGCTTCTTCGAGCACACCGGCAACCTGTGGCGGGCGCAGGGCCGGCGGGTCCGGCTGGAGCTGAAGCACTTCGTCCGGCACGTGATGACCCGGACCGTGCTCGACCCGGACGCGGTCGAGGGCTGGCGCGGCGAGATCGAGGACTCCCAGGTCGTCAAGGACCACGAGACCGCGCTCCGGGAGGAGCGGGGAGACGCCGGGCCGGCCGACGACGAGTACGCCGCCTACGACGAGGGCAACGACTTCGACGACGACGAGTACGCCGACGAGCCGGTCCTGACCGAGCCGGAGCGTGCCCGCAGCCGGACGGCACGCGGGCAGCGCGAACCCGAGCGCCGCCGCCGTGTCCCGGAGAGGCCTCGCCGCCCGGCCGCCCGCCGCCGCGACGAGCGCTGACCGGAGGCGGGCCGGTTCGTCAGGACCGGCCCGTGGCGTACGACTCCAGGTGCGCGAGCTGCACCGGGTCCAGGGAGGGGCGGACCCGGTTCCGGGCCGCCTCGACGTGCGCGGCGGTCACGGTGCTCGCGCTCAGCGACTCCCGCATGGCTGCCAGCGCCGCCTCCCGGATCAGCGCGGCGCAGTCGGCGGCGGAGAAGCCGTCCAGCTCCCCGCCGAGCGCGTCGAGGTCCACGTCCGGCGCGAGCGGGACGTCCCGGGCCGAGGCGCGGAGGATCTCCGTACGCGCCGGGCCGTCCGGCGGCGGCACGTAGACCAGCCGTTCCAGCCGGCCGGGACGCAACAGCGCCGGGTCGATCAGTTCGGGACGGTTGGTCGCGCCGACCACCACCACGTTGCGCAGTGCCTCCACCCCGTCCAGTTCGGTCAGCAGCGCCGCCACCACCCGGTCGGTCGTACCGCCGTCGGTGGCCTGCCCGCGTACCGGGGCCAGCGCGTCCACCTCGTCGAGGAAGACGAGCGTGGGTGCGGCCTGGCGGGCGCGGCGGAACAGCTCCCGGACCGCCCGCTCGCTCTCACCCACCCACTTCGAGAGCAGCTCCGCGCCCTTCACCGACAGCACGTTCGCCCGCCCGGACCCGGCCAGCGCGGTCACCAGGTAGGTCTTGCCGCAGCCGGGCGGACCGTAGAGCAGCACCCCGCGCGGCGGCGTCACGCCCAGCCGGGCGAACGTGTCCGGATAGGTGAGCGGCCACAGCACCGACTCGGTGAGCGTCTGCTTGACCTCGTGCAGCCCGCCCACGTCGTCCAGCGTCACCGACGCCAGCTCCAGCGTGGACGCGGACATCGTGGTCGGCCGGACCACCTCCAGCGCGGCGGTGAAGTCGGCCATCGCCACCGTCGGCGTCTCCGCCGTCTTCTGGCGCAGCGCCGCGCGTACCCCTGCCTCGCGTACCAGCGCCGCCAGGTCCGCCGCGACGAACCCGGGGGTACGGGCGGCCACCTCGTCCAGCCGGACGTCACCTGCGAGCGGCACCTCACGGGTCAGCACCGTCAACTGCTCCCGGCGCAGCGCCGCGTCGGGCAGCGGCACGGTGATCCGCAGCGCGAGCAGGTCCGGGCCGCGCAGCGCCGGATCCACCGCCTCGGGGCGTCCGCTGGTGCACACCACAGCGGCACCGGCCCGCAGCGTCTCGGCCACCACCTGGCGGAACACCGTGGCCAGGGGGCCCGGCTCGTCGGCCGGGGCGATCGACTCCACGTCGGTGACCAGCAGCACGGCGGGACCACCGGCGCGTACCGCCGAGGCGGCCTCGCGCAGCCGGCGGGCCGCCGCGTCATTGCTGAGCGCGGCCAGCTCCGGCGCCCAGAGCGGCCGTACGCCCGCGCCGACCCGGGCGGCGACGGCACGCACCAGCGCGGACTTGCCCGAGCCCGCCGGGCCCTCCACCAGCACACCGAGCGACACGGTGGTGCCGAGCCGGCCCAGCACCTCGCGGTGGTGGAAGCCCAGATCCAGCAGTTCGGTCAGCTCCTCGGCCTGGGCGCGCAGGCCGGGCAGCTCGTCCACGTCGGGCGCGTCCTCCGGACCGAGCAGGTCCCCGTCGGGTTCCGTCCCGGGCGGCGTGGCGGGGGCGGAGAACCGCGCGGGGGAGGCCGAGGACGCCGGGCCGGAGCCGCGGGTGGCGGCGCCGTGCTCCCAGCCCACCACCGTGTCCATGGTGACGAGCGCGCCGACCGCCGGTTCGGCCGACACGACTGTGAGCAGCGTGCTCGTCCAGGCGTACCCGACGGAACTGGCCAGACTGCGCCGCGCGGCCTCGATCAGGCCGCGCACGGCGGCGTCCGGCAGCACGTCCTGCGGCAGCAGCGAGACGTCGTCCCCGGCGGTGACCACCTTGCCCAGCAGCGCGAGCCGCAGCATCTCCGGCGGGACCGCGGCGACCACAGCGGCCGGGCCGGAGAGGGTGAGCCGACGCGCCGGGGTCGCCGGCAGCGGGCTCACAGTGACCTGGCCGCCGGCCCGCAGGCCGAGGTTGCCCAGCAGCAGGTCGTCGGCGTGCAGCAGGGCGCCGCTGGTGCTCGGCTCGGCGGCGGCCGCGATGCCGGCGGTGACCCGGCGGCCGGTCAGGCGTACCGGGTCGCCGGGGCGCAGCGCCAGCGCGGTGAGCACCTCGGGATGCAGGCGCACCACGCCGCGGCGGGCGTCGAGCGCGGCCGGCCGCAGCGTCGCGGTCAGGGTCAGGTCGGGTTCGGCCACCCGCCGACAGTAGCCGCCCCGATCATCGGGTGCCGGTCAGCGCGGGCCCGGATCGTCCAGCAGCGACGGGTCGCGCCGGATCATCTCGGCCAGCCGGGCCGCCGGGTCGGACTCCAGCGGGTCGTGGCCGGGCGCGGGCACCGTCTTCACCGACATGGGCCACGCCGGCGGCGGCGCGGGCGGCGCCGCCGGGCCCACCGTCACCGCCGCGCCGGACCAGGAGACCCGCAGCGGGTACGCCTGCTCGCCCAGTTCCACGCGCAGCGTCACGGCCAGCCCGGGGTGCTCCGCCACCACCCTCCGGACCGCCTCGGCGACCTCCTCGACCGGGTCACGCCGAACCGGCGCCTCGCCACCGCGCAGCCGGTACGCGCCGCGTCCCGCCCGCTCGTCGCCCGGCTCGTCCGCCGCCTCCACGGGTACGTCCCGCTCGGGCGTCCCGGCGGGTTCGCCGGGCATCGGCGCCCGGCGGCGCAGCGCCTCCTCGCGCCGTGCCATCCGGGCCAGTGTCTCGTCCAGATCACCTCTCATGGCGTCCACCCCTTCGCCAGACAACGGATCGAAACGACTGCGAGTTCAGCCTGCCCGGGATCGGGTGGCCCGGTCCAGCGCACGGTCCAGGACGACGAGCAGGGCGTCCCGTACCGAGAGACGGTCCCGGGCGTCGAACTGCACCAGCGGCACGTGCTCGCCGATCGCCAGCGCCCAGCGGATCGACGGCAGGTCCAGGGCCAGCCGGCCGTCGAAGGCGTTGACGCCCACCGCGAACGGCAGACCGGACCGCTCGAAGAAGTCGATCGCCGGGTAGCAGTCGTCGAGCCGGGCGCTGTCCACCACCACGAGCGCCCCGAGCGCGCCCCGGGCCAGGTCGTCCCACATGAACCCGAAGCGCGCCTGGCCGGGCGTACCGAAGAGGTAGAGCTTCAGGCTGCGGTCGATGGTCACGCAACCGAAGTCCATGGCGACGGTGGTGGTGGTCTTGCCGGCGACCCCGCCCGGGTCGTCGATGCCGATGCCGGCGGTGGTCATCTCCGCCTCGGTGGTCAGCGGCGCGATCTCGGAGATCGCGCCGACAGTGGTGGTCTTGCCGACCCCGAACCCGCCGGCTATGAGGATCTTGACCGGGATCGGCGGCCGGGGCGCCGGTACCCGGCTGACGATCGGGGCAGGTTCGGCCGGCGGCACACCCGGCGGCAGGTACGGCAGCGGCGGCGTGGGCGGGGGTGGCGTGGCCCGGCCGATCAGCGGCGCCGGGCCGCCGTAGCGGCTCGGGGCGCTGTTGGCGGCCGGCCCACCCGTGGCGGCCGCCGGCCATTCAGGAGATCGCACGAAGTCCATCAATCACTCGCAGGATGATGTCGGGATCGAGGGCGTCGTCGACGTCCGCGACGTGCACGTCGAGATGGCCGGCGGCGCGAAGGTCGCCGACCAGCACCCGGGTCACCCCGAAGTGCATCCGGGTCCGGGCGGAGATCTCGGCCACCGAGACGGGCTCGGCGCAGATCGCGACGATCGCCGCCAGCTCCGGGGCCAACCGGGCGGTCACCGCCCACGAGGTGCTGCCCGGACGAGCGGTGACCTGGGTCTCCAGGCCGATCGCCGGGTCGCCGTCCACCCGTCCGGAGGTCAGCACGAAGGGGCGTGGGCCGGTCGGCTCCCCGTCGCCCGCGTCCGGCTCCGGCACCGGAGCGGACGCGTGCAGGAAGGGGCGGATCCGGACGCCGGGTTCCGGCTCCGGGTCCGCGCCGGCGGCCCCTGGGATCATTGCTGTACGGCGTTCTTCAGCTCGGCGATCAGGCGCGGACTCAGGGCGCCGCCGGCGCGGCCGGCGAACAGCGTCATCTCGTACGCCACGGTGCCCAGGTTCGCCGTGCGGTCGGCGACGACGCCGAGCACCGAGCCGCTGCTGATCGCGCTGATCAGCAGGTATCCCTCGGCCATGTCGACGATCACCCGGTTGAGCGCGCCGAGCGCGTACCAGCTCGCCGCGCCCCCGGCGAGACTGGTCATGCCGGAGACCACGGCGGCGAGCCGTTCCGCGTTGGACCGGTCCTTGATCGCGGACATGGCCATCAGCAGCCCGTCCGAGGAGACCGCGATCGCCTCCATCACCCCGGCGGTGCTGGAGGTGAACGAGTCGAGCAGCCAGTTGAAGGTGCGTGCCTCGGGGCTGAGATCGCCGGTGGTGCTCTGTTCGACGTTCTCGTGGAGGAAGGGGCTGGTCACCGTGATGGGTCCTCTTCGTAGCGGCGGTCGGTACTGACTTCGCGCAGAGCACGGGCGACGCCCGCCTCGAACTCGCTGATCCGGTTGCGTACCTCGACGGGGTCGCCGGGGTCGGAGCTGGTGGGGGGCACGGACTGCGCCGGGGAGACGGACAGGTTCGCGCCGGGCACCCGGCGGCTGAGCCGGGGCCGTTCCGCAGCCGGGGGCGCGTGGTCGACGTCGCCCTCGGCCCGCCGTACCCCGTCCTGGAACGCCTCGACCAGGGCCCGGACGCTCGACGGGTCCGCCGGTACGCCGATCAGCGGTCCGCCGGTGGCCGGTCCGGCCGGACCGGCGGGCGGGGTGGCCGGCAGGTTCGCGCCGGGCACCCGCTGCCGGATCGGCGAGCGGGTACCGGGCCGCCCGGCGGGCGGCCCGACCGGGTTCGGCCCGGTCGGCGCCGGCATGACCGGGGATGACCCGGCGGGCGCCGGGGCCGGGCGGGTGGCCGGCGGCGTCAGGGTCGGGCCGGTCGCCGGCCCGGCGGCCGGGGGAGCGGCCGGGGCCGGGCCGACGACCGGTGTCGGCGGGGAGACGTGCCCGGGACGCGCCGCCGGTCCGGCCGGCCGGGTGCCCGACGGCGGCCAGGCCGGCGGCGGAGCGCCGGTGGCCCGACCCTGGTCCTCGATCGGCTCCGCGGTGTCGGCCTGGTGGCCGAAGGCGTTCCACGGGTCGCCGCTGGACATGCTGCGCGTGGCCCGGGTCAGCAGCTCGGCGTCGAAGCCGGACGGCGCCTCGACGGCCGGTGGCTCCGGCTCGCGGGTGCCGGACACGGCGGCCCGGCCGGCGCCGACCGGCTCGGGGCGGCGGATCACGAGCGAGGCGCCCGGGATCTCCAGGGCGGCGGTGACGCCGCTACCGGGGGTGTGGCTCAGCCGGACGCTCCAGCCGTGCCGGCGGGCCAGCCGGCCGACCACGAACAGGCCGAGCACCTCGGTCGGGGCGAGGTCGAGGCGTTCCCGCCGGGTGAACCGGGCGTTCTCCTCGGTCATCCGGTCCTCGGTCAGGCCGATGCCGTGGTCGACCACGACAAGTCGTGCGCCGCCCTCGGTCAGCTCACCGGTCACCACCACACGGGTGTGCGGCGGCGAGAACGAGGTGGCGTTCTCCATCAGCTCGGCGAGCGTCAGCACCAGGTCGCCCGCGATGGCGGGGGCCGCCGCCACGCCGGGCGGTACCTCCACGTCGACGCGGGTGTAGTCCTCGATCTCGCCGAGCGCGAGCCGGACCACGTCGGCCAGCGGGACCGGCGCCACGTGACCGTCCGAGCCGGTGGCGCCGGAGAGCACCACCAGGCTGCCCGCGTTGCGGCGCAGCCGGCTGGAGATGTGGTCCAGTCGATAGAGGTGCTCCAGGCGGCCCGGGTCGGTCTCCTGCCGTTCCAGCCGGTCGATGAGCGCGATCTGGCGGCCGACGAGGTTCTGCGTACGCCGGCCGACGTGGCCGAACATCTGCGCCACGTTGCGCCGCCCGGCGACCTGCCGCTCGACCAGCCGGGCGGCGGTGTGCTGCACCCGGTCGAACGCGCGGGCCAGGTCGCCGATCTCGTCCCGGGCGCTGATCTCCACCGGGTCGAGGCGTACCGGGGGGACCGTTTCGGACTCGTCGTCGGCGACCCGGGTCAGCTCGGCCTCGGTGACCCGGGCGACCCGCTCGGCGGAGCGGGTGAGCCGGCTCAGCGGCCGGGCCACCGTACGCGCCACCGTCATGCTCAGCAGCACCACGACGAGCAGGATCGCCGCCGCCGCCAGGCTGACCAGCCAGGCCGCGGTCAGGGCCTCCCGTTCCCGGGCGCGGGTCTCCGCGATGACGTCCGCGACGACCTTCTTCTCCACGAACTGGCCCAGCGTGATCATCGACCGGGCCGACGGGAACAGCACGTCCAGCGGCACCGGCGCGATCGCCTTGTCCGGATCCCGGAGGCTGTCCACCAGGAACGTCGGGCTGGTCCGGGCGGCCACCGCCGCGTCGTCCAGCTCGGCCACCTTCAGCTGCTCCGGCGTGATCAGCTTGCGGAACCGCCGGTTGTCGACGTTGAGCCCCGCCATGCAGGCCACGAACGACCGGGCCACCTGCGGATCGCCCGTCGCCTTCACCAGCACGATCTGCGTGGTGCACGAGCTCAGTGCCTCGTCGACGCGCAGCAGCGCGTCCAGGGCGAGCACCTGCCGTCCGGCCGCGGTGTCGGTGTCCACCTGGAAGGGCAGCCGCAGCGCGTCGATCAGGGCGGTGTCGACCTCGCCGAACACGGTCAGGATCTGCTGCGGCGTGGCCCGGCCGCCGAGCGTGGCGTTGCGGACGTCCTCCAGCCGGCGTACCCCGTCGAGGCTCTTGCGGACCGCCGTCGGCAGCGTCTCGGCGCGCAGGTCCGCGACCCGGTCGTCGACGGTGGCCGACTTCTGGATCAGCTCGGTCCGGCTCACCCGCCCGAGCAGCAGCCCGACCGACAGCAGGCGTTCCTGCTGGAGATCCTGGACCAGGCTGCCGACCCGGCTGGCGACGCGGACGGTCTCGGCGGTGTCGGCTGCCTCCCGGGCGGCGGTGACCCGGTCGATGACGACCGGTACGGCGAGTCCGACCATGCTGAGCAGCGGAATGATGACCAGCAGGGCGAGCTTGCCCCGGATGCGTAACCTACCGAGCAGCATCGAACGGCCTCCACCGGTCGGCGTCGCCACCGTGTCCCACCGCGACCGGCTGGCGGTCGGCCCCGGGCGCGGTGAGCGGTGGCTCCGGGTGGACAGTCGGCGCCGGCCCGGCCTCGGCCGGTTCCCGGCGTGCCGGGGTGGCCCGGGACCGGTCCCGGCGCAGCGCGGCCACGTGCAGCGCGACGATCCCGGCGATCAGCACCACCGCCGCCCCGGCGGCGATCCGGCCCAGCAGCCGGTCCCGCTCCAGGGCGTCGAGTCGTTCCCGCAGCAGCGCGTCGAGCTGGTCGAGGATGACCGTGCGGAGCTGCTTGGCGGCGTTCTGCGCGCTGATCCCGGCGCGGGTGAGCTGGTCGGTGCTCGGCGCGGAGCGGCCGGCGCCGGGCGCCGAGTAGACAGCGAACGTCTCCAGTGAGCGCTGGTAGGTGTCCAGCGGCGTGAGCACGTTGGCGCCCAGGTCGGTGCTCTCCGAGCTGTCGACCGCCGAGCGCAGGTCGGCGACCAGGTCGGTGGCGGGACCGAGCGCGGAGACGCGCAGCTCGGCCAGCTCCGCGCCGACCCGCGCGCGTTCGGCGGCGGGGCGCTTGGCGGACAGCCGGGCCAGGTCGACGAGCCGCCCGGCCAGCACCGTCGCGGTGGGCAGGTCCCCGCCGATGCCGTCCTGGAGGAAGAACGAGTCGGAGCGCGGGTCGCGGATCAGGCCGGAGCTCTCCCGTACCTTCCGGTAGAGGGCCAGGAGCAGGTCGGACGCCTCGCCGTAGGCCCGGTACGCGGCCTCGGGGTCACCGATCCCGCGGTCCGGCAGCGCCTCCAGCTTGGCCCGCAGCCCGGCCCAGCGTTCGTGGGTGCGCAGCTCGTCGCCGACGGCGTTGTCCACCTCCGCGACGCCCTCGATGGCGGCGGCGAGCGAGGCCCGGGAGACGGCCCCTTCGGCGACGGCGATGGCCTGGGCCTCCACCAGCGTGTCGGTGACCGGCCCGAGGGCGCGCAGGTAGCGGACGCCGAGCCGCTCCCGGCTCACCAGGTCGTGGTCGTCGGCGAAGTCGCGTTCGGCCTGGACGAAGATCAGCCCGAGCGGGGCCAGCAGCGCCAGCACCAGCACCAGGGCGAGCGTGCGGCCCGGTACGGCGGGCCGCCGGCGAACCCGCGACGCGGGGACTGTCATGGTGTGTCTCCTCCGGCGACGGCGGGGCGATCGGTGCCCCGGGAGGTCGCCGTACGCAGTCCCGTGCACCGGACCGGAAAAGTAGCCGAACCGGACGCGCGTGAGACCTCGGCCGATGAGTCGGCTTCGCGTCAGTCCATTTTGGGTGACCCTGCGTCAGGGCGAAAGGTACGTAGCGTGTGATCGTGTTGCCGAGAAATGACATCGACGATGGTTTGCGCCTGTAGATGTGAATTCACATGATCCGAATACGTCCCGCTGGGATGCTCTGGACCTTTGGCGGATGACGGACGCTACGCGACGATCGGTGCAACCGGACAGACGTACGGCGGATCTCAGCGAATGCTCAGCCGTCGGCCCGTACCGTGTGGCGCATGAGATCAACCGCCGCGCGGCTCCGGCGCGCCCTGGCCGGCCATCCGCGCCGCATCGTCGCCGCAGTGGTGGTGGTCGTCCTCGTCGCCGCCGCGCTGGTCTGGGTGGCCCGGCCGCAGGGCGCGGACTTCCGGACCGAGCCGGCCCTGGTGACAGTGCGTTCCGGGCCCTCCGGCGACGAGCCGGTCGACCTGGACACCACGCTCTACCTGCCGGAGGACGCCTCGTCGTCGAACCGGGTGCCGGCGGTGCTGCTGGCGCACGGCTTCGGCGGGACCAAGGACTCGGTCCGCTCCGACGCCGAGGACCTGGTCGCCCGCGGGTACGCGGTGCTCACCTGGACCGCCCGCGGGTTCGGGCGCAGCGGCGGCCAGATCCACCTGGACAACCCCGACTACGAGGTGCGGGACGCGCAGCGGCTGCTCGACCGGCTCGCGCAGCGGCCGGACATCCGCCTCGACGCGGCCGGCGACCCCCGGGTCGGTGTGGTCGGCGGCTCGTACGGCGGCGGCCTGGCCCTGCTGCTCGCCGCGCAGGACCAGCGGATCGACGCGATCGTCCCGATGATCACCTGGAACGACCTGTCCCGCGCATTCCTGCCGGAGAGCAGTGGCCGGCAGCCCACCGACGGCGTGTTCAAGAAGGGCTGGGCCGGCATCTTCTTCGGCGGCGGCGGGAACGCCGGATCCGGCCCGGCCGGGCTCTCCGGGGCCACCGCCGCCGCGCCGGAGGGCGCGCCCGAGTCGGCCGGCCCGCCGAGCCCGCAGCCGAGCCCGCAGCCGGGCGCCGGGCCGGGCACCGGTTCCGGTCGCGCGCCGGCCGGCGCCGCCGACCCGTCCTGCGGGCGCTTCGCGGCCGACGTCTGTGCCGCGTACCTGCGCATCGCCACCACCGGCCGGGCCGACGCGGCGGCGGTCGAACTGCTGCGCCGGTCGTCGCCGGCCGGCGTGCTGGACCGGATCAAGTCGCCGACGCTGCTGGTGCAGGGCGAGGCGGACACGCTGTTCCCGCTGGCCGAGGCGGACGCCAACGCCCGGGGCATCGCCGCCGCCGGCACCCCGGTACGGGTCGCCTGGTTCACCGGCGGCCACGACGGCGGCTCCGGACCCACCTCCGACTCCGACCGGGTGAAGTTCCTGACCGCACAGTGGCTCGACCACTACGTCAAGGGCGACGGGGCGGCGCCCGGCGACACGTTCACGTTCTCCCGGATCGCCGGGTTCGACGCGCTCGACCGGGGCCTGGTGGCGACCGGCTTCCGTACCGCCGACTATCCGGGGCTGACCGGGCAGGACCGCCGCGAGGTGACGCTCGCCGGTCCGCCCCAGCCGGTCGCCGTACCGCCGAACGGCAACCCGGCGGCGATCTCCTCGGTGCCGTTCGCGGGCGCGCTCGGCTCGCTGCTGGACGGCGTCGCCGGTGACATCCCCGGCCAGCACGCCCGTTTCGAGTCGGCGCCGCTGGACGAGCCGGTCGACGTGGTGGGCGCGCCCACCGTGCGGATCAGGGCCGCCTCCCCGACCGGCGAGGCGGTGCTGTTCGTGAAGCTCTACGACGTCGACCCGCAGGGCGCTGCCACGCTGCCGTCCGGCCTGGTCGCGCCGGTGCGCCTGACCGGCCTGCCGGCCACCGTCGACGCGGCCACGCCGGTCACCGTGACGCTGCCGGGGATCGTCCGGCGGGTCGAGGCCGGGCACCGGCTGCGGCTCGTGGTGGCGACGTCGGACCAGGCGTACGCCTCGCCCGCCGAACCGGCCGTGCACACGGTGGCGCTCGCCGACGGGCCGCTGACGCTGCCCACCGTCGACGCCACGCCGATCCCCACCACCGCCGCGATCTGGCGCTGGGCGCTGGCCGGCCTGCTCGCCGCGATCGTGGCCGGGCTCGTCGTGGTCGTGCTGCTCACCCGCCGCCGGCACCGTCGCCAGGACGACTCCGTGCACCCGGAGTACGCGGGCGTCCCGCTCGCCGTGCGCAACCTGCGCAAGGAGTACGCGGACGGCTTCGTCGCGGTCTCCGACGTGGACTTCGAGGTGCACCCCGGTCAGGTGGTCGGCCTGCTCGGGCCGAACGGTGCGGGCAAGACCACCACGCTGCGGGTGCTGATGGGGCTGACCCAGCCCACCGCCGGTGAGATCTACGTCTTCGGTCACCGGTTGGTGCCGGGCTCGCCGGTGCTGTCCCGGATCGGCGCGCTGGTCGAGGGGCCGGGCTTCCTGCCGCACCTGTCCGGTCTGGACAACCTCAAGGCGTACTGGCGGGCCACCGGCCGGCCGTGGGAGGACGCGCACTTCGACGAGGCGCTGGAGATCGCCGGCCTGGGCGACTCGGTGCACCGCCGGACGAAGAAGTACAGCCACGGCATGCGGCAGCGGCTGGCCATCGCCCAGGCCATGCTCGGCCTGCCCGAGCTGCTGGTGCTGGACGAGCCGACGGACGGGCTGGACCCGCCGCAGATCGCCGAGATGCGCCGGGTGCTCCAGCGCTACGCCACCGACGGCCGGGCGGTGCTGGTCTCCAGCCACCTGCTGGCCGAGGTGGAGCAGACCTGCACGCACGCGGTGGTGGTGAACAAGGGCCGGATCGTGGCGTCCGGCCCGGTGGAGGAGATCGTCGGCGAGTCGCCGAGCGTGCTGTTCGAGGTGAGCGACCCGGACGCGGCGCGTACGGTGCTCGGCCGGCTCGGCGGCGTACGGGTGCTGCCCGACGGCGACGGCGGGCTGGTGGTCGACACCAACGGCACCGCCCGCAGCGAGGTGGTGGCCGAACTGGTCCGCGCCGGGATCGGGGTGGACCGGGTGGTGCCCCGGCGCCGCCTGGAGGACGCGTTCCTCGCCCTGGTGGGCGAGAACTCTCGGGGAAGCGGGGACCGGTGATGGCGGGTTCGTCGGTGGCATCGTCGCCTGGTGGCGGCACGTCCGGTACGGCGGAGCCGGGCGCGGGCGGGGCGGCGGCCGGTTACCGGCCCTCGGCCACGCTCCCGTTCGCCGCGGAGTTCCGTCGGCAGGCGTCGCGGAGGCGTACCCAGCTCGCGCTGGGGTTCATGGTGCTGCTGCCGCTGATCATCCTGGTGGCGTTCCAGTTCGACGCCGGGGACGACGACGACGGCGGGCGGGGCGAGTTCTCCAGCCTGGCCGACCTGGCCACCTCGGGCGGGCTCAACTTCACCCTGTTCTCGATCCTGGTGTCCGCGTCGTTCCTGCTGGTCGTGGTGGTGGCGCTGTTCTGCGGCGACACGGTGGCGAGCGAGGCGAGCTGGGGCAGCCTGCGCTACCTGCTCGCCGTGCCGGTGCCCCGGGCCCGGCTGCTCGCGGTGAAGCTGGTCGTCGCGCTCGCGTACTCCGGGCTGGCCCTGCTGTTGCTGGCCGGCACCGCGCTGCTCGCCGGCACGCTCCGGTACGGCTGGAAGCCGCTGAGCAGCCAGGTCTCGGCCGAACTGGCCCCGGCCGACGGGTTGCTGCGGCTGCTCGGCGTGCTCGGCTATCTCGCGGTCGTGCTGCTGGTGGTGGCCGGGCTGGCGTTCCTGCTGTCGGTGACCACCGATGCCGCGCTCGGCGCGGTCGGCGGGGCGGTGCTGCTGTGGATCCTGTCCAGCATCCTGGACCAGATCACCGCGCTGGGCGGGCTGCGGAACCTGCTGCCGACCCACTACAGCAGCGCCTGGCTGGGGTTGCTGTCGACACCGATGCAGACCGACGACGTGGTCAAGGGCGCCTTCTCGGCGGTCGTCTACGCCACGCTGTTCTGGGGTCTGGCCTTCTGGCGCTTCACCCGCAAGGACGTCACGAGCTGAGGTGACCGGACGGGGTCGCCACGCGAGTGGTCCGGCCCATATCATGGGAGCGTTCCCACAGGGTTGTCCCGCCTGCAAAGAAATCGATTAACATCGATCAGTAGTCCCCCCATCCTGGACGGCGTCCGGCACCCGTACCAGGAGGTTCCCTATGATCCCGGCACAGCTGAAAGCCCCTGTGTTGTCCCTGTTCCGCATCGTCACCGGCGTACTCTTCCTCTGCCACGGCGCCGCCTCGATCTTCGGCGTCTTCGGCGGCAATCCGGCCACCGGCGGGGCCGTGCCGTTCGCCACCTGGCCCAGCTGGTGGGCGGCGCTGATCCAGCTCGTGTGCGGCGCGCTGGTCCTCGTCGGCCTGTTCACCCGGCCGGCCGCGCTGCTCGCCTCCGGCTCGATGGCGTACGCGTACTTCGTGGTGCACCAGCCGCACCACCTGATGCCGATGCAGAACGGCGGCGAGCTGGCCGCGCTCTTCTGCTGGTCGTTCCTGCTGGTCGCGGTGCTCGGCCCGGGAAACTGGGCGCTCGACGCGCTGCTGGCCCGCCGCCGGTCCACCGCGACCGAGCCCGCCGCCGCGCCGGCCTCGGTCCCGGTCTGAGCGTTCGCACCGAACCAGATCCCGGTCGGGGTGCTCCCGTGCCGGGCTCTGGTTCCTACAGCGGATTGACCGGCGGAGTCGTGGGCGGGGGCGGGGCGGCCGGCGTGGGCGTGTCGGCCGGGCCGGGCTTGCGGCGCTCCCACGCACTGACGCCCAGCCGGCCGGTGTTGCCGAGGTCGATCGGCCCGTCCAGGGCGACCGGGTGCGCCGGCCGGCCGGCCACCGGCGCGACGTCGAGTCCGGTGCCGTTCGTCGCCGGCACCGTCGCGTCGGTGACCAGGTTCCGCCAGATCAGCGCCGCGCCGGCCCGCTCGCCGGGGGCCAGCACGATCCGCGTGGGCGGGTGGTCGAAGCCGGAGGTGATCGGCTTGGCGCCCGGGATGATCCGCACCTCGATCGGGTCGCCGTCGGCGTCCCGGAGCGCGACCGCCGGATAGCCGCGCAGCTCGTACGGCCGGTCGCCGCAGTTGAGCAGGTCCAGGCCCATCGCCCGCAGCCCCATCGCGGCGCTCACCCCCAGTTCGGTGATCGCGATGCCCTCCGGGGAGCAGGTGGCGGCGGGCGTCGGCTCGGCCGTGGGGGCACCCGGCCGCGGCGGCGCCGTGGGCGTCGAATCGGATAGCCCTTCCGCGGGCCCCTGCGCCGGGGCGCAGGCTGCCATCAGCGTCACGCCGGTGAGGGCGCCGATCAGGCGCGCCGATCTCCGCATCGGGTGATCATGCCACTCGGCCGCGCTCGGCGAGGACCGCATCGAGCAGGCCCGGGTAGCCCGCTGTGGTGGAGCCGGTCGCGGTGGTCGGACGCCGAGCCGGCCCACAGCGTGGGATCCCGAGGTGGCGCGGCCGTGAGCAGCGCCTAGACTCGGCGGCACAACTGAATACCTCATCCAGAGGGGCTGAGGGATACGGCCCGACGACGCCCCGGCAACCACCCGCACGCTCGACGACGAGCGACAGCGGGCAGGTGCCAATTCCGTCCCCGCCGCACCCGGCGATGCGGGGAAAGATGAGAGGAACTCCTCGACATGACGTCGACGCTTCCCGTCGCCACCGGTATCGACACCACCCTCAGCCCGGCCCGCGCCCTGGTCTGCCGTGCCTGTTCGGCGCGGTACCCGCTCGCCGCGCAGCACGCCTGCTACGAGTGTTTCGGGCCGCTGGAGGTCGACTACGACACCGCCGCGCTCGCCACCGTCACCCGTGAGCAGATCGAGGCCGGTCCGGACAACATCTGGCGGTACGCGGCGCTGCTGCCGGCCGGTCAGGACCCGGCCACCCGGGTCACGCTCGACCCGGGGCTGACCCCGCTCGTCGCCGCCCCGCACCTCGCGGCCGAACTGGGGCTCACCGCGCCGCTCTGGGTCAAGGACGACAGCGCGAACCCCACCCACTCGTTCAAGGACCGGGTCGTCTCGGTGGCGCTCACCGCGGCCCGCGCGCTCGGCTTCGCCCGCTACGCCTGCGCCTCCACCGGCAACCTCGCCAACTCCGTCGCCGCGCACGCGGCCCGGGCCGGCGTGCCGTCGATCGTCTTCATCCCCGGCGACCTGGAGCAGGGCAAGGTCGTCACCACCGCTGTGTACGGCGGCGACCTGGTCGCCATCGACGGCTCGTACGACGACGTGAACCGGCTCTGCGGCGAGCTGGTGGAGACCGACGAGTTCGAGGACACCGCGTTCGTCAACGTGAACGTCCGGCCCTACTACGCGGAGGGCTCCAAGACGCTCGGCTACGAGGTGGCCGAGCAGCTCGGCTGGCGGATCCCGGCCCAGGTGGTCATCCCGATGGCCAGCGGCGAGCTGCTCACCAAGATCGACAAGGCGTTCGCCGAGCTGGTCGAGATCGGGCTGGTCGAGGCGCCGGCCGGTGGCTGGAAGGTGTTCGGCGCGCAGTCGGCCGGTTGCAACCCGATCGCCACCGCGCTGCACGGCGACACCGACACGATCGTGCCGGTCAAGCCGGCCGGCATCGCCAAGTCGCTGAACATCGGCGACCCGGCGGCCGGGCTGTACGCGCTGGAGGCGGTGCGGCGTACCGGCGGCTGGATGGACTACGCCGACGACGACGAGATCCGCGCGGGCATCCGGCTGCTCGCCCGTACCACAGGGGTGTTCGCCGAGACGGCCGGCGGCGTGACGGTCGCGGTGCTGCGCAAGCTGGTCGAGTCGGGCCGGCTCGACCCGGCCGCCGAGACGGTGGTGTTCAACACCGGCGAGGGCCTGAAGACGCTCGACGCGGTGGCCACCCAGGTCGGCCCCACCCACCGCATCAAGCCCAGCCTCCGCGCCGCCCGCGACGCCGGCCTCCTGGCCTGACCCCTCCGGTCCTCCGCCACCTGCGCGATGATCAAGGAGTATGTGTCGGCGGCCGGGCCGTTTCGTGACACGAACTCCTTGATCACCGCCGCTGGCGGGGGTGGCCGGGTGGGGGAGGTGGGGCTCGCCCGGGTGGGGGATCGGGTGAGACCGGTGGGTAACCGGTGATGTGCGGTGAGTGCCAGAAAACCGCCCTCAAGGACTTGACGGCAGGAACCGGACGGCGCAAGATGCTTCGTGCGGGAGGGCATCCGCCGGAGACTTTTCAAGTTCTTGCGACCCAACGCCGGAGGCGTTGTGCGGACGTCCCTCCCGACCAACGTCCGAAGAGGCCAGCGGAAAACCGCTGGCCTCTTCGCTGTGTCCGGCGCACCCTCGGTGGCATGACGCTCACGGTGACGCCGCTGGATCCGACCGACCGGCCGACGCTCGACGCGGTCTACCGGATCGCCTGCGGCGCGCAGGCCGTCGACGAGCCGGACCTGCCCGACCTCTGCCGGCGGCGGTTCGAGGCGCCGCTGCGGCACCCGATGCCCGGCATCGACACGCGCTGGCTGGTGGCCCGGTTGGACGGGCAGCCCGTCGGCTGGCTCCGGCTCTACCTGCACACGATCGACAACACCGAGAACGCGAGCGTCGAGCTGACCGTGGACCCGGCGTACCGGCGGCAGGGCATCGGGCGCACGCTGCACGACCACGGCGTCCGGCTGCTGCGGGAGCACGGCGGCAAACGACTGGTCGGCGCTACCGTCGCCGCGCTGCCCGGCGAGGAGGGGCGGGTCTTCCCCGGTGCCGCGTTCGCCGCCGCTGTGGGCGCCAAGCCGGCGCTGGCCGACGTCCGCCGCCGCCTCGACGTGGCCGGGCTCGACCGTGACCGGCTCGCCGCGCTGCTGGCCGACGCGCGCGCCGCGGCGACCGGCTACCGGCCGGTGCGGTGGCGCGACCACACGCCCGAGGAGTACGTCGCGGACGTCGCCTACCTGGAGGGCCGGCTGCTGCTCGACGCGCCGATGGGCGAGCTGGACTGGGAGCCGGAGCAGGTGGACGCCGCGCGGGTGCGGGACGCGGAGCGGGCGCTGGACGCCCGGGGCGTACGCCGGTACAACACCGGCGCGGTGCACGAGGCGACCGGCCGCCTGGTCGGGTGGACCCAGCTCAGCCTGGACGCGAGCAGCACCGACCACGCCTGGCAGCAGATCACCCTCGTCGACCCCGGCCACCGCGGCCACCGGCTGGGCCTGCTCTGCAAGGCCGGGAACCTGGAGTACGCGCTGGCGCACGAACCGGCGTTGCGGGCCGTCGACACCTGGAACGCGGCCGCGAACCGCCACATGATCGCGATCAACGAGCAACTCGGGTTCCGCCCCGCCGCCGGTTCGGTCGACTGGCAGTTGACGATCTGAGTTGTGACACGCCCCTACTGATCTGGTGCCTTTCTGTTGCATGATGGCGGGCATGACGGAGACCCCGCACCCCCTGTACGACAGGCACCGCGAGACCCTCGACCGGGCGCTGACCGCCATCGCGGAGCGCGGGTACTGGTCGGCCTATCCCGAGTCGCCCAGCCCCCGGGTGTACGGCGAGACCGCCGCCGCCGACGGCAAGGCCGCCTTCGAGGCGTACCTGGGCGGGGACTTCCCGCTCGACCAGGCCGGTGACGGCACCACGGTGGCCACCGAGGCCAGCCCGTTCGGGGTGGCGCTGGACGTGCGCTACCCGCACGCGGGCGCCGACCAGCTGGTGTCCGCTGCAAGCGCCGCGCTGCCCGCCTGGCGCGACGCGGGCCCGCAGGCCCGGGCCGGTGTCTGCCTGGAGATCCTGGACCGGCTGCACCGCAACGTGTTCGAGCTGGCCAACGCGGTGCAGTTCACCAGCGGCCAGGCGTTCGTGATGGCGTTCCAGGCCGGTGGCGCGCACGCGCTGGACCGCGCGCTGGAGGCGGTCGCCTACGCGTACGCCGAGATGACCCGCCACCCGGGCACCGCCGGCTGGGAGAAGGCCGCGGGCAAGGGCGACCCGCTGCGGATGACCAAGACGTTCCACGTGGTGCCGCGCGGTGTCGCGCTGGTCATCGGCTGCAACACGTTCCCGACCTGGAACTCGTACCCCGGTCTGTTCGCCTCGCTCGCCACCGGCAACCCGGTGGTGGTGAAGCCGCACCCGCGCGCGGTGCTGCCGCTGGCGATCACCGTCAGGTACGCCCGGCAGGTGCTCGCCGAGGCCGGCTTCGACCCGAACCTGGTGCAGCTCGCCCCCGAGACCGACGGCGAGAAGCTCGCCACCACGCTGGCCCTGCACCCGGCCGTCAAGATCGTCGACTTCACCGGCTCCACCGAGTACGGCGACTGGCTGGAGGCGAACGCCCGGCAGGCCGCCGTCTACACCGAGAAGGCCGGCCTGAACACGGTGGTGATCGACTCCACCGACGACTTCGCCGGGCTCTGCCGCAACCTCGGCTTCACGCTGACGCTGTACAGCGGCCAGATGTGCACCACCTCGCAGAACCTGCTGATCCCGCGCGACGGTATCGAAACCGACCAGGGGCACAAGAGCTTCGACGAGGTGGCCGCCGGGATCGCCGGCGCGGTCGCCAAGCTGACCGCCGACCCGGCCCGGGGCGTCGAGCTGACCGGCGCGATCGTCAACGACGGCGTGCTGGAGCGGCTGGAGGAGGTCACCAAGGTCGGCGAGCCGGTGCTGGAGTCGCGCACCGTCGAGCACCCGTCCTTCCCCGGCGCGGTGGTGCGTACGCCGACTGTGGTGAAGCTCGACGCGTCCGACACCGCCACCTACTCGCGGGAGTGGTTCGGGCCGATCTCGTTCGCCATCGCCACCGACTCCACCGAGCACAGCCTGCGCATCCTGCGCGAGACGGTGGGGGAGAAGGGCGCGCTGACCGCTGGCGTCTACTCCTCGAACGAGGCGGTGCTGGACGCGGCCGAGGCGGCGGCGATCGACGCCGGGGTGCACCTGTCCTGCAACCTGACCGGCGGGGTGTTCGTCAACCAGTCGGCGGCGTTCTCCGACTTCCACGGCTCGGGCGCGAACGCGGCGGCCAACTCGGCGCTGACCGACGGCGCGTACGTCGCCAACCGGTTCCGCATCGTGCAGAGCCGCCGGCACGTCTGAAAGGAGGGGCCCCTTCTTAACGCCTCCGGTAGAGGAGGGGCCCCTTATTAACGCCGCGCCGGCTCAGGCCGGGCGGCGCATCTGCAGCTCGTGCAGACCGGCGATCCGGGGGTGCGGCACGCGTACGCCGGTGTCCACGAAGCCCAGCTTCTGATAGGCCCGGTAGGCGCGGTCGTTGCCGACCACCACCTCCATCATCAGCTCGGGCCGTCCGCAGGCGCGCGACCAGGCCGCCACCTCGTCGACGAGCGCCGCCAGCAGGCCGCTGCCCCGCCGGGCCGGCGTCACGTAGACCGCGTAGACGAGCGTCAGGCCCGGCTCGTCCGGCGCGGCGATGCCGCCGGCGTGGCCGACCAGACGGCCGCCCGGGTCGGCCACGAACTGCGCGGTGTGGTCGCCCCGGGAGACGGCCGCGACCCGGGCCGCGAACTCCGCGTGCGGCCGGGCGGCGGCCTCGGCCACCGTCTCCAGGAAGGCCAGCGGGGAGTCGGCCAGCATCTCCAGCCGGAGCGCCCGCATCCGGCCGGCGTCCTCCGGCCGGACCCGGCGGACGGTGGTCGTGGTGCTCACGCTGGTCATGCCGCATGCATACCGGACGGCCCGCAGCGGGTGTGCGACAGGCCCGGGTACGCCCCGGAATATGCCCGATTTGTGGTCGTGCGCCGTCGTCACGCCTCGTGTAGCGTGCGATTTCGGTCACCGAATTCAGCGTCGCCGATCGCTGGACCGGTGCGCCACCGGTGCCGGTCCGCCGGTTTCCGGGTGTTGGAACGCCGCGCAGAGTGAGGAAGTGCACCGTGGCACAGGGCACCGTGAAGTGGTTCAACGCCGAAAAGGGCTACGGCTTCATCGCCGTCGACGGCGGGCAGGACGTCTTCGTCCACTTCTCCGCGATCGAGATGGACGGCTACAAGGCGCTCGACGACGGCCAGCGCGTCGAGTTCGAGATCGCGCAGGGGCAGAAGGGTCCGCAGGCCGAGCGGGTCCGCGTCATCGCCTGACCTGCGGCGGGCGGTGCTCCCGCGACCGGACCCCGGCCCGGGGGCTGCGTTGCGGCCGACCACCATGGAAGATCATGAGCCGTTCCAGCCGTAGTCGCTGAGGAGGGCCCATGTCCGATCTGCCCCCGTCGGGTTCCACCGAGCCGGCGGCGTCCGGCCCTCCGGCCGACCCGACCGCGCCCCCGCCGCCCGCCGCCGAGCCGGCACCGGGACCGTTTGGGGCCACCGGAGGGGCCACGCCCGCCTCCGGCGCGTCCGGCGCCGACCCGTGGGCGGGTCATACCGGCCCCGTGCCGATCGTCCCGGCCGAGCCGGGGTACGACACCCCGCAGCCCGGCGCCCCGTTCCCGGCCACCCCGCCCGGATGGACCGCGCCGGATGACACCTCACCCGGCCACACCTCGCAGGGCTGGACCGTGCCGCCGGGCACTCCTCCGCACGGTTGGAACGCGCCGGGCACTCCTCCGCAGGGCTGGAACGCGCCGGGCACTCCTCCGCACGGTTGGAACGCGCCGCCGGGCACCCCGCCGCCGGGATGGGGTGGTCCGGCGTACCCGGGCTATCCGATGCCCGGTGCGGCCTACCCGGTCCCCGGTGCGGCGTACCCGGTGCCGGCCGGTCCCGGGGCGTACGCCGGCTGGTTCCCGGGCATCGACCCGCAGGATCCGCTCGTCAACCCGCCGCACGCGGGCATCGGTCCCTGGTTCGCCCGCTGCACCGCCGCGCTGCGGCGCGGCTGGCGGCAACTGCTGCCCATCGTGCTGCTCACCCAGGTCGTCCCGGCGGCGGTGATCGGCGTCCTCACGCTCGTCTTCAGCCCCGAGGGCGAGATGGCGACCGCCCCGGACGGTGCCCCGGTGCTGCCGGCCGGCTTCTGGGGGCAGATGTTCGCCTTCTACGGCGTGCTCCTGTCCGCCGGGCTGGTCTTCGGCCTGCTCCAGGCGGCGGGCTGGGCCGCCGGCACCTGGGTGGTCGCCCGCCAGGCGGCCGGCGAACCGACCGGACTCGGCGCCGCCTTCCGGTACGGGCTGCGCCGTGCCCTCGGCCTGTGGGGCTGGACGCTCCTGGTCTCGCTGCTGGTCATGATCGGCAGTTGCTTCTGCCTGCTGCCCGGCCTCTACGCCGCGTTCGCGCTGGCCCTGTTCGGTCCGGTCTACCTGTTCGAGCGGCGGGAGCCGATCGGGCGGGCGTGGCGGATGTTCCACAGCCGGTTCGGCATGGTGCTGGGCCGGGTCGCGCTGGTGATGGCGGTCCTCCTCGCGGCGACGGTGCTGGACGCGGTCGTGGGCGGGATCAGCGGGGCGGTGTTCGGCGTCGAGCCGATGAAGGCCGTCGGCACCGCGATCGGCGCCGTGGCGCTCGCCGTGTTCGGCGCCCTGCTGGCTGCCCCGGCGTACCTGGCGCAGCAGGTCGGGCTGGTCGTCACGTACGCCGAACAGCGGGCTCAGGAAGGCCCGGTGAACGCGGCCCGGCTGGCGGCGGAACTCGGCTGAGCGGGGCTGTCGTGCTTGCACTCGGCTAGGGAGAGTGCTAAACAAGTCATTGGCACTCGCGTACGGTGAGTGCCAGAAGGTCGGGGCGGTAGGGCCACGGCCGCGCCGGTGTCCGAAGGGACGCCGGAGCGGTACGAGGCCGGTCGTCGCGGGCTGTCCGGCCCGACCGAGGAGACGTCGTCGTCGCCAGGTGGCGACGTCCCCAAGGTGCGTACACCAGACGGCCCATCCGGGCATCCGGGTGGCCCGTGAGTGTCCAGGAGGACAACGCCGTATGGCCAAGATGATCGCGTTCGACGAAGAGGCGCGCCGCGGCCTCGAGCGGGGCATGAACCAGCTCGCCGACGCCGTGAAGGTGACCCTCGGCCCCAAGGGCCGCAACGTCGTGCTCGAGAAGAAGTGGGGTGCCCCCACCATCACCAACGATGGTGTGAGCATCGCCAAGGAGATCGAGCTCGAGGACCCGTACGAGAAGATCGGCGCCGAGCTGGTCAAGGAGGTCGCGAAGAAGACCGACGACGTCGCCGGTGACGGCACGACGACGGCGACCGTCCTGGCCCAGGCCCTGGTCCGTGAGGGTCTGCGCAACGTGGCCGCCGGCGCCAACCCGATGGCCCTGAAGCGGGGCATCGAGGCCGCCGTGGCCAGCGTCTCGGAGGAGCTGCTCAAGCTCGCCAAGGACGTGGAGACCAAGGAGCAGATCGCCTCCACCGCCTCCATCTCCGCCGCCGACCCCAGCGTCGGCGAGATCATCGCCGAGGCGATGGACAAGGTGGGCAAGGAAGGTGTCATCACCGTCGAGGAGAGCAACACCTTCGGCCTGGAGCTCGAGCTCACCGAGGGCATGCGCTTCGACAAGGGCTACATCTCCGCCTACTTCATGACCGACCCGGAGCGTATGGAGGCCGTCTTCGACGACCCGTACATCCTGATCGTCAACAGCAAGATCTCGTCGGTGAAGGACCTGCTCCCGATCCTGGAGAAGGTCATGCAGTCGGGCAAGCCGCTGCTGATCATCGCCGAGGACCTGGAGGGCGAGGCCCTCGCCACCCTGGTGGTCAACAAGGTCCGTGGCACCTTCAAGTCGGTCGCCGTCAAGGCGCCGGGCTTCGGTGACCGCCGCAAGGCCATGCTGACCGACATCGCCATCCTCACCGGTGGCCAGGTCATCAGCGAGGAGGTCGGCCTCAAGCTGGACGCGACCGGCCTCGAGATGCTGGGCCGCGCCCGCAAGGTCGTGGTGACCAAGGACGAGACCACCATCGTCGACGGTGCCGGCGACGCCGAGCAGATCCAGGGCCGGGTGAACCAGATCCGGGCCGAGATCGACAAGAGCGACTCCGACTACGACCGGGAGAAGCTGCAGGAGCGTCTGGCCAAGCTGGCCGGCGGTGTTGCGGTGATCAAGGTCGGCGCGGCCACCGAGGTCGAGCTGAAGGAGCGCAAGCACCGCATCGAGGACGCCGTCCGCAACGCGAAGGCCGCCGTCGAGGAGGGCATCGTCCCGGGTGGTGGCGTCGCGCTGGTGCAGGCCGGCAAGACCGCCTTCGACAAGCTGGACCTGGCCGGCGACGAGGCGACCGGCGCGCAGATCGTCAAGATCGCGCTGGACGCCCCGCTGCGGCAGATCGCCGTCAACGCCGGTATGGAGGGTGGCGTCGTCGTCGAGCGGGTCCGCAACCTCGACCCGGGTCACGGCCTCAACGCCGCGACCGGCGAGTACGTGGACCTGCTGGCCGCGGGCATCATCGACCCGGCCAAGGTGACGCGTTCCGCGCTGCAGAACGCCGCCTCGATCGCCGCGCTGTTCCTCACCACCGAGGCCGTCGTGGCGGACAAGCCGGAGAAGACCCCGGCCGCCCCGGCGGGCCCGGGTGGCGGGGAGATGGACTTCTGAGTCCAGCTCCACCCAGTACGCCGAAAGGGGGCGGGCCGCGTCAGCGGTCCGCCCCCTTTCCGCGTATCCGGCTCAGGTGGGCAGCGGGCGCTGGTTGCGCCGCTTGTGCGCCCTGTCGTACGGCGGTGGCGGCCGCCTCGGCTCGTCCACCGGCTGCCGTGGCTCCTCCACCGGTGGTGCGTCTGCGCCGGTCAGCTCGGCGAGCTGCTCGGCGTCGCCGACGTCGAGCCGGTCGAACGGGAGCTGGCCGGGAAGCTCGTCGGCCGGGCGCCGGGCCGCCGCCGGATCCTCGGCCCGTTCGTCATTCGTGGTCATGCACCGCCTCCTCTGCTCCGACCGTAGAGCCCGGTCGATGGCGAAGGAGGCTGAATGGCACTATTGACGTCTATGCCCCTTTGATGGCTTTCCGGTAGAGGAAGAACACCCGCTCGATCCGGGCGCCCGCCGCGTTCGAGTAGAACGGCACCGGCCCCACCCAGCCGATCTGCGCCGCGGTGATCCCGGCCGCCGCCTGGTCGCGCAGGCACCGGCGCAGCAGCACGCCGCCGATCCCGGAGCCCTCCGCCGCCGGTGCGGTGCCCATCGGCCCGAACCAGCTAGGCCGCGCCGAACCGTACGCGGCGAACCCGAGGATCTCGCCGTCCCGCTCGGCCAGGTGCACACCCGCGTCCGGCCGCCCCACCGAACCGGCCAGCTCACCGTCCCAGGCGCCGCCGAACGTGGACCTGGCGAACGCGGCGAGCGCCGGCAGGTCGTCGGAGGCGGCACGGCGTACCGTCACGCCCCGCCCGGCCAGCCGCTGCTCGGCGGCCTCGGTGGGCCGCAGCGCCGCCGACCCCTCGGACAGTTCGGCGGTCATGTTCCAGGCGGTACGGTCCTGCCGGTAGCCGAGCCGCTGCGCGGCGCAGACCGCCGGGGTGTAGCGCACGTCGACGCCCGGCCAGGCGTAGTGCGGCGGGTTGCCGGCGAGCAGCACCTCGGCCGCGCCGAGCGCGCCGAGCCGGCTCTCCGCCTCGGTCAGCAGCGCCCCGCCCACGCCCTGGCGGCGCTCAGTGGGCGCGACAGCGACCAGGTCGACGTGGCCGAGGCGCGGATCGGCCGCCGACAGCGACCCGACGAGTACGCCGACCAGCGCGCCGTCGCGTACCGCACCGAGGCGCAGCACCGGACGGTCGGCTGCGGCCCGCTCCGCCACGGTGACCACCACGGCTGACGCCTCGGCCGCGTCCTCCGGCAGATCGAACGACAGCCGGCACAGCTCGACCACCTCGGGCAGCCGGTCCCGGCCCAGCTCGATGATCTCCACGTCCATGGACGCCGACCCTAGGGCATCGGCAGACCAATGGACAGGGTTGTTAACCGGTCGCCACCGACCGGGCCGCGCGGACCGCCGCGTACGCGTCCACGAGCCCGGCGCCGGAGACGTCCTGCGGTCCACCGCAGGCGTCGGCGGGCTGGGTGACCGGCTGCGCGGTGTCGCGCAGGATCGCCCTGGTCCGCTCCAGGTCTCCGACCAGCGCCGGGTTCGCCGACCACATCAGCGCCACCACGCCCGCGACCTGTGGCGTGGCCATCGAGGTGCCGTCCAGGGTGGCGTACCCGCCGCCCGGCATCGCGGACAGCACCGCGGCGCCCGGGGCGACCAGGTCCGGCTTGGCCCGACCGTCCGGCGCCGGACCGCGGCTGGAGAACTCGGTGACGCGCCGCTGCCGGTCCACCGCCCCGACGGTCAGCACGTCCGGGTACGGCGCGGGCGCATCGTTGATCGAGCCGCACGACGGGCCGGTGTTCCCGGCCGCGGCCACCACCAGGATGCCGGCCGCGGTCAGCGCGGCGGTCGCCGGTCGCAGCGCCCCCGGGTCGCACCCCTCCACCGGCGGGCAGCCCCACGAGTTGGTGAGCACGTCCGGGGCGCGTGAGGGACGGCCGTCGGTGAGCGGGTTCCCGCCCTCGGGGAACGGGGCCAGCATGAACTGGAGGCAGTCGAGGTAGCGGGCCGGGCTGCCCATGTTGCGCTCCAGGTTGACGCAGCCGACCCAGCTCGCACCCGGCGCCACGCCGACCCCGTCCCGGCCCACCGCACTGCCCAGCGTGTGCGTCCCGTGGCCACCCCGGTCGGCCGGGGCGCGGCGGCCCTCCCACGGGTCGTACCACGAGTCGTCGCCGCCCCGGAAGCCGCCCGCGAGCGCCGGGTGCCGGCCGTCCACCCCGGAGTCGGAGCTGCCGACCACCACGCCGGACCCGGTGACGCCCAGGTCCGACCAGACCCGGTCCGCGCCGATCAGCGAGACGTTCCAGGCCGGGCCGGCCGGCGCCGGGGCGTCGCCGCGCGCCTGCGGGGCGAGCGCGGGCAGCGGGCGCAGGCGCTGGCTCACCAGCACCCGGGCCACCTCGGGACGGCTGGACAGCCAGGCCCGCACCGCCGGCCCGCCGTCCGTCTCGATCGCGTTCACCAGGTAGTACGGCGTCGGGTTCAGCCGCATCCCGGCCAGCGTGCGGCGCAGGTCGACCTGCGTGCGGTCGGCTGTGGCCACCAGCCGCCGGTAGACCTCGGTCGCCCGGACGTCCCGCCCGGCCCGGCCCGGCGTCCCGGCCGGCAGGCCGGTCAGATCGGCCTGCTCGCGCAACACCACCAGCAGCCGCTCGCCGTACAGTCCGGGCCGGCCGGGGACCACGTACACCACGGCGACGGCGGCGAGCAGCGCGGCGGCGACCAGCGCGGCCGGACCGCGCCGGGGCGCGCGGGCGCGGGACCGGGCGAGCAGCACGCCGTACCCGACTGCGAGCAGGACCGCGACGGCGAACGCCACGCCGGTGCCCACCGCGACCCAGAACGGCGCGTCGCGGGTGGCGGACAGCAGGAGGCTGATCTCCTCCGGGTCGGTGAACGCGAGCGGCCCCAGCAGGGCGAGCCCGACCAGCCGGCGCACCGGCGCGGGCCCGGCCGGACGGCCCGCGTGGCGGGCCGCCGCCTCCAGCGCGGCCAGCACGAAGCCGAGCGGCGGCAGCAGCACCAGCGCCGGCAGCTGCACGCCCGACTGCCCGGCACCGGCCGCGAGCGGCGTCAACGCGACCCCCGCGACCAGACCGCCGACGAGCACCACCCGGACCGGACCCGGCCCGAACGCGGCCCAGAAACCGGCGCCGAGTAGTGCCCCGGCGAGCGCGCCCAGCGCGGCGGCGGCCAGGCCGGCCAGCAACGTCTCCAGCGCTCCGCCGAGCGCGCCCACCCAGGCCCACGGCAGGAGTACGGCCAGCCCGGCCGCGATCGCCAGCAGCGACACCGACCCGAACCGGCCCTCCGGGGCCGCGTCCACGACGACCGGTGGCCGGACGCGGCCGAGACGGACGGCGACGAGCGCGAGCGCCGCGGCGGTCACCGCGAGCGCGGCCAGGTACGCCTCGTGGTGCACCGGCGGCACCGTCCGCAGCAGCGTGGTCGCGCCGAGCGCGACCACGGCGGCGGTCCAGGCCCGGCCGGTCGCCCGCAGCGCGGGGGAGCGGGGCGCGAGCGCCAGCGCCAGCGCCGGGGCGCCGGCCAGCAGCACCGTGGCCACCGCGACCACCGGCCAGGCCGCCACCGGCCGGTCCGCGCCGATGACCAGCGCCACCTGGTCGACCAGCCAGCCGGTGATCTGGCCCGGCACGGTGACCAGCACGATCCACACCCCGGTCGCCACCGCCGCCACGACCGGCCACGGACCGGTCTCGCGTGGTGGCGGCGGTACGGGGGCGAGCGGCGGACCGGTCAGCATGGTCATCACGGTACGGCCGGGCCGTGTCGCCGCGCGCCCGGGACGGTTACCGTTGACTGGTGCGTGACCCGAGTGTGTCCCGATCCACGGCCGGCCGGCTGTCCGCCGAGCGCCGCGCCGACGACCTGCGCCGCCTCCGGGCCGAGCGGTTCGACGTGCTGGTCATCGGCGGTGGCGTCACCGGAGCGGGCGCCGCGCTCGACGCCGCCTCCCGAGGGCTGAAGGTCGCCCTGGTGGAGGCGCGCGACTACGCCGCCGGCACGTCCAGCCGGTCCAGCAAGCTGATCCACGGCGGCCTGCGCTACCTGGAGCAGCTGGAGTTCCACCTGGTCCACGAGGCGCTGACCGAGCGCGGTCTGCTCGCCACCCGGCTCGCGCCGCACCTGGTCCGGCCGGTGCCGATCCTGGTGCCGCTGCCCGCCGAGGGCGGCGCGGGCGACCTGCCCCGGCGGTTCTTCCGCCGCTCCTACTACGGCCTCGGCGTGGCCGCGTACGACGCGTTCGCCGGGATCTTCGGCGGCGGCCGCGGCATGCCGCTGCACCGGCACCTCACCCGCGAGGGCACCCGCCGGATCTTCCCCAGCCTCCGGCCGGACAAGCTGGCCGGCGCGATCCGCTACTACGACGGCCAGGTCGACGACGCCCGCCTGGTGGTGACGCTGGCGCGTACCGCGGCGAGCCTCGGCGCGACTGTGGTGACGAGCGCCCGCGCGGTCGGCCTGACCCGGCAGGCCCGGGAGGTCACCGGCGTGCGGGTCCGCGACCTGGAGGCGCCCGCCGGTTCGCCGGACGCCGAGTTCGAGGTACGCGCCCGCACCGTGATCGCCGCCACCGGCGTGTGGAGCGACGACATGTCGCGGATGCTCAACGACGTCGGGCTGCGCCCGAAGCTGCGGGTCCGCGCCTCCAAGGGGGTGCACCTCGTGGTGCCCCGCTCGGCGATCGTCGGCGAGACCGGCCTGATCCTCCGTACCGCGACGAGCGTGCTGTTCGTCATCCCCTGGGGCGGGCACTGGATCATCGGCACCACCGACACGGACTGGCAACTCGACAGGTCCCACCCGGCCGCGACCGCGAGCGACATCGACTACCTGCTGTCGCAGGTCAACATGGTGCTGGACCGGCCGCTGACCACCGCCGACATCGAGGGCGTCTACGCCGGGCTGCGCCCGCTGCTGGCCGGCGAGGCGGACTCCACCTCCAAGCTGTCCCGCGAGCACGCCGTGGTGGAGCCGATGCTCGGCCTGCTGCTGGTCGCGGGCGGGAAGTACACCACCTACCGGGTGATGGCCTCCGACGTGGTCGACCGCGCGATGCACCGGCTCGGCCGGACCCGCTCCTCGCGTACCGCCGACCTGCCGCTGCTCGGCGCCGACGGGTACGCCGCCATGTGGCGGGACCGGGCCGACCTGGCCCGCCGGCACGGGGTGGCGGTCGGCGTGGTCGAGCACCTGCTGGAGCGCTACGGCAGCCTCACGCTGGAACTGCTCGCCCTGGTCGACGCCGATCCGCTGCTCGGCTCGCCGCTGGCGGGCGCGCCGGAATACCTCGCCGCCGAGGTGACGTACGCCGCCCGCGCCGAGGGCGCGCTGCACCTGGAGGACGTGCTCACCCGGCGTACCCGGATCTCGATCGAGACCAGCCACCGCGGCCTGGAGTCGGCGGAGCACACCGCGGAGCTGATGGGTGCGGTGCTCGGCTGGGACGCGGCGACCCGGGACCGGGAGGTCGCCCACTACCGGGCGCGGGTGCTGGCCGAGCGGGAGTCGCAGCTCATGCCCGACGACATCGCTGCCGACGCGGCCCGCCTCGGCGCGCCCGACGTCCGCGGATTCGAGGCCGACCGGGGCACCGACGGTCCGGGCGTTGAACTTCCGGCCTCCCCCAGGTAGGGGATCCCCTACCCGGGCCGCTCGGCCGGTAGTGCGCGCTACCTACGGAAGTGTAGGTTTCCCCGCGTGGTTCGCCCATCCTGGTTGCGCGTCCCCGCCCTGTCCGCCGTCGTCCTGCTGGCTCTGACCGGTTGCTCCTTCGGCCGGGCCGAGGGCGCCACCACATCCGGGGCGGCGGGCACGGCCAGCCCGACACCGGAGGGCAGACGTGTCTCGCTGGTGCAGCGGCTCGGCGACGGCCCGGTCCGCAACCTCGACGTGGACCCGTCCGGCCGCTGGCAGTGCCGCGACTGCGCCGGCGACGGCGTGGACGCCACCGGCACGCTGAGCCCGGAGCAGACCACGCGCCTCCAGCGGATGCTCGCCGACCCGGCGATCGCGAAGGAGACCGACCAGGCCCGCAGCTACAAGCAGGGCTGCATCGGCGTGCTGACGTCGACGCTGCTCGTGCCGCCGGACCTGACAGTCACCATCCAGGACTGCCCGGGCGAGCCGAAGCCGAAGGTGGCCTACGACGTGCTGCTGCTCGTCACCCAGGCCACGCCCGCGGAGGACAGGGGCTAGAACACCTTGCCGGGGTTGAGCAGCCCGGCCGGGTCCAGCGCCGCCTTGATCGCCTGGTGCACGCGTACGCCCACCGGCCCGATCTCGCGGGCCAGCCAGTCCCGCTTGAGCAGCCCGACGCCGTGTTCCCCGGTGCAGGTCCCGCCAAGGTCCAGCCCCAGCCGCATGATCTCGTCGAAGGCCCGCCGCCCCCGGGCCAGGCTCGCCGGATCGGCCCGGTCGACCACGATGTTCGGGTGCATGTTGCCGTCGCCCGCGTGGCCGACCACCCCGATCGGCACCCGGCACGCCTCGGCGATCCGGGCCACCCCGTCGAGCAGCTCCGCGAGCCGGCCGCGCGGCACCGCCACGTCGTCGATGACCAGGCCGCCGTTGCCGCCCGGGAACGTCTCCGCCGCGAACCGCTCCATCGCCGGATGGGCCAGCCGCCGCGCCTGGAGCAGGGCCGCCGCGTCGGTCGCGTCGGTGGCCGCGTAGACCTCGTCGGCACCCGCCGCCGTGCACACCTCGGCGAGCCGGGCCAGGTCGTCGGCGGCCCGGGCGCCGGTGTCCACTGCCGCGAGCAGGAGCGCCTCGGCATCAGTGCGCAGACCCATCGGCCGGTACGTCTCGATCGCCCGCAGATGGGTCCGGTCCAGCAGTTCCAGCAGGCTCGGGGTGAGTCCCCGCTCGGCGATCCCGGCGACCGCGCCACCGGCAGTCGCCACAGTGGGAAAGACCGCGACCAGGGTCAGTGACTCCTCCGGGGCCGGGCGCAACGCCACAGTCACCTCGGTGATCACGCCGAGCGTGCCCTCCGAGCCCACGAACAGGCGGGTCAGGTCGTACCCGGCGACCCCCTTGGCGGTACGCCGCCCGGTGCGCAGCACCTCGCCGGAGGCGAGCACCACCTCCAGGCCCAGCACGTACTCGCTGGTCACGCCGTACTTCACGCAGCACATGCCGCCGGCGTTGGTGGCCACGTTGCCGCCGATCGTGGACGACTCCCACGAGCCCGGGTCCGGCGGATACCAGAGGCCGTGCTCCCGTACCGCGCGGGCCAGCGCCGCGTTCACCACGCCCGGCTGCACCACGGCGATCCGGCCGACCGGGTCGATCTCCCGCACCGCGTCCATCGCCACCGTGCTCACCACCACCGCGCCGTCCACCGCGTTCGCCGCGCCGGCCAGCCCGGTCCGCGCCCCCTGCGGCACCACTGGTACGCCGTGCCGGGCCGCCACCCGGACTACCGCCGCCACCTCCTCGGTGTCGCGGGGACGCACCACCACCAGCGGGGTGCCCGAGTCGCACAGGTCGGCCTCGTCGCGCTCGTGCCCGGCCAGCAGATCCGGATCGGTCAGCACGGCGGCGTCGCCGAGCGCGGCCCGCAGGTCGTCGAGGAGGGGATGGGCGGCCATGCCGGGAAGGCTACCGGCGTACCGTCTGTGGCCGTGCTCTACCTGGACCCGCCCGCCGTGCCCTGGCGCGGCCGGCTCTGGTCGCACCTGATCAGCGACGTCTCGTACGCCGAACTGCACGCGTTCGCGGAGATGCTCGGCGCGCCCCGGCGCGGCTTCGACCGCGACCACTACGACGTGCCGGCCGAGCGGTTCCGGACCGCGATCTGGCTGGGCGCCAGGGTCGTGCCCTCACGGGAGATCGTCCGCCTGCTGCGGGACGCCGGTCTGCGCCGCCCGAAGCACCGCGTCTCAGGCGAGACCGGCCAGCTCCCGGGACAGGTTGGCCCGGGCCGGGGCCTCCCAGCGGGCGTGCGGCTCGGGTAGGCGGTAGAGCGCCGGCAGGGCGAGCAGGTGCCGCAGCACCGCGGCCCGGCCGGTGCGGAAGTCCGGTTCGGGCACGTGCGCGTACTCGGCACGGATCGCGGCGGCGTACCTGTCGTACCGCTCCGCCGGGGCGGCGAGCACCGCCAGGTCCGCGTCGCACAGCAGCGCGCCGTCCGGGTCGTCCGGCCCGACCACGTGGCCCGCGGTGAGCAGCACCAGGCGGCGTACCCCGGTCACCGTCGCGGCCGGGAGCCCGGCGGCGGCCAGCAGCTCGCCGGCCAGGTCGGCGCTGGCCCGCTCGTTGGCGTCGCCCGCCGCGCGCGGGTCGTAGACCGCGTCGTGGCACCACGCCGCCAGCCGGACCAGGTCGGGGTCGCGGGCCAGACCGGCGTACGCGTCGACCACGTCGAGCACCGCCCGCAGGTGCTCCTCGTCGTGGTAGCGCCGGTGCGGCTCCCGCCAGCCCGCCAGCAGCCGCTCACCGGCCCGGTCGGCTCCCGCCGGATCGGTCGCGCCCGCCGCCAGTACCGTCGCCCGCCACCGTGCCGTCAGTTCGTCCATCGGGTGCAGTCTGCCCCAGTCCGGCCCGGTCGGAGGGATTCAGCCGGGGCGGTACGGGTAGTACCGGCCATGGCCCGGGACGGACGACTGCGGTTCCTGCGTCGTGGCAAGCTGCGTGAAGGGCTGGCGGACCGGGACGGGCAGCGGATCGCCTCCGCGATGGATGAACTGCGGCACCGGGGCAAGGCGACGCTGCACGACCGGCTGCACCGGGTCCGTACCGCGTTCGGCCTCGCCGTGCAGGCCGGGCTCGCCGCCGGCCTGGCGTATCTGGTCGCGCACCGCCTGCTGAAGAACCCGCAGCCGGTCTTCGCCCCGATCTCCGCCGTCGGCACGCTCGCCGCCTCGGTGGGGCAGCGGTTCCGGCGCACCGTCGAGCTGATCGTCGGGGTGGCGGTCGGCGTGCTCGTCGGCGACGCGCTCATCTACTTCGTCGGCACCGGCGCCTGGCAGCTCGCGCTCGTGGTGACCTCGGCGATCCTGCTGAGCATCTTCGCCGGGGCGAGCGTGGCCATCGTGATCCAGGCCGCGGCCACCGCGGTGCTGATCGTGACGCTCAGCCCGTCCACCGAGAACCTGGAGTTCCCCCGCTTCATCGACGCGTTGCTCGGTGGCGGCATCGCGCTGCTGGTCACCGCCATCCTGCTGCCGCTCAACCCGCTACGGGTGATCAACCGGGCCGCCCGGCCCGCGCTGGACCTGCTCGCCGGCCAGCTCGACGCCTGCGCCGACGCGGTGCGCAGCCGGGACCGGGACGCGGCCCAGCAGGCGCTGTTCCGGCTGCGGGAGAACAAGGAGGAACTGGCCGCCCTCTCCGAGGCGATCGAGGGCGCGAAGGAGACCAGCACGCTGTCCCCGGCCCGCTGGCACCGGCGCAGCGAGCTGACCCACTACGCCGAGGCGGCCGACCCGATCGACCGGGCCATGCGCAACACCGGCACGCTGATCCGCCGCGCGGTCACCATGATCGAGGACTCCGAACCGGTCCCCGAGCCGATGCCGGACGCGATCGGTCACCTGGCCGAGTCGGTGCGCCTGCTCCGCCAGGAGTTCGCCGCCGGGCAGGAGCCGCAGGAGGCCCGCGAGCGGTCGCTGCGCGCGGTGAGCGAGGCCGGGCGGGCGTACGCCGAGGGGGTCGGCTTCTCCGGCAGCGTGGTGATCGCCCAGGTGCGTACCACGGCGAGCGACCTGATGGTGGCCTCCGGGATCGAACAGGAGGAGGCGAACCGGCTGGTCCGGCAGGCGTTCGGCGAGAACCGCCAGGGCGAACCCGCAGCCCGGAACCCCGCCGCTCATCCCCCCACAGCCCCACCCGTCGGCTGACCCCCGCCCGGTCGCGCTCCCGCCCTGGCTCCCTCGCTCCCGCCCTGGCGCCTTGCCGCGTTGATCAAGGAGTTACCGGACTCCGAGGAGATCAACTAGTGCACAAACTCCTTGATCACCGCTCGAGGTGCGTGGGGAGAGAGCTAGGGGAGGTGGGTCAGGGCCGTCAGGAGGGTGTCTACCTCCGGCTCTGTGGTGCCCAGGCCGAGGCTGGCGCGTAGGGCGGTCGGGGGCAGGTCGGTGCGGCCGGTACGGGCGGCGGCCTCGGCCAGCAGACGCCGGGTCAGCGGGTGCGCGCAGAACAGGCCGTCGCGTACCCCGATCCGGTGCCGGCTCGCCAGGTGGGCGGCCACCTCGGCGGAGTCCCGTCCGGCGACCACGAAGCTGACGATGCCCACCCGGGGCGCGTCGGGGGAGAACATGCGCAGCTCCACCACGTCCGGCAGCGCGGCCAGGCCGGTACGCAGCCGGGCCAGCAGCGCCTGTTCCCGGGCGTGCAGCGCGTCCCGGTCGGCCGCGCCGAGCGCCTCGCAGACAGCGGCGAGCGCCACCGCACCCAGCAGGTTCGGGGTGCCGGCCTCGTGCCGGGCCGGGCCGGTCGTCCAGCGCACCTCGTGCGTCGCGGCGCCGACGTAGCTGGTGGCGCCGCCTCCGGCCAGGTACGGCGGGGCCGCGTCCAGCCAGTCCGCGCGCCCGGCCAGCACGCCCGCGCCGAACGGGGCGTACAGCTTGTGCCCGGACAGGGCCACATAGTCCACGTCCAGCGCGGTCAGGTCGACCGGGGCGTGCGGGGCGAGCTGCGCGGCGTCGACCAGGATGCGGGCGCCGTGCCGGTGGGCCACCCGAGCCAGCTCGGCGACCGGCCAGCACTCGCCGGTGACGTTGCCGGCGCCGGTGACCGCGACCAGCACGGGCAGGCCGGGCCGGGCGTCGCGGGCGAGTTCGCCGAGCGCCGCCGCGAGGGACCGGACCGCTCCGGCCGGGCTGTCCGGGACCGGCAGCCGTACCGAGCCGCGCGGCCAGGGCAGCAGGTTGGCGTGGTGCTCGGCGCCGAACGTGATCACGGTGGTGCCGGCGGGCAGCGCCCGGGCCAGCAGGTTCAGCGCGTCGGTGGTGTTCCGGGTGAAGATCACGTGGTCGTCGGGGCGGGCGCCGAGGAAGTCGCCGATCGTCTGCCGGGCCCGCTCGTACGCCAGTGTGCAGCGTCGCGACAGCGCGCCCGCGCCGCGGTGCACGCTCGCGTACCAGGGAAGAAGCCCGGCCACCGCGTCGGCCGCGGCCCGCGCGCACGGCGCGCTGGCGGCGTGGTCCAGGTTGATCTCCCCCGGTACGCCGAGCACGCCGAGCGGGTCGGGCCGGACCGGCGCGGGCAGCACGGGCAGCGAGGGTACGAGGGTGACGGTCATGCCGGAGCCTCCCGGGTCACAGGACCCCAGGTGGTGCCGGGACGGGGTCCGCGCTTGCCCGGCGCGCGGAGCGGCACCGGGCCCGGTCATCACCCGGGGCACCCCACCGCGAACCTCGACGAGGGTTGCCGGCCAGCAAGCCGGGGCTTGACGCTGGCGCTCGTGACCTGTCCGGGAGCATAGCCCTCACGATGCGACCGGACCAGTGGGTCGCAGGTGACTACGCTGACCGCATGGCCGACACCCCGCCCGGCGCAGCCCCGCCGCCACCGCATGCGCCCGCCGCCCCGCCGGGGGCGCCGACGCCCCGGATGCCGCTGCGCCGGCTCGGCTGGCGGCGCTTCCTGGTGCTGGCCGGCGTGGTGCTGCTGATCGCGGCCGGTGCGCTGTTCATGGTGTTCACGCTCGGCGAGAGCCTGGGCGCCGAGGCGCTGCTGATCGGCGTGATCGCGGCGATCCTGCCGGTGCCGGTGCTGGTCTTCTGCTTCCTCTGGCTCGACCGTTACGAGCCGGAGCCGCTGAAGTATCTGATCTTCTGCTTCGCCTGGGGCGCCTTCGTCTCCACCGCGATCTCGCTGCTGGTGAACACGGCCAGCGCGGGGCTGTTCGAGGACCGAGGGCTGCCGGTCGCGCTGACCGCGGTGCTGGTCGCGCCGTTCATCGAGGAGCTGACCAAGGCGGCCGGTCCGCTCCTGGTGCTGATCTTCCGGCGGCGGGAGTTCTCCGGGATCACCGACGGCCTGGTCTACTGCGGGCTCTCCGCGGTCGGCTTCGCCATGGTGGAGAACATCCTCTACCTGGGCGGGCACGGCTACCGCGCCGGCGCCGACGAGTACGGCCCGGCCACCGGCGCGCAGCAGGTGATCGCGATCTTCATCGTCCGGATCCTGCTGTTCGGCTTCGCCCACCCGCTGTTCACGTCGATGACCGGCGTCGGGCTGGGCGTGGCCGCGCGTACCGCCGACCGGCGCGTGCGGGTGCTCGCGCCGCTCGCCGGGCTGCTGCTGGCGATGATCCTGCACGGCACCTGGAACCTGCTGCCCTCGCTGGCCCAGGCCACCGGGGAGGTGGTGATCGTGCTCTACGGCTACATCGGCGTGATGGTGCCGATCTTCTTCGCGATGGTCGGGCTGGCGGTCTGGCTGCGCGCCTGGGAGGGCCGGCTGACCGAGCGCACGTTGCCGGACTACGTCCGAGCGGGCTGGCTCACCCCGCCCGAGGTGGCGGCGCTGGGCAGCCTGGGCCGCCGGCACGCGGCGCGTACGTGGGCGCGCCGGGTCGCCGGTGACGGCGGGGTACGCGCGATGCGCGGCTACCAGTTCGCCGCGACCCGCCTGGCGCTGCTGCGCGACGGGATGCGCCGGGGACTGGACCGCAAGCCGGAGGAGCGGGAGCGGACGGCACGGGAGGAACGGGAACTGCTGGACGCGATCACCGCGTACCGGTCGTTCTTCGTCGGTCGCGACCCGCAGGCGCCGGTCGGGGTCTGGGACGGTCAGCGCTACCACCTGCGGTTCCCGGACGGTTCGCAGCGCCCGGTCGAGGCACCGGACGACCCGGTGGTGCCGATCCCGGTGGTGCTGGCCCAGCCGCCCGCCTTCCCGCAGGGCGGCTACGGTCCGGGCGGCTGGCACGGCGGCCCGGGTGCCGGGCACGGACCGGGCGGCTGGCACGACCCGGGCGCGCCCTGGCATCCCGGGCGCTGAGGCCGGGCGGCTCGTCGTGGGCGCCGGTCAGCTCATCAGGCCGGTCAGGAAGTCGCCGAGCCCCTGGGCGATGGCCATCAGCGCGCCGCCGATGCCCTTGAACACCTGCGCCGCGCCGTCCGGCCGGAACGCCATGAAGTAGATCAGGAACGCGAGGAATCCCCAGGCGAGGATCTTTTTGATCACTACCGGCATGGTGTCCCTCCCCAGGGCGCGCTGAGGTGCCTGGGCTTCCCGCCGGGCAGCGCCGCAAACAGCACCGCCGCAGAGCGACCGGCACCGGAGCGCGGCAACAGGTAAGGACCTACAGGTAGAGACCGGTGGAGCCGGCGGCGGTGCTCTCCACCCGCTCGGCCGCCACGGCGTGCACGTCCCGCTCGCGCAGCAGCACGTACGCCCGTCCGTGCAGCTCGACCTCGGAGCGGTCGTCCGGGTCGAACAGCACCCGGTCACCGGCCACTATCGCGCGGACGTTCGGCCCCACGCCGACCGCCGTGGCCCAGGCCAGCCGCTTGCCCACGGCTGCCGTCGCGGGGATCACGATGCCGGCGGTGGAGCGGCGTTCCCCCTCCGCACCCTCGGTACGCACCAGCACGCGGTCGTGCAGCAGGCGGATCGGCAGCCCGGCGTCGAGACTCTGGTCGGCGGTCACGCGAAGACGCTACCGCGTGGCCGTCGGTCGATCCCGGCGTGGTTGGCGAGAGCGCCGGGCGGGCAATGTGTGGCCGAGTCGCCCTAGGGTGGGGCGTACGGACGTATCCTGTGCCCCCTGCGACCTGGTGGGGCTGATTTTGCCGGAGGTGCGCTTGAGCCGCTTCGAGCGGATGCGCGGACGGCTCCGCCGCGCGTACGAGTCGGGCCGGGAGGCGGCCCGGACCCGGCGGGCCGCCGCGGACACCGGGGACGCCGGAGTGGCCTCGCCCGCCGCGCCGGGGCCACCCGCCGCGCCGGAGGCGGTGGTCGTGGGCGCCGCGTCGCCGGCGGCGTTGCACTCCTCGACTGTGAGCCGGGACGACACGGAGGTGCCGCACGCGCTGCGCATCGCCGCCGCGTGGTGCTGGCGCCTGATCGTGATCGGCATCGTGACCTGGGCCCTGCTCAGGATCGTCGGCACCATCAGTATCGTGATCATCCCGCTGACCGTCGCGCTGCTGCTCTCCGCGCTGCTCGCCCCGGCGGTCGGCTGGCTGCTCCGGGCCCGGCTGCCCCGCTCGCTGGCGACAGCAGTGGTGCTGGTCGGCGGCCTGGCTGCTGTCGTCGGCACGCTCACGCTCGTGGTCAACGAGTTCATCAAGGGCGTACCGGAGCTGAGCCAGAAGTCCTCCGAGGGCGTCCGCCAGATCCAGGACTGGTTCAAGACCGGCCCGCTGCACCTGTCCGACAGCCAGCTCAACCGCTACATCGACGAGGCGCAGAACTGGATCAACGGCAACACCGAGCGGTTCACCAGCGGTGCGATAAGCACCGCCGCCACGCTCGCCGAGGTGCTCACCGGCACCGTCCTGGTCCTGTTCGCCACGTTCTTCTTCCTGCGCGACGGCAACAACATCTGGCGGTTCCTGGTCCGGCTGCTGCCGGTGGCCGCCCGCTGGAAGGTCGACGACGCCGGTCGCGCGTCCTGGGCGACGCTCGGCGCGTACGTGCGGGCCACCGTCCTCGTGGCGTTCATCGACGCGGTCGGCATCGGCATATTCCTGGTGCTGTTCGACATCCCGTTCGCGTTCCCGCTGGCCGCGCTGGTCTTCCTGGGCGCGTTCATCCCGATCGTCGGCGCGTTCCTGTCCGGCGTGGTGGCCGTGCTGGTGGCGCTCGTCGACAGCGGCCCGGTGACCGCCCTGATCATCCTGGGCGCGGTGATCGGCGTGCAGCAGGTCGAGGGCCACGTGCTCCAGCCGCTGATCATGGGCCGCGCGGTGGCCATCCACCCGCTCGCCGTGATCATCGGCATCGCCGCCGGCGTGGTGCTCGCCGGCATCGCCGGCGCGCTGGTCGCGGTGCCGCTGATCGCCGTCCTCAACACCGCGGTGCGCCGGCTCGCCGCGCGTACCGTGCCGGACACCCCACCGGACGCGGTGGTGGTCGCCTCCCAGGCGCCCTGACCAGGCACGATCCGCCGACGCCCGCGTCACCCCGCCCGGGGAGGCGCGGGCGTCAGCTCTTGGCGAGCCGTTCCAACGCGCCCCGGGCCACCTCCGGCCGGGTGGTGTACCAGAACGGCGGCAGCGACCGGCGCAGGAACGGGCCGTACCCGCGCGCCGTCTCCAGCCGCGAGTCGAGCACCGCCACCACGCCCCGGTCGCCGGTGGCCCGGATCAGCCGGCCGACACCCTGGGCCAGCCGGACCGCCGCGATCGGCACGCTCACCGCCGCGAAACCGGACCCGCCACCGGCGTCCACAGCCGCCGCCCGCGCCGCCGCGAGCGGCTCGTCCGGCCGGGGGAACGGCAACCTGTCGATCACCACGAGCTGGCAGGCGTCGCCCGGCACGTCCACCCCCTGCCAGAGCGACATCACCCCGAACAGGCAGCTCTCCCGCACCTCGCGGAACCGGCGCACCAGCAGCGGCAGCGCCTCCTCGCCCTGGAGCAGCACGGGCAGGTCGGTCCGCGCGCGGACCAGCTCCGCCGCCTGCTGCGCGGCCCGTCGCGACGAGAAGAGCCCGAGGGTACGACCACCGAGCGCCTCGACCAGCGCCAGCAGCTCCTCACCTGCCGGTCCGGGCAACCCGGAGACGCTGGGGCGGGGCAGATGCGCGGCGACGTACAGGATGCCCTGCCGGGCGTAGTCGAACGGCGAGCCGACGTCGAGTGAACTCCAGCCCGGCCCTTCGGTCGCGGGGACGGTGCCGATCGACGCGCGGCTGCCCTCGGCGGCGGCCACCGGCGTGACCGGGGAACGGCCCGCGGCGGCGGCGGTGGCGATCGCGGCGGCGGCCGGGGACGGCGGGGCGGGCGGAGGCGCGTCCAGCCCCAGCGCCCGGGCCACGGTGTCGAAGCGGCCGCCCAGCGCCAGCGTGGCCGAGGTGGCGACCACTGTGCGCTCGTCGTACAGGTGGGTGGCGAGCGTGCCCGCCACCGACAGCGGCGCCACGACGAGCGCCCGGCGGCTGCCGTTGTCCGGCTTCTCGACCCAGGCGACGTCGTGGTCGGCTTCCTCCAGCAGCCGCTGGGCGGTGGTGGACAGCTCGTCCAGCACGGCCTTGGCCTGCTGCTTGCGTACCGGATCGGGGTCGTCGGCCTTCACGTCGCCGATCCCCTCCAGCGCGGCCCGGGTCGCCGAGTCCAGCAAGGTGCACGCCTCGCGCAGCGCGGGCGGCAGACCGGCGGTGAGCCGCCCGGCCGGCGCCTCGGCCAGCCCCACGGCGAGCGCGTCACCGGCCTCGGTGAGCCGTTCGGCCACGTCGGGGCGCAGCAGGGGCCGCGCCCGCCGGGTGGACCTGTCGATCAGCTCCGGCACCAGCTCGGCCTGGGCGGCCGACGAGACCCGGTCGGCCAGCTCGTGCGCCTCGTCCACCACGAGCAGCTTGTGCGGCGGCACGATGTGCCGCCCGGCGAGCATGTCGACGGCGAGCAGGCTGTGGTTGGTGACCACGATGTCGGCCTCGCGGGCTCGCGCCCGGGACGCCTCCGCGAAGCACTCCTGCCCGAACGGGCAGCGGCTGGCGCCCACGCACTCCCGGGCCGGCATGGAGACGCTGCGCCACACCTGGTCGTCCACGCCCGGATCCAGCTCGTCGCGGTCGCCGGTGGCGGTCTCCTCGGCCCAGTCGCGCAGCCGCTGCACCTGCTTGCCCAGCCGGCCCGCCTCACCGAGCCACTTGGTGCCGCCGTTGCCGGAGTGCGGCGCGTCGAACAGCGCGTCGTCCGGCTCGTCCTCGACCGAGCTGTCCAGCCGGGCCAGGCACAGGTAGTGGTGACGGCCCTTCAGCACGGCGAAGGTCGGGCGGCGGCCCAGCACCGGCTCGACCGCGTCGGCCAGCCTCGGCAGGTCGTGCTCGACGAGCTGGGACTGCAACGCCAGTGTGGCGGTGGAGACCACCACCGGCCCGTCCACTGTGAGCGCCGGAGCGAGGTACGCCAGGGACTTGCCGGTGCCGGTCCCGGCCTGCACCAGCAGATGCTCGCCGGAGGCGATGCTGCGCTCGATCGCCTCGGCCATCTGCTGCTGACCCGGCCGGGCCGCGCCACCCGGAACCGCGCCCACCGCGGCGGTCAGCAACTCCCCGGCACCGGCGCGGCCCTTGCGGCGCTTCTTCGGGACGGCCGGGCCGGTGGCGGTGCGGGACGGGGTCACCGTGCGACCGTACCCGCCGGCACCGACGGCGGTCCGGCCGCTCCGACGGCGTGGCGGGACGGCGGGTCGCGTCCGGTTACCTCCCGATCGCGTGGCGTGGCCGGAATCGGTTAGGGTGCCAGGCATGCCGAGCGATGTGGTCCGCGTGATCTACCGCAAGTACGACGGCAGCGCACACCGCGACTACCCGGCCCGCCGGCTCGCCGAGGACGATCTCGGCGTCTGGCTCGGCGTGCCCGCCGGCACCGAGTCCGTCTACCACGGCCGCCCGTCGGTCGAGCGGATCCCGTTCGTCCTGCTGGTGCCGCACCACGGGTGGTGGACCGGCATGTTCAACCCGCCGCCGCGCACCAGCGAGGTCTACTGCGACATCGCCACCCCGGCCCGCTGGGAGGGCGAGGAGACGGTCCACCTGATCGACCTCGACCTGGACGTGGTGCGCCGCCGCGAGACCGGCCTGGTCGAGCTGCGCGACGAGGACGAGTTCGCCGTGCACCGGGCCCGCTGGGGCTACCCGGAGGACGTGGTCACCGAGGCCGAGGCCGCGTCCCGCTGGCTGCTCGGCGCGCTCGGCGACGGCACCGAGCCGTTCGCCACGTCGTACCGGAAGTGGCTCGCACTGGTGGTCTGAGCCGGCTCACCAGCGCGGCGGCCAGGCGGCGTCCGGGCCCAGCGGCGGCAGCTCGCCGACCTTGGCCGGGTTGAGCTGGTTGAACACGCCGGTGACCCGCCCCTCGTGGATCGCGAACGAGGTGACCATCCGAATGGTTCGCCCGTCCCGGTGGAAGAACTCCGTCTGCCATCCCAGCGTGCCGTCCACCAGCACCGGGCGTCCGCGCAGGCCACCCCGCTGCCGGGCCTGGCCGTAGAGGCCGAGCAGCAGGCGGCCGACCGACTCCACACCGACCACCGGCCGGCGACCGGCCGGGAAGTGGCCGCCGGCGTCGCCGATCGACACCACGTCCGGGGCGAGCACGCGGACCAGCTGCTCCAGCTCACCCGACTCCACCGCAGCGGCGAACGCGGCGAGCACCCGCCGCTGCTCGGCCAGGTCGGCACTGTGCCGGGGCGCGTCCGGCCCGTGCACCGCCCGGCGGGCGCGCGACGCCAGCTGACGGGCCGCCTCCGGCGTCACCGCGAGCACGTCCGCCACGTCGGAGAACGGCACCGCGAACACGTCGTGCAGCACGAACGCCACCCGCTGCTCCGGCGTCAGCCGTTCCAGCACCACCAGCAGCGCGGTGCCGAGCTGGTCGGCCCGTACCGCCCGCTCGGCCGGGTCGGGCGCGAACCCGTCCGCCGCCGGCGCCGCTGTCACCACCGGCTCGGGGAGCCACTGACCCGGGTACGCCTCCCGGCGCACCCGGGCGGAGCGGAGCACGTCCAGGCAGATCCGGGAACAGGTGGTGATGAGCCAGCCCCGCAGATCGCGTACGCGGGCGCGCTCTTCCGGGTCGCTCAGCGCGCCGGAGAAGCGAAGCCAGGTCTCCTGCACCGCGTCCTCGGCCTCGCTGCGGCTGCCCAGCATCCGCTGCGCCACCGCCAGGAGACGCCCTCGTTCCGCCTCGAACTCCCCCGCAAGCTCGTCCACCCCCTCATTCTCCCGCCCCACCGCCCGTCACGGCACCCGCCCGCCCTCGGCGGCACCCGCCCACCCTCGCCGATCTTGCACTTGCCGCCCCGGCAAACGGTGCTTTCCGGGCGTACCAGGGGCCGCAACTGCAAGATCGACGGGGCGGGGCGGGCGGGGAACGGCTCCGGGGGTGAGGATCGGGGGATGAGTGAGGTTGTGGGGCCCGACGGCGGGCCTATGCGGGAACTGCTTCGGGTGGGGCCGGGCACTGTCGATCTGGCGGCTGTCGATCCCCGGTCGACGCCGGGGCTTCCGGTGGCGGCCGGGCACGGGCCGGCGCGCAAGGAGTGGGCGCGGGCCCAGGTCGAGCTGATCGGCGCGGAACTGGGGCGGCAGCAGGAGATGCTGTACGCCTCCGCGCAGGGCGCCGCCGGGCCGGGCAGCGCCACCAGCGCGCCGGCGCAGGCGGACGCCGGGCTGGACGGCGACCGGCCGCGCCGGGTGCTGCTGGTGCTCCAGGCGATGGACTGCGGTGGCAAGGACGGCACGGTCAAGCGGGTGGCGGGCGCGATGAACCCGCTCGGGTTGCACATCCGCTCGTTCGGGCCGCCGACCGAGGAGGAGTTGCGGCACGACTTCCTGTGGCGGGTACGCCGGGCGCTGCCGCCACCCGGGTACGTGGGCGTGTTCAACCGCTCCCACTACGAGGACGTGCTCATCGCCCGGGTCGAAGGGCTGGTCGACGAGGCGACCTGGCGGTCCCGGTACGCGATCATCAACGACTTCGAGCGGGAACTGACCGAGCAGGCGGTCACAGTGGTGAAGGTCATGCTGCACATCTCGTACGCCGAGCAGGGCGAGCGACTCATGGAGCGGCTCACCGACCCGACGAAGTTCTGGAAGTTCAACCCCAGCGACCTGGACACCCGGGCACGCTGGGGCGACTACCAGGACGCGTACGCCGAGGCTCTGGAGCGTTGTGGCACGGACGCCGCGCCCTGGTTCGTGGTGCCGGCGGACCGCAAGTGGTACCGGGACTGGGCGGTCGCCCACCTGCTGCGGGAGACGTTCGGCGGGTTGGATCTGGGGTATCCGCCTGCCGATTTCGACGTCGAACGGGAGCGTGACCGGTTACGGAGCCAGCGCCGTCCGTGATCAGGTGAACGGAAGGTGAACGAGCGGTGAATCGGGCCTGACCAGGGGTGGGCCGATCGAAAGTGGGTTCGGCGCGGTCCCTAGCATGCGCAGAGCAGACGCCCGGGGGGCGACGGCCACCCTTCCACCGACACGACGAGGTCCGTGCTGTGAAGTTTTCCTTCCGTCCCACCGAGGGCGCTTTCTACGAGCTCTTCACCAGGGCCGCGCAGAACCTGGTGAAGGGGACCGAACTGCTCAACGAGCTGGGTCTGCCCGGTGCCGACGTGCAGTCGATCAGCGAGCGGCTGACCGACATCGAGCACGACAGCGACCAGATCACGCACGAGCTGTACAAGAAGATCAACTCCACGTTCATCACGCCGTTCGACCGGGAGGACATCTACCGGCTGGGCTCGCTGCTCGACGACGTGATGGACCACCTGGAGGCGGTCGGCAACCTGCTCTACCTGTACGGCCTGACCAAGCTCCCGTCGCTCCCGCGCGAGCTGCACGAGCTGGTCAACGTGCTCGACCTGCAGGCCAAGCTCACCGCCGAGGCGATGCCCCGGCTGAAGTCGATGAAGGATCTCGAGGACTACTGGATCGAGTGCAACCGGCTCGAGAACGACGGCGACCAGGCGTACCGGATGCTGCTGGTCCGCCTCTTCTCCGGTGAGTACGACGCACTCACGGTGCTGAAGATGAAGGAGGTGGCCGACGAGCTGGAGGCCGCCTGCGACGCCTTCGAGCACGTCGCCAACACCGTCGAGACCATCGCGGTCAAGGAGTCCTGATCCAGTGACACCCGAACTCATCGCCGTGCTGGCGGTGATCGCGGTCGCCATGGCGTTCGACTACACGAACGGCTTCCATGACGCGGCCAACGCGATCGCCACCAGCATCTCGACCCGGGCGCTGACCCCCCGGATCGCGCTCGCGCTGGCCGCCGTCGGCAATTTCGTCGGCGCGCACTTCGGCGCCGGGGTGGCCAAGACGGTCGGCGACGGGCTGGTGACGTTGCCGACCGGGGTGGAGAGCCTCGGCGTGGTCTTCGCCGGCGTGCTCGGCGCGATCATCTGGAACCTGATCACCTGGTACTTCGGCCTGCCGTCCTCGTCCTCGCACGCCCTCTTCGGCGGCCTGGTCGGCGCCACCCTGTTCGCCGCCGACGGCATCGTCCAGTGGGGCACCATCATCGAGAAGGTCCTCATCCCGATGGTGCTCTCGCCGGTGGTCGGCCTGATCCTCGGCTTCCTGATGATGCTGGCGATCATGTGGCTGTTCCGGAAGGGCCAGCCCGGCAAGCTCAGCCGTGGCTTCCGGTGGGCGCAGACCGCGTCCGCCGCCGCCATGTCGGTCGGCCACGGCATGCAGGACGCCGCCAAGACCATGGGCATCATCGTGCTCGCGCTCTACACCGGCGGTTTCCAGGAGAGCAAGACGCACATCCCGGGCTGGGTCTTCTGGACCTCCGCCGCGATGCTGGCCGCCGGCACGTACGCGGGCGGCTGGCGGATCATCCGGACGCTCGGCCGGAAGATCATCGACCTCGGCCCGGCCGAGGGCTTCGCAGCCGAGACCGTGGCCAGCGCGGTGCTCTACTTCAACGCGCTGGTGCTGAAGGCCCCGATCTCCACCACGCACACGATCACCTCGGCGATCATGGGTGTGGGCGCGACGAAACGGCTCTCCGCGGTGCGCTGGAACGTGGCGGGCAACATCGTGATCGCCTGGATCATCACGTTCCCGGCCGCCGCCGCGATCGCCTGCCTCGCGTACCTGCTGGTCCGGCCCTTGTTCTGAGTGACCTGACGCCGAGGGGTTCCCCGCCGTGGCGGGGGACCCCTCACGCGTAGGAGACGCCGATCCGGGCCTTGATGTCGTCGATCAGGCCCATCACCTCGAGCGTGGCGGAGTGCGGGACCAGCGGGCTCTCGGTCAGCCCGGCTGCCAGGCAGCGCTGCACCTCGATCGCCTCGTACTGGTAACCGCCGCCGGTCAGGTCCGCCGGGATCGTCTCCGGCTCGGCGCCGGCCCGGTGCAGCACCACGTGCGCGGGCCGGAAGAACAGCTCGGGCAGGTCGATCCGGCCGGTCGTACCGGTGATCGACGCGGAGATCTCGGTCGCGCCGACCATGCCGCAGCTGAGCGTCGCCACCGCGCCGGAGTCCCAGCCGAGCACCATGCCGGTGTTCTCGTCCACCGCCTCCGGGGTCAGCTTGGCCCACGCCTGCACGTGCTGCGGCACGCCGAGCACCAGGTGGGCCAGGCTCAGCGGGTAGACGCCGAGGTCCAGCAGCGCGCCGCCGCCGAGCGTGCGGGCCCGCATCCGGTGCTCCGGCGGGAACGGGCCGGCCACGCCGAAGTCCGCCCGTACGTGCGTCACCTCACCGATCGCGCCGTCCCGGATCAGCTCCAGCACCCGCAGGATCAGCGGGTTCGTCCGCATCCACATGGCCTCCATGAGGAACAGCCCTCGGGCGCGGGCCGTCTCCACCAGCTCGGTGGTGGTCGGCAGGTCCAGCGTGCACGGCTTCTCCACCAGCACGGCCTTGCCGCCGGCCAGGCAGGCGAGCGCCGCCTCGTGGTGCGCGGCGTGCGGCGTTGCCACGTAGATCGCGTCCAGGTCCGGGTCCGCGGCCAGTTCCGCCCACGAGGCGTACGCCCGCGGCACGTCGTGCCGGCGCGCGAACAGTTCGGCGCTCTCCCGGGTACGCGAGCCGACCGCGACCAGCTCGGCGTCCGGCACCAGCCGCAGATCCTCGGCGAAGCGGGCGGCGATGTTTCCGGTGGCCAGGATTCCCCAACGCGTCATGCCCGGCACGCTATCCCTTCCTGCTCCGGGGCCGGCAGGGTGATCCACCCGTCGGGACGGATCAGCCGGGGGCGTCGGCGGCGGCCCGCGCGGCCCGCTCGATCATCGCCCGACGCACCGTCAGCGTCGGCTGGTCGGGTTCCAGGTGCGCGTACTCTGCCCATGCCCCGGTCGAGCCGTCGAGCTGCTCGCGCAGGATGTCGGCGTGCCCCGCGTGCCGATTGGTCTCGGCCACCACGTGGACCAGGATGTTGAACAACTTGACGTCCGGGCGGGGCCACCACGGCACGTGGCCGGGAGCGTCGACGGCGAGGGCGTCGATCGTCGCGTCCGCGTGCTCGGCCGCCCGCCGGTAGCGGCCGATCACCTCCTCGCGGGTCTCGTGCTCGGTCGCCCACATGTCGGTGCCGTCCGGATCCGGGTCGTCCCACCGGGGCAGCGGCTCCGGGAACGGCCTGCCGAACACCTCGCCGAAGTACCGGGCCTCCCCGAAGGACAGGTGCTTGACCAGGCCGAGCAGGTTGGTGCCGGACGCGGTCAGGGGACGGCGCACGTCGTACTCGGACAGCCCGTCGAGCTTCCACAGCATCGCCTCGCGGATCTGGCGCAGGTCGTTGTGCAGATACTGCTTCGCGAAGTCGTCGATCATAGGTCACCACCCTGCCAGTCGCGACCGGCGGCCGCTGCCCAGTGCCGGCGACGGTCCGGCTGGTCCGGCCGGCCCGCACGACCGGGCGCGGCGAGCTGATGCCGCTTCGCGGCGAACACGTAGCGTGAAGAACGCGCAGAGTGACGGCTGCCGCCCGCCTCCTCGTCGAAGTCAGACGTCCAAAGGCGATCATCCGGACATAAGGCGGCCTTGGCGCGAGTTGGGCTGACCACCTCGCGCCCACTTTGCTCTGCAGCCTCATCCGCACCGCTCACGGACGGTTGCCGATGCGGATCTGGCTGCAGAGCAAAGGCGGCAGAGGGGTGTCTGTTGCTCCGGGCCGAAAACTACGCATCGTGACCAGACGGCGCGGTCGGGGAGTGTGGGTGAGGCGGCGCGCGTCTCCGCCCGGCCGCCCCCGGCCGGGCCGCCCGTCGCGAACTAGGCTCGGCGCATGACGATCGACGGCTTCGCCGCACCCCCCGCCCTGGTGGAGCACGCCCGCCGGTTCCAGGCCGAGGGCGCCGTACCAGCGGCACCCCGGGTCGCCGCCACCGTGCTGCTGCTCCGCCCGGCGGGCGACGGCTTCGAGGTCTACATGATCCGCCGGGTAGCGGCGATGACGTTCGGCGGCATGTACGCCTTCCCCGGCGGCGGGGTGGACCGCTCCGACTCGGAGGCGCACCTCGGCTGGGCCGGCCCGGACCCGGCGGCGTGGGGTGAGCGCCTCCGGCTCGACCCGGCCGCCGCGCAGGCAGTGGTGTGCGCCGCCGCCCGCGAGGTCTTCGAGGAGGCGGGCGTGCTGCTCGCCGGGCCGGACCCGGACACCGTGGTCGGCGACGTGAGCGGCGACGACTGGGAGACGGCCCGGCAGGATCTGGAGGGACGGCGGGTCGGCTTCGCGGACCTGCTGGCCGGTCGGGGCCTGACGCTCCGGTCCGACCTGCTGCTGCCGTGGAGCCGGTGGATCACCCCGGAGTTCGAGCCGCGCCGCTTCGACACGTACTTCTTCGTGGCCCTGCTGCCCGAGGGGCAGCGGACCCGGGACGTCTCCGGCGAGGCCGACCACACGCTGTGGCTGCGCCCGGCGGACGCCCTGGCCCGTACCGAGGCCGGCGAGCTGACCATGCTGCCGCCCACCATGGTCACGCTCGCCGAGGTCGCCGCCGCGGGCGACCTCGCCGGCGTGGCCCGCGCCGCGGCAGAGCGAGAGCCGGGTACGCCGATCCTGCCCCACATCGACGGCCTGGACGGTGCCGAGCCCCGCTTCCGCCTGAGCTGACCTCGGCCGGCGGTGTTAAGAGGGGCCCCTTCCTCTACCGGAGGCGTTAACAGGGGCCCCCTCCTTACACCTCAGCCGAAGCGGCCGGTGATGTAGTCCTCGGTCTTCTTCTGGCTCGGGTTGCTGAAGATCTTCTGGGTGTTGTCGTACTCGATCAGGCGCCCCGGGTCGCCGGTCTTCTCGATCGAGAAGAAGGCGGTCCGGTCCGACACCCGGGCGGCCTGCTGCATGTTGTGCGTGACGATGATGATGGTGAACTTGTCCTTGAGCTGGAACATCAGGTCCTCGATGGCCAGCGTGGAGATCGGGTCCAGCGCCGAGCAGGGCTCGTCCATCAGCACCACCTGCGGCTCGACAGCGATGGTGCGGGCGATGCAGAGCCGCTGCTGCTGACCGCCGGACAGGCCCGCGCCGGGCTTGGCGAGGCGGTCCTTCACCTCGTCCCACAGGTTCGCCGAGCGGAGCGCCCGCTCGGCCGCCTCCTCCAGGATCGACTTGCGCCGCACGCCGTTGAGCCGCAGGCCCGCCACCACGTTCTCGAAGATGCTCATGGTGGGGAACGGGTTCGGCCGCTGGAAGACCATGCCGATCATCCGGCGGACCGCCGTGACGTCCACGTCTCGGTCGTAGATGTCCTGGTCGTCGATGGTGAGGCTGCCCTCGACCCGGGCGCCGGGCAGCACCTCGTGCATCCGGTTGATCGACCGCAGGAACGTGGACTTGCCGCAGCCGGACGGCCCGATCAGGGCGGTGACGGTCTTCGGCTCGACGGTCAGGTTGATGTTCTCGATCGCCTTGAACCCGCCGTAGTAGGCGGTCACGTTCGTGGCTTCGATGCGCTTGGCCATGGTGGCGGTACCTCCGGGGTTCATCGGCCGAGCCGGTTACGACGGGCCAGCAACTTCGCCGCGACGGTGAGGACGAGGACGAGGGCGACCAGGGTCAGCGCCGCGGTCCACGCCCGTGCCGGCGAGTACTTCGACGCCTCGCCGGCCTGCTGGTAGACGAAGAGGGCCAGCGACGACTGGTTGTTCTCGAACGGGTTGAAGTTGATCGCCGCGCCGCCGCCGGCGACGAGCAGCACCGGGGCGGTCTCACCGGCGGCCCGCGCGATGGCGAGCATGATGCCGGTGACGATGCCGGGCAGCGCGGTCGGCAGCACGACCCGCAGGATGGTCTTCCACTTCGGTACGCCCAGGGCGTACGCGCCCTCGCGCAGCGGCGCCGGCACCAGCCGGAGCATCTCCTCGGTGGAGCGGACCACTGTGGGCAGCATCAGCACGCTCAGCGCCAGCGCGGCGGCGAAGCCGGAGAAGCCCGGCCGGCCGTCGTTGAACCACGGCGAGACGACCAGCACCCAGAAGGCCAGCACGAACAGGCCGGTGACGATCGACGGGATGCCGGTCATCACGTCCACGAAGAAGCGGATGGTGAACGCGAACCGGCCCCGGCCGTACTCGACGATGTAGATCGCGCAGAGCACGCCGAGCGGCACCGTGATCAGGGTGGCGATGCCCACCTGCTGCAACGTGCCGACGATCGCGTGGTACGCGCCGCCGTTGGCGTCCCGCGAGCCGATGTTGTTCATCGAGGTGCCGAAGAAGTTGGCGTCCAGCCGCTCGGAGCCCTTGCTGACAAGCGTCCAGACCACCGAGGCCAGCGGCAGCACCGCCAGCACGAACGCGGAGTGGATCAGCGCGCTCCAGGTGCGGTTGCGGGCCGACCGGCGTCCCTCCACCGCGTTCGCCGCGACGAAGAGACCGGCCAGGTAGAGCAGCGCGCCGACCACCACGACCAGGACCGGGCCGCCGATGCCGGCGCCGTACACCAGGGCCGCCGCGAGCAGCAGCGCCGCGACGGCGATGGCCGGAGCGGCGTACGCGGGAAGCCGCCTCGCCCGCAGCGTGGCCGGCTGGGCCGGCGGGCGCGGGCGGCGGGGGGTGAGGGTAGTGGTCATGCTGCCGACTCCGTGAACTCGCGCCGCCGGTGGATGATCGCCCGCGCGGTGATGTTGACGATCAGCGTGATCGCGAACAGCACCAGGCCGGAGGCGATGAGTGCGCCCCGGCCGGTGTCGTTCGCCTCGGCGAACCGGTTGGCGATGTTCGCGGCGATCGAGTTGCCGCCGCTCTGCAGGATGTTGAACGAGATGGCGTACGTGGAGCCGAGCGTGAGCGCCAGCGCGATGGTCTCGCCGAGCGCCCGGCCCAGGCCGAGCATCACCGCGGCGATGACGCCGGGCCGCCCGTACGGGAGGACCGCGGTGCGGATCATCTCCCAGCGGGTGGCGCCGAGCGCGAGCGCGGCCTCCTCGTTGGCGGTCGGGGTCTGCCGGAACACCTCGCGGGACAGCGAGGTGACGATCGGCAGCACCATGATGGCGAGCACCACCGAGCCGAGCAGGATCGAGTTGCCGTACGGGCCGTCGCCGAAGATCGGGATCCAGCCGAAGTACCTGTTCAGCCACGCGGACAGGTCGGCGACCGGCTGGGCGAAGTAGTCCCGGCCCCAGAGGCCGAACACGACGCTCGGCACGGCGGCCAGCAGGTCGATCAGGAAGCCCAGGGCGTTGCCGAGCCGCCGGGGCGCGTAGTGCGACAGGTACAGGGCGATGCCCAGCGCGACCGGCACCGCCATGAGCAGCGCCAGCAGCGAGCTCAGGACCGTACCGAAGGCGAGCGCGCCGATGCCGAACTGCGGCGGGTCGTCGTTCGGGAACCAGCCCTCGAACGTCCAGAACGACTCGGTGTTGGCCCGCAGCGCCGGGACGGCCTTGGCGATCAGGAAGATCGCGATGGCCGCGATGACCACCAGGACCGTGGTGCCGGCGGCCAGGGTCAGGCCGCGGAACGCCCGTTCCGCGCCGAAGGCGCGGGCCCGGGGGAGGGCGCCGCCGCCGCCGAGGCCACCGTCGGGGCGGCCCGGGTTACCGGGGCGCTCGGCCACACGCGCCGAGGCACCGGCGGGTCGCTCGTGACTCGTGGTCACGGGGTTCCCGCCGGTGCCGGCGTGGGCCGAGCGGTGAGGGGTGTCACCCATCTGCTCGCTCGCTTCGTGTTGAGGAGGTGTCGGTCAGAGCGTCAGGAGAGGCTCTTGACCGCGGCCTCGACCTTGGTGCGGACGGTCTCGGGCAACGGCGCGTAGCCCAGCTCGACGAGCTCCTTCTGCCCCTCGGCGCTGGCGGCGTGGCCGAGCAGGCCCTTGACCAGCGGCAGCTTGTCGGCGGCGAGGCCCTTGCTGCAGACGATCTCGTAGGTCGCCAGGACGATCGGGTACGCCCCGGCCTCCTTGGTGTTGTAGTCGATCGACATCTTCAGGTCGTTGCCCTGACCCTCGAACTTGGCGCCCGCGATGGTCTTGCCGGCCGAGTCGCCGGTCAGCTCGACGAACTCGCCGTTGCCGTTCTTGATCTTCGCCATCTTCAGGTCGGAGTTCTCGGCGTACGACCACTCGACGTAGCTGATGGTGCCGTCGGTGCTCTTGACCTTGCTGGCCACACCGTCGGACTTGGCCGCGCCGACGCCGCCCGGGGCCTTCCACGCCTTGGAGTTGCCGAGCGTCCAGTCCGCCTCGGCGGTCTTGGAGAGGTACTTGGTGAAGTTGTCGGTGGTGCCCGACTCGTCCGAGCGGTGCACCGCCTGGATCGCGGTCGACGGCAGCTTGGCGTCCGGGTTGTCGGCCTTGATCGCCGCGTCGTCCCACTTGGTCACCTTGCCGGCGAAGATCTTCGCCAGGGTGGCCGGGCTGAACTGGAGGTTGTCCGCGCCGCTGACGTTGTAGACGACGGCGACCGGGCCGATGACCATCGGCAGGTTGAGCGCCTGGCCGCCGGTGCACTTGGCGTCGGCCTGCGGCTGCTCCTCCGGCTTGAGGGCGGAGTCCGAGCCGGCGAAGTCGGCGGTGCCGGCGATGAAGGCCTGGATGCCGGCGCCCGAGCCGCTCGGCTCGTAGTTGATCGTGGTGCCGGCGCACTTCTGCTGGTAAGCCTTGATCCACTCGGCCATGGCGTTCTTCTGGGCGGAGGAGCCCTGCGCGTTCAGCGTGCCCGTCGCGCAGTCCACCGCGGCGGCGGAACCGGAGGCGGAGGCACCGGCCGGCTCGTTGTTGTCCGAGCCGCAGGCGCTGAGACCGAGAACCGCGGTAAGAGCGAGACAGGCGATGGCGCCGTGCCGCTGGAGCTTCACTTGAGGGGTTTCCCTTCACGTCTTTGGTCAGGTCGCCCGGAGTGCCGGGGGCCGGCGCTGACCGGCTGACACGAAAGGTAGGAGGGCCAGGTGGACGGTTCGCCGGACGTAAGTGAACGCGCGGTGAACACGTTCAGCCGACGAGGTGGCCATACGCTGAGGAGGGGTTGTCCATTTCGTGAACTAGCAGCCCGCTATCGCCTTTGTGGCGAATTTCCGGGGCCGGCGAGCGCTCAGCCGAGCTGGTAGTTGACGTGCGCGGACCAGTGCGCGAAGCCCAGCCGCTCGTAGAGCGCCACAGCGGCGGTGTTGCTCTCGTCCACGTAGAGCATCACCCGGTCCAGCCCGCGCTCGTCGCGCAGGTGGGTCAGGCCCGCGGCGGTGAGCACCCGGCCCAGCCCGCCCCGGTGCGCGGACGGGTCGACGCCGAGCACGTAGACCTCGCCGATGCGGGCCGAGCCCTGCTGCTCGTGCACCTTGGTCCAGTGGAAGCCGAGCAGCCGCCCGGTGGCGGAGTCGACGGCGAGCAGGAATCCGGCCCTGTCGAACCACGGCTCGGCGATGCGGACGCGCAGGTCGTCGAGCGTCCACTTGCCCTGCTCCGGGTGCTGGGCGAAGGCGGCGTTGTTCACCGCCAGCCAGGCCTCGTCGTCCTCGCCGGGGCGGAACGCGCGCAGCGTCACACCCTCCGGTACGACCGGTGCCGGCAGCTCGGCGGTGAGCGGACGGCGCATCTGCCAGAGCACCCGCGCCCGGGAGAAGCCCAGGTCGACGGCCAGTGCGGCGGCCGACGGGTGGTCGCCGTGCGCCCAGGCGCGCAGCGGTCCGGACGCGGCGGCCACCACGCCACGGGCCAGCGCCCGGCCGGAGCCACGCCGCCGGTACGCCGGGTGCACGACCATCTCCACGCCGACTCCCTCGGCCGGGGCGGTGGTGTCGAGGTGCGCGTACCCGGTGAGGGTGCCCTCGGTGGTCCGGGCGGTGAGGTGCACGGCGGGCGCCTCGGGGTCGCGCAGCCGCAGCAGCACGTGCTCGTCGAGCGGGTCGGCGCCGTCGGCGTCACCGGCGGCGCGGGCCAGCGCCAGCACCTCGGCGACCTCGTCCGGCGTCAGCCGGTCCGCCCGGTCGATCCCGTCCGGCGTCAGCCGGTCCGCCCGGTCGATCCCGTCGGCCCCGGGACCACTCGTCGGCTCGGTGCTGCTCATCTGAGTCACGGTAGCGGCCGGCGGGCCGCGGTTCCCGTCGGACGACGACGGCGATCGGTGGCGCTCGTCACGGGCTGCCGACGGGCAGCGCCTCCAGCTCGAACCGGGCCAGCAGTTCGGGCAGGAGTTGCTGCAACGCGCTGACGGTGCCGGACCGGTCCCCGCCCGCGTCGTGCATGAGCACGATCGCGCCGGGCCCCATCTGCGAGCGGACCATCGCCTCGATGGTGGTGGCGTCCGGCGCCTTCCAGTCCGACGGGTCCACACTCCAGTGCAGCGGGGTGAGACTCAGGTCGGCGCAGGCCGACATGACGGACGGCGTCCAGGCCCCGCCGGGCTGGCGGTAGTACGCGATCCGCGCGTCGGGCGCGGCGGCCAGGATCGCGTCGTTCGTGCGCAGCAGGTCGGCCCGGATCGTCGCCGGGGATCGCTTGCCCAGGTTGACGTCGTGGTTCCAGGAGTGGTTGCACAGCGTGTGGCCCTCGGCCACGATCGACCGGACCAGGTCCGGGTGGGCCTCGACGTTCTCGCCGACGACGCAGAAGGTCGCCCGTACGCCGTACTGGGCCAGCAGTGCGAGTACCTGCGGTGTCCAGCGGGGGTCGGGGCCGTCGTCGAAGGTGAGCGCGACCTGGGACGAGCCGGTGGCGACCAGGGCGCCGTACGGGCCGTCGCCGCCGGGCTCGACCGGTGCGGCGTCCGGCGCGGCGTCGGGGCTCGGCCGTGGGCTGGCCGTGCCGCCCGGGAAGTCGGTGCTGGGTGGCTGCTCGCCGTAGCGCGGCCCGTTGAGCGTGGTGGCGACTCCGGCGGCCGACGGATGCGGGTCGGGCACCAGGCTGCGGCCCAGCGCGAACGCGGATCCGAGCAGGCCGGCCAGTACGACTGTCACGAGCCCGGCGGCGCGCAGCGTGGAGCCCCGCATCAGCGGCACCGGCCGTTCGTCGCCCCCGTGGTCACCGCACGCACCGTCGCCCCCTTAACCCGACAATTCCGGCAGCCAGAATATGGCTGACTGATCGGGCAAAAAGGGCATATAAGAAAAGTGCCCTCTAGCGGGGTGGGGCGTGGGCGGTCAGACCGGCAGCGGGGCGGGCTCCGGCTCCGGCAGCGAGCGCGACGGCGGGACGACGAACTTGTAGCCCACCTGGCGGACGGTTCCGATCATCGACTCGTACTCCGAGCCGAGCTTGGCGCGCAGCCGCCGCACGTGCACGTCCACCGTCCGGGTGCCGCCGAAGTAGTCGTAGCCCCAGACCTCGCGCAGCAACTGGTCCCGGGTGAACACCCGCCCCGGGTGCTGGGCCAGGAACTTCAACAGCTCGAACTCCTTGTACGTGAGGTCGAGCGGCCGGCCCTTCAGCTTGGCGGCGTACGTGTCCGGGTCGATGTTCAGCTCGCCGGCCCGGATCGAGCCGCCGGCGCCGGCGGTGGCGTTGCTGAGCCGGCCGACCGCGAGCCGCAGCCGGGCCTCCACCTCGGCCGGCCCGGCGCCGGCCAGGATCACGTCGTCGACGCCCCAGTCCGCGTTGAGCGCGATCAGCCCGGCCTCGGTGACGACCGCGACGAGCGGTACGCCGAGCCCGGTGGCGTGCAGCATCCGGCAGGTGGCCCGCGCCTCGCTCAGCTCGGAGCGGGCGTCCACCAGGACGGCGTCCGGGGTCGGGCCGGAGACCAGCGTGCGGACGTCGCGGGGTGCGGTGCGAACCGAGTGCGGCAGCAGGTCGAGTGCCGGCAACACCGCCGACGGCTCACCGGCCCGCGCGGTCACGAGCAGCAGGAGCTCCACGATCACCTCCGTCCCGGCGGCCTTCCGGCCGCGCGCGACCAGCGACACGCCCGGGTGCGGGCGGCACTGTGAACTTGCGTGGGTCCCGGCGTCGTCGACGGGCGGGTAACGGCCTGAGCGTAACCGATGGACCGGCCGTCACCTTCGCGCGATTTACCGTTTGCCCTTTCTGCCCTCGATCGCGGCGCAGGTTTTAACGTCGTCGAAACCGGGACCTCCGCCGAGCCGCCCGGGTCTGGCACGATCGGGGCGTGTTTCCCTCCACCTCGCGCGACACCGGTCGTGAACCGTGGGCCGACGACCCGTCCGCCGGGCCGTCCGGCCCCGCCCGTGGCTACCCGCCCGCCCCGCGTACCGGCCCCGCCGACGAGGAGGGCGAGCGGCCGGAGCGCAAGGGCCCGCGCCGGCTGCGCAAGGGCGGTCCCGGCCGGCGTCCCGACGACGAGTCCGACGAGGAGCCCGAGGAGGAGGTGCCTCCGGTCCCGGTCCGCCGCCCCCTGGCGCTCACCGTCGCCGGCTTCGCCGCGCTGCTCGGCGTCGGCCTGGTGCTCGGCGCGCAGACCTCGGGCCCCGGGCACCGGCTTCCGTTCGCGGCGATCATCTTCGGCGTCCAGCTCCTGTTCGTGCTGGCCTGGACGATGGCCATGCGACCGCCCGCACTGCTCGTCGTCGCGCTCGTCAGCGCCGCGACGGCGGTGATCGCCGACGTCGCCGCCGTGCAGTCGGACATCGCCGGCCTGGCCCCGCTCGGCTACGCCGCCGCAGCCGGGCTCCTGCTGGCCGTGCTGGGGCAGCTCGTGCGGCGGGTGGACCGGGTCCGGGTGACCGACTCGCTCGGCGGCACCCTGCTGATCGTCGTGGGCGTGGTCGCCTTCGCCACGCTCATCGTGCTCAGCCGGATCCCCAAGGGCACCCAGGCGATCACGGTCTGCCTCACCGCCGCCGGGGTGGCGCTGCTCGTCGCCCGGCTCACCGACGCGGTCGCGCCGTGGCCACGGCTCGCCCCGCAGGTGCCGCGCGGCGCGACGGGCGTGGTCGCCGGCGCCATGATCGGCACCCTCACCAGTGCCGTGCTCGGCAGCTACCTGGTCGGTTTCACCCCGACCAGCGCCGCCCTGGTCGGGGTGGTGAGCGCGGCCACCGCCGTCCTGGCCGACCTCGCGGTGGGGTACGCCGAGGCGGGCCGCCTGATGGCCGGCGAACCGCCGACGATGTGGGTGGCCCGGCACATGCAGGGACCGCTGGGCGGGTTCGCGCTGGCCGCGCCCGCCGCGTACGCCATGTGCGTGCTGTTCCTGTGACGCGGTTGGGGAGGATTCGCCTCGGGTAAGTACGGTTGCGCCGCGAGGCGCGGTGACGGCGGCGAGGACTGGAGGCGGCGTGGCAGAGGCGTATCCGGCGGAGGGCCGACCCCGGCGACGGGGCCGGAAGGTGCTGATCGGCTTCCTCGTCCTGCTGCTGGTGCTGGCCGGGCTGCTCGTGGTCGCCGACCGGGTGGCCGCCGGCGTGGCCGAGCGCGCCATCGCCGACCAGGTCCGGCAGGAGATCGCCAAGCAGGACGCGCAGTCCGCCGCGCCGCAGGTCGAGGTGGGTGGCTTCCCGTTCCTCACCCAGGTGCTCGACGGCCGGTACGAGCGCATCTCGATCCAGCTCACCGACGTGCGCGGCGACGTGCAGGGCGACGCGGTCGAGGTGCCGAAGCTCGACGTGGACGCGCGCAACGTGACCGCCTCGCTGGACACGCTGCGCTCCGGCCGGGGCGACGTGGTGGCCGAGAGCGTCGACGGGCGGGGCACCGTCACCTACGAGAGCCTGGCCAAGCTGCTGGACCGGCCCGGGCTGACGCTGGGCGAGCGCAACGGCAAGCTCGCCGTCACCGCGCCGGTGGACGTCCTCGGCATCAAGCTCACCGTCAACGGCACCGCCGACGTCACGGTGGCCGGCAACAAGGTGGCGCTGCGCTTCAACGACCTCACCGCCGAGGGCCTGCCGAACGTGCCGCTGGCGCGGGCCGCGCTGACCCGGTATGCGCAGGGCATCTCGATCGACGTGCCGCTGCCGGAGCTGCCGTTCCAGCTCAACCTGCGCAAGGTGGAGCCGAAGCCGGAGGGCCTGGTGGTCACGGCGGACGCGGCGAACGTGCCCATCAATTCAGCCGGCTGAAAGCCGCACACGGCCGGTCCGGGGAGCGGGCCTGCCGTCCCGGATGCTGGTCGGCCTGGTGGCAGCTGTCGCCTCGGCTGGTAATCTCCCTGCCCATGGGGACCCTCCTCACCAAACGGCGCGCGGTCGACCTGTGCCGCGTGGCCACCTGCCTGTGTCGCCCCGTCATCTGACGGCGGGGCTGTCTCCGGCCGCCTGAACGGCGGCCACCCAGGGTCCACGAACCTTTCCCGGTTCCCCCTCCTCAACGCCCGGCAGCGGCGCCGTCGCACGTACCCGTGATCCGTTCCTAGCTCAGGGTCCGCGTGTGGTGCGACAACCATCGACATCGATCTCCACGCGCAGGCTCACCAAACCATCCTCACCAGGGAGTGATCTGATGAGTCGCGACACCGCACTCGTCTCGGCCGAGTGGGCCGAGAAGAACCTCGGCGCCCCGGGCGTCGTCTTCGTCGAGGTCGACGAGGACACCTCGGCCTACGACACCGGGCACATCGCCGGCGCCGTCAAGCTCGACTGGCGCACCGACCTGCAGGACCAGGTCCGCCGGGACTTCGTCAACAAGAGCCAGTTCGAGGCGCTGCTGTCCGACCGGGGCATCGCCAACGACGACACCGTGATCCTGTACGGCGGCAACAACAACTGGTTCGCCGCGTACGCGTACTGGTACTTCAAGCTCTACGGCCACGGCGACGTGAAGCTGCTCGACGGCGGCCGCAAGAAGTGGGAGCTGGACGCCCGTCCGCTCGTCACCGACGTGGTGGAGCGGCCGAAGACGCAGTACGTCGCGCAGGAGCCGGACACCTCGATCCGCGCGTTCCGCGACGAGGTGGTCGACGCGATCGGCACCAAGAACCTGGTCGACGTGCGCAGCCCCGACGAGTTCGCCGGCCGGCTGCTCGCCCCCGCCCACCTGCCGCAGGAGCAGGCGCAGCGGGCCGGCCACATCCCGACCGCGATCAGCGTCCCGTGGTCCAAGGCGGCCAACGAGGACGGCACGTTCAAGTCCGACGACGAGCTGCGCAAGATCTACGCCGACGCCGGGCTGGACGACGGCAAGGAGACGATCGCGTACTGCCGGATCGGCGAGCGCTCCTCGCACAGCTGGTTCGTGCTCCAGGAGCTGCTCGGGCACCGCAACGTGAAGAACTACGACGGTTCCTGGACCGAGTACGGCTCGCTCGTCGGCGTGCCGGTGGCGCTCGGCGACGAGCCCGGGGAGGCCTGATGACCGCCGCCTCCGCCGCCTCGACGGCTGCCGCCGGCTGCGCCGCGCCGGACCAGTCCGCCCCCCTCCCGGCGAGCCTGGACCTGGAGAAGGAGACCGTCATCACCGGCCGCGTGCTGGCCGAGTCCGGTGAGGTCGTGCCGGGCGCGTACGTGCGCCTGCTCGACTCGACGGGCGAGTTCACCGCCGAGGTGGTGACGTCGGCGGCCGGACAGTTCCGGTTCTTCGCCGCGCCGGGCTCCTGGACTCTGCGCGCGCTGTCCCGCCACGGCAACGGCGACACCGCCGTGTCCGCGGCCCGCGGGATCAACGAGGTGACCGTCTCGGTCGCCGCCTGACCCACGCTCTGATCGTGGCCCGCCGCCCACCCGGGTGGCGGGCCACGAGCCGTTCCGGCGACTGTGCGGCTCGCCCGTGGCTGGCAGGCTGGACGGCGGTGCGCCCCGGACGCGCCGGAGGGGGATCAGGTGCTCGACGACGCCGCTGCCCACGCCCGCCGCTATCTGATCGACTTCATCGACGGCAACCGGGGCGAGGAGGTCGTCCGCGAACTCCAGCGCACCGACGCGTCCGGCCGGCGGCGCCCGTTCGACGTCTCGGTGGCCAGCCTCGACACCGATCTGTCGTTCCTCACCAAGCGGGCCACGCTCGTCACGGCCAAGCTGGTCCTGTCCCAGCCGGGCGGCGAGCACTGCTACCTCGCCCACCGGGAGATCTGCAAGGTGTGCGGCGAGGACCCGGACCGCTGCGGCCGGGACTGCCGGTACGGGGACATCCGGATCGACGAGCTCTTCGCCGAGTGCGACGACCTGGGCCGCCTCGGCGCGTACCTGCGGGACTGCGCGCCGCTGCTGGAGTTGGGCCAGCTCGTCTACTTCCCGCAGACCTTCCGCCGCAGCCACCTGGAGTCGCGCGCGCCGGACGCACAGTCCACCTCGTCGCTGTTCGACACATCAGGCCGGATCGAGCTGGGCGACAACCCGGACCGCACGCTCGACCTGATCGTCAAGGGGCATCGGGTCGTCGACGTGCCGAGCGGGGATCCGGTGAAGGCGCGGCTGGTCACCCCGCTGCTCCAGCTCGACCTGCCGATGCTGGAGGGCACGTCGCTGCGGGACTACTGCGCCATCCTGACCCAGGAGGGCGACGCGCTCGCCGCGACCCAGGCGTACCTGCGAGGCCGGATGCTGGAGGTCGACACCGACCCGGACCGCGCGCTGGTACAGCTCGTGAAGCTCGACGCGGAGATCCAGGAGGGGGTGCGGGCGGCCCGGGCCGAGGTCGCCCGGGTGGCCCGGCGCTCGGCCGTGCAGGCCACAGGGGCGGCGGTGGCGACTGTCGCGGCGACGCTGGTGGCGGTCGAGGGCACCCATCTGGCGCCGGTGCTCGGCATGCTGGGCGCGGGCGGGTTCTTCTCCGCCGTGCTCGCCGCCGACCAGTACGCCGACCGTCGCGGCGAGCTGCGACAGCGCCCCTTCTACCTGCTGTGGCTGCTGTCCCGCCGGTCGGAGCCGGTCTGAGCGAGGTGCCGAGGCGCGGCCGGGCGGCTCGCCCGTCCGTGACACCATGGCCGGGTGACTGCCGTCGAGACGGGCTACGCCCCGCCCACCCCGCCCGGCCGGCCCGGCCCCGGCGGCCGACGCCGGCTGCGCTGGCTGACGGTCGCCACCGTGGTGTGGGCCGTGCTGCTCGCGGGTCTGACCTGGTGGTCGGTGCGCACCGACGCGCCGACGGTGAAGGAGCAGCGGTCGCTGGACCAGGCCGGCCCGGTGGTGGACCGGGCGATCGGCGAGCTGACCGCCGCGGTCGGCGCCGCGGGCGTACCGGCGCTCCTGCCGGACCGGCTGGAGCGCGGCTGCCGGATCACGCCGATGGACGACGGCGCGACGCTGGAGCGCGGCGTCGAGGTGGCGATCGGCGGCGACGACGTACGCGAGGTGCTGCGCGGCATCGCCGACCGGCTGCCGTCGGGCTGGCGGGCCGGCGTGTCGACGCTCGACGGCGAACCGCTGCTGCGCGCCGACGCGGGCGATTTCGTCGCGGTCGAGGGCCGGGCCGGTGGCCCGGGCCGGGTGCTGCTCACCGCCGACACCGGTTGCCGCCCGGCGGGCTCCGGCTACCGGGCCCCGTCCGCCGACGCCGCCGCCGAGTCGGCCGTGCTGGCGTCGGCGCTGGGCCGGTGGGGCGGCGCGACCGGGCCGGTCCAGGTGCTGGCCGCGCCGTGCCCGGGTGGCGGGACCGCCCGCACGGCCCGGTCCGAGGCCGCAGTGCCGGCCGACCAGTCGCTGGCCGCCGCGTTCGGCGTCGGCGCCGCGCCGGTGGTGGACTCGGCCGACGCGTACGCACGCCCGGGCGACCCGGCGGTGCTGGCGCTGCGGGCCGGTGAGCGGGTCCGGGTGGCGGTCACCACGCCCTGCCGGGCCTGACGTCAGCCGCCGGGCAGGGTGAGCGCCGGTGGCGACGGCTGTTCCTCGTGCGGCTCCCGGCTGCGGCCCAGCGCGTCCACCCGGCCCCAGCGGCCCGGGATGTCGAGCAGTTCCACCCGGCCCATCCCGGGTGGCACGGCCGGGTCGATGATCAGGTGATCGCCCTGCGGTTCCAGTCCCAGGATCACCCGTAGCAGCAGCAGCGGCGTGCCGGCGGACCACGCCTGCGGGCTGCACGCCGTGGGGTACTCCACCGGGTAGTCGGTGAGGCCGCGCTCGTAGCCGGCGAACACCTCGGGCAGCCGCCCGCCGAAGTAGTGCGACGCGCTGAGCAGAGCGTCGCAGATCCGGCCGGCCTGCTGGCGGAAGCCGTACCGCCACAGGCCCCAGGCGATGATCGAGTTGTCGAACGGCCACACCGTTCCCACGTGGTAGCCGACCGGGTTGTACCGGCCCTGGTCGTCGGCGAGGGTCCGCACACCCCACCCGGAGAACAGGCGTGGGCCGAGCAGATGGGCGGCGACGGCGGGGGCGCGGGCCTCGTCGACGATGCCGCTCCACAGCAGGTGACCGATGTTGGAGGTGAGCGCGTCCACCTGGCGGCCCAGCGGGTCGAGCGCCAGCGCGTAGTACTCGCGGTCCGCGATCCAGAAGTCGCGGTTGAACCGTTCCTTCAGCGCCGCCGCCTCGTGTTCCAGCCGGTCGGCGTACGTCGGGTCGTTCCAGTACGTGCGGGCCAGACGGGCGCCGCGCAGCTTCGCGTCGTACGCGTACCCCTGGAGTTCGCACGTGGCCCGGGGGAACTCGGGCATCCGCCCGTCGGCGTAGGAGATGGCGTCCGGCGAGTCCTTCCAGCACTGGTTCGGCAGGCCGGTCTCCGGGTTCCGCGACATGTACCAGACGTAACCGGTGCCGAGCAGGTCGCCGTACGTGTCCAGCCAGGTCAGCGCCGCCCGCGTCTCGTGCTCCAGCTTGCGCACCAGGTCGGCGTCGCCGGTCCACCGCTCGTACTCGTCGAGCAGGATCACGAACAGCGCCGTGGTGTCGGCGGCGCCGTAGTACGGCGAGTGCGGCTGCTCCTCGAAGCCGGCGGTCTCGCCGTAGCGCAGCTCGTGCAGGATCTTGCCGGGCTCCTCGTCCCGGAAGTCGTCGACCCGGCTGCCCTGGAGTCCGGCGAGCATGACGATCGTGGGCTTGACCAGCTCGGGCAGGAACGGCAGCACCTGGAGCGAGGTGAAGATGCTGTCCCGGCCGAACAGTGTCATGAACCAGGGCAGGCCGGCGGCGAGCAGCCGGACGCCGAGCGTGATCGACTCGTACCGGAGGGCGGCCAGGTCGTTGAGGCTGCGCCGGTACGCCCCGGCCAGCGGCTCGCAGTCGCAGCCCAGCTTCGGCGCGCGGCTGATCAGCTCGCTCTGCTCCGCCTCGATGTCGGCCGCCGTGCGCTGGCCGCCCAGCGGCAGGATGGCCCGGATGTCCTCGCCCCGGGCGCCGTAGATGACCGTGTCGACGTGCAGCCGGTTGGTCCACTCGCCGTGCGGGCCGACCCGGACCCGGAACGTCATCCCGCTCTCGTCGACCTCGGCCGGCGCGCTGCTGGTCACCAGCGTCTCGCGGTGGAACGCCTGCCGGCGGTAGGTCAGCCGCAGCGCGTTCGTCTCCACCGTGGGCAGCGTGTGTCCCTTCTTGTCGCGCTGGTTCTTGATCTCCAGGAGGTCGGCGAAGTCGGACCCGATCTCCAGCCGGAGCCGGAACTCCGTCTCCTGCTCGGAGTGGTTGAGCAGGGTCAGTTCCTCGTCCAGGCTGCCGCCGATCGCGCGGCTGCGGATGACCGAGACCTTCGCGTCCAGGTAGTGCGTCGGCTCGCCGGGGACCAGGAAGAACCGCGTCTTGTACGACAGCGAGTCGTCGATGGAGAGCGCGTGCAGGGGTTCCCCGTCGAGGGTGAGGATCCAGGTGGACAGGAACCGGGTGTCGAAGGAGAACAGCCCGGTGGGGAAGTCGTACGACGGCTGGATGTTGCCGCGATCGTCGCTGACCAGGAACGTGTTGCCGTCGAGGATGCTGACCCGGTCCTTCACGCCAGCCGCCGGACGTGTTCGCGGGCGGCGTCCCGCGGATCCCGTACGTCGGGCCGGGCCGGCAGGAACCGGCGGAACGCCAGGAACAGCACGACGTGCCCGCTGAACGTGGCCTCGTTGCGCAGCACCGCGGCCATGCCGGCCTCCCGGCCGGTGACCAGTTTCTCGAACAGTTCGCTGGAGAGCGTGAGCACGCCGTCGGCCTGCCGCTGCTCCTCCTGGGTCACCTGGGCCGATCCGGGGGCCAGCGTCACGTACCAGTGTTCGGTGCGGTTGCCGTCGGCCAGGTCGATCTGGAGCGTGCCGCCGATCGGGCTGTTCAGCACTGACGCGGCGCGCGCCGGCAGCGACGCGAAGAACTGTCGGATGGCCTCACTCACGTTCACATGGTAGGCGCAATCCAGACATGTCGGGCCAGGATCGGCGCACCGGGCAGAGTGGACAGCCCGTGCGGGTTGCTCAGTAGACCAGCGCCTGCGCGCCGTCGGCCATCGCTTCCTCGACGAACACCGCGGCACCCGCGATGCGTACGCCGGGGATGACGTCGCCCGGGCCGATGTCCCGCCGGGCCGCGCACTGGGTGCAGGCGGTCACCCGGCCCGTGGTCAGGACCACGTGCAGCAGTTCGCCGAGCGGCGCGGAGTGCGGCAGCTCGAACGTCTCCGCCCGCCCGGGGAGCGCGAACCAGGTGGACTCGCCGGTGAGCCAGAGCGACACGTCCACCCCGGCCGCGGCTGCGGTGGAGGCGACTGTGAACGCCTGTGCGCAGCGTTCCGGGGAGTCCGCGCCGGCGGTGGCCTTGACGACGAGAGTGCGCGCCATGACGCCAGCATAGGATGGCCCGGATGGTTACCGAGATCGGGTTCGTCAGCCTGCTGGTCGCCGGCCTGGGCGCGCTCGCCGGTGGCCTGGTCTATGTCGCAGTGCGAATCGCTAGAGGTAAGTGGTGAATCTGTGAGTGAGAATCCGCTTCAGCCGCCGTGGTTGAACGCGCCGCCGGTCGACCCGTACCCGTACGAGGAGAGCCACGACCTGCGCGTCGGCCCGAAGCTGCACCCGAGCCTGGACGGCCTGCTGCCGTACATCGGGGTCTGGCGCGGCCGGGGCCGGGGTGGGTTCCCGACGATCGAGGACTTCGACTACGCGCAGGAGATCCGGATCAGCCACGACGGCCGGCCGTTCCTGTTCTACGAGTCCCGGGCGTGGATCCTGGACGAGCAGAGCCGCCCGGTCCGTCCCGCCGGCCGTGAGGTGGGCTGGTGGCGTCCGGTGCTCGACGGTGAGCGGGTGACCGACGAGCTGGAGGCGCTGATGACCACGCCGACCGGCGTGATGGAGCTGCACATCGGCAAGCGCAAGGGCACCCAGATCGAGTTCGCCACCGACGCGGTCGTGCGTACCGCCACGGCGAAGGAGGTCACCGCCGGTGCCCGGCTGTTCGGCATCGTCGAGGGCGCCCTGCTCTACGCGCAGGAGATGGCCGCCGTGGGCCACCCTCTGAGCCCGCACCTCTCCGCCCGCCTGACCCGGGTGGCCGGCTGACGTTCCCTTCCTCGCTCCGGCGATCATGAAGTTGGCGGCGATCCTTGCCCGATTTGTCGCCGCCAACTTCATGATCAACGGGGTGGGGGTGGGGGTGGGGGGAAGTCCAGGAGGGTCTGGATGGGCTGGGTTAGGGGGGAACTCGGGCGGGGGGTGCCGTTCAAGGCCGTGACCTCTGCCGGGCCGCGCAGCGAGCTGGTCAGCCAGATCGCCTCGGCCTCGTGCAGGTCGGCGACGGTGGGCAGGTGCTCGTCTGCGGTCAGGCCCAGCTCTCCGGCGCGTTCCAGCAGATGGCCGGCGGTCACGCCGGGCAGGATTCCGGTCGGTGCCGCCGGCACCGTGAGGAGACGGCCGCCACTCAGCCACACCACGTTCGCGGTGGGCCCCTCCAACACGTAGCCGTCGGTCGAGACCCAGAGCACGTCGTCCACGCCCGTCCGCTGCGCCCACCGCCGGGCGGCGGTGCTGAGCGCGTACGAGGTGGACTTCACGCCGCTCGGCAGCCACCCCAGTTCCGGGCGGGACCGGGCGGCCACCCCGAGCGGCAGCGTGGCCACAGTCACCCCGTCCCGCCGGGCCAGTCGGGCGGACGCAGGCACCTCGCCGAGCGTCGCGTACACCGTGGGCGGCCCACCGCCCTCCGGTCCCCGCGTACAGACCAGCCGCAACGCGCCCTCGGTCCGGGCGGGCCAGCCGGCGCACACCGCGTCCAGCAGCTCGACGAGCGCGGCATCAGGGGGCAGCGGCAGGTCGATCGCCGCCGCACCGGCCCGCAGCCGGGCCAGATGGGCGTCGCGCAGCCAGGGGCGGCCGTCGCGCAGGTGCAGCGTCTCGAACAGGCCGTCGCCGTGCAGGACGCCCCGGTCGTCGCCGCGCAGCACCGGCTCACCGGCCGGTACGAGCCCCCGGCCGAGCACCGCCACCCGTGTCGTACCCACTGGCGCAGCGTAGTGGCGTACCCCCGGCGGCGGACCGGCCGGCGCGGCGGCCGAACTATGATCGAAGGGTGTCCGAATCCTCCCTCGCGGAAATGCTCCGCTCGCGCGGGCTGCGGCTGACGGCGCAGCGGCAGCTGGTGCTCCAGGCCGTCCTGGATCTGGGGCACGCCACCCCGGAGCAGGTGCACACAGCGGTCCGCGAGGTCGCGGCCGGAGTCAACATCACCACCATCTACCGCACGCTGGAGCTGCTGGAACGGCTCGGCCTGGTGACGCACACGCACCTGTCGCACGGTTCGCCGACCTACCACGCGGCGGGTGAGCACCAGCACGTGCACCTGGTGTGCCGGGAGTGCGGGGCGATCGACGAGATCTCCCCGGAGATGCTCCGCCCGCTCGCCGACCAGCTGGACGAGCAGCGCGGGTTCAAGGTCGACATCGGGCATGTCGCGCTCTTCGGGGTCTGCGGCCGCTGCGCACAGAACGGGGAACGCACATGATCGACATCGCGGGCGCGGTGACCACCGACGCCATCGACGACCAGACCCGGGACCAGCCGGAACCGGCCCACCGGGCGGCGGGCGTCGGCCCGGTGGCCGCCCACTACGGCGACCCGATGCGCGAGCAGCGGCTCCTGGCCACCGGCGTGGGCCTGGTCGACCGCTCGCACCGGGGCGTGGTCGCGGTGCCCGGCGAGGAGCGGATCGGCTGGCTGCACACGCTCACCAGCCAGCACCTGGCCGCGCTGGCGCCGTGGCAGGGCACCGAACTGCTGGTGCTCTCCCCGCACGGGCACGTCGAGCAGCACGCGATGGTCGCCGACGACGGCGAGACCACCTGGCTCGACACCGAGCCGGGGATGACCGAGGGCCTCCTGTCATACCTGGAGAAGATGCGGTTCTTCAGCAAGGTCGACCCGCGCGACGCCACCGCCGACCACGCGCTGCTGTCGCTCGTCGGGCCGGAGGCGCCCGGCGCGCTCGACACGCTCGGCGTCACCGGGCTGGCCGCTCCCGACGTGGCAGCGGTGCCGGGTCCGAAGTTCCGTTCCGGCGAGCTGCCCGCGCGGCCGTCAGCGGTGTACGACGTCAAGCCGCTGCCGGTCGGCGGCTGGGCCCGGCGGGTGGCGCTCGGCGTCGACCTGCTCGTGCCGCGGGCGGCCATGGACGAGGTGGTGGCGGAGCTGCGCGGCGCCGGGGTGCCGGTGGCCGGGCTGTGGGCGTACGAGGCGATCCGGGTGGCCGCCAAGCAGGCCCGGGCCGGCGTGGACACCGACCACCGGACGATCCCGGCCGAGGTGGACCTGATCGCTCCGGCCGTGCACCTGGACAAGGGCTGCTACCGGGGGCAGGAGACGGTCGCCCGGGTGCACAACCTGGGCAAGCCGCCCCGCCGGCTCGTCCTGCTGCACCTGGACGGCGTGGCGAGCGACCAGCCGCCCGTCGCCGGTACGCCGGTGACGCTCGACGGCCGGACGGTCGGCTTCGTGGGCACCGCCGTGCAGCACTACGAGTTGGGTCAGGTGGCGCTCGCCGTGCTGAAGCGCAACACGCCCGACGACGCCCGACTGCTCGTGGGCGAGAGCGCCGCCGCCATCGACGTGTAAGGAAGGGCCCCCTATTAACGCCTCCGGTAGAGGAAAGGTCCCTTCTTAACGCCGCCTGCACCGGAAATCCTCCGGTCGACCCGGCGCCGGGCACCGGTCTAGGATCCGGGGCATGACGACAGGGACGTTGATCACGGTTGCCCCCACCGGCGCGGAGTCGGCGAAGGCGGAGGTGCCGGCGCTGCCGGTGACGCTCGACGAGCTGCTGCTGACGGCCAAGGAGTGCGAGGCGCTCGGCGCCGCCGTGATCCACGTCCACATCCGCGACGACGACGCACGGCCCACGCTCGACCAGGGGCGGCTGCGCGACACGGTGGCCGCGCTGCGGGAGAGCACCGACCTGATCGTGCAGCTCTCCTCCGGCGGCGCGGTGACCGACCCGGAGTCCGCCCGGCTCGCGGTGCTGGACGCCGCACCCGACATGGCCTCCTGCACCATGGGTACCGTCAACTTCGGCGACGACGTGTTCCTCAACCGGTGGGAGTTCATCGTCGACCTGCACACCCGGATGCAGGAGCGGGGCGTCGTCCCCGAGTACGAGATCTTCGACCTGGGCCACCTCACCGCCCTGCAGCGGCTGCTCGGCAAGTACGGCCTGCCGCACGGCGGGCACGTGCACGTCGACTTCGTGATGGGCGTACCGGGTGGCATGCCCGGCACCACGGCGACCCTTGTCGCGGCCCAGCAGATGCTGCGCGACCTGCCCGAGGGCACCACGTTCGCGGCCACCGGCATCGGGCGCAGCACCATCCCGGTGATGCTGGCCTCGCTGTCGGCCGGTGGTCACCTGCGGGTCGGCATGGAGGACACGGTCACGTACGCCAAGGGGCGCCCGGTGGAGTCCAACATGCAGCTCGTCGCGCGGGCGGTCGGCTTCGCCCAGCTCGCCCAGCGGCCCCCGCTGACCACCGCCGAGGCCCGTACGCTGCTCGGCGTCCCGGCTACCGTCCGGTAAGCGGCGCACCCCGCTCCGACCCCGTACCGCCCCGGTCGACGTCGCAGGTCACCCCGCCGCCGACCGGGTCCGTCCCCTCGGTACCGTCCATACCGTGGGAAAAACGTACGAGGGCGGCGTGCCGCTCGCCGAGGTGGTCCGGTCCGGCTTCGTGGAGGGCGTCCACCGGGGTTCCGTGGTGGTGCTCGACGCCGCCGGTGAGCCGGTCGTCGGGGCCGGTGACGTTGCCTCGCCGATCTTCCCCCGCTCGTCGAGCAAGCCGATGCAGGCGATCGGCATGCTCCGGGCCGGCCTCCCGCTCACCGACCCGGCCGACATCGCGCTCGTCGCGGCCAGCCACGCGGGCGAGGAGTTCCACGTCGAGCGGGCGACAGCGCTGCTGCGCGACGCCGGCCTGACCGAGGACGCGTTGCACTGCCCGCCGGACCTGCCGTTCGGCGAGGCCGCCCGGGAGGCGGTGCTGCGGGCCGGCGGCGGCCCGGCCCGGGTGCTGATGAACTGTTCCGGCAAGCACGCCGGCATGGTGCGCACCTGCCTGGCCGCGGGCTGGCCGCTGGACGGCTACTGGCGGCCCGAGCACCCGCTCCAGCAGTGCCTGACCGCCACGATCGAGGAGTTCACCGGCGAGCGGGCGGCGGCGGTCGGGGTGGACGGCTGCGGCGCACCGGTGCTCGCCGTCTCGCTGACCGGGCTGGCGCGGGCGTTCCTGCGGCTGGTCGAGGCCGAGCCGGGCACCGTCGAGCGGACGGTGGCGGACGCGATGCGGGCGTACCCGGAACTCGTCGGCGGCACCCAGGCGGAGGACACCCGGCTGATGCGCGGCGTACCCGGTCTGCTCGCCAAGATCGGCGCGGAGGGTGTGATCGCGGCGGCGATCCCGGAGGTCGGCGCCGTCGCCCTGAAGATCGACGACGGCGCCGCGAGGGCCCGCACACCCGTCCTGGTGTCGGCCCTGGCGCGCCTGGATGTGCGCGCCCCCATCCTCACCGAGTACGCCGAACCGCCCCTGCTCGGCGGCGGCCTCCCGGTAGGAGCCATCCGCCCCACCTGGTAACCCTTCCCCGCCCTCTACCCCCGGCGATCTTGCGCTTACTGCCCCGGCGAAATGCGCATTCCAGGCGTGCCGAGGGCCGCAAGTGCAAGATCAACGCGGCGAGGGGAGGGAGCCGGGGCGGTCAGGGGAGGAACGGCAGGAGGGCGGCGTTGGTTTCGGTGGGGCGCTCCAGGGGGAGCAGGTGGGCCGCGTCGGGGACGTCCGGCATGCGCACGCCGTGCGGGGCCTCGTCGGCGATGCGGTCGGCCAGGCGGCGGATGTCGGCCAGGTCGTCCGCGCCGGTGCCGACCAGTACCGGTACGCGCAGCTCGCCCAGCCGGTCGATCGCCGGCGGGTCCAGCTCGCCCACCTCGATCGCGCTCAGCGCCTGCTCGGCGGCGAGTGCCCGGCGGTCCATCTCCTCGGCGAACCGGATCAGCTCCGGGTCGACGTCCTCCGGGCGGCGGGTCGGGCCGACCACCCAGAACCGCACCTCGCCGGCGGCGGTGGCGGCGAAGTCCTCCGGGTCCACGTCGCCGACCAGCTCCTCCCAGAGCTGCTCGGTCTCCTCGGACCACTCGTTGCCGGAGACCGGAGCGCCGAAGAGCGCCAGCGCCGAGACCCGCTCCGGGTGGGCGAGCGCGGTGTCCACCGCGACCCGGCCGCCGAACGAGCAGCCGACGAGCGCGGCCCGCTCGACGCCCAGCGCGTCGAGCAGCCCGACCACGTCGTCGTGGTGGGCGAACGGCGTGGTCGGCAGCTCCGACTCGCCGTAGCCGCGCAGGTCCAGCGCGATCACCCGGTGGCGCTGCGCGAGCGCCGGGACCTGCCCGCGCCACATCCGCCGGTCGGCGATGCCGGCGTGCAGCAGCACCACGGCGGTTCCGGTGCCGCTCTCGTCGTACGCGAGCTGGGCACCGTTGATATCGATCTTGGTCACGGGGGAGAACGGTACGGACCGGACATCGCCTCCGCAACCCACCTTCGGTGACCCTGCTAACTCTGGCTAGCGTTTTGCTTGCAGGAGTTAGCGGCCCGAGCTAGCGTTGAGTCATGGCCACCAGCAAGGACCTTCCCGATGTCGGCGGGTTCATTCGCGACCTGCGGCGCAACGCGAAGATCTCACTGCGCCAGCTCGCCGAGCAGGCGGGCGTCAGCAATCCCTACCTGAGCCAGATCGAGCGCGGGCTGCGCAAGCCGAGTGCCGAGGTGCTCCAGCAGCTCGCCAGCGCACTTCGTGTCTCCACCCCGGCGATGTACCTGCGTGCCGGGCTGCTGGACGACAAGGAGGGCCAGGGCGTGCTCGCGGCGATCGCCGTCGACCCCGAGCTGACCATGGCCCAGAAGCAGTCGCTCACCCAGATCTACGAGACGTTCCGGCGCGAGAACGCCCGCCTGGCCGAGGCGACCGAGGCGGCCACGACGGCGGAGGCGGCCGAGAAGGCCGCCACGACGGAAACGGTCGCGACCGAGCCGGCCTCCGCGCCGGAGGCCCCGGCGACGGTGGCCGCGGCCGCGACCGGTCCGGTCACGCCGGAGGGCACGCCGACCGAGGCGGTCCTCGAATCGGTAGCCGTCACCGAAGCGGGTGCCGCGCCCGCCCCGACCACCGCGCCCGCCCCGACCACCGCCGCCCCGCAGGACACGACCGCCCGCCGGGCGGCCCGGAAGGCCGCCGGTGCGGCCGAAGAGGAGCAGTCATGACCACCCAGCCGAAGACCAACCGCATCCCCGCACCCCTCTACGCCGCCGCCGGCGCCGGTGAGCTGGCCCTGGAGCAGCTCCGCAAGCTGCCGACGGTGGTCAGCGGCCTCGGCACCCGGGTCGTCGCCGACCTCGGCGGCAAGGCCGTCGTCACCGGCTTCGAGCTGCGCCAGAAGGCCACCGAGACGCTGAAGACCGCCAACCAGACCGCAACCGGGCTGCGCGAGCGCGCCGTCGCCACCGACCTCGACCAGCTCCGCGAGGCCGCCAACCTGGAGAAGCTGCGCGAGGCGGCGAACCTGGAGAAGCTGCGCGAGGCGGCGAACCTGGACAAGCTGCGCGAGGCCGCCACCCGCAACGCCGCCGTCGTGGTGGCCGGGGCGCACGCCGCGCAGGAGCGCGCGCTGGCCGCGTACGCCGAGCTGGTCGCCCGGGGTGAGCGCGTCGTCGGCGCCGGCGTGCTGGAGGCCGCCGACACGGTGAACGCCGACATCGAGGCCACCGAGGCCACCGGCACCGAGGTGACCCCGAAGGCCGAGATCACCCCGAAGCCGGAGACCGCCGCCGCGACGACCGAGGTGCCCAGCCCGGCCGAGGTGGCCGAGGCGGTGGCCGCCAAGCCGGCCGCGGTGAAGCGCACCCGCGCCACCAAGGCGACCGCGACCAAGGCCGTCGCCAAGACGACCGCCACCAAGGCGACCAAGCCGGCCACCCCGTCGGCGAAGCTGCCGAAGGCCACGAAGCGGACCCGCCCGGCCGCCGAGTGACCTGATGCTCCACCGGACCCCGGACAACGTCTTGTCGGACGTTTCCGGGGTCTCGGCATAAGCTTGCCCCCATGGCCATCGCCGCGCCGATCTTCGCGTTCGCAGTCCAAGACGTGATCCAGCTGATCCTGCTCGTCTTCGCCCTGGTCGTACAGGGAGTGGCGCTGGTGCACGCGGTCACCCAGCGCGGCGACGGATTCGCCGCGCTCGGCACGCTGCCCAAGGGCGGCTGGGTCGCCATCCTGGCGGTCTGCCTGCTGCTGACCCTGCTCGGCTTCGGCCCGATCAGCCTGTTCGGACTGATCGGCATCGCTGCGGGTCTCATCTACCTGCTCGACGTGCGGCCCGGCCTGCGGGACCTGCACGACGGCCGAGGGTCCTGGTGAGAGGTTTCCGCTGGCCTCCGCCGCCGGACGGCGGTCCCCGCACCTGGGGGCCCGGCCCCGGCGCGCCCCGGACCGGGCGCCCCGCGCTGCCCGAGCCGGAGACGGAACTGGTCGCCACCCCGCACGGGGTGAGCCTGGAACGGCTGGTCACCGGCACCGGTGACCCGGTCACCGTGTTCGCGCACGGGCTGGGCAGCGGCATCGCCACCACCCGCCCGTTCGGCAGCGGCGTCACCGGGCGGCGCATCTTCTTCCAGTTCCGCGGGCACGGCCGCTCCGACTCGCCGCCCGGGCCGTGGAGCTACCTGGACCTCGCCCGTGACCTGCGGGCCGTCGCCGACCTGGGCGGCGCGACCCGGGCGTTCGGCGCCAGCCTCGGCGCGGGCGCGCTCTGCCGGCTGCTCGCCGAGAGCCCGGAACGCTTCGAGAGACTCGTCTTCTTCCTGCCCGCCGTGCTGGACACGCCGCGCGGCGAGGTGGCACGCGCCCGGCTCACCGGCCTGCTCGACGCGGTGGCCGAGGGCGACGCGTCGGCGCTGGCCGACGCGGTGTCGCTGGAGCTGCCGCCGTCGGTGCGCAACACCCCGGCCGGCTGGGCGTACCTGCGGCAGCGGCTCGACCAGCTGCTGCGCGACGGGCTCGCGCCGGGGCTGGCCGACCTGCCCGCCCAGGCCCCGCTCGACGACGCCGGGTCGCTCGCCGCGGTCACCGCGCCGGCGCTGGTCATCGCCGCCGCCGAGGACGACCTGCACCCGGTCGCCGTCGCCGAACGGCTCGCCGCCGCGCTCCCCAACGCCACACTGCACGTGTACGACCGGCCCGGCGTGCTCTGGACCGAGCGCGCCGACCTGCGAGAGCGCGTCTCGGAGTTCCTGAACGGGTAACGTCGCCGTCCATGGGAGTCACACACCACGGCCGTACGCACCGGCTCGACCTCGCCGACCCGACCCTGCGCGAGTGGACCTGCCGGGTGCTGGCGGCCGATCCCGAGCAGGGCATCGTGCTGGACCGGTCCGCGTTCTACCCGGGCGGCGGCGGGCAGCCGCCGGATCACGGGGTGCTTCTCTGGCAGGGCGTACAGACCCGGATCGTCGGCACCCGCAAGGGCGACGACCTCTGGCTGATCCCGGCCGAGGGTGACCCGGTGCCGCCGGTCGGCACCGAGGTCGCCGGCGCGGTCGAGGACACGCGCCGGACCATGCTGATGCGTACCCACTCCGGGCTGCACGTGCTCTGCGGCGTGGTGTTCCGCGACTTCGGCGCGCTCGTCACGGGCGGCAACATGGAGCCGGGCGAGGCGCGGATGGACTTCAACCTCCCCGAGGTGCCGCCGGACTTCAAGGCCCGCATCGAGGAGCTGGTGAACGCCGAGGTGGCCGCCGACCGGTCGGTGGCGGTGCGGGTGCTGCCTCGCGCCGAGGCGCTGGCCCTGCCGGACATCATCCGTACCCAGTCGAACCTGATCCCGCCGGAGGAGCAGGAGGTGCGGATCGTCGACATCGTCGGGCTGGACGTGCAGGCCGACGGCGGCACGCACGTGGCCTCCACCGCCCAGATCGGCAAGGTCCAGGTGGTCAAGGTGGAGAGCAAGGGACGGGCCAACCGCCGGGTACGCGTGCGCCTGGCGGACTGAGTCACCCGGGCGCGCGCCGGGACCGGAGGGCGCGCGCCTTCTGCCGGTTGCCGCAGCGTTCCATCGCACACCAGCGGCGCTGCCCCGGCCGGGAGGTGTCCACGAAGACCAGTTGGCAGTCGTGCGCGCCGCACTCCCGGATCCGGGCCGCGTACGGGCCGGTGAGCAGGTCGACCGCGTCCCGGGCGAATGTCGCGACCACTTGCGCGCCGGTCAGCGGCGTACGCCAGGACCGGCTGCCGTCGGGACCGGCCTGCGGGCTCAGCGGCAGCCCGGCCGCCGCGTCGTTCACCACGGCCAGGTCCGCGGCGGGCGGGGTCTCGTCGCGGGTACGCGCCTGCGTCACTCGCCAGAGCGCGTCGCGCAGCCGACGGGCGGCGGCCAGGTCGTCCGCGTCGACGGTGACGGTGGCGGGGTCCAGGCGCAGGCGGGACACGGCCAGCCAGCCCGCGAGGTCGTCCGGCCGGTGCAGCACCTCGTAGCGGGCGAACGCGCCCGGACCGCCGGTGGTCAGCAGCTCCAGGCAGAGCGCGCCCGGGTCGAAGCGGTATCGAGTGCCTTCGGGACTGATCAGGGTGAGTCCGCTTGCGCCGTCCGTCACGTAACCACTATAACTGGTTACACCAGCTGACCACGGAGGACACATGGCCCGGGACTGGAAACTCGTCATCGACTGTGCCGACCCGATCGGGCTGGCCCGCTTCTGGGCCGAGGCGCTCGGCTACCAGGTCGAGGACAACAGCGTGCTGATCGAGCGGCTGGCCGCCGCCGGTGCGGTGCCGCCGGAGGCGTACGTCGAGGTGGACGGCCGCAAGGCGTGGCGCGAGCTGGCGGCGGTACGCCACCCGGACGACCCGGTCGACCCGGCCAGCGGCACCGGGCTGGGCCGACGGTTCCTGTTCCAGGCCGTCCCCGAACCCAAGCGGGTGAAGAACCGCCTCCACGTCGACCTGCACGTCGGGCCGGAGGGGCGGGCGGCCGAGGTGAAGCGGCTGACCGCGCTCGGCGCGACGGTGCTGGCCGAGGTCGCCGACCGGGGCAGCGAGCACACCACGATGGCCGACCCGGAGGGCAACGAGTTCGACGTGCAGTGACCGCTCAGCGCGGCAGGTACGCCGCCCGGACGGCGAGCAGCCAGCGTTCCACTGTCTCCTCGTCCGGGCGCTCCGGCAGCGGCGAGCGGACCCGGTCGAACTCCGCCTCGGCTGCAGCCACCAGGGCCTGCGCCTCGCCCAGCGCGCCACCGGCGACCCGTTCGCCGAACGCGCGGAACCACTCCGGGTCGGCGAGGCGGATCTCCAGCACGCCTGTCGCGTACAGCGTCCGGCCCTGGTGCAGCAGCCGGGCCAGGTGCCGGGCGTGCTTCGCCGAGCGCCGCCGCCCACCGCTGTCCGCCGGGGCGGTGGCGAGCTTGCGGAACTGCTGCGAGGCGTACCCGAGGTAGGCGTCGCGGACCCGGGGCGCGCTGAGGAACGCCGACCGGATGGCGATCAGCTCCTCGCCGAACCCGGTACGGGTCTCGTAGCAGTCCTCGGGCAGCCACATCAGCTCGGTGGCGGTCGGGTTGCCGCTCAGCGCCAGCAGCGCGTACTTCCGCGCCTCGTGCAGCGTGACGTCCGGGTCGGTCGTCACCACCGACTCGCGGGGCGGGCGCAGACCGTGGAACGCGACTGTGGGCGCGGCGAACACGCCGATCCGGTCGGTGTCCGAGCCGGGACCGGCCAGCCCGTACGCGACCGAGCCGACGATCCCGGACAGCAGCAGGTGCATACCGGTGATGATCGCCCATCCGGATCGTCCGGGAAACCGGACTTCCGCTGTCAGGTATCTGTTGCACGGTTATCCCATGAACTCACCACTGACCGGAACTGTCGCGCTCGTCGCGGGCGCGACCCGGGGCGCCGGCCGGCAGATCGCCGTGCAGCTCGGCGCCGCCGGGGCCACCGTCTACGCCACCGGCCGCACCACCCGCGAGCGCCGCTCCGAGATGGACCGGCCGGAGACCATCGAGGAGACCGCCGAGCTGGTCACCGCCGCCGGAGGCACCGGGATCGCCGTCGCAGTCGACCACCTGGACCCCGAGCAGGTACGCGGCCTGGTCGAGCGGATCGACGCCGAGCAGGGCCGCCTGGACGTGCTCGTGAACGACGTCTGGGGCGCGGACCCGCTGATCACCTGGGAGAAGCCGGTCTGGGAGCAGCCGCTCGACGCCGGGTTCCGCACGCTGCGGCTGGCTGTCGACACGCACATCATCACCAGCCACTTCGCGCTGCCGCTGCTGATCCGCAACCCGGGCGGCCTGGTCGTCGAGGTCGGCGACGGCACCAAGGAGCACAACGACAGCGAGTACCGCCTGTCGGTCTTCTACGACCTGGCCAAGGTGTCGGTGAACCGGCTCGGCTTCAGCCAGGCGCACGAGCTGGCCCCGCACGGCTGCACCGCCGTCGCGCTCACACCCGGCTGGCTGCGCTCGGAGGCGATGCTCGAACACTACGGCGTCACCGAGGCGAACTGGCGCGACGCCGCGACTACCGAACCGCACTTCGTCATGTCGGAGACGCCGGCGTTCGTCGGGCGCGCGGTGGCCGCCCTGGCCGCCGACCCGGACCGGGCCCGCTGGAACGGTCGGTCGCTGGACAGCGGCGGCCTGTCCCAGGTGTACGGCTTCACCGACGTCGACGGCAGCCGCCCGCACTGGGCCCGCTACTACGAGGAGGTGGTCAAGCCTGGTAAGCCGGCCGACCCGGACGGTTACCGCTGACCGTCGGACGGCGGATCGGTGTAGAGCGCCGCCGCGCGGCGGGTCGCCTCGGCGAAGCGCGCCCGCAGCTGCGGCGGCGCCAGCACCTCCACCTCCGGACCGAGCGCCAGCAACTGGCCGTACGCGACGTCGACCGACTCGACGGGCAGCCGCAGCACCAGCCGCCCCTGCTCGTCCGGCGGCCCGGCCGCGTCCACCGCCTCGGTGTGGACGAACGGCGCGTCCACCAGGTGCCGCAGCGCCCGCAACCCGGCCGGGCCGAGCCGCACCGTCACCCGCTCCCGCAGCAGTTCGCGCAGGAACGCGCCCGCCTGCTCCCGCCAGTACGCCCCGAGGTCGAAGTCCTCGTCCCGGTCGAACCCGTCGGCGCCCACCTCGACCGCCACCACCCGGTCCACCCGGTACGTCCGCCAGCCGTCACCGACCCGGCCGACCAGGTACCAGACCCCGTTCTTCAGCACCAGCCCGTACGGTGCCAGCGTGCGGGTCACCTCCCGGTCCCCGCGCCGGTAGCGCAACTCCACCATCAGGTCCCGCCAGACCGCCCGGGCCAGCTCGGCGAGCGTCGGCGGCGGCGTGGTCTCCCGGAACCAGCCGGGCACGTCCAGGTGGAACCGCTGCCCGGTACGGGCGGGCGCGTCCCGCAGGCTCGGCGGCAGCGCGGCGAGCACCTTCAGCTCGGCGGCGGCCACCGAGTCGGCCAGTCCCATGTCCCCGGCCGGTCCGGGCAACCCGGCCAGGAACAGCGCCTCGGCCTCGTCCCGGCTCAACCCGGTCAGCCGGGTCCGGTAGCCGCCGAGCAGCCGGTAGCCGCCGGCCCGGCCGCGGTCCGCGTACACCGGGACACCGGCGGCGGAGAGCGCCAGCACGTCCCGGTAGACGGTCCGCTCGGACACCTCCAGCTCGCGGGCCAGCTCGGCGGCGGTCATCGTCTCCCGGGACTGGAGCAGCAGCACAAGCGAGATCAGCCGGGACGCACGCACAGGCCCATTGTGGTGCACCGGCAGATTAGGCTGTGCCGTCGTGAACGCCTCCCGTACGATCGCGCCCGTCACCGGCGCGGCCACCCGCTTCCTCGGCGGCGCCGGGCTGCTGCTGCGCGGCTTCGGCATGTACGTCCGCAGCCCGAAGCTGATGCTGCTCGGCGTGATCCCGGCGCTGATCACCGGCGCGCTCTACGTGGCCCTGTTCGCCACGCTGCTCTACTTCGTCGACGACCTGGCGGGCTGGCTCACCCCGTTCGCCGACGACTGGTCGTCGCCCTGGCGCGGGCTGCTGCGGGTCGCCGCCGGGCTGGCGGTGGTCGGGGTCGCCGGGCTGGTCGGGGTGCTCACGTTCACCGCCGTCACGCTCGTCATCGGCGACCCTTTCTACGAGGCGATCTCCGAGCGGGTCGAGGACCGCCTCGGCGGCACCCCCGGTGCGGTGGACGTGCCGTTCTGGTCCTCGCTGCGACGCAGCCTCGCCGACTCGCTGCGCCTGGTGGCGCTGTCCGCGCTGATCGGCGTACCCCTGTTCGCGGCCGGTTTCATCCCGGTGGTGGGACAGACGGTGGTCCCGGTGGTCGGCGCCCTGGTGGGTGGCTGGTTCCTGGCGCTGGAGCTGGTGGGCGCGCCGTTCTACCGGCGGGGGATGCGGCTGCCGGACCGGCGGGCGCGGCTGCGGGCCGACCGGCCGACAGCGCTCGGTTTCGGGGTGGCGGTCTTCCTGTGCTTCCTGATCCCGCTCGGCGCGGTGCTGGTCATGCCGGCCGCCGTCGCCGGGGCCGCGCTGCTGGCCCGCCGCTCGCTGGGCCAGGCCGTCGAGGAGAGCTGAGATGGACACCGTCCTGATCGAGGGGGACATCACCGCCCAGCAGGTCGACGCGATAGTCAACGCCGCCAACTCGTCGCTGCTCGGCGGCGGGGGAGTGGACGGCGCGATCCACCGGCGCGGCGGGCCGGCGATCCTGGAGGAGTGCCGGGCGTTGCGCGCCTCCCGCTACGGGCGCGGGCTGCCCACCGGCCAGGCGGTCGCCACCACCGCCGGCAACCTGCCCGCGCGCTGGGTGGTGCACACTGCCGGCCCGGTCTTCTCGCCGCGCGAGGACCGGTCCGCGCTGCTGCGCGACTGCTACGCCAACAGCCTGCGCGTCGCCGACGGGCTGGGCGCGACCCGGATCGCGTTCCCGCTGATCTCCGCCGGGATCTACGGCTGGCCGGTCGGGGACGCGGTGGCACAGGCGCTCAGCATGCTGCACGCGGCCACCCCGGAGCACGTCGCCGAGGCACGGCTGGTGCTGTTCGGCGCCGACACGTACGCCACAGCGGTGCGGGTGGCCGCCGGGCTCAGCTGAGTTTGCGCCGGCACGACCACTGGCTGTCCACCGGCCGGTAGCCGAGCCGCTCGTTCACCGCCAGCATCGGCGCGTTCGCCTCGTCGTTCGAGGTGTACGCGGTGCGTACCCCGCGCGCCGCGGCGGCGTGCAGCGCGGCCTGCTTGGCCAGCCGGGCCAGCCCGCGCCCCCGGTACGCGGGCAGCGTGCCGGTGAAGTCCGACCACATCCGGTCGCCGTCCCGCTTCACCAGGCTGAGTGCGACCAGTTCGCCGTCCACCTCGGCGAGCGTGCTCGCCTCCCGGTCCAGCCCCGGGTTGTCCCAGCACTCGTGCCGCCACAGGTCGAAGTCGAGCGAGTCCGTCGGCACGTCCCCCGGCTCGTCCCGGGACGACTCGGCGTCCACCCGGTGCACCAGGCGGGGGTCGAGCCCGGCGGCGGACACCAGCCGTACGCCCGGCGGCGCCTGCGGCATCGGCGGGGCGGTGCTCAGGTCCAGTGCCGAGTAGCGCAACTCCCGGCTTGGTGTGAAGCCGTGCCGCTGCGCGAACGGCAGCGACTCGGTACGCGCGTGGGTGAGCACCCGGGTGGACCCGAGCGTCCGCAGATGACCGAGCGCGGTGTCGAACAACGCGGTGCCGGTGCCCCGGCGGCGATGCTCCGGGTGCACGTGCAGCGTGGCGATCTCGCCCACGCCGGGCGTGGAGGTCTGCGTGTTGCGGTACGCCGACACCCAGCCCACGACCTGCCCGTCCGCCTCGGCGACCCAGGCCGCCCAGTCCTCGCCGGGCGGTGGTTCGGCGATCATGCGGCGGGTCGACTCGACGCCCCGCACCAGGTACGGGTAGACGAGCGCGCGCAACGCCACCACGGCGGGCGCGTCCTCGGCACGGGCGGGACGGATCAGGGCTCCACTCATCCGGCGGACCCTAGCCCCGCCGCCGCCCGCGCCGCGACCGGTTAACGCGCGGCGGGCGGTCGCCCGGCGGGCTGTTAAGAAGGGCCCCCTCCTCTACCTGAGGCGTTAAGAGGGGGCCCTTCCTTACGCGGACTCGCGTAGCACCAGCTCGGTCGGCAGCACCAGCGCCTGCTCGACCTCCTCGCCCGCGGCGATGCGCAGCAGTTGCCGGGTCATCGACCGGCCCAGCTCCACTATCGGCTGCCGCACGGTGGTCAGCGGCGGCTCGGTGTAGGCGGCCGTCTCGATGTCGTCGAACCCGATCACCGCCACGTCCTCGGGCACCCGCCGCCCGGCCTCCCGCAGCGTGCGCAGGGCGGCGTGCGCCATCAGGTCGGAGGCGGCGAACACGGCGTCCAGTTCCGGGTCGGCGGCGAGCAGTTCGCGCATCGCGGCGGTGCCGGACTCGCGGGTGAAGTCGCCGTACGCGACCAGCTCCGGCAGCCCGGCCTCGGTGATCGCGTTGCGGTAGCCGATCAGCCGTTCGATCCCGGCGACCATGTCCTGCGGTCCGGCGATGGTGGCGATGCGCCGCCGTCCGCTCGCGATCAGGTGCTCGACCGCGGTGCTCACGCCACCGGTGTGATCGACGTCCACGTACGGCACGTCGGCGCCGTCGAGCGGCCGGCCGCTGCACACCACCGGGATGCCGAGGCGGGCCAGCCGGCCGGGCAGCGGGTCCTCGCCGTGCAGCGAGGCGAACAGCACCCCGTCGACGTGCCGCCCGGTGGTGTACCGCTCGACCCGTTCGTGCCCGGCCGGCGAACCGGCGAGCATCAGCACGAGCTGCTTGTCCGCCGCCTCCAGCTCCTGTGCCGCGCCCCGGATGATGCCCGGGAACACCTGGTCGTCGGAGAAGACCCGGGTGGCCGCCTCGGGCATCACCAGCGCGACCGAGTCGGTCCGCTGGGTGACCAGGCTGCGGGCGGCGAGGTTCGGGACGTACCCGAGTTCCTCGACCGCCCGGCGTACCGCCTGCCGGATCGGCTCGGCGACTGTGGTCGAGCCGTTCACCACCCGGGAGACGGTGGCCCGGGACACGCCGGCCAGCCGGGCCACCGCCTCCAGGGTCGGTCGCTGTGCCGTCGTCATCCCCGTAACCACCACCTCGTCACAGCCCGTTCCGGGCGATCACCTCCTGGTACCAGCGGGCACTGCGCTTGGGTGTGCGCCGCTGGGTCAGGTAGTCGACGTGGACGATCCCGAACCGCTTCCGGTAACCCTCGGCCCATTCGAAGTTGTCCAGCACCGACCATACGAGATAACCACGCAGGTCCACGCCGCGGGCGATGGCTTCGTGCGCCGCGCGCAGGTGCCCGTCGAGGTAGGCGACCCGGTCGGCGTCGGCCACCCCGCCCTGCTCGTCGAGGTCGGTGTCGGGGAACGCCCCGCCGTTCTCGGTGATCATCAACGGTAGCCCGGGATAGTCGGCCGCGACGCGTTCCAGCAGCCGGGCCAGCCCGGCCGGCTCGATCGACCAGCCCATCTCGGTCAGCGGCCCGGCCGGCGGCAGGAACTCGACCGCCCCGGCGGTGCCCGGGTACGCGGCACCTCCCGTGCCGTCCGCCCGCCCGGCCACGTAGGTGGGCGCGTAGTAGTTCAGGCCGAGCAGGTCCAGCGGCGCGGCGATCAGCTTCTCGTCCCCGTCCCGGACGAAGTCCGGCGCGACGATCCGGCTGACGTGGGCCAGCACGTCCGCCGGGTAGCCGCCGCCGGTGAGCGGGTCCAGGAAGATCCGGTTGTGCAGGCCGTCGACCAGCCGGACCGCCTCGGCGTCAGCGGCGCTGCCCGCGTCCGCCGGTTGCACGTCGGCCAGGTTGAGCGTGATCCCGAGCGTCTCCGCGCCTGCCGCCCGCAGTGCCCGCGCCGCCAGGCCGTGGCCGAGCAGCAGATGGTGTACGGCCCGGAACGCGTCACCGGCGTCGCGGCGCCCCGGCGCGTGCACGCCCGAGCCGTACCCCAGGTAGGCCGAGCACCACGGCTCGTTGAGCGTGGTCCAGGTGCGGACCCGGTCCCCGAGGCGGCCGTGCACGGCGAGCGCGTACTCGGCGAAGTGCTCGGCGGTCTCCCGGACGGTCCAGCCGCCCCGGTCCTCCAGCGCCTGCGGCAGGTCCCAGTGGTAGAGCGTGACGATCGGGTCGAGGCCGGCGTCCAGCAGCGCGTCGGTCAGCCGGTCGTAGAAGTCGAGCCCGCGCGGCTCGACCGGGCCGGTGCCGTCCGGCCGCACGCGGGGCCAGGACACCGAGAACCGGTACGCCCGCAGCCCCAGGTCGGCCATCAGCGCGACGTCCTCGGCGTACCGGTGGTAGTGGTCGCAGGCCACGTCGCCGGTGTGGCCCTGAAACACCGCGCCCGGCGTACGGCTGAAGGTGTCCCAGATCGACGGGCCGCGACCGTCCTCGCGTGCGGCGCCCTCGATCTGGTACGCGGCGGTGGCCCCGCCCCAGACGAAGCCCTCCGGGAATCGGACGTTGCTCATGCCTTGACCGCACCTTCCATGATGCCGCCGATGATCTGGCGGCCGAAGACGACGAACACCAGCAGCAGCGGCAGCGTGGCGATCGCCGTGCCGGTGAACACCTGCGACATGTCCTGGTAGTACCCGTCGGAGAGGGCCCGCAGCGACAGCTGCACCGTCGGGTTCTCCGGGTCGTTCAGCACTGCGTACGGCCACAGGAAGTCGTTCCAGGTGGTCATGAACGTGAGCAGGCCGAGGACGGCGGCGGCCGGGCGCAGCGCGGGCAGCACCACGTTCCAGTAGATCCGCGCGGTGTTGCAGCCGTCCATCCGCGCCGCCTCGATCAGCTCGGTGCTGACCGCCTGGCCCGCGTACTGGCGCATCATGAACACGCCGAAGCCGGTCACCAGCGCCGGCACGATCACGGCGGGCAGCCGGTCGTTCCAGTTCAGCTTCGTCATCAGCAGGTAGAGCGGGATCACGCCGAGCTGGGTGGGGACCATCATGGTGGCGACGATGACCAGCAGCAGCGCGTTGCGCCCGCGGAAGCGCAGCTTGGCGAACGCGAACCCGGCCAGCGTGGAAAAGAACACCACCGAGATCGTGACGGTGGTGGCCACGATCGCCGAGTTGATCAGGCCGGTCAGGAAGTACGCGTCGGTGTTGTCGAACAGCCGGGCGATGTTGGCGCCGAGGTTGCCGCCGGGCGTGAGCGGCGGCGGCACCTGCCCCATCGTGTCGCTGGTCCGGCTGGCCACCACGAACATCCAGTAGATCGGGAAGATCGACAGGATGGCCGAGAGCGTCAGCGCCAGGTAGGTGAGCCGGCTTGCCGACCAGAGGCGGGTCATCGGGAGACCTCCTTGCGGGAGCCGCCGCCGAGCCGGCGCAGGAGCAGGACGTTGATCGCCGCGACCACAGCGATGAGCGCGAACAGCAGCCAGGCGACTGCCGAGCCGTAGCCGAAGTTGTAGTGCGGCGCGAAGGCGTTCTCGAACATGTACATGGTCACCGTCTGCGACTCCCGCAGCGGCCCGCCGCGGATCGCGTTGGTGCCGGAGTTGAACATCCGCGGCTCGGTGAAGAGCTGGAGGCCGCCGATGGTGGAGATGATGACCGCGAAGATGATCGTCGGCTTGAGCAGCGGCACCGTGATGGACCAGAACTGCCGGGCCCGGCCGGCGCCGTCGATCGCCGCCGACTCGTACAGGTCGCGGGGGATGGCCTGCATGGCGGCCAGGAAGATCAGCGCGTTGTAGCCGGTCCAGCGCCAGTCGACCATGGTGGAAATGGCGACCCAGGCGGCGAACCGGTTCGCCTTCCAGTCGATCGCGTTGATCCCGACGTGGTCGAGCAGCCAGTTGATCATGCCGAACTCGCGGCCGAACAGCACCGCGAACACGATCGCCACGGCGGCGGTCGACGTGACGTTCGGGATCAGCACCGCCATCCGCCAGGTGGTACGGGCGCGCAGCTGCCGGTTGAGCAGGTTGGCCAGCCAGAGCGCTGCGAGCAGCTGGGGGACCGTGGAGATCACGAAGATGCCCAGCGTGTTGACGACCGAGTGCCAGAAGTCCGAGTCGGCGAGCAGCTGGGTGTAGTTGTCGAAGCCGATGAACGGGTGCTCGGCGCCGAGCAGGTCCCAGTCGTGCAGCGAGACCCAGAACGTGTACGCCAGCGGGTACGCCCCGAAGACGCCGAACAGCAGGAAGAACGGGGCGATGAACAGGTACGGCGAGTACTTGGTGTCGATCCGGCTGAGCCGGTTGCCCAGGCCGGGACGGGTGGGGCGGGGTGCCGGTGCGACCGGCGGGCGGGCGTCGAGCTGGACGGCCATGACCCGGGACTCCTTTCCGCCGTGCGGGCGGCCCCCGTGGCCGGGTGGCCGCCCGCACGCGCTGCTCGGGTTACTTGGCGGCGGCCTTCTCGGCGTTGGCGACCGCGTCGGTCCAGCCCTGCTCCGGGGAGCGCTTGCCCAGCTCCACGCTGCGGACGGCGTTCTCGACCTCGGTGCGTACGGCCTGGTTCTTCGGTCCCATGTAGACCGGCTTCAGGCTCTTGGCGCCCTCGGCGAAGATCTTCCCGACCGGTGCCTCGGAGAAGTAGGCGTTCTTCGATTCGATGATCGCCGGATCCTCCAGCGCCTGCGGGGACGAGGGCAGCGGGCCCTTCGCCTTGAACGCGCCGATCTGACCCTTGGCGCTGGTCAGGAACTTGGCCAGTTCGATCGCCTCGGCCTGGTGCTTGCTCTGCTTCGGCACGGCGAGGAACGAGCCGCCCCAGTTGCCGCCGTTGCCGGGGATCTGGGCGATGTCCCACTTGCCCTTGGCGGCGGCGCCGGCGTTGCCCTCGATCACGCCGGTCATCCAGGCCGGGCAGGCGATGGTGGCGAACTTCGACTGCTTGAACGCCGACACCCACTCCTCGGACCAGGAGCCGTACTTGCCGGACAGCCCCGAGTCGATGATGTCCATCGTGGTGTCGTACGCCTGCTTCACCGCCGGGTTGCTGCCCACGACGAGGTTGTTGCCGGTGTCGTAGTAGCTGTAGCCGCTGCTGTTGCCGGCGGTCTGGAGCAGGATCGTGTTGAACGTGTTCGTCGCGGCGTCCAGGAACGAGGCGCCCGTCTTCTTCGCGGTGAACTGCTCGCCGACCTTGATGTAGTCCTGCCAGGTGGGCCAGAGCTTGGACACCGCGTCGCGGTCGGTGGGCAGGCCGGCCTTGGCGAACAGGTCCTTGCGGTAGCACATCGCCATGCCGCCGACGTCGGTGCCGAGGCCGATGAGCTGCTTGCCGTCGGCGGTGAGCCCCTGGTTCCACTTCCAGTCGAGGAAGTTGCCCTTCAGGTCGGCCGCGCCGTGGTCGAGCAGGTTGACGAAGTTCTGCGGGTTGGCCTTGTACTCGACGAGCAGGCCCTCCTCGATGGCCACCACGTCACCGGCGCCCTTGCCCGCGGCGAGCCACTGGGTGAGCTTCGGGGAGTACTCGTCGAGGTTGCCGCCGGTGCCCCGCTCGACGATCTTCACGTCGGGGTGGCTGGCCATGTACTCCTGGTAGAGGTCGGCGTAACCGAACTGGCCGAAGACGTCGACGGTGAGTGTTATCGGCCCGTCGGCGGCGGCATCGTCGCCGCCGCCGCAGGCGGTGGTGCCGAGCAGTGCGGTGGCGGCCACCAGGGCCACCGCCGCCAGGCGGCGGCGCGTGAAGGTGAGCATGCTGTCCTGACCTCTCGGGTCGTCGAAACGGGTGGTGGAAGGCGGTTCCGGAACTTAGAGAGCGCTCTCACGACAGCGTGGTGGAGGGTCGTGGACCTTGTCAAGAGAGCGCTCTCAGAGGTGTCCGAAAAGAAGGAGAGGGGCGACTGTCGCCCCTCTCCGTCCGGTGCCCGTCGTCAGCCGACCCGTAGGCCGCCCAGCAGGGAACGGTCGCCCGCCACGTCCAGCGCGTCGAAGCTGATCCGGCCCATCAGCGCCAGCAGCAGATCGCTCGCCGTGCCGGCCACCTGCGCCCGCGCGCGGTGGTCGTCGTGGTCGAGGATCGTCGCGGTGTCCAGCAGCGCGACCCCCTCACCCCGCAACCGCAGGTACCACTCCTGCGCGGCATCGGTCGCGTTCAGCTGCACCACGCCGCGCCACTGCCCGGCATGCATCCGCCGTCCCGCCGGCAGCCAGGTGTCCAGCACCTCGCTCACCCCGTCGGCCGCGAGCTTCGCCTCGATCGGATCACCCGCACCGATCGCGAGCTGGGCGTCCCAGCGGTGCACAGCCGTCTCGTGCGCCAGCCGGCGTGGCCAGAAGACCGCCTTCTTCGGCTGGGGCGCGAAGTTCCAGGCCGGCGCCTCCGGGTCCGTCGCCTCCAGCAGCGCGCTGATCCGCTCGTACTCCTGCGTGAACCACTGCGCCGCGGTCAGGCCCGCCGGCGGCTCCGGGTCGTGCCGCTCCGGGCGGGTCGCGATGCCCGCGGTCAGCACGGTGCCCGCCCAGGCGTACGCGCGGGTCAGGTGATGAGCGAGATCGGTGACGGTCCAGCCGGGACAGGACAGCACGGGTGTCTCGGGCGGCGCCTCAGCCACCGCCGCGGCGAAGGCGGGGCCCTCCGTGCGCAGCGCGCCGATCCAGAAGTCCTTCGTGTGGTGCAGTCTGCTCATCGCCATCCTCCCGGGGGTGACCGGGCCACCAGTGGGTGCTCCGGCTACCCCTCAGCCTAGGGTGAAAGGCGTGTCAGACGTCTACGCCGAACCGGCGACTGCCGGTGACCCGACCGATCCGGCCACCCTGGCGCGCTACACCACGCTCCGGCTCGGTGGCCCCGCCGGGCGGCTGGAGATCGCCGGCGACGCCGCCCAGATCGTACTGAAGGTGCAGGAAGCGGAAGCCCGGGAGCAGGCCGTGCTGGTGCTGGCGGGCGGTAGCAACGTCGTGATCGGCGACCAGGGCTTCCCCGGCACCGTCGTGCTCGTCCGCTCCCGGGGGTTCCGGACCGTCGCCGAGGACGGCGACACCGTCACGGTACGTGTCGAAGCCGGCGAGCCGTGGGACGACCTCGTCGCCGCCACCGTCGAGCGCGGCTGGTCCGGGCTGGAGTGCCTCTCCGGCATCCCCGGGTCGGCCGGCGCGACCCCGATCCAGAACGTCGGCGCGTACGGCCAGGAGGTCGCCGAGACGATCGTCGCAGTCGAGGCGTACGACCGGACGGAGCGCCGGGTGGTCCGGATCCCGGCGGCCGACTGCGGGTTCGTCTACCGGGGCAGCATCTTCAAGTACAGCGACCGCTGGGTGGTGCTCACCGTCGACTTCCGGCTCACCCGGTCCCCGCTGTCCGGCCCGGTCCGCTACGCCGAACTGGCCCGGGCGCTCGGCGTCGAGGTGGGCGACCGGGTGCCGCTCGCCGACGCCCGCGCCACCGTACGGAGACTGCGCGCCGGCAAGGGCATGGTGCTGGACGCGGCCGACCCGGACACCTGGTCGGTGGGCTCGTTCTTCACCAACCCGGTGCTGCCGGGCGAGGTGTTCGAGCAGGTACGGGAACGCGCTGCCGACCTGGGGGAGCCGCCGAACTGGCCGGGCGCCGACGGGGCGGTGAAGGTCAGCGCGGCGTGGCTGATCGACAAGGCCGGGTTCGGCAAGGGGTACGCGGGCCCGGAGGGCGTCGCCATCTCCAGCAAGCACACGCTGGCGCTCACGAACCGTTCCGGCACCGCCAGTACGGCCGCGCTGGTGGCGCTGGCCCGCGAGATCCGCGACGGCGTCCAGTCCCGCTTCGGCGTGACCCTCCACCCCGAGCCAGTCCTCATCAACTGCACCATCTGACCCCGCCTTCGCCCCTGCCCCGCCCCGCGCGCGTCCCACCCCGCGCCCCCGGCCCTCCGCCCCGCCCGCCTCACCCCCGCGATCTTGCACTCCCGGCCCTCGAGTCAGGCGTTTTGACCCGTTTTGCCTGGGCGGCAAGTGCAAGACGCTTCTATGTCTGTGGTGATCGGTTCGGCTGATTGCCGTTAGGGTTCGGCGTTGGTGATCACTTGGGTGGCTCTTCGTTGATCCGGCCGCCTGTGGTGTGGGTGTGCCTTGTGCAAGACCTGTCCCCGGGTGATCGTCGGCGCCGGCCCGGCCCACCCTGCTGGCCTGATCAGAAGCCTGCCCGTGCGAGCACACGTGGCCCATCACAGATTTGCCGCCGAGGTGATGTCTTCCCGAGCCGACGCCGACTGTCCCGGTCGTCGCTGGCAAAGGAGCAACAATCCGAGATGAGAAGGATCGTAGAACGGGTCGCGGATCGCTATGACGTGGTGGTGGGGGTCGATACTCACACCGATACGCATACCGCCGCCGTGGTGGACCGACTCGGTGGGGTGTTGGCGCAGGTCACGGTGTCCACTGACCCGGACGGGTTGAGCCGGTTGTTGGCCTTCGCCGTCGCGCACACCCCACCGCAGGGGCGCCGGTTGTGGGCGGTGGAGGGCACCCGGTCACACGGGCAAGGGCTGTGCCGGCTGCTGACCGCTGCTGACGAACCCGTCTGCGAGGCACCCAAGCCCCCCGCTGCGGCCCGTCGTCGGGGCGGCAAGTCCGACCAGCTGGACGCGGTCGCCGCCGCCCATACGGTGCTGGCGCTGCCCGCTGAGCGCATCGCCGTGCCCCGCAGCGACGGCCCACGCGAGGCCCTGCGTCTGCTGCTGATCTGCCGCCGGCACCACACCGATGCCCGCACCGCCGCGGTCAACCTGGTCAAAGCGTTGATCCTGACCGCTGACGACACTCTGCGCGAGGCGCTACGCGGGCTGTCCACCACCATCCAGATCGCCCGCCTGGCCGCCCTCGAACTGCCCGAAACCACCGCCCTGCCCTGCGAGGAACACACCCGCCGCCGCGAACTGGTCACCCTCGCCCGGCACATCCACATCCTCGACGCCACACTGGCCGACAACCACCAGCGCCTACGAGCCCTCGTCACCGAACTGTGCCCGCCCCTGCTCGACCAACCCGGAGTCGGACCCGTCACCGCCGCGATCGCCCTCACCGCCTGGTCCCACCCCGGCCGCGTCCGCTCAGAAGCCGCCTACGCCACCCTCGCCGGCGCCGCCCCCATCCCCGTGGCCAGCGGCCGCACCGACCGACACCGCCTCAACCGCGGCGGCGACAGAACCCTCAACAGCGCCCTGCACACCATCGCCCTGACCCGCCGACGCATCCACCCCGAAACACGCGACTACATCACCCGACGCCACGCCGAAGGCCGCACCACCAGAGAAATCCCCCGCTGCCTCAAGCGCTACATCGCCCGACAGCTCTACCGCACCATCACCACCCACCACCAAACCCCTTGACAACCCCACTCACAGATCAACGCGCCGGGAGGGGTTCGGCGGGGCTCGCCGAGGGCGGGGCTTCGCGGAAGGGCGGCTAGCTGCCAGCGGCCAGGGGGCGCGGCGGGCGATGAGCGCGGGTGCGGTGCGGTCAGCGGGGGGCTACGGCGGGCCAGGGAAGCGTCAGGTAGCCGTGGCGCCACGTGCGGGGGTTGCCCTGGACCGGCCAGCCTGACTCCTTCACCGCCTCGACCGTCCGCAGCCATCGTTGCCGAGGGCCGAACGGGGCGTAGCCGGCGGCCGAGCGCCACGCCTGTTCCAGCGCCTCGATCAGGTCGTGGACGCGTTCACCCGGAACGTTGCGGTGGATCAGCGCCTTCGGCAGCCGTTCGGCGAGCGTGGCAGGGCTCTCCAGCGTGGTCAGCTTCGCCGACAGCGTGAGCGTGCGCGGGCCGGTGGCGTCGAGCAGCACCCAGGAGCCGAGCCGCCCCAGCTCGTCGCAGGTGCCCTCGACCAGCAGCCCGCCCGGCGCGAGCCGCCCGGTGACGGTACGCCAGGCGTCGGCCACCTCGCTCTCGTCGTACTGGCGGAGCACGTTGAACGCCCGCACCAGCGCGGGACGCAGTCCGGCCAGCTCGAAGCCGCCCCTGGCGAACGTCAGCCCGGGTGGGTCGGCGGCGGGGCGGGCGGCGGCGACGCGTACCGGATCGATCTCCAGGCCGACCACCCGCACGTCGGCGCGGACGCCGGCCGCGAGACGGGCCCGCAGTTCGACGGGTGTGACCGGGGTGGCGCCGTAGCCCAGGTCCACCACGAGCGGGTCGGCGGCGGCTCGCAGCGCGTCGCCGCAGGTCTCGACGATCCAGTTGTCCACCCGCCGGAGCCGGTTGGGGTTCGTCGTGCCCCGGGTGGCCACGCCGAGCGGACGCTCCATTAGGACGTCCGGTGCACCTTGTGCTGCGCGGCCTGGGCCAGCGGGCGGACCACGAGCTGGTCGATGTTGACGTGGTGCGGGCGGGTCGCGCACCAGGCGACGCAGTCGGCCACGTCGTCCGCAACGAGCGGTTCGGCGACTCCGGCGTAGACCGCCTCGGCCCGGTCGGTGTCACCGCCGAAGCGCACCAGGCCGAACTCCTCGGTCTTCACCATGCCGGGGTCGATCTCGATCACCCGGACCGGGCGGCCGCACAGTTCGAGCCGGAGCGTGCCGGCGATGGCGGTCTGGGCGTGCTTGGCGGCCGTGTAGCCGCCGCCGCCCTCGTAGACCACGTGCCCGGCGGTGGAGCTGACGATCACGATCGTGCCGGCGCCGGAGCGCTCCAGCGCCGGGAGCAGCGCCTTCGTGACGCGTAGCGTGCCGAGCACGTTGACGTCGTACATCCATTGCCAGTCGCCCACGTCGGCCGTCTCGACCGGGTCCAGGCCGCGGGCGCCGCCGGCGTTGTTCACCAGCAGCGTGACCGGCCCGGGTGCGGCCTCGGCGGCGGCGGCCAGGCCGGCCACCGACTCGTCCGAGGTCACGTCGCAGGCCACCGCTGTCGCCGCGCCGCCGGCCGCCTCGATCTCCGCCACGAGCGCGGCCAGCCGGTCGGTACGCCGGGCGGCGGCCAGCACGTGGAATCCCTCGGCGGCGAGCCGGCGGGCGGTGGCCGCGCCGATCCCGCTGGACGCCCCGGTGACGATGGCGACTGAAGTCATCCGGTCATTGTCTCCCGTCGCCGGGCCGGGCGGCGGGATGAGGTCCGTCACGCCCGGGACCCGGCGGAAAGCATTTCCGTACCCCGATGGGGAAGATGACATCCGGCACACGGGTTGACCGAGAAGCGCCGGTCGTGCGGGACGGCATCAACCGTGACAGAGGGAGCGGACGTGGCGGATTTGCACACCGGTGTCGGTCGTCAGCGAGGTGCCCTTCCGTGGCCACGGCCCCGCCGTATCGCCACCCTGTCGGTGCACACGTCGCCGCTGCACCAGCCCGGCACGGGTGACGCGGGCGGCATGAACGTCTACATCCTGGAGGTTGCCCGGCGGCTGGCCGAGGCCGACGTCGAGGTGGAGATCTTCACCCGTGCCACCGCCGGTGACCTGCCCCCGGTGGTCGAGGTGGCGCCCGGCGTGTCCGTCCGGCACGTCACCGCCGGACCGCTGGAAGGGCTGACCAAGGAGGAACTGCCGGGTCAGCTCTGCGCCTTCACCGCCGGGGTGCTGCGTGCCGAGGCGGCCCGCCCGCCGGGCCACTACGACCTGATCCACTCGCACTACTGGCTCTCCGGTCAGGTCGGGTGGCTGGCCAAGGAGCGCTGGGGCGTACCGCTGGTGCACACCGCGCACACGCTCGCCAAGGTCAAGAACGCCCGCCTCGCCGTCGGAGACCGTCCCGAGCCGAAGGCCCGGGTGATCGGCGAGGAGCAGGTGGTCACCGAGGCGGACCGGCTGGTCGCCAACACCCGGGTCGAGGCTCGCGACCTGCTCGACCGGTACGCGGCCGAGCCGGACCGGGTGGCGGTCGTGGAGCCCGGCGTCGACCTGGACCGGTTCCGTCCCGCCGCGGGCGACCGGGACGCCGCGACCCGGGCCGCTCGCCGCCGGCTCGGCCTGCCGACCGACGGGTACGTGGTCGCGTTCGTCGGCCGGATCCAGCCGCTGAAGGCGCCGGACGTGCTGGTCCGCGCCGCCGCCGCGCTGCGCGAACGGGATCCGGCGCTGGCCGGCGAGCTGACCGTGGTGATCTGCGGCGGTCCGAGCGGCACCGGCCTGGACCGGCCCACCGCGCTGATCGAACTCGCGCACGCGCTCGGCATCGCCGACCGGGTGCGTTTCCTCCCGCCGCAGACCGGCGCCGACCTGCCCGCCCTCTACCGGGCCGCGGACCTGGTCGCGGTGCCGTCGCACAACGAGTCGTTCGGGCTGGTCGCGCTGGAGGCCCAGGCGTGCGGCACGCCGGTGCTGGCCGCCGCCGTGGGCGGCCTGGTGACCGCGGTACGCGACGGCGTCAGCGGCATGCTCATCGACGGGCACGACCCGGTCGACTGGGCCCGCGCGCTGGCCCGGCTGCTGCCCGATCCGGTACGCCGTGCCGCGCTGGGCCGCGGCGCCGAGCGGCACGCCCGGGACTTCTCCTGGCACCGCACCGCCTCCGGCCTGCTCGCGGTCTACGGGGAGGCGATCACCGAGCACCGGGCCCGGCTGGCGCGGCGGTGCGGCGACCCGGCCCTGCTGTGCTCCTGGTGATCCGCCACCCGGCGGCCCCGGTACGCCGGTCGTAGAGTGGGTGCGATGAGCCGCAGGAGTGAGGTCGCCGCGCTGATCGAGTCCGTCTGCGCGGAGCGTGAGCTGGAGTGGGAGTCCACCGGCGAGGCGTCGTACGCGGTGACGCTGCCCGGCACGCACAAGCTCAAGACGATCTGCAACCTGATCGTGGGTGAGCACGCGCTGCGGGTCGAGGCGTTCGTGATGCGGCAGCCCGACGAGCGCCGCGAGGAGCTGTGGGCCTGGCTGCTCCAGCGCAACGCCCGCATGTACGGCGTCTCGTTCTCCATCGACGCGGTCGGCGACGTCTACCTGACCGGGCGGGTCAACCTGGCCGGGATCGACGCCGACGAGCTGGACCGGCTGCTCGGTTCCGTGCTGACGTACGCCGACGAGTCGTTCGACAGCATGCTGGAGATCGGCTTCGGCACCGCCATCCGCCGGGAGTGGGAGTGGCGGGTCAAGCGCGGTGAGTCGACAGCCAACCTGGCCGCGTTCGCGCACCTCTTCGAGCCCTCCGCCACTGCCGGATCGTCCGCCGGAGGTTCGGAGCCCTCCTGACGGGTATGCCGCCCCGCGCGGTGGGGAGCACTGGGACCCACCGCGGGCCGAGGACGGACTGTCGAGGAGCGTGTCCCATGGCTCAGCGCAACAGCTCAGGTCGCGGCACGACTGCGACCCGGACCAAGCGGCAAACCGGCAATCAGACGCCGAACACCCCGAGGGTGTCGGAGTCGGCGATCTCCCGGATGAAGGTCGACGACCTCCGCAGCCAGCTCAAACGGCGCGGGGTCTCGGGGATCTCCGCGCTGCGGAAGCCGGAACTGGTGAAGACCCTGGCGCGGACCATGCGCGGGGAGGGCGGCGCCGCCCGGCGGAGCACCGGCCCGGCCGGCCGGCCGTCGGCGACCCGCAAGAGCACCGCCGCCAAGAAGACCACGGCGGCGAAGCGGACCACGTCGGCCCGCCGCAGCACCACGTCGCCGGCGAAGGCCGCGCCGGCCGCACGCGCCACCGGCGCCAGGGCCAAGGCGACGGGTACGCGCAAGGCGGCGCCCACCCGAGCGAAGGCGACCTCGTCCCGAGCGAAGGCGACCTCGTCCCGCGCGAAGACGGCCTCGTCCCGCGCGAAGGCGACGCCGGCTCGGGCCAAGGCCGCCCCGGCTCGCGCGAAGGCCGCCCCGGCTCGCGCGAAGGCCGCCCCGGCTCGCGCGAAGGCCGCCCCGGCTCGCGCGAAGGCGGCTCCGGCTCGGGCGAAGGCCGCTCCTTCGCGCGCCAAGGCGGCCCCGTCGCGGGCCAAGGCGGCGCCGGCTCGGAAGACGTCGTCCGCCCGGGCGCAGGCGGCGCCGACCCGTGGGCCGGCGTCCAGCCGGTCGATCGGATCGTCGCAGCTCATCACGTCCCTCGCGGACCGGCCGGAGCGTCCGGGCCGGAGCCTGGTCACCCGCAACCACGAGGTGATCCAGCGCTGGGCGAGGGCGCGGGGTGCGAAGCCCGCCACCATCGCGGGTACCGAGCGCGAGGGCCGGCCCGGGGTGCTGACGTTCAACATCCCCGGGTACCGGGAGAGCAGCCGGATCCGCGAGATCACCTGGGACGACTGGTTCCGCACGTTCGACCTGCGGCGGCTGAACCTGATCTACCAGGAGCAGATGCGGGACGGCCGGCAGAGCAACTTCTTCCGGACCGAGAACCCGAATCGCGAGGACGGCTGAGGTTTGCGGGAATGGCCGACGGGAACCCGGTGTTTGCCATTCCAGGGACGACAACACGGACAGCCGGGTTTCCGACACGGGCGCTGTGACGGGCAAGACAGCGATCTGGGTTGAATCCGGAATCCGGGCGAACTAACTTTATTGCACCGCGTCACGCTTGTTTACGTTCGGGGGAGCGGTGGATCGATCAGATCCGCGCAGGCGAGACGCGAAGATCGGGTGGAGCACGCCGTTGGGGGACGGTGCCACCCGTGGAACCGGCGGCGCGAGCGGGCGACGCTTACGGGGGTGAGTGTCGCCCGCCGCCGCCGGGCGTACGGTACGAGCGCCCATCTCGACGGGGGTCGAGGTGGGCGCTCTGCCGTTGTCTCCCCGAGCCCTCAGCAGCCCTCAGCGAACGGATTCGACCGGTTTCGCCGCCGCTGCCCGCAGCGCGGCGACCCGCCGTTCCCGGCGCGGTCCGGCGAGCAGGTGCCCGGCGGCGGCGAGCAGGCCGAGCGCGCCCACCACCAGCCAGTGCCGCTCGCCCAGGTGTTCCAGGCTGAGCCCGCCGAGCGCCGGCGCCACGAACGACGCGGCCGGGAACGTCAGGTAGAACACCGACTGGTAACGGGCGCGCAGATCGGGTGGCGCGAGGTCCGCGTTGATCTGCGCGTTCGGCGGCGCGGCGAGCATCTGCCCGACCGTCCAGACCACCGCCGCGCCGAGGTAGAGCGGCAGCCCGTCGGCCACTGTGAGCGCGCCGAACCCGAGCGCCATCAGGCCGGTGGAGACGGCCAGCACGCTCGACTTCCGGTACGGCTCGATGAGCCGGGGCACGAACAGCTGCCCGGCCACGATGAGCGCCCCGCCGAGCGCCACCACCAGCCCGTACGCCGACGGGCGCAGGCCGTCCTCGCGCATCGCCAGCGGCATGATCGTGGAGGTCTGCATGGTCAGCACGGCCAGCAGGAACGTCAGCCCGACGAACACCAGGAACGTGCGGTCGGTCAGCGCGGTGTGCAGCCCGGGACGGCGTCCCACCACCGCCCGTGGTGTGAGCGCCGGCCGCCGGGTGAGCGTCTCCGGCACCTTCAGCGCGATCACCACCGCCGCGGCCAGCGTGGCTCCGGCGTCGACCAGGAACAGCGCGGTGAAGCTCGCCTCGGCGAGGATGCCGGCCAGCAGCGAGGCCACCGCCATGCCCAGGTTGAACGCCCAGAACTGCAGGTTGAACGCGCGGGAGCGGCGCGCCTCGGGTACCACGTCCACGATGGCGGCCACGAACGCCGGGCTGGGCATCGAGTGCGCCACTCCGACCAGCGTGGCGAGTGCGGCGATCACCGCCAGGTGCGTGCTGAACGCCAGCGCCGCCATCAGCCCGGCGGCGGCGAGGTGGGCAGCGAGCAGCGTGGCCCGCCGTCCCCACCGGTCGGCCAGTACGCCGCCGAGCAGCGTCCCGGCCGCGCCGCCGATCCCGTACGCGCCGACCACCAGCCCGGCCAGCGACGGCGGGGCGCCCCGCGCGGCGGTCAGGTAGAGCGACAGGAACAGCAGCGCGAACGCGCCCGCCCGGTTGATCAGCAGACCGGACCAGAGGTACCAGAACGTGGCCGGTAGTCCGCCGGCCGTGTCGTCCCACCAGCGCCGCAGGCCGCGCACCCGTCCTCCAGGAAGGTTTCCTTACCGATTCCTTCCCGTACCGTATCCACCCGCCTCGGGGCGGCTGCGTCGGGGCGTACTCAGGAACCGGCCCGGACCGGCGCGGCGGGTGCGGTCGCCGCGGCCTCGCCCGCCTCGGGCGCCGGGGAGGCGGTGACGGTGACCGGCGTGACCGGCGTGCCCACGGCGCGCAGCGCGACCGCGCGGCGCTCCCGGGCCGGGCCGGAGATCAGGTGGGCGACCGCCGCCACGACGCCGATGCCCGCGCAGCCGAGCCAGAGCGTGCTGTTGCCGGCGTTCTCCCGGACCAGGCCGCCGAGAATCGGCGCGGCGGCGCCGGCGAGCTGCCAGGACAGCGAGAAGACGCCCTGGTAGCGGCCGCGCAGCGCGGCCGGGGACAGCTCCGCGATCAGGGTGGCGTTGGACGGCGAGTTGAGCATCTCGCCGACGGTCCAGATCAGCACGGTCAGGCCGTAGAGCCAGACCGTGTCGGCGAACGCGGTGAGCCCGAACCCGGCGCCCATCACCAGCGCCGCGAGGGCCAGCACGTGCGAGCGGCTGCGGCCCTTGATGAGCCGGGGTACGAACAGCTGGCCGACCACGATGAGCACGCCGTTCAGTGCGATCACCGAGCCGTACGTGGCCGGGCTGAGCCCGGAGTCGCCCATCGCGATCGGCAGCATCGAGATGTGCTGGAGGAACACCAGCGCGGCGAGCAGGTTGAGCGCGACGAAGCCGAGGAACACCCGGTCGGCGAGGATGGTGCGGAGTGCCCCCGCCGGCGCCGGCATCCCCTTGACCGGGAGAGCGGTGACCGGGCCGCGGGTCTCGCCGACCTTGGCGAAGATGATGAGCGCGGTCACCAGTGTGGTGGTCGCGTTCACCAGGAACAACAGCAGGTAGCTGCCCTGGGCGGCGAAGCCGGCGAGCACGGCGGCGCAGGCGAAGCCGAGGTTGATGGCCCAGTAGTTCAGCGAGAAGGCCCGCAGCCGGTCCTTGTCCGGCACGACGTCGACCATCATGGCGCCGAAGGCGGGGCGGGCCGCCTCGGCGAATGCGCCGAGCAGCAATGCGCCCACGGCGACCGCCCAGAGCGGGCGGGCGAAGCCGAGCGCGACCATCATGCCCGCCGCGCCGACGTGCGCGGTGAGCAGCGTGGGCCGCCGTCCCCAGCGGTCGGTCAGGGTGCCGCCGATGGTGGTGCCGACCGCGCCGCCGGCGCCCCAGAGGCCGATCACCAGTCCGGCCTGGGAAGCGGAGAAGCCGCGTTCCTGGGTCAGGTAGATGGCCAGGAAGATCAGGACGAACGAGCCGAGCCGGTTGATCAGCGTGCCGGCCCAGAGGTACCAGAACGTCCGTGGCAGGCCACCGGCTGTGTCCTGGAACCAGCCCCGTACCGTCCGCATCCCGACGCCCCCCGCTTGGTAATGACCGACCTCTTTGAGACGCCTTACAACCTAGTGCCGGGCCGGAGCCGTGGTCATCAGGTTTTCCACGTGGTGGTCGTCACCACAGGTCGCCGCGTGTCCGCCCGCGCCGTACGGCAGGATGATCGGCATGACTGCGAGCGAGGGGCCCACCGTCGGGACGCTGGTCCTGCTGCGGCACGGCGAGAGCGACTGGAACGCGAAGAACCTCTTCACCGGCTGGGTCGACGTCGACCTGACCACCAAGGGGGAGAGCGAGGCGCGGCGCGGCGGCGAGCTGCTGCGCGAGCACGACCTGCTGCCGGACGTGGTGCACACGAGCCTGATGCGCCGAGCCATCCGCACCGCCGAGCTGGCGCTGAACGCCGCCGACCGGCACTGGATCGCGGTACGCCGGTCGTGGCGGCTCAACGAACGCCACTACGGCGCCCTGCAGGGCAAGGACAAGAAGCAGACCCTCGACGAGTACGGCGAGGAGCAGTTCATGCTCTGGCGCCGCTCGTACGACACGCCGCCGCCGCCGATCGACGACGCGGACGAGTGGTCGCAGGTCGGCGACCCCCGGTACGCGCTGCTGCCGACCGAGCTGATGCCGCGCACCGAGTGCCTGAAGGACGTCGTCGACCGGATGCTGCCCTACTGGTACGACTCGATCGTGCCGGACATCCTGGCCGGCCGGACGGTGCTGGTGGCCGCGCACGGCAACTCGCTGCGCGCCCTGGTCAAGCACCTCGACCAGATCTCCGATGACGCGATCGCCAAGCTGAACATCCCCACCGGCATCCCGCTGCGCTACGACCTGGACGCCGACCTGCGCCCGCAGGTGCTCGGCGGGACGTACCTGGACCCGGACGCGGCGAAGGCTGCCGCCGCCGCGGTCGCCAACCAGGGCCGCTGAGCCTGGGTGTAAGGAAGGGCCCCTTTTTAACGTCTGCGGTAGAGGAAGGGCCCCTTGTTAACCCTCAGCGTTAATAAGGGGCCCTTCCTTGCACAGGGTCAGGCGGACGTGGAACCGGTGATCAGGTAGACCACGTGCTCGCCCGCGTTCACCGCGTGGTCGGCGAAACGCTCGTAGAAGCGACCCAGCAGCGTCGCGTCGATCGCCGTCTCCACCCCGTACGGCCAGTCGTCGCCGAGCAGCACGCCGAACAGGCTCTTGTGCAGGTCGTCCATCGCGTCGTCGTCGCTGTCCAGTTCGGCGGCCACGTCGGCGTCCGGCTTGGCCAGCACCGAGCCGATCTTCTCGGCCATCCGGTCGGCGATTCCGGCCATGTCGGTGAAGACCGGCCGCAACTCGGCCGGCACCGCCGGGGAGGGGTGGCGGCGCAGCGCCGTCTTCGCCACGTGGTCGGCCAGGTCGCCCATCCGTTCCAGATCGGCTGCCACGTGCAACGCGGTGATCATCGCCCGCAGGTCGGAGGCGACCGGCGCCTGCCGGGCCAGCAGGTCACAGACCCGCTCCTCCACGTGCCGGTAGAGGTCGTCGATCTCGGCGTCCCGCGCGATCACCGTCTCGGCGGCTGTCCGGTCGGCGGTGAGCAGCGCCTTGGTGGCCTGCCGCATGGCCGCGCGTACCGCCTCGGCCATGTCCACCAGCAACTGGCTGACAATCTGCAGGTCGGCCCGGAACTCGTCGCGCATCGTCACTTCCTGGGGTCGGTGGCCGCCACCCCCATGGGGTACGGCAGGAGCAGGTGCGCGCCCCACGCTAGGCCGAACGGTCGGCACCAGGGTGAACGCGGATGAACGACGCGGGGCCCACGGGTGAACTTTGCCGAAAGCGAGGGTGGTTCGTCCCTTTGTGCCCGATACCCGGGTTAACAATGACCCTACGATCGCCGGGTGGAATGGGCGGTGGCCGTCGTGGTGGCCGGAGCACTGGTGACCGGACTGGTCGCCGGGGCGCTGCTGTCCGGACCCGTTGACGAATGGCGGCGCCGCCGGGCGTCGCGGGGCGGCGGGCTCCTCCGTCGTGACGCAGGGAGGACGACCATTCCGGACGACCAGCAGGGGGGCCTATCCGGGCTCGGCCGCAAGACGATCGACTCGCTGCGCGCAGGCGTGGTGGTGCTCGGCCCGGACGACGTGCCGGTGCTGGTGAACCCCGCCGCCCGGGCGATGGGACTGCTCCGTACCGGGGCGACGCCGGGGTCGATCGCGGCGCACCCGTTGATCCGTACCCTCGCCGGGCAGGTCCGCCGCACGGGCGTGCGGCGCGAGATAGAGCTGGACCTGCCCCGGGGCCGCGACAGCGGCGGGGACAACCCGCTCGGCGTGCACCTGCGGGCGATGGGACTGGGCTCCGGCTACATCTCGATCGAGGCGGTCGACGTCACCGAGTCGCACCGTCTCGCGCGGGTACGCCGGGACTTCGTCGCGAACGTCAGCCACGAGCTGAAGACGCCGATCGGTGCGCTGCAACTGCTCGCCGAGGCGCTCGTCGACGCCACCGAACCGGCCGCCGACGGCGCGCCCGACCTGTCCGAGGACCTGGTCGCCGCGCGGCGGTTCGCCGAGCGGATCCAGCACGAGTCGACCCGGCTCGGCCGCCTCGTGCAGGAGCTGCTGGAACTGACCCGCCTCCAGGGCGCCGAACCGCAGCCCGCGCCCGAGCCGGTCTCGGTGGACTGGGTGCTCGCCGAGGTCGTCGACCGGACCCGCACCGCGGCCACCGCGCGCCGGGTGGAGATCGCCGTGGGTGGGCAGCGGGGCCTGACCGTGTACGGGAGTGACAGCCAACTCGCCACCGCTGTGGCGAACCTGGTGGAGAACGCGATCAACTACTCCGGCGAGGACACCACGGTCCGGGTGACAGTCACCGGCACCGAGGAGCACGTCGAGATCGCCGTGGCCGACCAGGGCATCGGAATCGCCCCGAACGAGGTCGACCGGATCTTCGAGCGCTTCTACCGGGCCGACCAGGCCCGCTCCCGGTCCACCGGTGGCACCGGCCTGGGCCTGGCCATCGTCAAACACATCGCCAGCAACCATGGCGGCCGGGTGGACGTGTCGAGCACCCTTGGTGGGGGGTCGACGTTCACTCTCCGGCTGCCCGCACGCCCCCCGGACGACCTGGAGGCGACACTCGCCTCCGCTGGGATCGAGGCCGGCCCGGCCGAGCTCCGGCAGGTCTGACCACAGGAAAGGAAACACCCGTTGAGCCGCGTACTGGTGGTCGAGGACGAGGAGTCGTTCTCCGACGCCCTGTCCTACATGCTCCGCAAGGAGGGGTTCGAGGTCTCCGTCGCCGCGACGGGCCCCGCCGCCCTCACCGAGTTCGACCGGACCGGCGCCGACATCGTGCTGCTCGACCTGATGCTGCCGGAGATGTCCGGTACCGAGGTCTGCCGGCAGCTCCGCCAGCGCTCGCACGTGCCGATCATCATGGTCACCGCGCGGGACAGCGAGATCGACAAGGTGGTCGGCCTGGAGATCGGCGCCGACGACTACGTGACCAAGCCGTACTCGCCGCGCGAACTGGTCGCCCGCATCCGGGCGGTGCTGCGCCGGCAGAGCGCCGAGTCGAACGAGACGGGCGCGCCGACGCTCGCCGCCGGCCCGGTCCGGATGGACATCGAACGGCACGTGGTGACGGTCGGCGGCGCCGGGGTGCAGCTCCCGCTCAAGGAGTTCGAGCTGCTGGAGCTGCTGCTGCGCAACGCCGGGCGGGTGCTCACCCGGGGTCAGTTGATCGACCGGGTCTGGGGTGCCGACTACGTGGGCGACACCAAGACGCTGGACGTGCACGTGAAGCGGCTGCGCTCCAAGATCGAGCCGGAGCCGTCCGCCCCGCGCTACATCGTCACGGTCCGGGGCCTGGGCTACAAGTTCGAGCCCTGATCCCCCCTCTCCCCGGCCGCCCTATCCCGCCACCTGTCGCCGATCTTGGAGTTGTGGCGCCACGACATGCCCGCTTTGGCGCGCTTCGCGAGGCACCACAACTCCAAGATCGCCGGGTCGGCGCGGGACAGTGGCCAGCTCCCGCCGATCCCCGGGCAGGACCCGCCCAAGCCCCCCGGGGCCCCACCCGCCGATCTTGCACTTAGGTACCCGGCAAACCGCGTGAATGGGACACCTGAAGGGCTCGAACTGCAAGATCGCGCAGGCGAGCCGCGCGGCGCTTCACTCCCGCCCCCGAGCCGGCCTCGGGGACGCGTCGATCATGAACTTGGCGGCGGTCGGTGTCCGTTTTGTCGCCGCTAACCTCATGATCGACGGTGGGGTCGAGCGCGTGAACCTCGTGTCGCGGTCGGGCGGCAGGGGGGCGGCTGCCGTGCGGGGTGCCCCCACCGGGCGATCATCGCGCTGGGCTCGGCGCCTGATCCCGACTCCCGGTGGAGTGGTGCTGGGGGTGCTGGGGGTGCAGGTGGTGCTGGTGGGAGGGTCCGGGGGGTGCGGCGAGGTGCGGGGCGCGGGAGTGTCGTGCCGGTTTGGGCGGGGGTGTTCGGTTCGGGGGTGGTGGGTGGCACTCTGGGGGTGGAATCGCTGGCGGGTGGGTGGCGTTGTATCCGGGTGAACGACCGAGCAAGGCTCGCCCCGCGAGCGGGGTGGTATCTGCAAGGCCTCGGAGTCACCCCGGGCCGCTGGTCGTTGAGTACGGTTCCGGCGACGTGAGCCGCGGGGAATCATCCTGGCCGGCTGGTCGTTGAACACGGTTCCGACGACGTGAACCCCCGCGCCTGCTCTCCGGAGGCGTGTGGTGCCCCCGGGAATGGTGGCGGGTGGCGGGTCGTTGAACATGCTTCCGGCGCCGCGACGAGGCACCCCCGACCCTCGCGAGCAGCCGATCCCCCCAGTCTTTTGAGCGCCTGACGGTGCTCGCACCCGCGCCGGCCCCCCTGTCGGTGTGGGCGTCGATCCCCCGAATGGAGCCCTCCATGAACACGATCCTGGCTAAGAGCATTCTGGGTGTTGCTGGTCTGGCTTTCACCGGTGGCGTGTTCGCCGGTCCGGTGGCTGCGCACGCGGCGGACACCACCCACACCAAGCCGGTCAGTGTGAGTGTGCAGGGTGACAAGCTGATCCCGCACGGTGTGCAGGGTGAGCAGTCGCGCATCGACCTCAACGACGAGCAGACCGCCAACGTCAAGGCCATCATCGCCGCCACCAAGAAGGCCGGCATGGACGAGCGTGCCGCCGTCGTGTCCATCGCCACGGCGTTGCAGGAGTCGAAGCTGGAGAACCTCGGCCACCTCGGTGACCGTAACGACCACGACTCGCAGGGCCTGTTCCAGCAGCGCCCGTCCAGCGGTTGGGGCACGGTCGAGCAGATCACCGACCCCGAGTACTCCACGACGGCGTTCCTGAAGGGTCTGAAGCAGGTCGACGGCTGGCAGGACATGCCCCTGACCAAGGCCGCCCAGACCGTCCAGGTGTCGGCCTACCCCGACCACTACGCCCAGTGGGAGCAGCAGGCCGCCGACCTCGTCGCCCAGCACTGGAACAGCTAAGACGAACAAGTAAGAAACAGCGAAGGCCGGCACCCCGAACCAACGGGGTGCCGGCCTTCACTCGCTTGCGGGGTGCGGGGCGATCTGACCCTGGCGCTGCCGGGCGGCGCAGAGTTCGGCCAGCTTCGCGTACGCGGGCGCACCGATCAGCGCGGTCAGCTCCGGCCCGTACGAGACGTACATCGGCTCGGCGCCGACGTGCGCGTCGGTGGAGGACGTGCACCACCAGTCGAGGTCGTGCCCGCCGGCGCCCCAGCCGCGCCTGTCGAACTCGGCCAGCGTGGAGATCAGCACCTTGGTGTTGTCCGGCCGATTGTGCCACTCCTGGTCGCGGCGTACCGGCAACTGCCAGCAGACGTCCGGCTTGTACTCCAGCGGGTGCACGCCGTCGCGCAGCGCCTGGGCGTGCAGTGCGCAGCCGCCCCCACCGGGGAAGTCGGCGTCGTTGAGGAACACGCACGGGGCGTCCACGTCGCGGGTGGCGGTACGCCGGGCCGGCGTCTTGCCGTCGACGGTGTCGTTCTCGGTCCAGTTCTTGAAGCCGCGCCGGAAGTGCTGCCACGTCTCCGGCGTCAGCCGCTTCACCGCTGCCCGGACCCGCTTCTCGTCGTCGGAGTCGGTGAAGAACGCGCCGTGCGAGCAGCACCCGTCGGCGGCGCGTCCGGCGATGATGCCGTGGCAGCCCTGACCGAAGATGCACGTCCAGCGGGACAGCAACCAGGTCAGGTCGGCGCGGACGACGTGCTTCGCGTCGGCCGGGTCGACGAACTCGATCCACTCCCGGGGGAAGTCCAGCCCGACCTCGCGGCTGCGCGGGTCCTCGGGGTCGTCCACCAGCACGTGAAGCTCGATCTGCCCTGTCACTCGGACCAGCGTACGCGCGGTGACCCCGCCCGGCCGCCGAGCCGACGAAACGTGTTGGCCCTAGGGTCTTCCCCATGCGACTGGGTGTCCTCGACGTCGGTTCCAACACGGTGCACCTGCTGGTGGTCGACGCCCACCACGGCGCGCATCCCTGGCCGGCGCACTCGGAGAAGGTGGTGCTGCGGCTGGCCGAGCAGATCGGGCCGGACGGCGCGCTCACCGACGGCGGCGCGGACGGCCTGGTCAAGGCGGTCGGCATGGCCCGGGCGGCGGCTGACGGGCTGGGCGCCGAGGATCTGCTGGCGTTCGCGACGAGCGCGGTCCGCGACGCCACGAACGCCGCCGACGTGCTGGCGCGCGTCCGCGACGAGACGGGCGTACGCCTGGAGGTGCTCTCCGGCGCGGACGAGGCGCGGATGACGTTCCTGGCGGTGCGGCGGTGGTTCGGCTGGTCCGCGGGGCGGCTGCTGGCGATGGACATCGGCGGCGGCTCGCTGGAGCTGGCCGCCGGCATCGACGAGCACCCGGACGTGGCGATCTCGCTGCCGCTCGGCGCGGGGCGGCTCAGCCGGGAGCGGCTCGCCGTCGATCCGGCCGGCACGGCGCCGCCGTCGGCCGAGGCCGTGGAGGAACTGCGGGCGTACGTGAACGCGCAGCTCGACCCGGTGGTGGAGCAGTTGACAGCGGTGGGCTGGGAGCGTCCGGTGGCCACCTCGAAGACGTTCCGCACGCTGGCCCGGCTGGCCGGCGCCGCGCCTTCGGGTGCGGGTCTGTGGGCGCGCCGCAGCCTGACCCGTACCGGCCTGCGGCAGGTGCTGGGGTTCATCAGGCACATCCCGCCGGCCCAGTTGCCCGAGCTGGAGGGGGTGAGCGCGCAGCGGGCCCACCAGCTCCTCGCGGGCGCGGTGGTGGCGGAGGCGGTGATGCGGCGCCTCGACGTGGACTGCGTGGACATCTGCCCGTGGGCGCTGCGGGAGGGCGTCATCCTTCGCCGGCTGGATCAGCTCGCGCCGATGTGACAGTACGAGCGCTCTGGGATGCTTTGCGGTTGCTCGTCCCGATGCTCGCTGGCGGTTGGAGCTACCCTCGGAGGTGTGACTTACCGCGTTCCGGTGCTCCTGTCCACGTCCTCGGTCTTTCCCGAACGGACCGCGGCGGCGTTCCAGCTCGCCGCCGAGCTCGGCTACGACGGCATCGAGGTGATGGTCTGGACCGACCCGGTCAGCCAGGACGCGGGCGCGCTGCGCGGCCTCGCCGAGCACTACGGCGTCCCGGTGCTGTCGGTCCACGCCCCGTGCCTGCTCGTCACCCAGCGGGTGTGGAGCCCCGACCCGTGGGAGCGGCTGCGCAAGGCCGCCGAGCTGGCCGAGACGCTGGAGGCGCCCACTGTCGTGGTGCATCCGCCGTTCACCTGGCAGCGTGACTACGCGCGCACCTTCGCCGACGGGCTCGACACGATCGCCGGGCAGTTCGGCGGCCTGCACTTCGGGGTGGAGAACATGTATCCGGTGCGGATGGCCGGGCGGCAGTTCGTCCCGTACGCGCCGGGCTGGGATCCGACCGAGATCGGGTACGCCTCGTACACGCTGGATCTGTCGCACTGCGCGGCCTCGCACACCGACGCGATGGCGATGGCCGACCGGATGGGTTCCGGGCTGGCGCACGTGCACCTCGGCGACGGCACCGGCGAGGGGCGCGACGAGCACCTGGTGCCCGGTCGCGGCGGTCAGCCCTGCGCGGAGATGCTCCGCTCGCTGGCCGGGCGGGGGTTCACCGGCTCGGTGGCGGTGGAGGTGACCACCCGGGGCGCGAAGAGCCGCGCGGTCCGCGAGGCGGACCTGCGGGAGTCGCTGGAGTTCGCCCGGGCCAACCTGACCGCGCCGTCGCCGGTCGACGTCTGACCGGCACGCGCCGCCCCGGCCGCCGTTCGAGCAAGGGCGGCCGGAGCGCTGCGGAGGTCAGCTCACCGGGGACAGCGGCTGCGCCGGGACGGCCTGCTCGCCGACCGCGGCCCGCTTGCGGGCCCGATGCGCTGCCACGTGGGAGCGGGTGGCGCAGCGCTCGGAGCAGAACCGCCGGCAGCAGTTGGACGAGGTGTCCAGGTAGACGTTGCCGCAGCGGTCGTCGGCGCAGACCCCGAAGCGGGCGCTGCCGTACTCGCACAGCCACACCGACAGGCCCCAGACCGCGCCGGCCAGGTATTCGGAGGAGACCGACGCGCCCCGGCTGGTCACGTGCATGTGCCAGTCGGAGGAGTCGTGCCCGGAGATGCGCGGCTGCACCGGGAACGCCTCCAGCATCGCGTTCAGTTCGGAGACCGCGTCGGCGTCCCGGCCCGAGGTGCCGTACTCGAAGACGTCCCGGAGGCGCTTCTGCGCCCGCCGGAAGATCGCCAGGTCCCGTTCCGCGACCTCGTCGCGCATCCAGCCCTGCTCGTCCGAGAAGACGGCCCGCAGGCCGTCCAGGTCGTCCAGCCGGGCGTTGACGAGCTCGACCCCGGTCCGGGCGTACGCGTCGAAGTTCACGACACCAACGGTAGACGACTCAGAGCACACGCGGTGCGTCGATGTAGTGGGGCAGGAACCGCGCGTAACCGTCAGTGATGAGGCTCTCGCTCTCACGGACCCCGGCACCGGCCGACTCGCCGTCCACGATCCAGCTCCCGAGCACCGTCCGGTTGCCCTCGAACTCGGGCAACGCGCGGAACTCCTGGAAGCAGAAGCCCTCGTCGCCGTAGATCCCCGGGTTGGTGATCTCCGTGTCGCCGGTCACGATGCGTACCGAGCCGCCCTCGCGGCCGAGCAGCGGCTTGGCCACGTACTCGGTCATGCCGCGCGGCGAGTCCAGGTACGCGGGCAGCAGGTAGTCGTGCCCCGGGTACATCTCCCAGAGCACCGCCAGCAGCGCCTTGTTCGACAGCAGCAGCTTCCAGGCCGGCTCGATCCAGGTGGTGGGCGTGCCCGGGTCGAGCGCCGGCCGCCCGTACGGCTCGGCCAGCATCCACTCCCAGGGGTAGAGCTTGAAGCAGGTGGTGATCGGCCGGTCGTCGGCGTCGACGAAACGCCGCCCGTCCCAGCCGACCCGCTGGATCGGCATGAGCGTCACGTCCAGCCCGGCCTGGCGGGCCGTCTCGGCCAGGTAGCCGGCGGTGATCTGGTCCTCGCCCGACTCCTCCTCGGAGGACCAGAGCACGTGTGCCCTCGGCTCGTGCAGCCCGGCGCCGATCTTGGCCCACGCGCCGACCAGCCGTTCGTGCAGGCTGTTCCACTGGTCCGCGTCCGGGCGGGTGTGCTCCAGCCAGTACCACTGCACGATGCTCGCCTCGACCAGCGCGGTCGGGGTGTCGGCGTTGTACTCCAGCATCTTCGGCGGCCCGCTGCCGTCGTACCAGAGGTCGAACCGGCCGTAGAGCGTCGGCGGGGACTCCCGCAGCGAGCGGGCGACCGCCTCGGCGGCCCACTCGGGGATGCCGAACTCGGCGTACCGGCGGCGGGCCACCACGTGCTCGGCGGCGGCCACCGACATCCGGTGCAGTTCCTCCGTGGCCTCCTCCAGCCGGAGCACCTCGTCCAGCGTGAAGGAGTACGCCGCAGTCTCGTCCCAGTACGACATGATCTCGCCGTCGGGCAGCTCGGTGTCCACGTACACCAGGCCCTGGGCCCGGATGGTCTCGTCCCAGCCGGGGCGCGGCGTGCTCGCCTCGCGGCGCACGTCAGCCGCCGCAGGAGGCGAGGTGGGTGCCGAAGCCGCCGCGCTCGGGCAGCGCGGCGGTCGGGGCGGGTTCGCCGCGCGCGGCGGTGGCCGGCGCGGGCACGAGCAGGGCGACCGCGACGGTGTCGCCACCTCCGCCGGCCGGCCCGAGCGCGCAGTCGTCATCGTCGTCGTCGTAACCGTTGTTGCAGCCGGAGAGCGCGAGGGCCAGCGCGGTCAGCGCGCCGAGCTGCACGGAGGCCGAGCGGAGCCGGCGCCGGGGGTGTCGTCGATCCACGTGAACGTTGTAGCCGATCCCCGCCAGCCGGGGGTGCCCGGGCCGGTCGGAGGGCGGGAGGGAACGGGCCTCGGACGCACCCGGCGAGGGCCCGGTGGTGAGCGTTACGCTCGGCTCATGCTCCGTTCCGTCATCCTCGCCGCCTCCCGGTCTACCCAGGTGGAGCGGCTCGTCGCGACGGCCCCGTTCACCCGGGACGTCGTCCGCCGGTTCGTCGCCGGCGCCGCCACCGACGACGCGCTGCGCGCAACCCGCGAGCTGGTCGCCGACGGCCAAGCGGTCACCCTCGACTACCTGGGCGAGGACACCACCACCCCGGAACAGGCGAACGCCACCCGGGACGAGTACCTCACGCTGCTGAGCCGCCTCGCCGCCGCCGGGCTCACCCCGGCCGCCGAGGTCAGCGTGAAGCTGTCCGCGCTGGGCCAGATGTTCGACGAGCAGCTCGCGTACGACAACGCGCGGGCGATCTGCGCGGCGGCCGACGCGGCGGGCACCACTGTCACGCTCGACATGGAGGACCACACCACCACCGACTCGACGCTGGACATCCTGGCGAAGCTCCGCAAGGACCACCCGGGTACGGGCGCGGTGCTCCAGGCGTACCTGCGGCGGACCGAGTCGGACTGCCGGGAGCTGGCCTCGGCCGGGTCGCGGGTGCGGCTGTGCAAGGGCGCGTACAAGGAGCCGGAGTCGGTGGCGTACCAGTCTGCCCGCGAGGTGGACAAGTCGTACGTGCGCTGCATGAACGTGCTGATGTCCGGCGACGGCTACCCGATGCTGGCCACGCACGACCCGCGCCTGATCGCGATCGGCGAGGACCGGGCGCGCTGGTTCGACCGCGACCCGGGCCGGTTCGAGTTCCAGATGCTCTACGGCATCCGCCCGGAGGAGCAGCAGCGCCTGGTCGGCGAGGGCTACACGGTGCGGACGTACGTCCCCTACGGCGACCAGTGGTACGGCTACCTGATGCGCCGGCTCGCGGAGCGCCCGGCCAACCTGGCGTTCTTCGGCCGCGCGGTGCTGTCGAAGAAGTGAGTCAGTCGTTCGACCAGGCCCGGGTGCACAGCACGAGGCGGTAGCCGTCCGGGTCGGCGAACGTGACACCCCACCTGTCCCAGTACGGGCCGGCGGAGACCCTGGTCCCGCCGGCCCGTTCCAGTCTCGGGACCAGCTCGTCGTCGGCCGGGCCGTCGAGATAGAGCACTAACAGGTCCTCTCCGGTGGGACGCGGCTCGACCGCGAGCGTCGCGCCGCCGACCAGCTCCAGGTGCCAGCCCGCCCCGGGCAGCCCGAGCATCACCAGGTCGTGCTCGTCCGCGTGACCGCCCTCGCTCCGGTAGAGCACGTCCAGGCCCAGCCCCTGCGTCCAGAACCGTTCGGCGGCGGCGAGGTCGCGGCTCGGGCGGGCGAGGCGTACGTGGGTGTCGGCGGTGATCGGCATGCCCGGGATCGTGCGACCTCATCGGGGGTTGAGGTCAAGCTTGACGGTGGTTGGCTAATGCCATTAGCTTTACGGCTATGAAGGTTAGTCAAGTGGCGCGGGACGGCGGCACGATCGCGTACGAGGTGCACGGGTCGGGACCGCTCGTGGTCCTCTCGCACGGCATGGGGGAGAACCGGGCGGCCTTCCGCCACCTGACGCCCCGGCTGGTCGCGGCCGGTTACCGGGTCGCATCGGTCGACGTACGCGGGCACGGCGACTCCAGCCCGCACTGGCCCACGTACGCCCCCGAGCAGGTCGGCGGCGACCTGCTCGCCGTGGTGCGGGCGCTCGGCGGCGAGCCCGCCACCCTGGTCGGCAGCTCCTCCAGCGCCGCCGCCGTGGTCTTCGCCGCCGCCGAGGCACCGGACCTGGTGAGCGGCATCGTGCAGGTCAGCCCGTTCGTCGGCACGCCGAAGCCGAACCCGCTGATGCGTGTGGCGCAGGCGGCAGTGCTGCGCAGCCCTCGGCTGTTCGGGCTGTTCCACCGCACGCTGTTCCCCTGCGGGCGGCCGGCCGACGACGCCGCGTACCGCAAGGAGCTGGTCGCCAAGCTGCGCGGCCGGATGGCCGCGGTGCGCGGCGTGATCGCACCGGCCGACCCGCACTGGACCGCCCGCGCGCCCGAAGTGCGCCGGCCGGTGCTGGTGCTGATGGGTACGAAGGACCCGGACTTCCCCGACCCGGGCGCCGAGGCGCGGGCCGCGCGCCGGCTGTTCGCCGTCGCCGAGGCGCGCATGGTCGCCGACTCCGGGCACTACCCGCACGCCGACCAGCCCGACGCCACCGCCGCCGACCTGGTCGAGTTCCTGGCGGTGACCGCACGTGCCTAGGGCCGGTCTGACCCCGGCGACTGTCGTGCGGGAGGCCGCCGCGCTCGCCGACGAGGTCGGCTACGAGAAGCTGACCCTGGCCGCGCTCGCCGCCCGGCTCGGCGTCGCGCTGCCGAGCCTCTACAAGCACGTCCGGGGCGCGGACGCGCTGCACCAGAAGCTCGCGGTGCTCGCCACCGCCGAGATCGCCGACGTGCTCACGGCCGCCGCCGCGGGTCGCTCCGGCGGCGACGCGTTGCGCGCCGTCGCCGCCGCCTACCGGGAGTACGCGCGGCAGCACCCCGGCCGCTACCCGGCCGCCCAGCGGGCGCCCGACCCGGCCGACCCCGAACACCTCGCCGCCGGCCAGCGCGCGGTCGGCGCGGTCCGCGCCATCCTGCTCGGGTACGGCCTCGACGGCGACGCCGCGACCGACGCCATCCGGATGTTCCGGGCCGCCGTGCACGGCTTCGTCGCCCTGGAGGCGGCGGGCGGATTCGGGCTGCCCCGCGACACCGACCGTTCCTTCGGCGAACTCGTCGCCGGTCTGGACCGTGCCTACCTCTCCTGGGAGAACCGATGAAGGCGCTGCTGCTCGGCGCGATCTTCCTGCTGGAACTGGCCCTGCTGGGCTCGGCCGGGTACTGGGGCTTCACGCTCGGCACCGGCTGGCCGGTACGCCTGCTGGCCGGGCTCGGCACGCCGCTGGTGATCGCCGTGGTGTGGGGCCTGTTCTGCTCGCCGCGTGCCACAGTGGCGCTGCCCGACCCGGCCAAGCTCGCCGTCCAGGCCGCCTGCTTCCTCACCGGCGGCGTGCTGCTGACCCTGGCCGGCCACGCCGTACCCGGAGTGGCACTGGTGGCCCTGTGGGCAGCCGACAAGACGGCGTTGACGCTGACCGGCACCCCGATCTGAGAGATCTTGGTACGAAACGGCCCCCATCAGGGCGCTTCCGTACCAAGATCTCTCCGCGGGGCGGAACAGTGGCGGGACTCTTTCCCGGAACGCCCGATTGGTCGTACCCTTCGCCGGTGACCGACGGCGACGAGCAGCCTCCCGGCCGGACGACGGACGGCGACGAGCCTCGCCCCACCGTCGACGCCGACCGCGCCGCCGACGCGAGCGCTGCCAACCTCAGCGCCGCCGCCGACGCCAGCGCTGACGACACCCGCGCCGAAAACGCCGCCACTCCCGCCGGCGTGGACGCCGCCGTCGACACCATCGCACCGGCACCGGCACCGGCACCGGATGCGGCGTCGTTGCCGCACCCCGCCGCTGGTACGGCGTCGTACCCCGTACCCCTGGTGCAGCCGGACCCGACGCGGACGGTGCGGCAACGGCGGCGGTGGCCGCTCTGGACCGCGCTCGGACTCGCGCTCGGCCTGGTGGCGGGCGCCGTGCCCGGCGTTCTCCTGCGGGAGTCGGCGCCGGATGCGGCCGGGCGGTCGGCCGCGAACGCCGACCCGGGCACGGCGGCGCAGCGGCGGCTCGGCGAGCGGATGCTCGCGCTGCTGGACCGGCAGGCCGCCGCCCTCGTCGGCGCGGACCGGGCCGGCTTCCTCGCGGTCGTCGAGCCGGCGGCCCGGCCGGCGCTGAGCCGCCGGTACGCGGCGCTGCGGGCGCTGCGGGTCACCGTGTGGCGGCCGGCTGCGGACGGTGTGCCGGAGGCTGTCGAGGGGCGGCCGGGGGAGTGGCGGCAGACGGTGACTGTGGGCTACTGCTTCGTGGTGCCGGACTGTGCGCCGAGCACTGTGGAGCTGGGTGCGCGCTGGCGGCTGGCCGGGGAGGAACCCCGGCTGACCGCGCTGGAACCGTCCGGGGCGGACCCGGCCGGTGTACGGCCGTGGCAGATGAACGACCTGGCCGTGACGGTCGGCAAGCGGGTCGTGGTGGCCACCACGCCGGCCCAGCGGCGCAAGTTGCCCGGCCTGCTCGCCCAGGCCGAGACCGCCGCCCGGGCCGCGGACCGGTACGCGATCGGCGGCCGGCCGCCGGACCGGTACCTCGTCTACTACGCCGGGAAGGGCGAGTGGCAGCGCTGGTACGGAGGCGGGCGGCCGAAGTGGACAGCCGGTTACGCGGTGGGCGTCGGCGGTGGACGCCACGACGTGGTGCTCAACGCCCAGATCGTCACCCCGGCCGGCCTCGACGACCTGCTCCGGCACGAGCTGACCCACGCCGCCTCGCTGCCCGACCGGGGCTACGCCGACCGCGCGGACTGGTGGCTGGTGGAGGGGCTGGCCGAGTACGCCGGTGCCGACGGTCAGCCCGTACACCGCTACGACGGCCTGACCGAGGTGCGGGACCTGCTGCGCGGCGGCTGGTCCGGGCGGCTGGAGGCGGTGGCGCCCGCCGACGACGCGAGCGACGACCGGGTCGGCGGCGCGTACGGCGTCGGCTACCTGGCCGTACGCCATCTGGTCGACAGGTACGGCGAGCAGCGGATGCTGGACTTCTACCGGGCCGTGGTGCACCAGGGACGGACCCCGGAGCAGGCCGCCGACGAGGTGTTCGGCGACCCGTGGTCGATGCTGCACGACGACTGCGTGGCCTACGTGCGGGCCGTCGTCGGCTGAACGTCGACGCCTGTCGACGGGTCGTAGCATGGGCCGGGTGGCCCGCACTCCCTCGCCGCGGCTGCCCGCGGCCCGCCGCCCCCGTCTCGTCACAGCGGTGCTCGCCGTCGTCGCGCTGACCGGCACGACCGCCGCGTCCTGCGGCGACGACGCCCCGGCGGTCACAGTCGCCGAGGTGGGCCGCGCGCCGGTCAGCGAGGTGATCGACGCCCCGGCCACAGTCACCGCGCGGGCCGCCGCCACCCTCACCGCACCCGCCGACGGCACGCTCGCACGTCTGCGGGTGCAGCCGGGGCAGCGGGTGACCCGGGGGCAGGTGCTCGCGGTGATCGACTCGCCGTCGGCCCGGGACCGCCTGGCGAAGGCGCGGGACGCGCTGCGTGCGGCGAAGCGGGCCGGGCGGGGTACCGGCACCGGCGACCTGGGCGGCAGCCGGCGCGGCACCGACCGGGCTGCCGACGAGGCGTTCGCCGCCGCCCGCGCCGCCGCCGGCAAGGTCGGCGACCCGCAGGTACGCGCCGCGCTCCTGCTCCAGGTCCAGTCGGCGCAGCGGCAGTACGAGTCGGCCGCCCGCGCCGCCGACCGGGCCGTGGCCCAGGTGCAGCGCGGGGTCGCCGGCCTGAACAGCGCCGTCGGCGCGCTGTCGTCCGCGCAACGACTCCAGGCCCAGCAGGCGTACGACCTGGCGAAGGCGACAGTGGACGCGTTGACGTTGCGCGCGCCGATCGCCGGTGTGGTGCAGCCGGGCGGCACCCGGTCGGCGGCGCCGGCCGACCTGGCCGGGCTGCTCGGTGCGGCGGGTGGCACGGCGGTGCCCGGTCTCGACCCGTCGGCGCTCGGCACGGGCGGGCAGGGCGGCCCGCCGCCGGGGGTGGACGACGCGATCCCGGCCGGTGGCCGGGTCACCGCCGGCACGCCGGTGCTCACCGTGGTGGACATCGGCCGGCTCGGCCTGCTCGCCGAGGTGGACGAGACCGACGTGCTGCTGGTCCGGGCCGGGGTGCCCGCCTCGGTCGAGCTGGACGCGGTGACCGGCGCGACGTACGAGGCGACTGTGCGGTCGGTGGACGTGCTGCCGACCAGCTCGGCGCGGGGCGGCGTCACCTACCGGGTCCGCCTCGACCTGGGCGCCGGCCGCCTCGGTGAGGCCGAGGCCGCTCCGGCACCCCGCCCTGGCATGAACGCCGTGGTACGGCTGCGGGTGCGGGAGGCCGCCGACGCGGTGGCGGTGCCGGCGTCGGCGGTGTTCTCCACCGACGGGCGGGACGCGGTCTGGGTGCTGCGGGACGGCCGGGCCGACCGGGTGCCGGTGACGGTGGGCGTGCAGGGGCAGGACCTGGTGCAGATCGTCGACGGCGTACGGGCCGGTGACCGGGTGGTGGTGCGCGGCGCCGACCAGGTGCGCGACGGCCAGGAACTCCGGTGACCGTACCGGCGGTCGAGGCGGTCGACGTCTGGCGCACGTACGAGCTGGACGGTGTCTCGGTGTCCGCGCTGCGCGGGGTGTCGCTCACCATCGACCAGGGCGAGTACGTGGCGGTGATCGGGCCGTCCGGCTCGGGCAAGTCGACGCTCATGCACCTGCTCGGCGGGCTGGACCGGCCCAGCGGCGGCCGGCTGGTGATCGGCGGGCGGGACGTGACCACGCTCACCGCGCCGGAGCTGGCGACGCTGCGCAACGAGACCATCGGCTTCGTGTTCCAGGCGTTCCATCTGCTGGCCCGTACGTCGGCAGTGGACAACGTGGCGTTGCCGCTCGTCTACCGGGGTGTCGGGGCGCGGCAGCGGCGGGAGCGGGCGGCGGCGATGCTGGGCCGGGTGGGGCTCGGTCACCGGCTGCACCACCGGCCCAACCAGCTCTCCGGCGGTGAGCAGCAGCGGGTGGCTATCGCCCGGGCGCTGGTCACCGAACCGGCGGTGCTGCTCGCCGACGAGCCGACCGGCAACCTGGACAGCGCCACCGGCGAGGCGGTGCTGGAGCTGCTGGAACAGTTGAACGCCGAGTCCGGGGTGGCGCTGGTGATGGTGACCCACGACCAGGAGGTGGCCGCCCGGGCACACCGGCGCATCGCGGTACGGGACGGACTCATCCGGTCCGACAGCCTTCATGATCGACCGGCGTCGGACGGCTCCGGCGTACCTGCGACACTGGACCCCGCTCCCAGCGCGGAGCCCCGGTCCGCGTCCGGAAGCGGCCCGGGGCACCCGCCCGGTGGCCCCGGTGGCGCCACCGGGGCCACCGGGCGCCTTCCGCGCGCCGCAGGCGGCCGTCAGCGGGGCGACGCCGGATGAGGCTGGCCGAGGCGTGGCGGGTGGCGTCGGACGCGCTGCGGGCCAACCGGATGCGCAGCCTGCTGACCATGCTCGGGGTGATCATCGGGGTGGCCTCGGTGGTGATCCTGGTGGCCATCGGCACCGGCACGAAGCAGCAGGTCGAGCAGCAGGTCGAAGGGCTCGGCTCGAACCTGCTGCTGGTGGTGCCGGGCCGGATCGAGGTGGGCAACGCGCCTGTGGTCTCGCCGCTGGACCTCAGCGACGCCGACGCGGTCTCCCGGGTGGTCGGCGACCCCGGCCGGGTCGCCGTCACGGTGGCCTCCGGCGCTACCGCACGGGCCGGCAACCGGTCCGACTTCACCACTGTGCAGGGCGTCCTGGAGACCACCCCGTCGGTGTTCACCAGGTCGCTGTCGCGGGGCCGCTACCTCACCGGGGCGGACGTGGACACCAGCCGCCGGGTGGCGGTGCTCGGCGACTCGGTGGCCCGCGCGCTCTTCCCCGACCGGGATCCGCTCGGTCAGCAGGTCACGCTGGCCGGGGTGCGGTTCCGGGTGATCGGCGTCTTCGCCCCGCTCGGGCAGAGTCTCGGCGTGGACCGGGACGACGAGGTGCACGTACCGGTGACGGCGGCGCAACGGCTGTGGGGCACCCAGCGCATCGACGGCATCGCGGTGAAGGCGCCGGACCGGGAGCGGATCGACGAGCTCGGCGACCGGATCGTCGCGGAACTGTCCCGCCGGCACCCGGACACCGAGTTCAGCGCCGTCACCCAGCGGCAGATCCTCGGCGTGCTCGGCGACATCCTTGGTGTGCTGACCGGCGTGCTGGCCGCCATCGCGGGCATCTCGCTGCTCGTCGGCGGCGTCGGCGTCTCCAACATCATGCTGGTCTCGGTACGCGAGCGGACCCGCGAGATCGGCCTGCGCAAGGCGGTCGGCGCCCGCCCCCGGGACATCGGCGTGCAGTTCCTGCTGGAGGCGGTGCTGCTCACCTCGGTCGGCGGCCTGACCGGGATGGCGCTGGGCGTCGGCACCGCGCTGCTCGTGGACGCGTTCTCCCCGATCCCGGCGGCGATCACCTGGTGGTCGTTGGCGCTGGCGTTCGGCGTCTCCGCGGCGGTCGGCATCGTCTTCGGCGTGGTGCCGGCGCAGCGGGCCGGACGGCTCGACCCGGTGGTGGCGCTGCGCGCCGAGTAGACGGCGGTCGCCCGGATCGGACGAGACACCCGTCCGGGCGAAAAAGCCCTGGTGGACATCGGGTGAACGGCTGTCTCGCCATGATCAAAGGGTGGAAGGGATCGCGCAGGTCACAGCCGTCCCGCTACCGTACTGGTTACACGCGCGTCGCTCGTCGAGGCGGGAACACCTGCCCGGTGACACGCGCCGGGCACGGGAATGGGTCGGTGAGCCATGGCCGGGTCGCAGTCCGACGCACGGCTGTCGGATGTCAGGTTCCTGACCGTCGCCGAGGTGGCGACGGTCATGCGGGTCTCCAAGATGACCGTCTACCGCCTCGTGCACAGCGGTGAGCTGACCGCGGTACGGGTCGGCAGGTCGTTCCGGGTGCCCGAGCACGCCGTGCACGAATACCTCCGGGGCGCCTTCCAGGAGTCCGCCTGAGCCCTCGGCGCACCGTCCGCCGAGTGCGACGAAAAGGGGCATCGACGGGGGCGCGTTGGTCCTGCTGACGCACTCCGGTTAGGCTGGGCCACGACCGTGACCGCTCTCTGGTGTGCCCTGCCCACCACGCTGGTCCGGTCCGTTGTCCGCAAGCGGTCACGGCGCCACCCGTGGTGGTGCCGTCCGGTCCGCCCCGCACGTTGCATCGAAAGGCTGTCGTATGGGCTCGGTGGTCAAGAAGCGCCGCAAGCGCATGGCTAAGAAGAAGCACCGCAAGCTGCTGCGCAAGACCCGCGTCCAGCGTCGCCGTCTCGGCAAGTGACCGGTGCCGGGCAGCAGCCCGGCACCGGCACCACTTGCCAACTGTCGACCCTCGGAGGCTCAGGTGATCAGGCCGCGGACGTCCCGGCTCGATCCCGCCTGCCGCGCTAGGCGCACGACATGACCCCCGGTGACACCTCCGGTGCCCCGGGGGTCGTCGTCGTCACCGGGGTCGGGCGCTGGCTCGGCGCCCACGTGGCCGCCCGGCTCGCCGCCGACGAGCGGATCGAACGCGTCATCGGGGTCGACCCGGCACCACCCAACCCCGAGCTGACCGACCTGCTCTCCGACGTCGAACGCATCCGCCTGGACCTCGACTCGCTCGGCGGCCTCCTGCACGACCTCGACGTCGACACGGTGGTGCACCTGGCGCTCGTCACCGCCCCCGACCCGCAGCAGGGCGGCCGGGCGGGGATGAAGGAACAGAACGTCATCGGCACCATGCAGCTGCTCGCCGCCGCGCAACGCGCGCCCCGGCTGCGCAAGCTCGTGGTCCGCTCGTCCACCGCCGCGTACGGGGTGTCGTTCCGCGATCCGGCCGTCTTCACCGAGGAGACCGAGCCGCGCGAGGTGCCGCGTGGCGGTTTCGGCCGCGACATCCTCGACATCGAGGGGTACGTCCGCGGGTTCCGCCGCCGTAGGCCCGACGTCACCGCGACGGTGCTGCGCTTCGCGCCGTTCATCGGGTACGCCGCCGACACCACGCTCACCCGCTACTTCTCCCAGCCGGTGGTGCCCACCGTCTTCGGCCGCGATCCGCGCCTGCAGTTCGTGCACTTCGACGACGCGCTGGAGGTGCTGCACCGGTCCGTCGCCGAGGATCACCCGGGCACGTACAACGTCGCCGGGCCGGGGGTGCTGTCGCTGTCGCAGGCGATCCGCCGGGCCGGCCGGGTGGCGGTGCCGGTGCTGGAACCGGGCCTGGCCGGGGTCGCCGCGGTCGCCCGCAGTCTGGGCTTCGGCCGGTACGGCTTGGACCAGGTGGACCTCTTCGTGCACGGTCGGGTGGTGGACACCAGCCGACTGGAGCGGGAGTACGGCTTCACGCCCCGCTCGACAGCCGCCGCGTTCGAGGACTTCATCCGCGCCCACCACGGCGGAGTCGTGGTCACCCGGGACCAGCTCGCCGCCGCCGAGCAGTTGGTGCTGGAGAGCATCCGGCAGGTCCGCTCGACCGTACGGGAGCGTTCGTGAGCAGCCCCGACGAGCGGCGTGACGCGCGTTACGACGTACCGCTGGGTGTGCCGGATCCGGGCGCGGAGCCCGCGCGGCGCAACGGGCACCGCCGGGTGACCGCGCCGTCCGCCCGCCCGGCGGCGCCGCCGGACGAGCCGGACACCTCCGCCGACGAGCCGGGCGCCTCCGCCGACGCGGGCGTTCCGGCCACGCGGCACCAGCCGGCGAAGAAGACAGTGGCCAAGAAGACGGTCGCGAAGAAGGCCGTGGCGAAGAAGGCCGTCGCCAAGAAGGCCGTCGTGCAGCAGGCCCCCGCGGACGAGGCACCGACCGGGAACGCGCCGTCGGGTCCGGCCGTGGCCGACCGTCCGGGGGACCACTGGGACCGCAAGGTGGCCCAGGGGCTGGCGTTTCTGCGGCGGCGGCTCGCCGGTGACTACGAGGTCGACGAGTTCGGCTTCGACCCCGACCTGACCGACGCGGTGGTCCACCCGCTGGTCCGGCTGCTCTACCGGGACTGGTTCCGCACCGAGGTCAGCGGCATCGAGCACGTACCAGACGAGGGCGCCGGTCTCGTCGTCGGCAACCACTCCGGCACCGTGGCGCTCGACGCGCTGATCCTCTCCACCGCGCTGCACGACCGGCACCCGGCGCACCGCTACCTGCGGCTGCTCGGCGCCGACCTGGTCTTCCGGATGCCCGTCGTCTCCGAGATAGCCCGCAAGACCGGCGGCACCGTCGCGTGCAACCCGGACGCGGAGCGGCTGCTCGGCAACGGGGAACTGGTGGGCGTGTTCCCGGAGGGCTTCAAGGGCGTCGGCAAGCTCTACGCCGACCGCTACAAGCTCCAGCGCTTCGGCCGGGGCGGGTTCGTCTCCGCCGCGCTGCGCACCGGTACGCCGATCGTGCCGGTGGCGATCGTCGGCGGCGAGGAGATCTATCCGATGCTCGCCGACATCAAGCCGCTGGCCCGGCTGCTCAAACTGCCGTACTTCCCGGTCACGCCGACGTTCCCCTGGCTGGGGCCGCTGGGCATGGTGCCGCTGCCGAGCAAGTGGCTGATCGAGTTCTGCCCGCCGATCCCGACCGCGCACCTGCGTGACGCGGCGGACGACCCGCTCGTGGTGTTCAACCTCGCCGACCAGGTGCGGGAGACGATCCAGCAGACGCTGCACAAGCTGCTCGAACGCCGGCCGGACCCGTTCGGCCCCTGAGCCGGGCCGCGCCGGTCAGGCGTCGCGGTGGCGGCGCCGGTGCAGCGCCAGACCGGCCGTGACCGCGCCGGCGAGCAGCCCGGCCGCCGCGGTGGAGGGCACGGCGATGCGTACGGCCCGGCGCCCGGTGCGGAAGTCGCGCACGTCCCAGCCCTGCTCGCGGGCCTGCCGCAGCAGCGCCGGGTCGGGGTTGACCGCCACCGCGCGGCCGACCGCGCGGAGCATCGGCAGGTCGTTCGCCGAGTCGCTGTAGGCCGCGCACCGGGCCAGGTCCAGCCCTTCCACGGCGGCGAGCTGGGTGACCGCCTCGGCCTTCGCCGGCCCGTGCATCAGGTCACCGACCAGCCGCCCGGTGTACGCGCCGTCGACCACCTCGGCCACAGTGCCGATCGCGCCGGTCAGGCCGAGCCGGGTCGCGATCACCCGGCCGATCTCCACCGGGGCGGCGCTGACCAGCCAGACCCGCTCGCCCGCGTCGAGGTGGCGCTGCGCCAGGCGACGGGTGCCGGCCCAGATGCGCGGCGCCATCAGCTCGTCGAAGATCTCGTCGGTGAGGCGTTCCATGTCGTCGACCCGCCAGCCCTGGACGAAGGCGAGCGCGGCCTCCTTGGCCTGCGACATGTCGCCCGCGTGCTCGGTGGCGAGCAGCCGGAACCGTGCCTGCTGCCAGGCGAACCGGGCCAGGTCCCCGGTGGTGAAGTACTTCCGGGCGGCCAGCCCGCGGGCGAACCAGTAGATCGACGCGCCCTGCATCATCGTGTTGTCCACGTCGAAGAACGCGGCCGCGGTGGGGTCGGGCGTGACTGTGGTCGCCGGTGCCGAGGGGGTCTCCGACCAGCCCGCGGTGTGCCCGTGCGCGTCGGTGCTGACGGTCACCTTCCGGCTCCCGGCCACGGCGACCTCCCTGCCTCGACGACGGCGTACGCCCTCCTCGTCGAGCGTATCCGGCACGATGTGACGGCCGGGTGTCCGCCGGGAGAAGTGTGGCGCGGTAGGCGTCAGCGGTCGGCCGGGCAGGTGGCCGGAGCGGGCCCGAGCATGTCGCTGGCCTGCGGCGCGGGCAGCCCGCAGGCGATCGCCTCGCGGAGCGCGTCGGCGCGCTTGCCCGCCGCGTCGAGCAGGGACAGCGAGCGGCGGGTGCGGTCCCGGTCGGCGTGGTCGGGCCGGTCGAGCAGGCCGCTGACCACCCGGCGCTGGCCGGCGAGGAACGTGTCCACCGCGTCCAGCGCCGTCGGGTCCGAGCGCTGCGCGGCGACAGTGGTCAGCAGGCGTACGCCCTGGCGGGTGTCCGCGTCCATGTCGTCCAGGACGGCGCTGAAACCGATGCGGTCGTCGCGCACCGAGGCGGCCTCGTCGAGCCGGGTGCGGGCGAAGTCGAGGAAGAGCTGGCCTCGGCTGATGTCCGAGCTGGCGAGCGCGAGCTGGGCGCGCTCGGTGGAGCGCTTCATGCCGTACAGGGCGTCGCCGGGCAGCGCGTTCTCGCTGGCGGCGGAGATACCGGAGAGGGCGACCGCCCCGGCGGCCACGCCGACCAGGATCGCGCCCCGGGCTCGCGCCCGGCGGCCGGTGATGGCGGGGAGCAGCGCACCGCGTACGCCGGAGGTGGCGGTCCTGGCCGGAGCGCCGACGCCCTCGCGTTCGGCGGTGGCCACGAGCATCGCCCGCAGGCCGGTACGGAACTCGGCGTCCACCTCGACGTCGGGCCGCTCGGCGGTGAGCCGGCGGCTCACCTCGACGAGTGCGGTGAGCTCACCGTCCGCCTTGGACCGGACGTGGTGCCGGCGTCCGCCGTTGGCCTCGTCGAGGAGTTGCGCGAAGCGCTCGGCTCGCCGACGGGAGAAGAGGTCGCTGTCCACCGCGGCACCCCCTCTCGCTGGTCACGGCCGGGCGGCCGTCGTCGTCACCAGCGACCGGTGGCAGCGTGTGGCCCAGGGCCGACCGGAACGGCCGACCTGACCCGCCGGACCGGGTGGCCCGGGGGACGCCGGGACAACCACTGGTCGCACCCGGAGAAACGGACCGCGCCGGTCGCCGGTTACGGCTGGGGCGGCGGCGAAATCACCGGGAGTGAGGGGCGGGTGGGGGGTACGTCGGGCATGCGACACCGCCCGGCGTCGTGCGCCGGCCGGGTCGGGACCGTCAGGAGTGGAAGCCGTCGGGCAGCAGCCGGGCCAGCGCCCGGACCGCCCGGTACTGCAGGGCCTTGATGGCGCCCTCGTTCTTGCCCATGGAGCGGGCCGTCTCGGCCACCGAGAAGCCCTGGAGGAACCGCAGCACGATGCACTCCTGCTGCTCCGGGTTGAGCTGCTTGACGGCGGTGAGCAGGGCGACGTTCGTGATGTGCTCCACCACCGCCGCCTCGGGGCTGCCCTCGGGTCCGCGGTCCTCCCGGTCGGCGTCCAGGACGTCACCGGTGGTGACCTCCAGCCGGTAGCGCCCGGACTTGAAGTGGTCGGCGACCAGGTTGCGGGCGATGGTGACCAGCCAGGCGCCGAGGTCGCGCCCCTGCCAGGTGAAGCTGCCGATCCGCTTGAGCGCCCGCAGGAACGTGTCGGAGGTGAGGTCCTCGGCGAGCTGGCGGTTGCCGACGCGGAAGTAGACGAACCGGAAGACGGTGTCGACGTACCTGTCGTAGATCAGCCCGAACGCCTCGGACTCGCCCGCCTGTGCGCGCTCGACCAGCGTCCACACCTCGGTGGCCGGGTCGGACGGGTCGGGGCGGCTGGGGAAGCCGGTGGCGGGCGCGGCGGCCGGCACGGCGGGCAGGACGGCGGTGTCGCCGGTGGTCACCGCCGGCAGGACCGCGGTCTCGGCGGCGGACGGCTCGGCCCCGGTCGCCGCGTCGCCGCGTCGCGCCTGGGCCGGCATGGTCGGGCGGGTCGGACTGCCCAGGCGGCCGGTCGCGGGCTTCGCGTTGCCGCCCGGGGCCGCGGGGCGGGGCGGCGCCTCGTTCGTGTGGTGCGCGCGGCTGCGGACGCGCCGCCCGTCGCCGCGTACCGCGAGCTGGCCGTCGGTGCCCCGGGGGCCGGGGTCCGCGCGCTCGTTGAGCGGGTTGCGCTGGGCCGGGCCGGTGACACCGGCCGGTCGTTCGGCGTAACCGAAGGTGGTCACCGCGCCTCCCCAGGCTGAGCGGACAGTGACCGCGCCGGAGGACCGGGTAACACCCGGTCGGGCACGGCCGGGTCGGGACGTGCCGGCGGGCGGCAGATCCCCTTGAGGTGCTGGTCCAATGCGCTCACGGGCACGGGGGCCTCCTCGGGCTGAGGGGTGTCGACTCACGGCAAATGGGGTGAGCCGACCCGAGTGATGATAGGGCCAACGTCACCCACGCGTGGCAAGTCCGTTACACAGAGCGGAAGTATTTCCCGCCAGGTCGCACACATGGCGGACCCGTTGTCCGTCGTGTGTGGTTGACTTTCGCGCCGGAACCTGGTCCGCAGTGGAAAGTCCTGGTCGGAGCCGATTTTCTTTTCGCTCGGCGTGTCGCGGGAGCGGTGCGGCCGGGTCACGTCCGGCTTCCCGCCCGGGCACCGGTGGAGATCCTCATCCCGTGGCTAGGAATCCCACCGTACGGCAATTGCAGTCCCGTGCGGCGGACCCGGCGCCGTGTTCGGGCATGGCCTGTCGGACACCGCTGTGCCAGACTCAGCCACCGTGCAGGACGCCGCCGAAAGCTCCGCGCCGAACCTCGCCGACCGGCTCCGCCACGCCGCCGCGCAACGGGGCGACCGGGCCGCGCTGCACTGGCGCGACCGGACGCTGCTCTGGTCCGAGCTGGACGACGCGGTCACCGCCACCGCCCGCGCGCTGCTCGCCGACGCGCCACCGGCCGACGGAACCGGCCACCCGCCCCGGGTGGCGATCGCGTTCGGCAACACCCCCGACTTCGTGGTCACCTACCTCGCCGCGCTCCGGGCCGGGCTGGTGGCCGTACCGGTCAACCCGACGCTGACCGCCCGCGAGCTGCGGCACGTCCTCGCCGACTCCGGCGCGACCGTGCTCGTCGGCGCGCCCGAGGTGACCGCTCGGGTGGACCCCGCCGAGCTGCCCGCGCTGCGTGCCGTGCACACCGCGCCGCCGGTGTCCGGCGACGCCGCGCCGGCCCGGTTCCCGGCCCGCTCCGGCGACGACCTCGCCGTCCTGCTCTACACCTCCGGCACCGAGGGCCGGCCCAAGGGCGCGATGCTGTCGCACCGGGCGCTCGCCGCCAACCACGACCAGGTCGACCGCATCGAACCACCTGTGGTCGGCCCCGACGACGTCGTGCTGCTCGCCCTTCCGCTGTTCCACGCGTACGGGCTGAACTCCGCACTCGGCGCCGTCGTGCGGCACGGCGCGACCGGGGTGCTCGTCGACGAGCCCGGCCCGGCCGGCGCGCTGGACGACATCGCCCGGCACCGGGTCACAGTGCTCGTCGGCGTACCGCCGATGTTCCTGACCTGGGCCGAGGCGGAGCGTGACCCGGCCGCGGCGCTCGCCTCGGTACGCGTCGCGGTGTGCGGCGCGGCGCCGCTGCCGCTCGCAGCCGGCGCGCGCTTCACCGAGCTGACCGGGCACCCGGTGCACGTCGGCTACGGGCTCACCGAGACCGCGCCGGTGCTCACCTCGACGCTCGTCGGCGGCGAGCCGAAACCGGGTTCGATCGGCCGCCCGCTGCCCGGCGTCGGGCTGCGCCTCGTCGGGTCCGACGGCACCGAGCTGTGGCGCGACGGGGTGCCCGCCGACGCCCCCGACGAGGACGAGATGGACCTCTCCGACGAGCCGTCCGGCACCGACCCCGGGCAGATCGTGGTACGCGGCCCGAACCTGTTCGCCGGTTACTGGCCGGACGGGCGGGGTGGGCCGGACCCGGACGGCTGGTGGCCCACCGGCGACGTGGCGTACGCCGACGGCGACGGCGACCTGTTCCTGGTCGACCGGCTCGGCGAGCTGATCCTCGTCAACGGCTTCAACGTCTACCCGCACGAGGTGGAGCTGGTGCTCCAGGCGCACCCCGGGGTGGCCGAGTCGGCCGTCCTGGGCGTGCCGCACCCGCGGACCGGCGAGACTGTGCGGGCGTACGTGGTCCGGGCGGCCGGCCCGCCGGTGACGGCGGAGGACCTGCTCGCCCACTGCGCGCGTAACCTGGCCCGGTTCAAGTGCCCGACCGCCGTCGAGTTCGTCGACAGCCTGCCGTACTCGGCGATCGGGAAGGTACGCAAGACCGAGCTGCGCCCGGCGCCCGCGGTGCCGTCCCCGGCGACGCCGACCGAGATCCGCACGGAGGTATCCGATGTCCAGTGACCCGAGGCTCATCCTGATCACCCGGCCCGGCTGCCACCTGTGCGACGACGCCAAGGCCGCGCTCGACCGGGTGGTGGCGGTCACCGGCGACCGGTGGGTGGAGCGGGACGTCACAGGCGACCTGGAGATGGAGCGCGACTACGGCGACCGGCTGCCTGTGGTGCTGCTCGACGGCAAGGAGCACGGCTACTGGCGGGTCGAGGAGGACCGGCTGCTGCGCGATCTGACCACGCCGCAGCTCTAGCACTATGGTGCTCGGGTGACGGGTATGCGACGCCACCTCGTGTGGGACTGGAACGGAACGCTCCTCGACGACCTCGACCTGGTGGTCCAGGCCACTAACGTCGCCTTCGCCAGCGCCGGCGGGCCGGCGGTCACCGCGGCCGAGCACCGGGTCCGGTTCCGGCGGCCGATCGCCGACTACTACGCCGAGATGCTCGGCCGGGCCGTGGACGCCGAGGCGTTCGGGACGCTCGACCGGGTCTTCCACGACGCCTACCGGGCCGGGCTGACCACCTGCGCCCTGGCCGCCGACGCCACCACCGCGATCGAGTCCTGGGAGGGCAGCCAGTCGCTGCTGTCCATGTGGTTCCACGACGAGCTGGTGCCGACCGTGCACACGTACGGCCTGACCCCGCACTTCCGCCGGGTGGACGGGCTGCGCGCCACGGTCGGCGGCGGGCACAAGGCCGAGTGGCTGGAGAAGCACCTGGCCGAACTGGGGCTGGGCGGGCACGAGGTGGTGCTGATCGGCGACTCGCTCGACGACGCCGACGCGGCCGCCTCGGTCGGCGCCCGCTGCGTCCTCTACACCGGCGGCCTGTCCGACCCGGACCGGCTGCGCGGCAGCGGCCACCCGGCCGCCGACACGCTCACCGAGGCGGTGACGCTGGCCCGCACGCTCGCCTGACCCGCCCGGTCAGGCGCGCAGGTGGGCCAGGACGGCCAGGACGCGGCGGTGGTGGGTGGTCGCATCAGGGGGCAGGTCGAGCTTGGTGAAGATGTTGCGGACGTGCTTCTCCACCGCGCCGTCGCTGACCACGAGCGTCCGGGCGATGGCGGTGTTCGAGCGGCCCTCGGCCATCAGCGCCAGCACTTCGCGCTCGCGCGGGGTCAGCGACGCCAGCGGGTCGTCGCGCCGTCGCCGGACCAGCAACTGGCTGATCACCTCCGGGTCGAGCACGGTGCCGCCGGCCGCCACCCGGGCCAGGCCGTCGAGGAACTCGTCGATCGCGGCGACCCGGTCCTTGAGCAGGTAGCCGATCCCACCGCCGCCCCCGCCCGCGGTGTCCAGCAGGTCGTCGGCGTACGACACCTCGACGTACTGGGACAGCACCAGGATCGGTGTGCCCGGCACCCGGCGGCGGGCCTCCACCGCGGCGCGCAGTCCCTCGTCGGTGTGTGACGGCGGCATCCGCACGTCCACCACCGACACGTCGGGCCGGTGCGCCACCACCGCCTCGACCAGCGCGTCACCGTCACCGACGGCCGCCACCACCTCGTGCCCGTACTCGGTCAGCAGCCGGACCAGCCCCTCCCGGAGCAGTACGGCGTCGTCCGCGATCACCACCCGCATGGGTCCGGTGTCTATCACGCCCGGACCCGGTTGCCGCCCGGCGGCCCGGATGCCGGGCGCGCCGCGCCACCGCGCGACGGCCCGGAGCCCGGGCGAACCGGGTCACCTCGGCAGTTCGGCGTGGATCCGGGTCGGGCCGCCGGCCGGGCTGGCCACCTCCAGGGTGCCGCCCGCCGCCCGGACCCGGTCGGCGATGCCGCTGAGCCCGTGCCCCTTGGCCAGGTGCGCGCCGCCGGCGCCGTCGTCGGTGACGGTGATCTCCAGCCGGCCCACCTTCCGGGTGACCTCCACCCGGCAGATGTTCGCCCGGCTGTGCTTCGAGACGTTCGTCAGGGCCTCGGCCACCACGAAGTACGCGGTGCTCTCCAGCCCCGGGTCGAGCCGTCCGGCGGCGGTGCCCAGGTCGTCGTCCACGGCCAGCTCGGTGGGTACCAGGGCGCGGGCCGCGAGCGCGGCGAGCGCGCTGGGTAGGCCCCGGTCGACCAGGATCGGCGGGGCGATGCCCCGGGACAGGGCACGCAGCTCGTCCAGCGTCTCCCGGGTCTGCGCGACCGCCTCGTCGAGCGTCTGACGGGCCGCCTCCGGGTCGGCGGCGAGCTGGTGGCGGGCCCGGCCGAGGTCCATGGCGAGCCGGACCAGCCGCTGCTGCGGGCCGTCGTGGATGTCGCGCTCCAGCCGGCGCAGCGCGACCGCCTCGGCCGAGGCGGCGGCCCGCTTCTGCTCCTCCAGCGTGACGATCCGCTGCCGCATCTCGGCCACGCCGGTGAGCAGCGAGTACGCCAGCCCGGCCTGGAGCCGGGCGCACCCGCGCGCCACCAGCGGGAGGGTGAACAGGGCGAACAGCCCGATCGCGGTGTTCAGGGCGATCCGCGCGCCGGGGCCGTCGCCCATCCCGAGGAGCTGGCTCAGGTCCTGGTCGTCCGCGCCGCGCGGGATGGCCCAGTCGTACGCGATGTAGAGGGTGCCGCCCAGTGCGAGCACCCACCAGACCACGAGCAGCACGAACGTGGGCACCGCCACGAGCAGCCGGACGAAGGCGTGCAGCAGGTCGAGCCACGACTGCGCGTCCCGGATCGGGGTGAACACCCGGCGCCAGAACCCGGCACCCGGCTCCGGTCTGCGGTAGACCGGGCGTACCCGGGGCCGGTCCTGCACCCCGGCGAGCCGGAGCCGCTCGATGTCGGCCAGCCCGCGGGCCGCGTAGAGGAAGCCGGCGAGGATCGGCAGGCCGAGCGTGGTCACCAGCAGCCCGGCGCTGAGTGAGATCCCCACCACTGCCAGCACGAAGCTGACGATCGCCAGCGGGAGGCCCACGAGCACGTAGGTGGTGTCGCGGGCGAGGCGGCGCAGGAGCCCGTGGAAGGGGGACAGCGGAGCGGGCGCGGTGGCCAGTGGTGCTGCGGTCATGGTTCGAGGCTATGGGCGCGTGCCCCGCCGACCCATCCCGCACGCTGGCCTGTTCGGGGTGGGGTTCTCCCTACTCGAAACGTGAGACTCGCCTCGCCACGCCGGTCACGGAGCGCTACGGGCCCCGCGCGATTGGTCAGGGAAGTCTGGATTGAGCAATAATCGCCATGCGCCGCCGAGAGACGCGGTTGATCGATCTTGCGGGAATGGAGGGGCAGGTGAAGGCGCGTCGCGAGCTTTCAAGATCGCGATTTGTGCACCCCTTCACAAACACCTACTCTGTAGTTCCGACGCGCCCTGCTAGCACAGCCGGCAATCTCGGTCGCCAGCGGGAGTCCCGAAACGACCGGCCCCCGTCGCTGGTCGAGGATCGCACCGCACGGAGTCTCATGAGCCAGCACCGTCAACCAGGCGCGCCCGGTCGCACCGGTGCCGTACCGGCGCTTCCGGACCTGCCCGAGGCGACCGTGTCCCGGCTCCCGGAATACCTGCGTGCGCTGCACGCGCTCGCCGACGCCGGGCACGAGACGGTGTCCAGCGAGGGCCTCGCCAACGCCGCCGGCGTCAACTCCGCGAAGCTCCGCAAGGACCTGTCCCACCTCGGCTCGTACGGCACCCGCGGCGTCGGCTACGACGTGGCGCTGCTGGTCGACCAGATCTCCTCGGTGCTCGGGCTCACCCAGTGCCGGACCGTCGCGCTCGTCGGCGTGGGTAATCTCGGTCACGCCCTGGCCGGCTACGACGGCTTCGCCAACCGCGGATTCCGCATCGCCGCGCTGGTCGACGCCGACCGGTCCCGCGTCGGCGAAGTGATCAACGGCCTGGTCGTACGGCACGTCGACGAGCTGCCCCAGATCGTCGCCGAGGAGTCGATCTCGATCGGCGTCATCGCCACCCCCGCCCCGGCCGCCCAGGCGGTCGCCGACCAGTTGGTCGCCGTCGGCGTGACGAGCATCCTCAACTTCGCGCCCTGCGTACTCTCGGTTCCGGACGGGGTCGACGTGCGCAAGGTCGACCTCGCCATCGAGCTGCAGATCCTGTCCTTCCACGAGCACCGCAAGGCATCGCTGACCGCGCTCCCCGCCACCGGCGGGTCCGCCCTCACCGCCCTGCCCGGCGGACTCGCGGCAACCGACACCCAGGAGGCGATCGGCACGTGAAACTGCTCGTCGTCGGCGCGTCCTACCGCACCGCCCCGGTCGCCACCCTGGAACAGCTGGCCGTCCCGCCCGCCGACCTCACCCGCACGCTGGACCGCCTGATCGCCCAGCCGTACGTCGCCGAGGCCGTCCTGGTCTCCACCTGCAACCGGGTGGAGGTCTACGCCGCCGTCTCCGGGTTCCACGGCGGACTCGGTGACATCTGCGCGGTCCTGGCCGACCAGGCCGGCTGCCAGCCCGCGGCGCTCGCCCCGCACCTCTACGTCCACTACGACGCCGCCGCCGTGGACCACGTCTTCCGGGTGGCCGCCGGGCTCGACTCGATGGTGGTGGGCGAGGCGCAGATCCTCGGCCAGCTTCGCGACGCCTACCACTCCGCCGGTGGCGCCGACTCCGCCGGGCGGCTGCTGCACGAGCTGATGCAGCAGGCGCTGCGGGTCGGCAAGCGCGCGCACGCCGAGACCAACATCGACCGGGCCGGGCAGAGCGTCGTCACCGCCGCCCTCGATCTCGCCGCCGGGCTGCTCGACGGCGACCTGGCCGGCCGGCCCGCCATGGTGGTGGGCGCCGGCGCGATGGGCTCGCTGGGCGTGGCCACGCTGTCCCGGCTGGGCGCCGGCCCGCTCACAGTGACCAACCGGGGCGCCGCCCGTGCCGTCCGGCTCGCCGAGTCGTACGGCGCGTCCGCCGTGCCGATGGCCGAGCTGATCACCGCGCTCGCCGACGTCGACGTCGTGGTCGCCGCCACCGCCGCCACCGAGGCGGTGCTCACCCGCGACGTGGTGACCCGGGCGCTGGCCCGCCGGGACGCCGACCGCGGCCCGCTGGTCCTGCTCGACCTGGCCGTCCCGCGCGACGTCGAGCCCGGCGTCGCCGAGCTGCCCGGCGTCGAGGTGATCGACATCGACCGGATGGCCGCCGTCCTCGCCGACGGACCGGCCGCGGCCGACGCCGCCGAGGTGGCCCGGATCGTGACCGGCGAGGTCGAGGCGTTCCTGAGCTGGCTGCGCGGCGCCGACGTCGCACCGACGGTGGCCGCCCTGCGCGGCCGGGCCGAGGACGTCGTCACCACCGAGCTGCGCCGGCTCGGCCAGCGCCGCCCCGACCTCAGCGACGACCAGCGCGCCGAGGTCGCCCGCACCGTGCACCGGGTCGTGCAGCGGCTGCTGCACCAGCCGACCGTACGGGTCCGCCAGCTCGCCGCCGAGCCCGGCGGCGACCAGTACGCGGCGCTGCTGCGCGAACTGTTCGACCTGGACGTTCCGCAGACGTCCCCTGTCGACACCGTCCCCGACGTGGTCGCCACCGACCTCGACGGCCGGCCGTCGTTCGACGCCGCCGACGTCCCGCCCACCGGAGGTGCGCGATGACCGCCCCCCTTCGCCTCGGTACCCGGGGCAGCGCCCTGGCGATGGCCCAGTCCGGCCACGTCGCCGAGGCCCTCACCGCGGCCACCGGCCGCCCGGTCGAGCTGGTCGAGGTGGTGACCGCCGGCGACAGGTCCACCGCCCCGGTGCAGCGGCTCGGCGTCGGCGTGTTCGTCTCCGCGCTGCGCGACGCGCTGACCGCCGGCGAGATCGACTTCGCCGTCCACTCGTACAAGGACCTGCCCACCGCGGCGGCGCCCGGCCTGCATGTCGCGGCCGTACCGCCCCGGCAGGATCCGCGTGACGCGCTGGTGGCCACGAACGGCCGTACGCTCGCCGAGCTGCCGCCCGGCGCCCGCGTCGGCACCGGCGCGCTGCGCCGGATCGCCCAGTTGCACGCGCTGGGCATGCAGTTGGAGGTCAGCCCGATCCGGGGCAACGTCGACACCCGGCTCGGCCGCGTGCTCGGCCCGGACGCCGACCTCGACGCCGTCGTGCTCGCCCGCGCCGGGCTCAACCGGATCGGCCGCGCCGACGTCATCACCGAGACGCTCGACCCGATGCTCATGCTGCCCGCACCCGCCCAGGGTGCGCTCGCCGTCGAGTGCCGGGCCGACGACCAGGACGTGATCGAGCTGCTCGCGCTGCTCGACCACGCACCGTCCCGTGCCGCGATCACCGCGGAACGGGCGCTGCTGGCCACCCTGGAGGCAGGGTGCAGCGCGCCCGTGGCCGCGTACGCCGTTCTCGCCGAAGGCGAGCCCACCGACGAGGGCGACGTCAATCAGGAGATCTACCTGCGCGGTGCGGTGATCAGCCCGGACGGTACTCGTGACCTCCGGCTGTCCCGCACCGGAACGCCCGCCGACGCGGCGGAGATCGGCAAGGCACTCGCCGCCGAACTCCTCGAACTCGGCGCCGACTCGATCCTCGGCCAGGACGCACAGGCCGGCCCGGGGACCCAGCAACTTGGGAGCACAGAATGACCCGCACCCGTAAGCCCGTAGGCCAGATCGCATTCGTCGGGGCCGGTCCCGGCGACCCGGGCCTGCTGACCCGCCGGGCGCTGGACGCCCTGGTCGAGGCCGACCAGGTGGTCTACGACCGGGGCGTACCCGAGTCGCTCCTGGCGCACGTCCGCGCCCAGGCCCGGCCGGACGCCGAGTTCAGCCCCGCCGAGGGCGTGCCGGGGGACGTGGCGAAGGTGCTGATCTCCGCGGCCCGGTCCGGGCAGAACGCCGTGCACCTGGTCGCCGGTGACCCGTTCGGCCACGACTCGGTGGTCAAGGAGGTGCAGGCGGTCGCGCGTACCGCCGCGCACTTCGAGGTGGTCCCGGGCGTCGGCCAGGCCGAGGGCGTGGCCACGTACGCGGGTGTCCCGCTGCCGGGCGTACGCACCGCCGCCGACGTCGAGGACGTCACCGCGCTGGACTTCGAGGCGCTCGCCACCGCCGTCGGGCGGGGTTCGCTGGCGCTCGCCGTGGACGCCGGTGACCTGGCCGCCGTCCGGGACGGCCTGCTGGCCGCCGGGGTCGACGGCACCACAGCGGTCGGGGTGACCGGTGACGGCACCGGCGAGACGCAGTACACCACCACGTCGACAGTCGACTCCTTCGTCGCGGCGGCGCTCGGCTTCACCGGCCGGGTGGTGCTCACCGTCGGCGCGGCCGTCACCGACCGCGACAAGCTGAGCTGGTGGGAGAACCGCCCGCTGTACGGCTGGAAGGTGCTGGTGCCCCGCACCAAGGAGCAGGCCGGCGTGATGAGCGCGCGGCTGCGCGCGTACGGGGCGATCCCGTGCGAGGTGCCGACCATCGCGGTCGAGCCGCCGCGTACCCCGGCGCAGATGGAGCGGGCGGTGAAGGGCCTGGTCGACGGCCGGTACGCCTGGGTCATCTTCACCTCGGTGAACGCGGTCCGGGCGGTGTGGGAGAAGTTCGCCGAGCACGGCCTCGACGCCCGCCACTTCGGTGGCGTGAAGATCGCCTGCATCGGTGACGCCACCGCCGAGGCGGTCCGTGCCTTCGGCATCCAGCCCGAGCTGATCCCCTCCGGGGAGCAGTCCTCCGAGGGCCTGCTGGCCGAGTTCTCGCCGCACGACGAGATCCTCGACCCGGTCGGCCGGGTGCTGCTGCCGCGCGCCGACATCGCCACCGAGACCCTGGCCGCCGGCCTGACCGAGCGCGGCTGGGAGGTCGACGACGTGACCGCGTACCGGACCGTGCGCGCGGCGCCGCCGCCCGCCGAGATCCGCGACGCGATCAAGTCCGGCGGGTTCGACGCGGTGCTGTTCACCTCGTCGTCCACAGTGCGGAACCTCGTCGGTATCGCCGGGAAGCCGCACGCGCGGACCGTTGTTGCAGTGATCGGGCCCAAGACGGCGGAGACCGCCACCGAGTTCGGCCTGCGCGTCGACGTGCAGCCGCCGCACGCCTCGGTGCCCGACCTGGTGGAGGCGCTCGCCGCCTACGCCGTCGAGCTGCGGGAGAAGCTCGCCGCCATGCCGGCGAAGCAGCGCCGGGGCTCGAAGGTGCAGGGCCCGACCGCCCTGCGGTTCCGCTGACAGGAGGCCCGTCATGCCGTACCCCGAGATCCGGCCCCGCCGGCTGCGCCGCAACGCGGCCGTGCGGCGGCTGGTTTCCGAGACCCGCGTCGACCCGGCCGAGCTGGTCGTGCCGATGTTCGTCAAGGAGGGGCTGACCGAGCCGCGGGCCATCGCGTCGCTCCCGGGGGTGCTCCAGCACTCCCGGGACTCGCTGCGCAAGGCCGCCGCGGAGGCGGTCCAGGCCGGGGTCGGCGGGATCATGCTGTTCGGGGTGCCGGCGACGCGGGACGAGACCGGCTCCGGTGGCATCGACCCGGCCGGCGTGCTCAACACGGCGATCCGGGACGTGGTCGCCGAGGTCGGCGACTCGACTGCGGTGATGAGCGACCTGTGCCTGGACGAGTTCACCTCGCACGGGCACTGCGGCCTGCTCACCCCGGACGGCGGGGTCGACAACGACGCCACGCTCGCCGCGTACGCCGACATGGCGGTGGCCCAGGCCGCCGCCGGGGTCCACGTGGTCGGGCCGTCCGGGATGATGGACGGCCAGGTCGGCGTGGTCCGCAAGGCGCTCGACGCCGCCGGGCACCAGGACGTCTCGGTGCTCGCGTACGCGGTGAAGTACGCCTCCGCCTTCTACGGCCCGTTCCGCGACGCCGTGGAGTCGGCGCTGGAGGGGGACCGGCGCACCTACCAGCAGGACCCGGCGAACCTGCGCGAGTCGCTGCGCGAGGTCGAGCTGGACGTGGCCGAGGGCGCCGACATGGTGATGGTCAAGCCCGCGCTGCCCTACCTCGACGTGGTGTCGGCGGTCCGGGACGCGGTGAACGTCCCGGTCGCCGCCTACCAGGTCTCCGGCGAGTACGCGATGGTCGAGGCGGCCGCCGCGAACGGCTGGATCGACCGGGAGCGGGTGATGCTGGAGACGCTCACCTCGATCCGCCGGGCCGGTGCCCAGATCATCCTCACCTACTGGGCCGTCGAGGCCGCCCAGTTGCTGCGCGAGCGCTACTGACCTACTGACCGCTGCTCGGCCGACGTGGTCCGTCTGCTGCCGCCATGTGTGGCGGCAGGGCTCGGCTCGCCGTTCTCCGGGTTCGCCCTCCTCGTTGTGGTCGCCGCACGTTGTCCACAGCCCAAGGCGGTCACTCAGCGTATCTTTTCGGCCGGCGGGACACTTCACCCCTCGCCGACTTTGCTCTGCAGCCATGGGCGCAACTGTCACGAATCGTGAGCGCTGCCTCGGTGGCTGCAGAGCAAAGTCTGCTGAGATGGTTCTCCCTGCCGCGGCGCTCGCGAGGATTGTGTCCGCTTAAGTCGCGTTTGTGATGGCGTCGGGTCGCTCGCTTCGGCGGCAGCGCTTGACGCTGAGTGAGCGTCACCCTCTGTGTGTGCCGACGGCCGGTGCCGAACGGGCTCGGACGCCGAATCCCGGGTTTTCCACAGGGGCGGGCAGCGGGGTTGCCGGGCCGGTGCGGGAGACGGGACCGTGGGCGGCGTGACAGACATCGCCGACACCGAGCCGGAGGCGGGCGCCGCCACCGGCACCGCCACGGGCGCCCACAGCGGCACCGCCACCGCCGCTGCCACGGGCGCGGGGACGGGGACGGGGACGGGAGCCTGTGCCGCACCCGGCGTGCCTGGCGCACCCGGCGTGCCCACCGTGGCGGCGGGAGGCGACGGGCCGGCGCTGCTCACCGAGCCGTTCGACGTCCCGTTCCCGGCACCGGGGATCGTCCGGGCGGTGCGTCGCCGAGCCGACGCCAGCCAACGAGAGCTGGCCCGGTTCGCCCGGGTGCATCCGAGCACGATCGGGCGGATCGAGGCGGGGACGCTGACGCCGAGCCTGGCCATGCTGTCGCGCATCGTCGGCACGGCCGGCTTCCGGCTCGTGGTCGTCAACGAGGCCGGCCGGGTTCTGAAGCCGATGCGTGACCGGGCCGACCTGCGGGACGGCGCGGAGCGGCGGTACCCGTCCCACCTCGACGTCATCACCGACCCGGAGCCGGGGGAGTGGTGGGCCGACCGGTACGGGCTGGCCCGCCCGCCGGAGACGTTCTACCGCAACCGGGAGGTCCGGGACTGGCTGCGCCGCCGCAGCCAGTGGGAGGTGCGGGTGGCCAAGTACCGGAGCGTGCCGCCTCCGCCCGATCCGCAGCGGTGCGGATACCGCGGCGGCCCGCCGATCCGCCCATGAGGGGATCGACGGGCCGCCGCGCGGCACACCGCTCAGTCGTCGTTCAGGATCCTCCCGACGCCGGACGGGTCGGCGAGCCGCAGGCCCGGCACCCCGGCCACGTACAGCGTGAGCTTCTCGTCCGTCTCGCGCTTGCGGTCACCGCGCACGGTGACCGGGAACGTCAGCGAGGTCCGGCCCGCGGCCAGCACCCGGCAGCCCACGTACGGGTCGTAGTCCGACCCGGCCTGGGCGGTGGTGCCGTAGGTGGCCGCGCAGATCAGGGCCGGCTCGGAGAGCGGGCGGGACACGGTGACGGTGAACGTCATCGTGCTGGTGCCCTTGTCGCCCTCGGTGACCGAGGTGTCCGCGACCCGCAGCGAGGCGCGCGACCGGAACCGGGCCACCTGCGGGTCGTGGTCGCTGGCACCCCGGTCGCCCAACTCCGGCGCGTCGGTCGGGTAGTCGGCGTTGATGTGCGCCGTCCGTACCTGCACCAGGTCGTCGTGCATCGGGTCGTTCACGAAGAGGTTGTCCAGCGTCTGCGCCTGACCGCTGAATGTGTACGAGTACGCCGACGCCGGCGCGTCCTTCACCAGGTCGTCCCAGAGGTTGTGCAGCCCGGCCTCGTACAGCGGGGCGAGCTGGTCCGACGGGGTCGGGTTCTGGGCGGTGGCGATCGGGTCGTCCGGGCGGGGGAAGACGTTCAGGTCCCCGCCGTAGACCACGCGGGCGTTCGGGTCGCTCGCCTCGACCGCCTGGACGATCGCTGCCCCGTACGCGGCCTGCTCGCGGCGCTGCCCGACCCGGCTGTCCGGTCCGGACGAGAAGTGGTTGGCGACCGCCCAGAGCGTGAACCGCTCGGTCGATCCGGGGCCGGCCTTCACGGTGAACCGGGCCACCTGCGCCGCACGGGTGTAGACGTTGCTGCCGTCCACCCCGGTCGACCGGTCCACGTCGGCCGGCAGCACCGCGTTGAGCGCCTTGGGGTTCTGCACGTCTGCGTTGGACGGCAGCGCCGCCGAGCGGTACTGGACGGTCGGGGCGGAGCCCAGCAGCGGGTCCGCGGCGGTCGCCTCAGCGAGCGTCAGCCGGTCGGTCCGGTAGAGGAACGCCGAGGCGATGCCCCGGGCGTCCGCGCCGGTCCGGTCGTACGCGGCGGCGTACGCCGGGCCGCCGTTGGCCGCGATGGCGAGTGCCAGCTCCTGCACGGTGTCCGGCGCGCCGTCGGCGTTGTTGGTGTCGCCGCAGGCCAGAGCGCCGTCGACCACCGAGCAGATGTCCTGGTCCTCGGCCTCCTGCACCAGGATCAGATCCGGGCTGTGCAGCGACTGGACGATCTGCCGGGCCTGCACGGCCAGCTTGGCCGCGTACGCCTCCGGGCTCGCCGGCACGTAGTCGAACGGCGGGCTGACGCCGGGGCAGCCGGTGTTGCCGGCGAAGTCGCAGCCGTCGAACGGGTCGTCGCGGTAGTCGTACAGGTTCTCCACGTTGTAGGTGGCGATCGCGACCTCGCTGCCGCGGTCGGCCGGCTGCGGCGGGTGGTTGGCGGCCGGGTCGGCGCCACCGGTCAGCGTGAGCTGCTCCGGCTGCACGCTGTACTTGCTGAACGCGTACGAGACGGAGCCGTAGGCGTCCTCGGTGAGCGTGTCGAACGTGCGTGCCTCGGGCAGCAGCGCCCGGGAGTCACCGGCGGTCGCCTTCACACCCCCCGCACCCAGCAGGATGCGCTGGTTGTTGTCGTTGTCGAACAGCGTGCCGGGGATGTCGTCGAGCGGGTGCGCGTCCCGGAACACCCGCCGGGCGTACGGGTCGGACCGCTTCATCACCGGGTCCTCGCGGTCCAGCACGTAGATCTCGGAGTCGGCGGTGGAGGAGTAGATGTGCCGGGGCGCGGAGACGCCGCTGCCGGCGCGTACCCGCATCCGCTCGCCCTCGTGCCGCTCCCAGAACAGGTCGGCGGCGGCCGCCTCGGCCGGCGGGACCGCGTCGTCGACCCGGACCACGGTGTCCACGTCGAGGCCGGAGTCGAGCTTGCGGACCAGCGAGGCGCTGGACAGCTGGGTCTGGCTGAAGTACTCGGAGACCCGGCCGCGCAGCACGACCTCGTCACCGACGGTCGGGGCGTACCCGCCGATCAGCGTGGTGAACGAGCCCATGAAGACGAACAGGCCGTCGGAGGTCAGCGGGTCGCCGTCCTCGCTGCCGAGCCGGCTCTGGAGGTAGAAGCCCCACTGGTCGGCCCCGGCCGAACTGCGGGTCAGGGACATGCCGGTGATGACGCCGCGTACGTCGTACAGCGTGGAGCTGGTGCCGTTGCCGCTGGCCGGCGCGAGCGGCGACCGGTCGGTGCGGCCGTCCTCGTCGTCGGCGGTGCGGCCCTGCACCTCGCCGACCGACAGCACGCTCGTGGCCTGCACGGTGAGCGTGCAGGTGGCGCTGTCGCCGTCGGTGTCGGTGGAGGTCACGGTGACCGCGTAGCCGCCGGCCGGCAGGCCGGTGGCGGTCAGCGTCGCGGTCGCCGTGCCGCCGTCGGCGGTCGCCGGGGTGAACGCGGTACGGCTGATCGAGCCGCTCGCCGGCACCGGCACGACCGAGGTGACCGCCAGGTCGGTGATCGTGTCGTCGGCGTCGGTCGCGGTCACCTCGCGGGTCGCGGTGGCGCCCGCCGACAGCGTCAGCGCGCCGCCGCAGGCCACTGTGGGCGGCTGGTCGACCGGTCCGCCGCCGCCGACGGTGTGGCTGCCCAGGCCGTCGAACGTGTCGGTGGCGAAGCCGGCCCACTGCGCGGCCGGGTCGAACGCGTCCGCCGGGTCGGTGTCGCCGGCGGTCACCGAGGGCAGCCGGCGCAGCGTGTTGTCCGCAGTGCTGGTGAGGCCGCTGCCCCACTCGCTGCCCGGGTCGACGCCGACCTGGCCCAGGGAGTCGACCACCGTGCCGCCCTTGCGCAGCACGATCGCGTCGTCGCCGTTGAACAGCGAACCGGAGTACGTCTGGTCGGCTTGGGCGAGGATCGCCGGCGCGGCCGCCGCGGCGGCGAAGACGAACACGTCACCGGCGGCGACGGTCCCGGTGAGGGCCACGTTCGTCGAGGTGGTGGCGCCGTTGAAGAAGAGCTGGAGCTGGTAGCCGCCGGCTCCCAGGTCGATCGGGGCGCCGGTGCCGTTGTACAGCTCGACGGCCTTGTTGTTGGACGACCCCTCGACGTACTCCGAGATGAACAGGTCGGTGGGCGCGGCGCTGGCCGCGGTGGGTGCGACAGCGATCGCCGTGAGGGTGACGGCGGCGGTGGTCGCGAGCGCGGCGAGGGTGCGGCGCGGGCGCATGGGGCCTCCACGATGGGTGGACAGGAACTAACGAACGTTAAGGCTCTCGTGGGTACACCGTCCAGCCCTTCGATGGCCGGACGGTGAACGGTCAGCGGTGACTGTCCAGCCGGTGCACCAGTTCGGCCACGTCCACACCGTATTCGCACCAGTCGCGGTCGGGGCGGTAGCCCAGCTCGGCGTTGACCTTCAGCATCGACTCGTTGTCCTGCGCGTTCCAGGTCTGCACCTCGGCCACCTCGGGCTCGGCCGAACGCAGCTCCAGCAGCATCCGCGCCTTGATGGCCCGGTCGATGCCGTAGCCGCGGTGGTCGTGGACGACGATCGTGTCGTACTGGTCGGCCCGGGTCGGGTGCTGCGCCGGCACCACCACCTCGGTCAACCCGGCCACCTCGCCGGTCTGCTCGTGCAGCGCCAGCACGATGTACGGCTTCATGCCGCGCCGGTGCAGCGTGGCGAGGCTGTCGCGCAGCCGGTCCGGGTCGTAGGAGCTGGGCCGCAGCTCCACGTCGTCGGAGTCGCGCACCTCGGCCTTGGCCCGCGCGTACGCCTCGATCAGCTCGTCCGGCGGGCCACCCGGCCAGAACTCCACGCGGTAGCCCGCGCCGACCTCGGCGGCCATCTCGGTGAGCGCCGGCCAGTCCACCGAGCGCAGGTCGAGCACGCTGCGGGTCTCCACGTAGTCGCGGGTGAAGCCCAGCGACTCGTAGAACCCCACGGCCGGGGTGTCGCCGACCACCTCCACACCGATCGACTGGAAGCCCTCGTCCCAGACCCGGCGGGCGGCCACCCGCACCAGCTCGCGGCCGACGCCGCTGCGCCGGATCGCCGGGTGCACCAGCACCTCGAGCACGCCGATCCCGCCGAGCAGCAGCACGTGCACATGCCCGAGGATCGCCCCGGGCGTGCCGTCCGGGGCGGCGTCCTCCTGCGCGACCCACGAGATCCGCCGCTCGCCGGGCATCACCTCGGAGAGATACTCCCGCATGGAGCTCTCCCGCCATGGCGGATCCTGCGGCAGATCGGCCGCCAGGACCGCGTTCAGCGTGTCCAGCAGGGACGCGATCTCGGCGGACGACGCGGTCCTGGGATCCCACTCGCGCACCATCACCCGTCTAGCTTGCCGTCAACGGCAGCCGGGGGGAAGGGTTGAGTCCGCGAATGTACGCGAGCCGTCACCTCACGTTGCGGCTGAGCCTGCCGTACTCGTCGGCCTTGTCGAAGACGGCCTGGGCGTACCGACGCACATCGTTGTAGGAAAGGATGGCGCCCCACCAGTCACCCGGGATGGTCATGTTCCGGCCGCCCTTGCACAGGTAGAGCCCGGCGGCCAGCGCCGCGTCGTCGATGTCGTGCGGGTTCTTCACGCCGTCGCCGTCCGCGTCCGCGCCGATCTCCTGCCAGGTGGTCGGGATGAACTGCATCGGGCCGAGCGCCCGGTCGTGGACCCGGTCGCCGTCGAGCAGCCCCTGGTCGGTGTCGAGGATCCGGGACCGGCCGCCCTGCCCGTCGAGTGGCTCTCCCTTGATCTCCGGCAGGGCCCGCCCGTCGGCTTGCAGCGTGGCGCCGTTGGCCGCGCCGTGGCGCGACTCGACGTAACCGATCGCGGCCAGCGTGGTCCAGCTCAGCTGGCACCCACGGTTGGTCTGGGCGAGCACCAGCTCGGCGTAGGCGTACGCCTGGAGCGCCACCACGGGGACGCCGGTCAATGCGCCGACCCGCTGCGCCCAGCCGGTGAGCGCGTCGGCGGGACGCCCGGCGGGCAGCACCGGCGCGGTGGTCGCACCGGGCAGCGGCGTGCCGGTGGGCGCGGCGGTTCCGGGCAGGCCGGTCAGCTCCGGCAACGGCGGCGTTGCGGGCGCCGCTGCGGTCTGCGGCACGCTCTGCGACGGCGTGGCCTCGGCGACCGGCTTCGGCCGGCCGACCGCCGCCGGCACGACCACCGCACCGGCAGTGGCGGCGGCGGCGACCAGCGCGAGCAGGAACAGCGCGGGCAGCGTGGTGCGGCCGCCGGGCCGCCGGGACCAGGCGCGGGTGGCCCGGGCCGCGCCGACTGTGAGTTGCCTCGGGCGCGTCCGGACGGCGTGCGCGAACGGCATCCGCCGACGCCGCCCGCCGCTCTCGGCTGCCGCCTCGGCCTTCGTCTCCGGCCCGGAATCCGGCTGCTCGTCCCCGCCCGACCCGGGCTCGGCGTCCGCCTTCGCGCCCGGACCGAGCTGCGGCTTCTCGACAGGATCGGAGCCGGCTCTGCGGGGCCGCGGGATGGGCGGGGTGCCGTCGTCGGGTGGCGCGGCGGGTCGCAGGGGCCGGGCCGTCGCTCGCCGTTCGCCGTCCACCACCCGTCGAGTATCACCCATCCGGGTGACGACGTCAGGCCCGGCCGTACGCTTGGGACATGCCCCGGTACGAGTTCCGTTGCCGCGCCTGCGGCGACACCTTCGAGGTCAACCGCCCGATGGCCGAGGCCGGACGGCCGGCCACCTGCCCGCAGGGCCACGCCGACACGGTGAAACTGCTGTCCACGGTGGCCGTCACCGGCCGGGGCGGCTCCGCTCCGAGCGGTGGGATTCCCAGCGGCGGCGGTTGCTGCGGCGGCTCCTGCGGCTGCTGACTTTCCGCCGTCCGTCCCGCGGGTCGATCGGGGTCTTGCCGCCGGTGTGATCCTTTGGCACCTTGGGGCGGAATCTGCCCAGCCGTTCTCACGATGCGTGACGGCACGACCATAGGGCAGCATGAACCCGACGTCACCGGGCGGAGGTTCGACGTATGTCGCAAGGACACCACCTCCCCAGCGGGTGGGTGACCTTCGTGTTCACCGACATCGAGGGCTCGACGCGGCTGGCCCGGATGCTCGGCCCGGTCTACCGCCCGGTCCTGCACGAGCACCGGCGGCTGCTGCGCGACACCCTGGCCGGCACCGACGGCGCGGAGCTGCTGACCGAGGGGGACTCGTTCTTCCTCGCGTTCCCCGACGCCGCCGCCGCGGTCCGCGCCTGCCTGACCGCGCAGCGCGCGCTCGCCGGCCACGAGTGGCCCAACCCGGACGCCACCCCCCGGGTACGGATGGGACTGCACACCGGGTACGCCGAGCCCCGCGACGGCGAGTACGCCAGCCCCGAGGTGCACCGGGCCGCCCGGGTGGCCGCCGCCGCGCACGGGGGGCAGGTGCTCTGCTCCGCCGCCACCGCCCGGCACGCCGACCCGCTGCCGGACGGGGTGTCCCTGCTGGACCTCGGACTGCACCGGCTGCGCGGCTTCGACGACCGGGAGCGGCTGTTCCAGCTCGTCGCACCCGGGCTGGAGCGGCGGTTCCCGCGTCCGCGTACCGCCGACGCGACAGCACACAACCTGCCCACCCAGGTCACCTCGTTCGTCGGCCGGCAGGCCGAGCGCGCCGAGCTGGGGCGGCTGGTCGAGGCGTACCGCCTGGTGACGGTGCTCGGCGCGGGCGGCGCCGGCAAGACCCGGCTGGCGGTGGAGCTGGCCTCCGGGATCGTCGAGGACTACCCCGACGGCGTCTGGTTCGTCGACATCGCCGCGGTGACCGACCCGGGGCTGGTGGCGTTCGAGATCGCCGCCGTGCTCGGCCTGCGCCCGGAGCCCGGCCGGCCGATGGTCGACACCCTCGTGGAGTACGCGGCGCCGCGCCGGATGCTCGTGCTGCTGGACACCTGCGACGCCCAGACCGCCGCGTCGGCCGAGGTGATCGGCCGGTTGCTCGCCGGTGGCCGGGGTGTGCGGGTGCTGGCGACCAGCCGGGAGTCGTTCGGCGTACCCGGCGAGGTGGTGTGGCGGATACCGCCGCTGTCGGTGGACGAGGGCCCCGACGGCGGGGGGAGCGACGCGGTGGCGCTGCTGCTGGACCGTACCGCCGTGGCCCGCGGCGGCCGGGCGCCGGAGCCGGCCGAGCAGGCCGACCTGCACCGGGTGGTACGCCGCCTGGACGGGTTGCCGCTGGCCATCGAGCTTGCCGCGGCCCGGCTGCGGGTGCTCTCGGCCGGGCAACTGGCCGAGCGGCTGGACGACATGCTGGGCACGCTCGACGCCGGGCGGGAGACGGCGGAGCCGCCGCCGGTGGAGGCCGGCTGGAGCGGCAACCAGCAGGACACGGTGGACCTGGTGGCCGCCGCGACCGGCGCCGCACCGCCCACCCCGGCGACCCGGGCGGTGCAGCGGTCGGCGAGCGAGCGGCACCTGACCATCCAGGCCACAGTGACCTGGTCGTACCGGACGCTCGGCGCGCGCTCGGCCCGGCTGCTGCGCTGGATGGCGGTGTTCGCCGGCCCGGTGGACCTGCCCACCGTGCAGTGGCTGCTCGACGAGGACCCGCTCGACCCGCTCTCGGTGCTGGTGGACAAGTCGATGGTGCTGGCCGAGCCGCACGCCTCCGGCAGCACCTACCGGATGCTCGACCCGATCCGGGCGTACGCGGCCCGGCGGCTGGTCGAGGCGGGCGAGGAGCAGAGCGCCCGGGACCGGCACGTCGCCTGGTGCCGGCACGCGCTGGACCGGGCGCACCTGGGGCCGGACGGCCGCCCGGTGACGCTCTCCCTGTACGCGCTCGACCCGCTGGCGAACGAGTTGCGGGCCGCGTTGCGCTGGTGCGCCACAGGTGGCAGCGCCCGGTCGGGACTGTCGCTGGCGGGTGACCTGGACCAGTGGTGGCGGGAGCGCGGGCTGGCCCGGGAGGGGCGGCTCTGGCTGTTCCGGCTCTACGGCCGGCTTGCCGAGACCGGCGAGGTGATGCCGGACGCCGAGCTGGCCGCCGCGTACCACATGCACTCGCTGCACGCGGGCGCGGACGGCGAGTTCGGCGAGGAGCTGCGGTACTCGCAGCGGGCCGAGGCGGCCGCCCGGCAGTCCGGTGACCGAGGGCTGCTGGCCCGGGTGCTGGCCGGTCGTGCGGCGCCGCTGGTCGACATGGGGCAGTTCGCCGAGGCGGAGCGGGTCTGCCGTGAGGTGATCGACTGGGCGTACGCGCAGGACGTGGTGGGCGACGCGCTCCTGGCCGTCTACAACCTCGCCGAGCTGCTCTGGCGCCGGGGCGCGCTGGACGAGGCGGCCGATCTGCTCGCCGCGGCCCGCCCGGTCGAGGCGGCCCGGCCGGCCGAGCGGGGCGGCCGGTCGGTGGACATGCTGCTCGGCATGGTGGCCCTGGCCCGGGGCGACCTGGTCGCCGCGCACGAGCACCTGCTGGTGGCGTTGCGGTCCCGGATGAGTCACGGCTACCTGGGCCGGGCCTGCGATACGATCAACGCGATAGCGGTTCGCTGCGCGCTCGCCGGGGACGCGCTGGCGGCGGCCCGGCTGTTCGGGGCGGCGCAGGCCACCCGGGCGAACCTGCGGGCCACACCGGGGATATACGGCCCGTACTGGTCGGCACGGCAGACGGAGCTGCGGCGGGTGCTGGGCGACGAGGCGTTCGACGCCGCTTACGGCGCCGGGACGGGGCTGCGGCTGGACGAGGTGGCGGCGCTGGCGCTGCACGTCGAGCACCCGGACCTGGCCGCCGACTCGCCCCGGTTCGGCAAGCAGACGCCGGGTTCGTGGCCGGCGTTCGAGCCGCGCAGCACAACGGGCTGAGCCGGGCGGCCGACGAGGGCGGGGAGCCCGCCGGGTGGCGGACTCCCCGCGCGGTACGTCAGGCGGTCGCGGCGGCGCGACGCTGGGCGTCGGCCTTCATCCGGGCGGCGCGGTCGAGGTCGGCCTGCGACACGGCGGCGACCGAGCCGAAGACGCTCACCGCCTGGTAGTACGTCCAGGCGAGGCTGTAGCAGGCGGGCCGGACCACCGCGTTGTACGTGGCGCAGACCCGCTTCAGGTCGGCGTAGAAGGCGCTGTCCAGGCGGGACTTGCTGGACGAGAAGACGCCCATCGCCTTGTGGTTGCGGTAGCCGAAGTCGTGCCGGTAGCAGGAGAGCTTGAAGTTGAACCCGATCGGGTTGTCCGGGCTGGACGAGCAGTAGTCGGTGGACCAGTCGAAGCCGTACTCCGTCCAGGGTGCCCGGTTCTGCCGGGCGCTGTTCCAGGCGTTGTAGCTGGACGCGCTGGTCTGCGTCCAGCTGGTCAGGACGGACAGCTTCTGCTGGGTGCTCACCGCGGCGGCGGCCGGTGTGGCCAGGCCGAGCATGGTGAGCAGGGCGAGTGTTCCGGCGGCGAGGATGGTGGTGAGGCGACGGGACACGGGAACCTCCGCGGGTGGTGGCCGGGATCTCCGGATGTCGGCAAGTGTCGATCAAGTGGGCGACCTGGGGCGATGCTCCGGGGAACGGCTCGCTGACATCCGCTCAAACAGACGAATGCCCCCGGGCCGGCGAGGCGGCCCGGGGGCATTCGACGGGGGTCAGCGCACGAAGCGCGGCGGGCTCGCCGGGCTCTCGTTCGCCAGCCGGTCCAGCGCGGTCACGTAGTACGTGTACCGGGCGCCGTCGGCCGCCGTCGTGTCCACCCAGGACTGCACCGCGCCGTCCGTGGCCCGGACGGTGCCGACCAGGTGGGAGGCGTCGGCGAAGTCGCAGCGCCCGGCCAGGCCGTGCCCGTCGAACCGGTAGATCGCGTACGACGCGGCGGTGCCGAGCGGGCCCATGCCGTCGGCCGGCTGACGCCAGCTCAGGCGTACCCCGTCCGCCTCCCGCTGGGCCTTGGTGACCACCGGGAACAGCAGCGGCTTGCGCGGCAGGTGCGTCATGGTGGGCACCAGCGCCGGGCGGGAGTAGTGCTCGGCGGCGTAGATGTCGGTGGCGCCGAGCCGGTTCGCCCGCACCTGCACCGCGGAGAAGTGCACGTTGCCGAGCACCTCCGGGTACGACCGGTTGAGCGTCAGGTGGTTCGACAGCTCCTGCGGGTTCATCCAGAACGACCCGTACGCCGGGTCACCGCTCTTGTAGTCGGCCTGGCCGATGTAGAGCTGCACCCGCGTGCCGCGCACCTGCTCGGCCCACCACGGCACCAGCCGGGCGTAGTCGGCGGCCGGGTACTGGCCGATGTACCAGTAGAGCTGCGGCACGATGTAGTCGATCCACTCCTCCTTGACCCACTTGCGGGAGTCGGCGGAGATGATGTCGTACGACTGCGAGCCGGTGGTGTCCGAGCCGTTCGGGTCGGCCGACGCGTTGCGCCAGATGCCGAACGGGCTGACGCCGAACTTCACATACGGCTTGACCGCCTTGATCTTGGCGTTCATCTCCTGGATCAGCAGGTTGATGTTGTCCCGCCGCCAGTCGGCCTTGTCGGTGAAGCCCCTGTTGTACGCCGCGAACGTGGCGTCGTCGGGCACCTGGTGGGTGCCGCTCGGGTACGGGTAGAAGTAGTCGTCGAAGTGCACGCCGTCGATGTCGTACCGCTTGACCGCGTCCATCATCGCGGTCTGGACGAACTCGCGGACCTCGGGGACGCCGGGGTTGTAGTAGAGCCGGCTGCCGGCGACGCCGGCCGGCGGGTAGGCGAAGACCCAGTCGGGGTGCTGGCGGGCCGGGCTGTCCGGGGCCAGTTGCGACAGGTCGGCGCCGGCGCCGCCGGGCGCGGGCATGGAGACGCGGTACGGGTTGAACCAGGCGTGGAACTCCAGGTTGCGCTTGTGCGACTCGGCGACCAGGAAGTCCAGCGGATCCCAGCCGGGGTTCTTGCCGCGTACGCCGGTCAGGTACTCCGACCACGGCTCGTACGGCGAGGGCCAGAACGCGTCCGCGGTCGGGCGGACCTGGACCACGACGGCGTTGTGGTTGAGCTTCTGGGCCAGGTCGAGCCAGGCCAGGTATTCGGCCTTCTGCTTGGCCACCTGGTCCGGCGCGGTCCAGGAACCCTTGCTGGGCCAGTCGATGTTCGTCACCGAGGCGATCCACATGGCCCGGAACTGGCGCTTGGGGGTGGCCGGGTCGGTGACGCAGTCGGTGGAGGGGGAAGTGGCGGTGCCTGTGTTGTCGCCGGGGGCGGCCTGCGCCGGTGTGCCGGCGACCAGCGTGCCGAGCAGCGCCGCGGCCAGCGCGGCGGCTCCGAGCCGAGTTGCCTTCATGCGGTGCGGTCCCTTCGTCGGGTCCGGGGGGACGGTCGGCGGCGGGGCGTCACGGCAAGATTCGCCGCGATACCCATACCTCCGGTAGAAAACTTTCATCTATCCGTGCCCGGCGCAAGACCCTGAGGGCCGATCGATGTCCGGCGTCGTCCGATCGGCCGGATCGTGACGATTCCGAGACACACCGTGCGGGATTGGAGCGCAAAACGGCTGGGTAGCTTGCCCGGTCACGGACCGCCACCGTGGCGGCCGCACGGCGGGGGAGGTGATCAGATGTCGGTCCTGCGTACCAAGCCGATCGGCGACGTGCTCGCCCAGGGCGACGCCGACGGCGAGGACGGCAAACCGGGCCTGCGGCGCCGGCTCGGCGCGGTCGACCTGATGGGCTTCGGCATCGGCATCGTGATCGGCACCGGCATCTTCACCCTCACCGGTGTCGAGGCGCGCAACAGCGCCGGGCCGGGTGTGGTGATCTCGTTCGGCATCGCCGGCCTGGTCGCGCTGCTCGCCGCGCTCTGCTACGCCGAACTCGCCAGCAGCGTGCCGACCGCCGGCAGCGCCTACACCTACGCGTACGCGACGATGGGCGAGATCGTCGCCTGGATCATCGGCTGGGACCTGCTGCTGGAGTTCGCGCTCGGCGCGGCGGTGGTCGCCCGTGGCTGGTCCGGCTACCTCGCCGACCTGTTCGGCCTGCCCAGCGCCTGGTTCGCCGAGGAGGGCAGCGTCGTCAACCTCGGCGCGATCGGCATCGTGCTGGTGCTCGGCGTGGTCGCCGTCGTCGGCATCCGCGAGTCGGCCCGGGTCACCAACCTGCTGGTGCTGGTCAAGGTGGCGATCTGTGCCTTCGTCATCATCGCCGGGCTGTTCTTCGTCAAGGCGGCCAACCTCAGCCCGTTCATCCCGTCCGCCGAGCCGGCCGGGGCCGGAGACGACGGCGTCAAGCAGCCGGTCACCCAGGCGATCTTCGGGTTGGAGCCGTCCGTCTTCGGCTTCGCCGGGGTGCTCACCGCCGCCGCAGTGGTGTTCTTCGCGTACACCGGGTTCGAGGCCGTGGCGAACCTGGGTGAGGAGACCCGCAAGCCCAAGCGGGACCTGCCGCTGGGTCTGCTCGGCACGCTGCTCATCTCCACGGTGCTCTACATCGGTGTCTCGCTCGTCGTTGTCGGCATGGTCAAGTACACCGAGATCGACGAGGGCGCGCCCATCGCGTCCGCGTTCCGGGCGGTCGGCGCCGGCTGGGCCGCGGTGCTCGTCTCCATCGCCGCCGTCGCCGGGCTCACCAGCGTGATCCTGGTCGACCTGGTGGCGATGGGCCGGATCGGCTTCGCCATCGCCCGCGACGGGCTCATCCCGCCCGCCATCGCCAAGGTGCACCCGCGCTGGGGCACCCCGTACCGGATCGCCGGGATCATGACCGTCGCGGTGGCGCTGCTCGCCGGTTTCCTGCCGCTGTCCGCGCTGGCCGACCTGGTCAGCATCGGCGCGCTCTGCGCGTTCACGCTGGTCGCGATCGCGGTGCCGATCCTGCGCAGGCGCCGCCCCGACCTGGAGCGGCCGTTCAAGGTGCCGTTCTCGCCGGTGCTGCCGATCGTCACCGCAGTGGCCTGTCTCTACCTGAGCCTGAACCTGTCGGTGGAGACCTGGCTGCGGTTCCTCGCCTGGATGCTGCTCGGCGCGGTCATCTACTTCGGGTACGGCCACCGCAAGAACCGGCTCGCCCGTCGCGAGCACTCGGACACCCCCGAGCCCGCCCCCACCCCCTGAGGCGGGCCCCCCGAAGGAAGGGCCCCTTCTTAACGCCTGGCGTTAAGAAGGGGCCCTTCTGCTACCGGAGGCGTTAAGAAGGGGCCCTTCCTTACCCGCTCACCCCTTCAGGCCGCTGCGGGAGACACCCTGGATGACGTGCCGTTGGGCGAACACGAACAGGATCAGCACCGGTACGCTCGCCAGCACCGCGCCCGCCATGATGACCGGATAGTCGGTCACGTACGCGCCCTGGAGCAGGCCCAGGCCCGCCGGCAGCGTCAGCCGTTCCGGGCTGAACAGCACGTACACCGGCCAGAGGAAGTCGTTCCAGTTGGTCAGGAACGACAGCACCGCCAGCGTCGCCAGGGCCGGCTTCGACAGCGGCAGCAGCACCCGGCGGAAGACCTGCCAGTGGTTCGCGCCGTCCAGCACCGCCGCCTCCTCCAGCTCGGCCGGGATGGACAGGAAGAACTGGCGCAGGAAGAACACCCCGAACGCGCTCGCCGCGCCCGGCACGATCACCACTGTGAGCGTGTCGATCCAGTTCAGCCGCTCGGCGATGATGAAGTTCGGGATGATCAGCGAGGTGGGCGGCAGGAACAGCGTGCCCACGATCAGCGCGAACAGCACCTTGCGGCCGCGGAACCGCATCCGGGCCAGCGCGTACGCGGCCATCGACGCGGTCACCAGCACCAGCAGCGTGTGCAGGGTGGCCGCCAGCATGCTGTTGACGAACCAGCGCAGCACCGGGTTCGCCGCGTTGTCGACGATCTGCTGATAGCCGTAGGTGGAGAACGGGTTCGGCAGCCAGCCGGGCGGCACCCGCTGCGCGTCGTCGTACGTCTTCACCGAGGTCAGCAGCATCCAGACCAGCGGGGTCACGAAGATCGCGGTGATCAGCAGCAGTACGCCGTACCGCGCCACCGCGCGCATGTTCCTCATGTCGTCCCCTCAGTCTTCCCGGTAGCGGAACAGCCGGAAGTTGACGACGCTCACCACTGCGAGCATCAGCGCGAAGAACACGCTCATCGCGGCGGCCCGCCCGGCGTCGTAGTCCCGCAGCCCTTCGTCGACGATCCGCCAGACCACGGTCCGGGTCTGTTCGCCGGGCGCGCCCTGGGTGATCAGGAACGCCTGCCCGAACACGTTCGCCGAGGCGAGGATCGTGGTGGTGAAGACGAACAGCATCACCGGCCGCAGGCCGGGGATCGTGACGTGGCGGAACCGGTCCCACGCGCCCGCGCCGTCCACCTTGGCCGCCTCGTACAGCTCGGCCGGGATGTCCTGGAGGCCGGCCAGGTAGATCACCGCGTTGAAGCCGCACGTCCACCACACGGTCACGCCGACGAGTGACACCCAGGCCCACGGCACGTCGGTCACCCAGGGCGTGTCCGAGGGGAGCCCGAGCACGCCGAGCAGCCGGTTGACCAGGCCCAGGTTGGCGTCGAGCAGGAACCGCCAGAGCAGGCCGATCACCGCCACGCCCAGCACGTACGGCGCGAAGAACGCGGCCCGGAAGAACGTCCGGCCGGGGAACGAGCGGTTGAGCAGCAGCGCCAGCCCGAGCGGGACGACCACGAGCAGCGGTACGGAGAACAGCGTGAAGATCCCTGTCGCCCGGACGCTCGACCACCAATCCCCGTAGATCGCCGAGTCGCTGGAGAACAGGTCCCGGTAGTTGCCGAGCCCGACGAACGGCCGGTTGGGCAGTTGCAGGTCCCACTGGTGCAGGCTGATCCAGACCCCGAACAGGATCGGCGCCAGGCCGAAGACGCCGAACAGGATCAGGTACGGCGCGAGGAAGAGGTACGGCGTCGTCCGGTTGCCGCGTTCCGTCGCGCCCCGGCGGCGGGTGCGCGCCGGGGGCGGCGCGCCGTCACGCGCCGCCCCGACCTCGATCACGTCCGCCACGGCGGATCAGTTCCCGTACTTCTTGCGGTTGTCCTCCAGCTGCTTGTTCGCCTTGGCCACGCCGTCGTCGAGCGCCTGCTTCGGCGACTTCTTGCCCAGCGCCGCCTCGTTGAAGGCGCTGAGAAGGTCAGGATGACCTCGCCCAGGCCGGGCGCGGCGGGCGGGAACGCGGCGTACTCCAGTTCCGGGGCGAGCGCGTTGACCTCGGTGAGCGCGGTGAACTCGCTGCTCTCGCGGACCGCCTTGCGGGCCGGCACCTGGCCGCCCTTGGCCCAGTCCAGCGAGTGCTGGCTCAGCCAGTTGATGAACACCTTCGCCCCGGCGGTCTTGTCGGCGTTCGCGGAGCGCTGCTTGACGATTGTGAAGTTGTGCGAGTTCGCCCAGGCGGCCTTCTGGCTGCCGATCTGCGGCAGCGGCGCGACGCCCCACTGCACGTTCGGACTCTTCTTCAGGTCGTTGATCTGCCAGATGCCGTTCCAGGTGAACGCGTTCTTGCCGCTCTTGAACGCCAGGTAGTCGGCGTCCTGGCCGACGTTCGCGGGGGAGTGGCCCTGCTTGATCAGGTCGACCAGCCAGGTGCACGCCTCGACAGCCGGGTCGGAGTTGAACGTCGCCTTCGCCACCTCGGCGTCGAAGACGGTGCCGCCCCACTGGTGCAGCAGGCTGTAGTACGTCATGCCGCCGGTGAACTGGAACGGGCTGACCCAGAAGCCCTGCACGCCGGACTTCTTCAGCTCGGTGAGCGCGGCTGTGTACTCGTCCCTGGTGGCCGGCGGCTTCTCCGGGTCCAGGCCGGCCTTCTGCATGACCGCCTTGTTGTAGTAGAAGCCCAGCGGGTGCATGTCCAGCGGGATGCCGTACCGCTTGTCGTTGTAGAGGCCGCCCTTCCACACAGTCGGGGCGAAGTCGCCCTCGCTCAGCTCCAGCGCCTTCGCAACGTCGTCCAGTTCGGTGATCACGCCGCGGGCGGCGAACGTGGCGAGCTGGTCCATGTGCATGACCGCGATGTCCGGGCCGTTACCGCTGGAGACCGCGCCGGGGAGCTTGCTGTAGTAGTCCTCCCACTGGTACGTGATCACGCTGACCGCGATGTTCTGGTGCTCGCTGTTGAACTGCTGGACGAGCGTCTTGAAGATGTCGCCGTCGCCGCCGGTGAAGCCGTTCCACAGCTTCAGGTCGACTTTCGGGCCGGTGTAGTCCTTGCCGCCGTTGCCGGACGCGCCGGAGCTGTCGGAGCTGCTGCCGCCGCCGCAGCCGCTGAGTGTCAGCGTGGCCGCCGCGCCGAGCCCGACGCCGAGCCCGAGCAGGCGCCGCCGGCTCATCTCGTTCTGGATCATGGGTACTCCTTGGGGGACGGGATGGAGTATTTGCTGGTCACAGCGCCGGCACGAAGCGCAGCAGGTTCCAGGAGGTGGCCGGCAGCAGCACGGAGGCCCGGCCGCCGTCGACAGTGGGTGTGGTGAGGTTCCGGGGCGTGACCCGCTCCGGGGCCGCTTCGGTGTTCGTGGCGTCCGGGTCGGTTCCGGCCGCCACCGTGGTGTGCGCCTCGGCCCGCAGGCCGGGCAGGCCGCGCAGGTCCAGGTCGAGCGGGAGGTCCTGCGGGCCGCGGTTGACCGCGAAGACGGCCAGCTCGCCGGTCTCCTCGTCGTGCACGGCGACGGTGTCCAGCGCCGGCACGTCGCCGTACCGCGAGGTCTCGTAGGTGGGGCCGGTGGGCTCGGTCCGCAGCACGGTGCCGCGGGCGTACCGGGCGGTCAGCGCGAACGGGTGGAAGATGCTCTGCCGCCAGGCCGGGCCGCCGTTGCGGGTACGGATCGGGGCGATCACGTTCGCGAGCTGAGCCTGGCAGGCCACGCCGATGCGGTCGGCGTGCCGGAGCAGGGTGATCAGCAGGTCGCCCACCACCACCGCGTCGACGGCTGTGTAGTCGTCCTCGATCAGCGCGGGCGCCTCGACCCAGCCGCGCCGGTCCAGGTCGGACTGGAGGCGGGACTGGTACCAGACGTTCCACTCGTCGAACGAGATCTTCAGCTTGCGCTTCTGCCGCAGCTTGGCGCCGACGTGGTCGGCGGTGGCGACGACCTCGGTGATGAAGGCGTCCATGTCGACGGCGGAGGCGAGCAGGCTGGCCCGGTCGCCGTCGGACGGGTCGTAGTAGGTGTGGGCGGAGATGTAGTCGACGTGCTCGTAGGTGTGCTCCAGCACGGTCGCCTCCCACGAGGCGAACGTGGGCATGCCCCGGTTGGAGCTTCCGCAGGCGACCAGGCTGATCGAGGGGTCGATCATCTTCATCGCGCGGGCGGTCTCGGCGGCGAGGCGGCCGTACTCGTCGGCGGTCTTGTGCCCGACCTGCCACGGCCCGTCCATCTCGTTGCCGAGGCACCACAGCCGCACCCCGTACGGCTTCTCGGCGCCGTGCTTGCGGCGCAGGTCGGACAGCTGGCTGCCGCCCGGGTGGTTGGTGTACTCCAGCAGTTCGAGCGCCTCGGTGACGCCGCGGGTGCCGAGGTTGACAGCCATCATCGGCTCGACCCCGGCCTCCGCCGCCCAGGTCATGAACTCGTCCAGCCCGAACTCGTTGGTCTCGATGGTCTTCCAGGCCAGGTCGAGCCGGCGCGGGCGGTCACCGACCGGGCCGATGCCGTCCTCCCAGCGGTAGCTGGAGACGAAGTTGCCGCCCGGGTAGCGGACCACCGAGACGCCCAGCTCACGGGTCAGGTCCAGCACGTCGCGCCGCAGCCCTCGCCGATCGGCTGTGGGGTGGCCCGGTTCGTACACCCCGCCGTAGACGCAGCGCCCCATGTGCTCGACGAAGGAACCGAAGATCCGGCGGTCCGCCGGCGCGACCCGGAACGCCGGATCGATCGTGAGCTGCGCGTTCGGCACGATGCCAACCTCTCCCTCGCTGCTGGTGCGGGTGACCGCGGTCACTCCGCTGTCAGTGGTTTCTACAACGTTGTAAGCGCTCGTGTAAAGAGGCAGTCGCGTCGTCGTGGCGCGGTACAGTGCGGCCAGCGTTCACCGGAAGGAAGTGCAGTGCGGCACAGGCTCAAGGACGTCGCGGAGCGCGCCGGAGTGTCGGTGAAGACCGTCTCCAACGTCGTCAACGGCTACCAGCACGTGCGCGCCGACACCCGGGCCCGCGTCGAGGAGGCCATCGCCGCGCTCAACTACCGGCCCAACCTGTCGGCCCGCAACCTGCGCAAGGGGCGCACCGGTGTGATCGCGCTGGCCGTACCCGAACTGGACATCCCCTACTTCGCCGAGCTGGCCCGGCACGTCGTCACCGCCGCCGCCGACCACGGCTGGACGGTGCTCATCGACCAGACCGGCGGCCGCTCCGAGCAGGAGCGCAAGGCCGCCAGCGGTATCGGCGACCACATGATCGACGGCCTGATCCTGAGCCCGCTCGCGCTCACCGCCGACGACCTCGCCGCGCTGGCCGGTCTGCCCATGGTGCTGCTCGGCGAACGCGTCGACCACGGCCCCGCCGACCACGTGATGATCGACAACGTGGCCGCCGCCCGCGAGATCACCGCCCACCTGATCGGGCTCGGCCGCCGCCGGATCGCCGCGATCGGCTCCCAGCGCACCCCCGAGGGCGCCAGCGCCCGGCTCCGCCTGGCCGGCTACACCGCCGCGCTGACCGAGGCCGGCATCGCCTACGACGACCGCCTGGTGGCGCCCGCGCCGGCCTGGCACCGCGCGGACGGCGCCGCCGCCATGCGGCACCTGCTCACCACGGGGGTACGCCCCGACGCCGTCTTCTGCTTCAACGACACCCTTGCGCTCGGCGCGCTGCGTGCCCTGCACGAGACGGGCCTGCGCGTGCCCGAGGACGTCGCGGTGGCCGGCTTCGACGACATCGAGGACGGTCGCTTCTCGATCCCGACGCTGACCACAGTCGTCCCCGACAAGGAGCGCATCGCCCGCCTCGCGGTCGAGCTGCTGGCGGGCCGCCTGGGCCCCGATCGCGAGTCCCCACCGCGCGAGCTGGTGGCACCCCACCACGTAGCCCTCCGCGAATCCGCCTAGCCCTGTTCTTGGCCCCGTCGATCATGAAGTTGACGGCGAAGTCGATCTCCTTGAGTGCCGTCAACTTCATGATCGACGGGGTGGTCCCTCGGGTCGGCCGGCGCGGCTTCAGTCGAAGAAGCGGGCCAGGTGGGAGGAGGGCGGGGCGGGGGCGTCCGGTGGCAGCGGGGTGAGGTCGGCGAAGATCGAGGCGCCGTCGCAGCCGACGTGCAGCGGATACCAGCGCGGCGTACCCGGTGGGCGCTGACCGCAGATGCCCTTGAACGTCTGCACGTCGAGCAGGCGTACGTGCGTCGGGTCGGCCACCGCGTTGACGTGCCGCCACCAGGGGCTCATCACGTGCAGCACCCCGCCCGGCCGCAGCGCCCGGTGGCACTCGTCGAACAGCGGCAGGAAGTCGATCAGGTGCTCGACGATGTGCACCGCGAAGAACACGTCCACCGAGTCGTCGCGCAGCGGCAGCGAGCCGGCCAGGTTGGCGACCGCGTTCACCCCCGGCGCCGGATAGATGTCCAGTCCCAGGTTGCCCGGCCACTGCTTGGTCGCACCGCAGCCCAGGTCGACCACCACCGGCGCCCGCCCGGCCACGCTGACCCGGCACCAGACGCCGAGTACGCCGGACAGCCGGCCGATCAGCTCCCGTACCAGCCGTAGCTGGTCCGGGTCGGCGACCTCGCCGGTCAGGTGCGCCACCCCACGGTCGAAGCGCACCTCGACAGCCGTTCCGCGCAGCCGCTCGTCGTGCCGGACCATGTCGGCCCACGCCTCGGCGAGGAAGCCGTCGGTCTGCCGGAGTCGCTCACCCGAGAGCGCGGTCTGCCCCATCGCCACCATGCGCCACCTCCGGCGGCCCGTTACCCCCGATTCACCCCAATATGCCCCCAGGCGCCGAGCCCGCCCCCCGTCACAAATTGATCAAGGAGTTCGTGTCCTGCCAGAGTCGCCCCGCCGACCTCGATGATCAAGGAGTTCGTGTCCTGTTTCGAGCACGAGGTTGACGCAAACTCCTTGATCACCGGGGCGGCGGTCGGGGTGTGCGCGCCGATGCCGGCTCCCGTGCCTCCGCCGCCGTCGATCTTGCACTTGCGGCCCGGACCAAGCTCGCAAAAGGGGCACCTGAGGGGCGGCAACTGCAAGATCGACGGGAACAGGGGGACAGGGGGAACAGGGGGGCAGGGCGGGGGCGGTCAGGGGGAGAGGGTTCGGCGGACTGTGCGGGAGCCTCGCATGCGCTGACGGGGCTGGGCGGCTGCTGCCTTCGGGCGCTTGAGGTGGTAGCGGTGCAACTCGTTGTTGCCCGGCAGCGACGGGTCCTCGCTCATCGCGACCAGTTCCCAGCCCTGGTCACCGGCCCGGTTCAGGTGGGCCAGCGCGGTGTCGCCGTACGGCGTCACGTCGATCATGGAGCCGTCCGGGCCGTACCAGATGAAGACGACTTCCCACCCGGCGTCGGTGGCGGCGGCCTGGCGGCGGCGGACCAGCAGCGCGTACTCCCACTTGAGCATGCGCTCATTGTGGACCCGCGCGCGCGGGTCGGCACGGATCAGTGTTCGGCGATCCGTCCGTCCGCCACGCGCAGCCGCCGGTTCACGCTCACCGCGTCGAGCATCCGCCGGTCGTGGGTCACCAGCAGCAGCGTTCCCGGGTAGCTCGCCAGCGCCGACTCCAACTGCTCGATCGCGGCCAGGTCGAGGTGGTTCGTCGGCTCGTCGAGCACCAGCAGGTTGACGCCCCGGCCCTGGAGCAGGGCCAGCGCGGCCCGGGTCCGCTCGCCGGGTGACAGCGTCGCCGCCGGCCGCAGCACATGCTCGGCGCGCAACCCGAACTTGGCCAGCAGCGTCCGCACGTCCGCCGGGGCGAGATCGGGTACGGCGGCGCCGAACGCCTCCAGCAGCGGCTGGTCGCCGAGGAACAGTCCCCGGGCCTGGTCGACCTCGCCGACCACCACACCGGGGCCGAGTGCGGCGTGTCCCTCGTCCAGCGGCAGCCGCCCGAGCAGCGCGGCGAGCAGGGTGCTCTTGCCGGAGCCGTTCGCCCCGGTGATCGCCACCCGGTCGGCCCAGTCGATCTGCAGGTCCACCGGGCCGAGCGTGAAGCCGCCTCGGCGTACCACCGCTTGCCGGAGCGAGGCCACGACGGCGCCGGCGCGGGGCGCGGCGGCGATCTCCATCCGCAGTTCCCACTCCTTGCGCGGCTCCTCGACCACGTCCAGCCGCTCGATCAGCCGGGCGGTCTGCTTGGCCTTCGCGGCCTGCTTCTCGGTCGACTCGGCGCGGTACTTGCGGCCGATCTTGTCGTTGTCGGTGGCCTTGCGGCGGGCGTTCTTGACGCCCTTCTCCATCCACGCCCGCTGGGTGCGGGCGCGCGCCTCCAGGTCGGCCTTCGTGTCGGCGTACTCCTCGTACTCCTCGCGGGCGTGCCGGCGCGCCACCGCGCGCTCCTCCAGGTAGGCCGCGTAGCCACCGCCGTAGTGCTTGACCTGCCGCTGGTGCAGGTCAAGCTCGACGATCCGGTTGACGGTGCGGGTGAGGAACTCCCGGTCGTGGCTGACCAGCACGGTCCCGGCGCGCAGGCCGGTGACGAAGCGTTCCAGCCGGTCCAGCCCGGCCAGGTCGAGATCGTTCGTGGGCTCGTCGAGCAGGAAGACGTCGTACCGGCTGAGCAGCAGCGACGCGAGCCCGGCGCGGGCGGCCTGCCCGCCGGACAGTCCGGTCATCGGGTGGTCCAGGTCGACGTCGAGACCCAGCTCCGCCGCGACCTGCTCGGCCCGCTCGTCCAGATCCGCGCCGCCGAGGTCGAGCCAGCGTTCCAAGGCGTTCGCGTACGCGTCGTCGGCGCCCGCTGACCCGGCGGTGAGCGCCTCGGTGGCGGCATCAAGCGCGGCCTGCGCGGCGGTCACCCCGGTCCGCCGGGCCAGGAAGCCGCGGACCGTCTCGCCGGGCCGGCGCTCCGGCTCCTGCGGCAGGTAGCCGACAGTCGCCGTGGGCGGGCTCAGCGAGACCGAGCCCTGCTCGCGGGGGGCAAGACCGGCGAGGGTACGCAGCAGCGTGGACTTGCCCGCGCCGTTGACCCCGACCAGCCCCACCACGTCGCCGGGTGCGACGACGAGGTCGAGGTCTTCGAAGAGGAGGCGGTCACCGTGGCCGGCGGTGAGGTCCTTGGCGATCAACGTGGCGCTCATCAGGTGATCGAGCCTACCGGCGGGCGTATCCGGATTACCGTGACCCGCGCTCGCGGCGGCACCGGTGTGAGGGAGACTCACAGCCGTGGTGACCACACTGGCGATCGACTGTGGTGGCGGCGGGATCAAGGCCTCCGTACTGGATGCCGCCGGAACCATGCGCGCGCGGCCGCTGCGCGTGCCCACGCCGTACCCGTTGCCGCCCGGCCTGTTCGTCAAGACGCTGCTGGATCTCGGCGCCCGCCTGCCCACGGCGGACCGGCTCACCGTCGGCATGCCCGGCATGATCCGGCACGGCGTCGTGGTGGCGACGCCGCACTACGTGACCCGTTCCGGGCCGCGCAGCCGCGTCGACCCCGAGTTGCTGGCCGAGTGGTCCGGTTACGACGCGCGCACCGCGCTGGCCGGGGCGTTCGGCGTGCCGGCGCTGGTGCTGAACGACGCCGAGGTGCACGGCGCGGGCGTGGTCGCCGGGACCGGCTGCGAGCTGGTGCTGACGCTCGGCACCGGGCTGGGCAGCGCGTTGTTCGACGGCGGGATGCTGGCACCGCACCTGGAGCTGTCGCACGCGCCGGTGCGGTGGAACACCACGTACGACACGTACGTGGGGGAGCCGGAACGACGGCGGCTCGGCGACGCGTTCTGGTCCCGGCGGATCCGGCAGGTGGTGGACGGCCTGCGGCCGGTGTTCCGCTGGGACCGGCTGTACCTCGGCGGCGGCAACTCCCGGCTGATCCGGCCCGAGCAGGTGGCCCGGATGGGCGACGACGTGGTGATCGTCCCGAACACGGCCGGAATCGTCGGTGGTGTCCGGGCCTGGGACCTGATCGGCGGCCGGTACGACCCGACCACCTGATCTTCGCCCGCAGGAACACTCGCGCTTGCTCCGGTGTTGTGCCAGCGTCGGACCAAGGCCTGGCGCGACACGAGGAGGTGGGTCGAGTGGATCTTCTGGCGGAGTACCGGCGGGCGACCATGTTCTTCGAAGCGGGTGACCCGACCGGAGCGGCCCGGCTGCTCGAACCGATCATCGAGGCCGAGCCGGACAACTCTTCGGTCCGGCAGCTGCTGGCCCGCGCGTACTTCCAGTCGGCCCAGCTCAACCGGGCCGAGGAGCAGCTGCGCGCGCTGGTCGACCGCGACCCGAGCGACCACTACGCGCACCACGTGCTCGGCCGCACGCTGGAGCGGATGAACCGGCCCGTGGACGCGCTGCGGCACCTGCGCATCGCGGCCGCGATGTACTCGACGAACACCGACTACGCCACCGCGCTGCGCCGGGTGGAGGGCAAGGTCGGTCGTTGACTGATCACGCGGAAGGGCAGCCCGGGCGGGCTGCCCTTCCGCGTACCTAGGATGGGACCGTGAAGCTCAAGCTCGACCTCCACGACATCTACAACAAGGGCCACGACATCGACCGCGCGCTGCGCGGGATCATGGATGAGGCGGTGGCGAAGAAGGCCACGCTCGTGGAGATCATCCCGGGTAAGGGGTCGGGCGCGCTGAAGAAGAAGGTGCTGCGCTTCCTCGACCAGAAGGACGTGAAGCAGCTCTACCACCGGGTCGAGAAGGACTCGAAGAACTTCGGCCGGCTGTTCGTGCACTTCCGCTGGAAGTAGCGGTATACGAGCCACTTCAACCCGATCGACAATGTGAGGTGCAGAGGATGGACGAGCATGCCGGCAAGCAGGAGGGGCCGTCCGCAGAAGAACTCGCGAGCCGCACCAGGTGGTTTGAGCAGTACGTCGAGGCGTTGAACCAGCGATCTGTAGTGGCTGAAGCGGGTGGCGAACCCTACGCGTGTCCCTGCTGCCGGCACCCGACGCTCGAAGGGCGAGGTCAGTTCGAGATCTGCTTCGCCTGCGGTTGGGAGGACGACGGGCAGGACGACGAGGACGCTGACACGGTGCGGGGTGGCCCCAACGGTTCGCTCAGTCTGACGGATGCACGTCGTGCCTACGCCGAACGGCCGGTCAGTCTGTCGGATGCGCGGCGTGCCTATGCCGAGCGACGAGCCCGTTGGGAGCGCAGACGCCGTCGATCAACGCCCGGGACGGCTTGACGTGCTCGGACGGCACAGCCGGTCACTTCCGCGCTCTCGCCGAGAGTCACCCAGGTCCTGATACCGATTTGTCATGTGGATCCCGAGACCGGACAACGCTCAGGCGCTCTGGGGTGGTGGCGCCATCGCGTCTGCTCACCTCGGTCAGGCCGCGGTGAGCACCGTTATGGGGAGGCCGAAGGTGGTTGTTCCGGGACCGTGCCCGATGCCGATCAGGACCCGGTTGCCGAGCGGAGCGGCCAGGCGCACCACCACCTCGCGCTCCTCGGCGTAGGCCAGCCGATAGCCGTCTCCGTCGCGGGCGACCTCCACCGGTTCGACGAGCACCGCCGTGTCCGTCTCGAACACCACGGCGTCTGGGTAGTCGGCATATTGCGCGGGCGTTCCGATGAACCGGAACGTCAGAGTGCGCCCATCGTGCGCGAGCACGGCCTCCTCGTGATGAGCGGCTCCTACGCCGGGTGGCCGCCACGTCATCCGACGTTCGAAGTCCGGGTCCAGAGCGATGAACGGCCATCGCCGGTCGTCGGGGTGCATCATCCACGCCGGGAGTTCGCGAGTGCCTCGGTCGGTGGCGAACGGTCCGTTCGCCCGGATGATGTTCGCCAGCGGTCTCTGCGCCCCGCTCTGCACGTCACGGCAGTAGTCGACGGCGGCCGGCGCGATCTCCGGCGGCAACTCGGACTCCGGGACGCCGGGGGCGTCGAACAACGACCGCCACTGCGTGTCCACCATGAGTCGGTCGAGCGCCGTGACGCCCATCGCTGTCAGCACGATCGGGCGCGGCTCGCGGTGAACGGGGAAACCGTCCCACATCGCCAGCGCCTGCCGTACACGCTCCGGATCGCTTGGCACGTCGCCAGCCTAGCCACGTGGATACTTGGCGGCGTGTCCCAGTCGGCGAATCGCCCCCGCCGGCGAGTTGCTGCGCCTTCAGTTCACCGAGCCGTACGCCGCCTACGACATGGGGGAATTCGGTGAGACGCGCGTCGGACCGGCGCAGCGTCCTGATCTGCTGGCGCTGCTGCCGGGGCATCGGCTGCTGAACGCCGCGCCCATCCACGGCGGCACGACGCAGCCCGCAGGTCTCCTGCTGCGGTTGGCAGACCACGAGTAGCCGGTTACGCCGGGCGGCCACCGAACACCCAGTGGTGCACCTCCACCTCGGCGTATCGGTCGGCGTCCAGCGCCGCGCGCGCCTCGTCCGGCCCGGTCGCCCGCACCAGCGCCGCCGTACCGAGCCACCTCGCGCCGTCGTCGGACAGCAGCGGCCCGTACGCGATCAGCTCGTCCTGCCGCTGCGGCAGCACCGGACCTGCACTCTGCTCCGGACCGAGGCCGAGCACCAGGTAGCGGTTGCCGCCGGTCCGGCCGCCGGGGAACTCCCACATGGTGCGGCCCAGCATGTTGCGCCACCGGCGCAGCATCACGTCCCGGTACGCGCCGGCCTGGTAGTTGGGCTCGTCGAAGGCGAACGTCCGGGCGGCGGCGGCGGGGCCGGGCAGGGCCAGGATGTGCACGCTGCCGGTCGGTGAACCGTCGTCGGCGAGGGTCGGGCCGCGAGCGATCATCTGCTCCGCGTACCCGTCCATGTAGGACCAGTGCTCCTCGATCAGCGCCTGGCGCAGAGTTGCCGAGTCGAGCCGATCGCGGTGGTAGCAGAAGAATTCCATGACCCGAGTCTCGCGGTCGATCGACAGGCGTAGCCACTTTTTTGTGGGTACTTGTCGGCGTGCCCGACCGCGACGAACCTGGTTGTGGGCGGAGGCGGAAAAGGGTGGTCAGGAGGCGGTGCGGGCTTCGGCGAGTTTGTCCAGGCGGCGGTGGCCCCAGTCGGAGAGGGGAGCCAGCGCCTCGGCGAGGTCGCGGCCGAACGGGGTCAGCGAGTACTCGGTCTTCAACGGCAGCACCTCGTACGCCTCCCGGTGCACCAGTCCGTCGCCCTCCATCTCCCGTAACGCCTGAGTCAGCACCTTCTCGGTGAGGCCCGGAAGCTGCCGGCGCAGCTCTCCGGGGCGGCGCGGGCCGGATTCCAGCAGCCAGAGCAGGGCTGTCTTCCACTTGCCGTCGATCACGGCGATCGCGGCCGTCACTCCACAGACGTTCAGATCCTGGGCCCGGCTGCGCGTCATCTGCGTCCCGTTCGACAAGAGGAGTCTGCGTGAACATCAATCCCGACAAGTCTGTCACGGTGCTCGGTCTGGGACCGATGGGTCGTGCGCTGGCCGGCGCCTTCCTGAGCGCCGGAGTGCCGACGACGGTCTGGAATCGCACGCCCGGCAAGGATCGTGAGCTGGTCGAGCGGGGCGCGACGAGCGCCCGGACCGCTGAGGAGGCGGTCGCCGCGAGCGAGCTGACTGTGGTCTGCGTGGTGAACTACGACGCGTCGGACGCCATCCTGCGACGCGAGGCGGTGGCCGCCGCACTCACGGGCCGAACGGTCGTCAGCCTGACGGCCGACACCCCGGACCGGGCCCGGGACACCGCGCGGTGGGCGGCCGGACACGCCATCCGGTACCTGGACGGCGCGATCATGACGCCGACCACCACCATCGGCACCCCGGACGCGGTGCTCATCTACAGCGGTCCGGCCGGCCTCTACCAGGAGCACCAGCCGGTGCTCGACGCGCTGGGCGGCACCCACACGCACCTCGGCGAGGAGATCGGGCGCGCGGCGGCGTACGACATCGCGCTGCTCGACATCTTCTGGACCGCGATGGCGGGTTATGCGCACGCGCTGGCGGTGGCCAAGGCGGAGGGCGTGACGGCGCGGGAACTCGTGCCGTTCGCCGCCGGCATCGCCGCGATCCTGCCGCCGATCTTCGAGGAGGGTGCGGCGGAGATGGACACGGGGATCTTCCCCGGCGACGGCAACCCGATCACCTCCGCCGTGTCCTCCATGGCCCACATCGTCCACACGTCCGAGGCGCACGGCATCGACGCCGGGGTGATGCGCGCGGCCGAGGGCATGGCCCGCCGGGCCGTCGGGCTGGGCCACGGCGCGGACGGTTTCCTGCGGGTCGCCGAGGTGCTGGGGCGGCGCTGACCCACAACCAGTACGCCGAGGTGGCGGTATCCCGGCGCGCGGATACCGCCACTCCGGCGAGGTGGTGTCGATCAAACGGTGGTCAGAGCGGGTACGTGCGCGCCACCGCCAGCATCTCCGAGCTGTGCGAGCCGACCACCCCCACGCCCGCCGGCCGCTCCCGGAACCCGGGCACCCCGGACAGTCCGTCACTGGCGTCCATGGCCCGCACCGACACCGCACCGCCGCGCGGCACGAGCGTCAGCGTCACCTCGACGCCCTCCGGCGGCGGGGCGTGGAACACGACCCCGAATCCCCACTTCCCGTCGCCCGGCTCGACCGGCACGTTCCGCCCGGCCACGGTGGCGGACCGCACCGTCGCGGTGCTGGTGTCGACGTGCATCGTGAGCAGGCGTACCTGCCGCTGCGGCACCACCCGTACCCGCAGCACACGCTGGCCGCCGTTGCGGGTGTCGGAGAGCGTCTCCACCTTCGGCGCGGGCAGCGGCGCGGCGGTGGCCGGTCCGGCGCGCATCTCGCCGTTGCCCAGCCCGGGGAACTCGTCGGCCACCGCGATGCTCCGGTCGACGTAGCCGTCGGTCCAGGGCTGCGGCTTCTCCTCGCGAGTCAGCCAGGCCGCCTTCCCGGTGCCCGCATCCAGCGCGTACATCAGATGGGTCGGCACGGGATGCGCGGCGTCGAAGCGGTCCACCGCGAGGCCGACCCCGGCGAGCACCACCGCCGCCAGCGCGGCCGCCGCGGCGGGCAGCGCGCCGAGCCGGCGTGCGCGCAGCGCGAGCAGGCCGCGCTGGCCGCCGGCCCGGGGGTGCAGCAGGTCCACCACCGGGAGTACGGCGAGGCCGAGCAGCACCGCGACGAGCGCGGCTACCGCGCCCATGCCCATGCCGAGCGCCGGGAACAGCAGCACCACCGGAGGCAGCAGGATCACCACCGCCACCGCGGCGGCGAGCGTCACCGCGACCACCGGCCACGGTCCGTCGCGGCGGGTGGCGAGCGCGGCGAAACCGGCGAGCGCGCCGGCCAGCGCCGGCAGTGTCGTCAGGTACGCCCCGCCGGGCACCGCCACGGCGAGCAGCACACCGAAAACGGCCAGCCAGGCCAGCCCGCCGAACGCCAGCGCGGCCGGGCCGACCCGGCGGCGCAGCAGCGCGTACCAGCAGAACAGCACCGCGGCGGCGAGCGCCACGACGGCGAGCCGGTACCAGACCGGGCGGTACGGGTCGAGCAGCTCGGCGTACCCGGGGCGGATCGTGGTGATCGCGGCCCAGAGCAGCCACGCGCCGAGCGGGGCCACGACGACCGGCACCAGGGTCAGGCCGAAGCCGGCGGCGAGCGTGCCGGCGGTGGCCCGGCCCCGGCGGCGCAGGAACCAGCCGAGCGCGCCGACAGCGAGCAGCGTGGCCACTGCGAGCGGCAGGGTCAGCCAGCCGGGGTAGCGGACGAGCCCGCCGAGCACGGGGAAGTAGGTGTCGTCGTGGCCGGCGCGCAGGTCGCCCAGGTCGGTACGGCCGAACTCGCGGGCCAGGCCGAGCGCGTTGTCACCGTGCATCTGGAGGCTGCCCCGGTCCATCCGGGCCGGCCCGTCCAGCGGGGTGTGGTAGATCGCGCCGCCGTCGATGTACGCGGAGTTGAGCCCGACGAACTCGCGGTCGAGGAACGCGGTGAAGTCGGTGTCGTTCGGCAGCGCCCGGTAGATCTCCACCGCGAACGAGGTGCCCACCGGGTGCGGTGCGGCCTTGCCGAAGATCTCGACCAGCTTCGCGTTGTTCCGGGACGTCTCGAACATGATCACCGGACCGGTGGAGCCGCGCGCCTCCAGGTTGAGCACCACCCCGCCGTCACGGGCGAGCGGGTGGTCGCCGGCGAACCCCGCGGCCCCGCACAGGCACGCCTCCTCCGCGTCGGTCAGCACGAAGACGATGTCGTTGCGGGGGCGCGGGCCGGTGGTCAGCGCCCGGGCCACCTCCAGGATCGCGGCAGTGCCGGCGGCGTCGTCGTTGCCGCCCGGCCCGGTCTGCACCGAGTCGTAGTGCGAGACCAGGAACACCTTCCCGGTCGGGTCGGTGCCGGGGAGCCGGGCCACCACGTTGCGGACCCGGGCCAGCGTCGCCCCGCCCGCCGCGCCGGACAGCTGCCCGGCCTCGGGCGCGACCGCGTCCTGCACCTCGGTCTGAAGGCCCAGCCCGCGCAGCGTCGCCACCAGGTGTTCGCGTACCCGGTCGTTGGCGGCGCTGCCGGCCACGTGCGGCTCGGCAGCGATCACCTCGACGTTCCGGAACGCCCGGGCGGCGCTGAACTCGCCCTCGGGCGCGTCCGCCGGGCGCGGTGCCGGGGTGGAGAGGCCGACCAGGACGCCCGCCCCGACGGCGAGCAGCGCGGCGAGCGCGGCCAGGGCGGCGATCGGCCGGCGGCGGGGCCTGGTGAACGCGCGGTCGGCGGGGCGGGTGGGGGGTGCGCCCACGGGGACTCCTCGGGGTGGATCTACGGGGTGGGGATCATCCTGCACCCCCGGGGCCTGCGGCGGCAGTCCCCGGTCGGTGCGCTGCCGGTGTGACACCGCTTGCGGCGTAACATCGTGGGTCGACCGTGCCGCTGTCCGGATGGACGTGTCACACGCTCCGCCGCACCGGCAGCGGTCGCGCGGTGTGCGACTGTTGTCTGAGTCAGGATCAGCAGGGCATTCGGAAGGAGCCCGACATCACCAGCGAACTCCCGCGACTCGCGGCGGTTACCCGACCGCAGCGGGGTTCCGGCATGTCGGGTGCCGTCCGCGTGCCGTCGGCCGGGGCGGGGCTGCACGGCGGCGTACCGCCGGGCGAGCGGCTGCGGGTGCTGCTGGTCGAGGACGACGAGGGCGACGCCTTCCTGGTCGGTGAGCTGCTCGCCGAGACCAACTCGATGATCGACCTGCTGGTCGCCACCAGCCTCAGCGAGGCCCGGCAGCGGGTGATGGGCGTGGACTGCGTCCTGCTCGACCTGGGTCTGCCGGACGCGCAGGGCCTGGACGGGCTGCGCCGGGTGCTGGAGATGGCCAGCGGCGCCGCGGTCTGCGTGCTGACCGGCCGCTCGGACGAACACCTGGGCATCGTCGCGGTCGCCGAGGGGGCGCAGGACTACCTGGTCAAGGGCCAGGTCGACGGTGTCCTGCTGACCCGGGCGCTGCGGTACGCGGTCGAGCGCAAGCGGGCCGACGAGAACGCCCGCCGGCTGCGCGAGGTGGAGCTGCGCCAGGCCGAGTCCGCCCGCCTGGAGCGCGGCCTGCTGCCGCAGCCGCTGATGACCACCGACGAGGTGTCGGTGCACACCTTCTACCGGCCCGGCCGGCACGCCGCGCTGATCGGCGGCGACTTCTACGACGTGGTGCAGACCCAGCCGGACCGGATCGACCTGATCGTCGGCGACGTCTGCGGGCACGGCGTGGACGAGGCGGCGCTCGGCGTCGAACTGCGCGTCGCCTGGCGGGCCCTGGTGCTGGCCGGGGTGCCGGACGACGAGGTGCTGCCCGCGCTGGAGCAGGTGCTGATGAGCGAGCGCCGCCTCCAGGAGATCTTCGCGACGGTGGCCACCACACGGCTCGACCTGGCGTCGGCGCGGGCCACCGTACGCCTCGCCGGTCACCCGCCGCCGCTGCTGCTCAGCGGCGGCAAGGTCGCGCCGGTGCCGGCCAAGGGCGGGCTGCTGCTAGGCGTACGCCCGCGCCGCCCGGTCGCCTTCGACCTGGAGTTCGACACCGACGACTGGTCCCTGCTGATGTACACCGACGGCCTGATCGAGGGCCGGGTGGACGGCGGTGACGAACGGCTCGACGTGCCGGGCCTGACCGGGCTGCTCGCCGACCCGGCGAACCGGGCGGTGCCGCTGGCCGAGCTGCCCGCCTGGCTGGTCGGGCGCGCCGAGCAGATAAACGGCGGCCCGCTCGCCGACGACGTGGCGATGTTGCTGGTCACGCGGGGCAGCGGCCGGTGAGCGCCGAGCCGGCTCCGCGGTCGCGAACGAAGATGACGCAGTGAGCGCGAAGGGCGACGGGGAGGAACCTGTGAAGGCGTACCAGCAGGGGTGGACCCTGCGGCGGCGGGTGGTCGCGCTCCTCGGCGTGGTGCTGGTGCTGCTGCTCGGTCTGGCCGCCGCGGAGGCGGCGGTCGCCGCGAAGAACCGCGAGAACATCGACGCGGTGCTGCTCAAGACCGGCCCGCTGCGCGTCCAGGCGCAGGAGCTGATGAGCGTGCTGCTCGACCAGGAGACGTCGGTGCGCGGGTACGCGGTGAACGGCGACCGCAGCGACCTGGAGCCCTACCAGGAGGGCGTGAAGCGCGAGCAGAGCCTGGTCACCTCGATCCGGGACCTCTCCGCCGACTACCCGGACGTGCGGCGGTCGCTGGACGTGGTCGAGCAGCAGACCGCACAGTGGCGGGCCCAGGTGGCCGAGCCGGTCATCACCACTGTCGAGCGGGACGGCGCGGAGGCCGGCCAGGCGCTGATCACGGACGCGACCCGGCAGCAGTTCGACGGCATCAGGGCGTCGGTGAACACGCTCCAGGACGAGATCCTCACCGTCCGGGAGGAGACCGCCGACCGGGTCAACTCGACCAGCAACACGCTCGTCGTGCTGCTGATCATCGCCGCGCTCGTGGTGACGGCGGCCGGTGTGGTCATGCTGCTCTCGCTGGACCGGATCCTGATCCGCCCGCTGGCCGCCCTGGTCAGTCAGGTGCGCGAGGTGGCCGACGGCGACTACCGGCACCACATCGAGGGCTCCGGCCCGCCGGAGTTCCGGCGCCTCGCCGAGGACATCGACCAGATGCGGATGAAGATCGCCCGGGATCTGGACGAGGTACGCGAGGCGCGGGAGCGCATCGAGTGGGTCAACAGCCAGCTGCAGAAGCAGGCCGAGGAGCTGACCCGGTCCAACCGTGACCTGGAGCAGTTCGCGTACGTCGCCTCGCACGACCTCCAGGAGCCGCTGCGCAAGGTGGCGAGCTTCTGCCAGCTCCTCCAGCGGCGGTACGCCGGGCAGCTCGACGAGCGGGCCGACCAGTACATCGCGTTCGCGGTGGACGGCGCGCAGCGCATGCAGCGGCTGATCAACGACCTCCTGGCGTTCTCCCGGATCGGCCGGTTGACCACCGGTTTCACCGAGGTCGACCTGAACAAGGTGATGGGCGACGTGGCGGGGCAGACCGAGGCGGCGTTGCAGTACGCCGACGCGGAGCTGACCTGGGGCGAGATGCCGACCATCCGCGGCGAGGAGCCGCTGCTGACCAACCTGCTGGTCAACCTGGTCAGCAACTCGGTGAAGTTCCGCCGGCCCGACGTGCCGGCGAAGGTGCACGTGTCGGCGCGGCTGGTGGACGGCGAGTGGGAGATCAGCTGCCGGGACAACGGCATCGGGATCGAACCGGAGTTCGCCGACAAGATCTTCGTGATCTTCCAGCGGCTGCACTCGAAGGACGCGTACCCGGGCACCGGCATCGGACTGGCCATCGTCAAGAAGATCGTGGAGTATCACGGCGGCCGGGTCTGGGTGGACACCGACGCCGACGAGGGCACCACCATCCGGTTCACGCTGCCCGCGCTGGAGGCCGACATCGAGGCCGCCAAGGCGGCGGAGGCGGCAGCGGACGGGGACGCCGCGGACGGGGACGCCGCGGAGCCGGCCGGAACGCCGGCCGCCGAGGGCGCCGAGACCGACCCGGCGGGCGCCGGGCGGCAGCCGGACGGCGAGGCACGCGAAGAGCCGCCCGCGCAGGCGGACCGACACGGTACAAACGGTGGCATGAAGGAGACGGTGGGATGACCGCGCCCGCGGACGGCAAGAGCCCGATCGAGGTCCTGCTCGTCGAGGACGACCCCGGTGACGTGCTGATGACCCAGGAGGCGTTCGAGGAGCACAAGCTCCGCAACCGCCTCACCGTCGTCTCCGACGGCGCCGAGGCGCTCGCCTACCTGCGCCGCGAGGGCCGGTACGCGGACGCGGTGACGCCCGACCTGATCCTGCTCGACCTGAACCTGCCCCGGCGCGACGGCCGGGAGGTGCTCAAGGAGATCAAGAAGGACGCGCAGCTCTGCCGCATCCCGGTCGTGGTGCTCACCACCTCGCAGGCCGACGAGGACATCCTGCGCAGCTACCAGCTGCACGCCAACGCCTACGTGACCAAGCCGGTGGACTTCGAGCGCTTCATCTCGGTGGTCCGCCAGATCGACGAGTTCTTCGTCAGCGTGGTCAAGCTGCCGCCGCGTGGCTGACCCGCTGCTGGACGACGTCGGCGCGCTGCTGCGGGAGGCGGCGGCCAAGGTCGTCGTGCCGTTGTTCCGCCGGCTCGACGCGTCCGACATCTCCGAGAAGGCACCGGGCGAGGTGGTCACGGTCGCCGACCGCGAGGCCGAGGCGCTGATCTCCGAAGGACTGCGGCGGCTGCGTCCCGGCTCGGTGGTGGTCGGCGAGGAGGCCGTCGCCGACGATCCCGACCTGCTGCGGCACCTGCGCGGCAGCGGCGACGTCTGGCTCGTCGACCCGGTCGACGGCACCTCCAACTTCGCCGCCGGCCGCCGGCCGTTCGCACTGATGGCGGCGCTGCTCACCGACGGCGTACCGGTGGCGTCCTGGGTGTACGACCCGCTCGACGGCACGATGGCGGCGGGCCGGCTCGGCGCCGGCGCCGCGCTGGACGGGGCGTCGCTGAGTGCGCCGCGGGCCGAGCCGAGGGTGGGCGCGCTGCGCGGCACCGCGGCGACGAAGTTCCTGCCCCCGGATTTCCGCCGCCGGGTGGAGGAGGGCGGCCGCCGCATCGGTGAGCTGCTGCCCGGCCAGCACTGCGCCGGCCGGGAATACCTGGACGTGCTCACCGGCGAGCAGCAGTTCGTGCTGTTCTGGCGCACCCTGCCGTGGGACCACACGCCCGGCACGTTGCTGGTGCGCGAGGCCGGTGGCGTGGCCCGCCGGTTCGACGGTGCCGACTACCACCCGGCCGACGAGGGCCGGGGACTGCTCGTGGCGGCGAGCCCGGAGATCTGGGACGAGGTGAGCGCCGCCCTGCTGGGCGGTTGAGCGGCGCTGCGCGACGGGCACGGCACGCTGCGTCGACGTCGGAGGCCGTACGCCGTCGCCGGCCTGGCGTGTCGCGCGTGGTCCGGTATCGTGACCGGCGGTCTCCGCCAGCAGGCCGCCGTCCGGCGCCGGCGGAGACGCCGCTCGGTGTACGGGGGCCGGCGGTCGACGGAAGGACCAACACGTGCCCAGGACCAGCCCTACCGGCCGGCGCGTCCGGCGGTCGCTGCTCGCCGCGTTCGCCGCGGTGGCCGTGCTGCTCGGCTCCGGCGTGGCCGCCGGCCCGGCCGCTGCCGTACCCAGCCCGAACGCCCCGAACGAGGGCGGCAGCAAGCAGTTGCGGGCGGCGTTGGAGGCGGCGGCGAAGGGCCACATCGAGGCCCAGAACAAGCTGGAGAACTCCAAGCGCCGGCAGAAGGCGCTCGCCGCCCAGCTCACCGACATCGAGGGACGCCTCGTCGGGCTCAGCGCGCAGGCCGGTGAGGTCGCCGCGCAGTCGTACCGGATGGGCCGGCTGACCGCGACGTCGATGCTGCTGGCCAGCGCCGACCCGAACGACTTCCTCAAGCGCGCGGCCGAGCTGGACGTGATGGCCCAGCGCGACAGCAAGCGGCTGCGGGAACTGGCCGACGCGAAGGCGCAGGCGGCCGAGGCGAAGCTCGCCATCGACGCCGAGGTGCGCGAGCAGGCCAAGCAGGTCGCGGTGCAGGCCCGCAAGAAGAAGGACGCCGAGGTGGCGCTGGCGAAGGTCAGCTCCGGCGCCGGGTCCGGGTTCAACGGCACCTCCTCGTCGGCGAAGCCCGCCCCGCGCAACTCGGACGGCTCGTGGCCGTCGGAGTCCTGCTCGGTGGACGACCCGACGCCCGCGTCCGGCTGCATCACCCCGCGCACGCTGCACATGCTCCAGCAGGCCAAGTCGGCCGGTTACAAGCGCTACGCCTCGTGTCACCGCAGCGGTGGCGGCGGCGAGCACCCCAAGGGCCGGGCCTGCGACTTCTCCGCCGCCAGCGGCGGGTTCGAGGACAAGACCGCCACCGGTGGCGACAAGGCGTACGGCGACAGCCTCGCCGCCTGGGCGAAGAACAACGCCAATCGGCTCGGCATCATGTACGTCATCTGGTATCGGCAGATCTGGATGCCGAACACCGGCTGGCGGGCGTACAGCGGCGGCGGCAGCCCGGCGGCGGACCACACAAACCATGTTCACATCTCGATGTATTGACCCGGCCCGCCGCGAGCGCTGCGTAGCATCGCCACGGTGAGCAGCACATCGTCCGACGTCATCGCGGGACCGGCGGCCGACGCCCCGGTCCCGCCCCGGGCCCTGCCCAACGGGCTCGCCGCGTTCCTCGTCTTCCTCTCCAGCGGGGCCGTGCTGGTGCTGGAGACCGTGTCGTTGCGCCTGGTCGGCCCGTACGTCGGGGTGACCCTCCAGGTGACCAGCTCGGTGATCGGCATGGCGCTCGCCGCCATCGCGTACGGGGCGTGGTTCGGCGGCTGGCTCGCCGACCGGCGTGACCCGCGCACCCTGCTGGCTCCGGCGCTGGTGCTGGCCGGCATCGCCACCGCAATCACGCTGCCCATCGTCAGGTACGCCGGTGAGGCGCTGCGCGGCGGCGCGGCGAGCGCGGTGCTCCTGCTGACCGCGCTGACCGTCCTGCTGCCCGCCGCGCTGCTGGCCGGGATCACCCCGCTCGTGGTGAAGCTCCAGCTCGCCGACCTGCGCCGGACCGGGCAGGTGGTGGGCAAGCTGTCCGGCATCGGCACGCTCGGTGGCATCACCGCCACGCTCGGCACCGGCTTCGTGCTGGTGGCGGCGCTGTCCAGCACCGTCATCGTGCTGGGACTGGCCGCCGTGCTCGGCGTGACCGGGCTGGCGCTCGGCGTCTGGCTGCGACGGCAGGCCGGCCCGAGCGGACTGTCCGCGCCGGGCCGGGTCAAGGCCGCGCTGGCGTTGCTCGGGCTCGCCGCCGCCGGGCTCACCGCCGCGGCACCGAACCCGTGCGACGTGGAGACCGCGTACCACTGCGCCCGCGTCGAGGTGGACCCGTCCTGGCCGCAGGGACGCACGCTCTACCTCAACTCGGCCGAGCACTCGTACGTCGACCTGGGCGAGCCGACCCACCTCAAGTACGCGTACACGCAGTGGATCGGCCTGGTCGCGGACGTGGCGCGGCCGGCGAAGCAGCCGATGGACGCGCTGCACCTGGGCGGCGGCGGCTTCACGGTGCCGCACTACCTGGCCGCGACCCGGCCCGGCAGCGACAACCTGGTGTTCGAACTCGACGGCGGCCTGGTCGAGCTGGACCGGCGGGAGCTGGGCCTGAGTACCGGCCCGCAGATGCGCGCCGAGGTGGGTGACGCGCGGGTGCTGCTGCGCGGCGAGCCGGCCGACAGCCGCGACTTCATCGTCGGCGACGCGTTCGGCCACCTGGTGGTGCCGTGGCACCTGGCGACCCGGGAGATGGCCGCCGACATCCGCCGGGTGCTGCGCCCGGACGGGATCTACGTGCAGAACGTCATCGACTACCCGCCGGGCCGGTTCATCCGGGCCGAGCTGGCCACCGTGAAGGCCGAGTTCGCGCACGTCGCGCTGATCGCCCCGCCCGGCGCGATCGACGGGAGGCAGGGCGCCAACTTCGTGATCGTCGCCTCGGACGCGCCGCTGCCGCTCGCCGCGATCCCGCCCGGCCTCAAGCTGCTGCCCGAGCCGGCCGCGCTGATGGACGAGGCGGCGGTGACCGAGTGGGTGGGCGACGCGATGGTGCTCACCGACGACTACGCGCCGGTGGACCAACTGCTCGCGACCGCCTGAACGGGTGAACTTCCTGACCGATTCCGACAGCTGAGGTGTACCGGGGCCCACTTCGGGCAACAGGACCGACCATGGGTGGACCGGTCAGGAACGGCGTGCAACTGCTCGGCGAGCGATATCGGCTCGTCGAGCAGTTGGGTGCGGGCGGCATGTCGGTCGTCTGGCGCGGCTACGACGAGGTGCTGGGCCGGCAGGTGGCGGTCAAGGTGCTGGCCTCGCGGCTGGCCAGCGACAAGGCGTTCCGGCACCGGATCCGGGTGGAGGCGCAGGCCGCCGCGCGGCTGTGCCACCCCAACATCACCAACGTGTACGACTACGGCGAGTCCGTGCAGGTCGGCCTGACCGTGCCGTACGTGGTGATGGAGCTGGTCGACGGCGGTCCGCTCAGCGGGCGGCTCGGCCGCGACGGGCAGCTTCCCTGGCGGGAGGCCATGACCATCGGCGCGGAGGTCGCCTCGGCGCTGGCCGCCGCGCACGCCCGCGGTGTGGTGCACCGGGACGTGACCCCGGGCAACGTGATGCTGACCCCGACCGGCGTGAAGGTCGTCGACTTCGGCATCTCGGCGCTGGTGGGGGAGAGCGACAAGGGGCCGGACGGCGCGCTGCTCGGCACGCCCGCGTACCTGGCGCCGGAGCGGCTGGACAACGGCCACGTCTCGCCGGCCACCGACGTGTACGCGGTCGGGCTGCTGCTCTACCGGATGCTCACCGGCCGCCTGCCGTGGCAGGCCAGCACCACCACCGAGATGCTGCGCGCCCACATGTACCGCGACCCCGACCCGATGCCCGCGGTGCCGGGGCTGCCCGAGCCGGTCGCCTCGCTCGTGCAGCGGTGCCTGGCCAAGCGCCCCGAGGACCGCCCGGCGACCGCCGAGGTGGCCCGTACGCTCGCCGAGGCGGCGGGTATCGCGGCGATCGTGCCGGTGTCGCCGGCGTTCGGCCGGATGGACCCGGCGCTCGCCGAGAACGCCGGCACCACGATCCTGCCGTGGTCGGCGGAGACCGACGCGCTGCCGTTCTCGGTGGTGCGTACCCGTACCAGGCGGGCGGTGGCGCGGCGGCGCAAGGTGGAGGCCGGGGTCGCCGCGGTCGGCCTGGTCGCGGTGACCGCCACCCTGTGGGGGCTGACGTCGCGGAGCCCGGCCAGCGGCGGGGTGGAGCCGACCGAGGCGCGGATGAGCCTGCCCGAGACGATCCCGTGCGCTGTCGACTACTCGCTGCGCCGCGACACCGGCAAGGACTTCTCCGCCGAGCTGACGCTCACCAACACCAGCGACCGGGAACTGCGCGGCTGGACCATGAACTTCACGTTCCCCGGCAAGCAGACGGTCACCACGGCCCAGCCCACGGCACGTCAGGTGGGGCGTACCGTCTCGATCGCCGCACCGGCGACGGACCCGGCGCTGGCCCCCGGCGCGTCGACGAAGCTGACGCTGGCGGGCCGCTACACCGGGAGCAACACGCTGCCCGTGGAGTTCACCGTCGGCGGCAGCACCTGCGGCGTGCAGGTCTCCGGCATCGCCGGCTCGGCGCCGACCACCGCGCCGCCGGTCAAGACGCCGGTCAAGCCGGCCACCAAGACCACCGCCAAGAGCGGGCCGGCGAAGGCCAAGCCGGCACCGGCGAAACCGAAGCCCAAGGCCGCGCCGAAGCCCAAGGGCAAGGAGAACGGCAAGGGAAAAGCAAAGTAGACCGGCCGAAGGGGGGTGAGCACGGCAAGGGCAAGGGTCCGAAAAAGGGCTGACGGTCAGGTGAGCGGCTCCGGTCAGGTCAGCGCGGAGAAGCGCTGCACCTGGGAGATGCCGCCCTCAACGATGAGCACGCTGTCCGACTCCAGCACCGTGTCCGGCCCGGCGTACCGGAACGGCTGACCGGGTCGCTTCTCGCCGACCACCATCACGCCGTACCGGTCCTGCGGGGCGATGTCGCGCAGCGACCGCCCGACCAACGGCGCGGGCACCCTGATCTTGGCGATGGCGAAGTCGTCGTCGAACTCGATGAAGTCGAGCATCCGGCTGACGATCAGGTGCGCCACCCGCTCGCCGGTCTCCGCCTCGGGGAAGACCACGTGGTGCGCGCCGACCGAGTGCAGGATCTTCGCGTGCTTCTCCGAGGTGGCCCGCGCCCAGATCTGCTCGATCCCCAGCTCGGCCAGCGCCAGTACGGTGAGCACGCTCGCCTCCAGCGACGCCCCGATCGCGACCACGACCCGGCGGAAGTCCGCCAGCCCGAGCTGGCGCAGCACCACCTCCTCGGTGCTGTCCGCCTGCACCACCCGGTCGAGTTCGGCCGACCAGTGCTGGACCCGGGCCGGGTCGCGGTCGATCGCCAGCACCTCGTAACCGAGACGGGACAGGGACTCCGCCAGGCGCGTGCCGAACCGGCCCAGGCCGATCACCGCGATGCCTGTCTCCTCCGGATGTCTAGCCGACAATGGGTTGCTCCTCCGGGTAGCGGTACAGCCGTCGACGGGTGTTCAACGCGATGGCCGAGCCGAGGGTGAGCGGCCCGACCCGGCCGATGTACATGAGCGCGGTCAGCACGTACTGACCCGGCGGGGAGAGCTGCCCGGACACCCCGACGGTCAGACCGGTCGTGCTGAACGCGGAGGTGACCTCGAACAACGCGGCCGAGAACGACACGTGCGAGGTCAGCGCGATCAGGCCGACGGTTCCCCCGGCCACGAGCGCCACGCTCAGCAGCGCCACGGTCAGCGCCTGCCGCTGGCTCGCCGCCGCCACCCGGCGGCGCCCGACAGTGGTGTCCGGCTCGCCCCGCAGCTCGGCCCAGATGGCGAAGCCGAGCAGGAAGAACGTGGAGACCTTGATGCCGCCGGCGGTGCTGGCGCTGCCGCCGCCGATGAACATCAGGCCGATCAGCATCGGGTAGCTCTCGTCGGTGAGGTGCCCGACGTTGATCACGTCGAAGCCGCCGGTACGGCTCAACGCGATCTGCGTGAACGACGCCAGCAGCTTGCCCGGCACGTCGAAGGTGCCGATCGTGAACGGGTTGGTCCACTCGGCCATCAGCAGGTAGGCGACGCCGAAGACGGTCAGCACCACGCTGCCCCACACGGTCAGCTTCGTGGCGACCGCCCAGCGCGCCGGCTGCCGCCACTCGCGTACCGCCTCGAACAGCGCCGGGAAGCCCAGCCCGCCGATGATCGCGCCGATGCTGAGCGGCAGCGCCACCCAGCCGTCCCGGGAGAACGCGATCAGGCCGTCGGAGTAGAGCGCGAAGCCGCCGTTGTTGAACGCCTGGACCGAGTGGAACACCGCCGACCAGAGCGCCCGGCCCGGCCGGTAGTCGTACGCCAGGAACAGGCGCGTGGCGATCACCGCCGTCATCAGGGCCTCGGTCACGAAGACGGTCGCCGCGATGCGCAGCAGCAGGCGGCGTACGTCGCCGAGGCTGAACTCGGCGGTCTCCGCCTGCACGAGCAGCCGGTTGCGCAGGCCGAGCTGGCGGGAGACCGCCAGGATCACCAGCGACGCCCCGGTCAGGATGCCCAGACCGCCGAGCTGCGTCAGCACGGTGATCATCACGAGCCCGAAGCCGTTCCAGTAGTTCGGCGTGTCGGTCACCGCCATCCCGGTCACCGACACCGCCGACGTGGACGTGAACAGCGCGGTGACGAACGGGGTGTACCGATGCTCGTTGGTGGCCCAGGGCAGCATGAGCAGACCGGTGCCGACCAGGATCACCGCCAGGAACCCCAACGGCACCAGCCGTACGGGCTTCCGGAGCAGGCGGCGCATCCCGTCATCTTCCGTCCGGAGATTCACCGGCAGGTCAGGAACCGACCAACTGGCGGTCAACCACGACCGGTCTGCTGTGCGTACCCATCGACGACAGGAGACGGCGTTGCGACGTACCCTTTCCACCCTCGGCGTGGCCGGCGCGCTGCTCGCGGCGGCCGCTGTGGTGGTGCCGGCCGTGGCCGCCCAGGCCGGCCCGGACCACCGCGCCGAGCGTGCCCCCGCGGCCCAGCGGCCGATCGTGATCGGCCACCGCGGCGCGAGCGGCTACCGCCCGGAGCACACCCTGGAGGCCTACCGGCTCGCCATCCGCCAGGGCGCCGACTTCATCGAGCCGGACCTGGTCTCGACCAAGGACGGCGTCCTGGTCGCGCGGCACGAGAACGAGATCTCCGGTACGACCGACGTGGCCGCCCGCCCCGAATTCGCCGGCCGCAAGGCGACGAAGACCATCGACGGGGTCGCCGTCACCGGCTGGTTCACCGAGGACTTCACGCTGGCCGAGCTGAAGACGCTGCGGGCCAAGGAGCGGCTGCCCCAGGTGCGGGTCGCGAACACCGCGTTCGACGGCAGGTTCGAGATCCCGACGTTCCAGGAGGTCATCGACCTGGCGCGGGCCGAGTCGAAGGCCCGGGGCCGGACCATCGGCGTCTACCCGGAGACCAAGCACCCCACCTACTTCGCCTCGATCGGCCGCCCGCTGGAGGAGCCGCTGGTGGCGGTGCTGCGCCGCAACCGGCTCACCCACCGCGCCGACCCGGTGTTCGTCCAGAGCTTCGAGACCGCCAACCTGCGCAAGCTCGACAAGATGATCGACGTACGGCTGGTGCAGCTCATGGATGCGAGCGGCGCGCCCTACGACTTCGTCGCGGGCGGAGACAAGCGGACCTACGCGGACCTGGCCACGCCCGCGGGACTTGCCTGGATCTCCCGGTACGCCGACGGCGTGGGCCTGAACAAGAACCTGATCGTGCCCCGGGACTCCGCCGGCCGGCTGCTCGCGCCGACCTCGGTGATCCGCGACGCGCACCGGCAGAAGCTGGTGGTGCACGCGTGGACGTTCCGGGCCGAGAACCAGTTCCTGCCTGCGGACTTCCGCATCGGCACCGACCCGAACGCGCGTGGTGACATCACGTCCGAGTACGAGCTGTTCCTCGACCTGGGCCTGGACGGCGTGTTCAGCGACCACCCCGACACGGCGGTGGCCGCCCGAGCCGGACGCTGACCCTGCTCCGCTGAAACGGGGTGCTCGCCGTTCCGGCGGGCACCCCGTCCGCGCTTTCCCCGGTTCCGGTCGCGCTCGGCCGCCCCCGAGATCTTGGTACGAAACGGCCCCTCCAAGGGCCATTCCATACCAAGATCTCGCGAGGGCGGTGGCGGTGGTGCGGGCGGTGGTGGCGGGGCTTGTCGCGCGGGGCGGGCGCCACTTCGGGGAAGTGGCTGCTTCCGGGCGCGATGATGCCGCCACTTCGGCGTAGTGGAGTTGATCAGCTCGGGGGTTCGGCTACGTACGTGCCGCGGCCGGGCTGGCCGGTGATCAGCTCGCGATCGTGCAGCAGTGAGAGGGCGCGGGACGCCGTGTTCATGTGGACGCCGTAAGCCTCGGCGAGTTCACGGGTCGAGGGCAGCTTGTCGCCGGGCTTCAACTCGCCGCTCTTGATCTTTGCGGCGAGTTCGTTGGCGATCTGACGATATGGCGCTTCAGCTGTGGGCATGGTGAGGACTCCGGTCGGTTCGGCACCTCCGATCATGCCGGGCCTACACCAGTAACTGCAACAACTAGAAAGCCCGATGTGGACGCTCGACCTACACAGGTATTTTGGGTAGGCTGACCCGCGTCCGGCTCCGGTTGGTTCGGCAAACCTCGGGAGTCGGACCCGGATTGGGCTCCGGGGTCGTACCGCCGAACGGGCTGCGGTCTCGGGGTCGGCGGCCCGCCCGCGTCCCCTGTCTGCGGGCGGGCCGCCTCCACGGCTCGGTGAGGAGGATCGGCGTGCGCAACGTGCTCAACCTGTTTCAGCCGACCCGGCGACGTGGCAAGGGGCGGCAGCCGAACCGGGGCTGGTACCGCTCGGAGTCGTGCCGGCCGCTGAGTGTCGGGCAGATCCGCGAGCGGCGGTTCCGCACCGTGCGGCACGGGCTCGACCCGGCGGAGGTGCACGCCTTCCTCTACCGGGTGGCGGGTGACCTGGCGCTGGCCCGGCGCGACGCGTCCCGCTACGCCGAGGAGAACACGCGCATCAAACAGGCGCTCAAGAGCTGGCAGTCCCGGTTCACGCCGGGTACGCAGCGGTGAGCCGGGAGCGGTTCGTCGTACACCTGCCGGTGCTCGCGGCCGACCTCGACGGCGCGCGGGGGTTCGCGCGGGCCATCTGCCGGGCGCTCGGGTTCCTGGCCGACGTGGAGCGCGCCGGGACCACCGTGTCACGGGAGGACGAGCAGTCCGTACGCCACTGGGTCTGGTGTGACCGCCCGCGCGACGGTGGGCGGCGGTGCGCTCGGGCGGCCGACCACGACGGGGAGTGCGGCGGGCGGTGACCGGCGCGCGATGGCGTGGGACGACATTGCCGGCGAGGTGCGCGTGGTGGGGACGGCCATCCCGGGTCGGTGCGGTTACGTGGCGATGTCCGGCGTTGTAACGTGCGGCCATCCCGTCACAGGTACTTGTGTGCGCCGACCACATAGCCCGTGGGTGACGTCACTTCTAGCGTGAGCCGACAACTGACATTCCCCCTGTCCTCACCTGGAGTCGCAATGACGATCCGGCACACGCGACGGGTGTTCCTTACCGCCGCCACCTCGGTGGCGGTCGCTCTGGCCGCCACGGCCTGTGGCAGCCCGCAGGACACCGCATCCGGCGGCGGCGACGCCGCCCCGGTCAAGGTCGGTCTGGTCTACTCCCAGTCCGGGCCGCTCGCCAGCTACGGCAAGCAGTACATCGAGGGTTTCAAGGCGGGCCTCGACTTCGCCACCAAGGGCACCGGCAAGGTCGGTGACCGCACGATCGAGGTGACCGAGGCCGACGACGCGGGCGACCCGGCCAAGGCCGTGTCCGCCGCGAAGGACCTGATCGGCAAGGGTACGAAGATCATCGCCGGGTCCACCTCCTCCGGGGTGGCGCTCCAGGTCGCGCCGATCGCCGCGCAGAACAAGGTGCTGTTCATCTCCGGCCCGGCCGCCACCGACGCAGTGACCGGCGCGAACAAGTACACGTTCCGTTCCGGCCGGCAGTCGTGGCAGGACGTGGTGACCGCCCGGTCGTTCATCGGCGACGCGGGCGGCAAGAAGGTCGTCGTGTTCGCGCAGGACGGCGCGTTCGGCGACGCCAACGAGGCCGCCGTGAAGGCCGTCATCGGCGGTGCGGGCGCGAACGTGAGCAGCGTCCGGGCCCCGGCCAGCGCCACCGAGTTCACGCCGTTCGCCAGCCAGATCAAGGCCGCCAAGCCGGACCTGCTCTTCGTCGCCTGGGCGGGCACCACCGCCGGCGCCATGTGGCAGACGCTCGACCAGCAGGGCGTCCTCGCCTCCACCACTGTCGTCACCGGCCTGGACATCCGTGCCTCGTGGCCGACGTTCGGCGCGGCCGGCAGCAAGATCTCGTTCCTGTCGCACTACTTCGACGGCGCCAGCGACACCGAGGCCGCCAAGGCCGCGAAGGCGAAGGTGCCGGGCGGCACGCTCGACCTGTTCCACCCGGACGGGTTCGCCGCCGCGCAGATGGTCGTCCGGGCCGTGCAGGAGGGCGGCGACGACGTGGAGAAGATGATCAAGGCGCTCGAGGGCTGGGAGTTCGAGGGCGTCAAGGGCACCATGAAGATCCGCGCCGAGGACCACGCCCTGCTCCAGCCGATGTACCAGGCGAAGCTCTCCGGCAGCGGCACCACCTTCACGGCGACCGCGCAGAAGTCGCTCACCGGTGACGAGAGCGCGCCGCCCGTCGCGCAGATGAAGGGCTGACCCGTGCTCGCCACCCGCGGTCTGACCTGGCGGATCGGTGAGGTCGCCATCGTCGACTCCGTCTACCTCGATCTGGCGCCGGGGGAGTTCCTCGGCGTGATCGGGCCCAACGGCGCCGGCAAGACCTCCCTGTTCAACCTGATCACCGGCCTGCGCCGGCCCACCGAGGGCACGGTCCTGCTGGACGGCGCGGACATCACCGCGCTTCCGCCGCACCGGCGTGCCCGGCTCGGACTGGGGCGTACCTTCCAGGCGTCCTCGGTCTTCGGCTCGCTGAGCGTGCGGGAGAACGTCCGGCTCGCCGTACAGGCACACCGGGGTGGCTCGATGAAGCTGTGGCGGCGGGCGGCGGCCGACCGGGAGGTGGCCGCCGCCGCCGACGCGGCGCTCGACCGGGTCGGCCTGCACCACAGGGGTACGGCGCTCGCCGGCACCCTGGCCCACGGCGAGAAGCGCAAGCTGGAGATCGCGCTGCTGCTCGCCGGTGAACCCCGCGTGATGCTGCTGGACGAGCCGATGGCCGGGGTGAGCGCCGAGGACGTGCCCGAGCTGGTCAGCGTGATCAAGTCGTTGACCGGCGACAGTGGCCGGGCGGTGCTCATGGTGGAACACCACATGGACGTGATCCTGGAACTGGCCGACCGGATCGCCGTGATGCACCACGGCGCGCTGCTGGCGTGCGACACCCCGGACACGGTGATGGCGAACGCCACCGTGCAGGAGGCGTACCTGGGGGAGGCGCTCTAAATGACCGAACCTGTCCTGTCCGTGGCGGACCTGTCCGTGCGGATCGCCGGGCTGCACATCCTCCAGGGCGTGTCGTTCGAGGTCGCGCCGACCGGCGTGACGGTGCTGCTCGGACGCAACGGCGTCGGCAAGACCACCACGTTGCGCGCGATCGTCGGGCTGACGCCGCGCGGCGGCGAGGTGCGCGGCAGCGTACGCATGGGGGCGCGCAGCCTGCTCGCGCGCCCCACCCACCGGCTGGTCCGCGACGGCCTCGGCTACGTGCCGGAGGACCGTTGCGTCTTCGCCGCGCTCACCGTCGCGGAGAACCTGCGGCTCGCCGAACGGCGGGGCGTCACGCCCGCGTACGACAAGGTCTTCTCGCTCTTCCCCGAGCTGGAGCGGCGCGGACGGCAACGGGCCGGCTCGCTGTCCGGCGGGCAGCAGCAGATGCTCGCGATCGGCCGGGTGCTGCTGAACGACAACCGGCTGCTGCTGGTCGACGAGCCGACGAAAGGGCTGGCGCCGAAGGTGGTGACCGAGGTGGCCGAGGTGCTGGAACGGGTGGCGGAATCGGTGCCGGTGCTGCTGGTCGAGCAGAACCTGGCGGTGGTACGGCGGCTGGCGACCGACGCGGTGGTGCTCTCCGCCGGGAAGGTCGCCTGGACCGGCGACGCCCAGGAACTGCTGCTGGAGACCGCGCTGACGAAGTCGTTGCTCGGTGTGGGGTCGGCGGAGGTGCACTCGTGAACACAGTGGTTCTGCTGACGCTGACCGGGCTGGGCCTGGCGGCGCTGTACTTCCTCGTGGCCTCCGGCCTGTCCCTCGTCTTCGGCCTCGCCGACGTGCTCAACTTCGCGCATGGACTGTTCCTCGGCGTGGGCGCGTACGCGACCTGGTGGGCGGCGGGCAACCTGCCCGGCGCCGGGCCGGACGGGTTCGGCTTCGTGCTGGCTGTCGTCTTCGGCGTGCTGGCCGGTTCGCTCGTCGCGGTGCTCGTGGAGCTGGTGCTGATCCGGCCGCTGTACTCCCGCACCATCGAGCAGGTGCTGGTCACCGTCGGCCTGTCGCTCGCCGGGGTGGCGCTGCTCCAGGCCACCTGGGGTGCGGACCCGCGGCCGTTCCCGCGTCCGGACTGGAGCCGGGGCGTCACATCGGTGCTCGGCGCCCAGGTGCCGAACGCCGGGCTGCTGCTGATCGTCGCCGCCGCTGTGGTGCTCGGGGCGCTGCTGGCGTTCCTGCGCTGGACCCGGTACGGCCTGATCATCCGGGCCGGCGTGGAGAACCGGGAGATGGTCACCGCGCTCGGCATCGACGTGCGCAAGGCGTTCACGCTGGTCTTCGCGATCGGCGGGGCCGCCGCCGCGCTTGCGGGCGCGCTCGGCGGCGTCTACTTCGGCACCGTCTCGCCGGGGCAGGGCGGCTCGCTGCTGATCTTCGCCTTCATCGTGGTGGTGATCGGCGGGATGGGCTCGGTGGTCGGGTCCGCGTACGCGGCGGTCGCGGTGGGGCTGCTGCAACAGTTCGTCAACTACTACGGCACGTCCGGGCTGGGCGACCTGTGCGTGGTCGGTCTGCTCGCCGTGGTGCTGCTGCTGCGTCCGCAGGGCCTGGCCGGAAAGGTGGCTCACGCATGACCGAGGTCAAGAGCGCCGAGGCGCCGGCACCCCCGGCGGCGGTGCCGGACGAGCTGAGCCCGGGCCGCGCCCGCTGGCACGGACTGCGCCCGTACCTGCCGCTGGTCGCGCTCGTGGTGGCGGCGGTCCTGCCGTATTCCACGCTGCACCTGCCGGGGATCTTCGAGGGGCCGCTGAACTCGCCGGGCACGCTGCAACTGCTCGCCATCTGCCTGGTCTTCGGCGGGCTCGCGGCCGGGTACGACCTGCTGTTCGGGCGTACCGGCATGCTCTCCTTCGGGCACGCCCTCTACTTCGCCGCCGGGGTGTACGGCACCGACATCCTGGTCACCAAGGCCGGGCTGCCGCTGTGGCAGGCCGCCGTGCTGACGGTGATCGGCGGGACGACGCTCGCCGCGCTGCTCGGCGCGGTGGCCCTGCGCACGGTGGGCATCGCGTTCGCCATGGTGACGCTGGCGTTCGCGCAGGTCGGGGCGATCCTGGTGGCCCGCGACTTCGGCGGTCTCACCGGCGGCGAGGAGGGTTTGCCGCTGGACGTCTCCGGGCTGCCGTCGGCGCTGGTGGGCGTCACCAACACGGTGAACCTGTACTGGCTGGCGCTGGCGTACCTGGCCATCGTGGTCCTCGTGGTGCACCGGGTCAGCGCCTCGCCGACCGGGCGGGTGCTCGCCGGGCTGCGCGACGACGAGCGGCGGATCGGGGTGCTGGGGCTCGACCCGTACCGGTTCAAGCTCGTCGCGTTCACGCTCGCCGGCGGTCTCGCGTCGGCCGGCGGTGTGGTCTACGTGCTGATCGTCGGCGGTGCCAGCCCGCACATCACCTCGTCGGAGCTGACGCTGTCGCTGCTGGTCATGGTGGTGCTCGGCGGCCCCGGCACGCGGTGGGGGCCGGTGCTGGGCGGCGTCCTCTACATGTACCTCGACCACCGGCTCACCGCGTTCGGCAGCAGCGAGGCGGTGAACAGCCTGCCCGCGTTCCTCAGCCACCCGCTGAGCCAGCCCTTGTTCGTCCTGGGCACTGTGTTCATCCTGGCCGTCTACTTCTTCCCCGGCGGCCTGGCCAGCCTGCGCTCCCGCGTAACCCCCCTCCTGACCGCCCTCCGCCGCTCCCGCTGACCCCCGCTGACCCCCGCCCCGCCCCGGCGATCATGAAGTTGACGGCACGACATGCCGTGTCCGGCCGCGCCAACTTCATGATCGACCGGGGCGACGTGCTCGGCCGCTGACACGCGGATGGGGCGGCGGCCCCCCGTGTGGCCACCGCCCCTCGCACGTCCGTCGTGGTCAGCCGTTGAGCATCTCGTACGCCGACGCCGGCGCCTTCTGCACCTGCGCGCCGGTCGGTGCGCTGAGCTTCGGCGCCTTGCCGAAGTCGTAGTACTTGGCGACCAGCTTCATCGCCTTCTTCTTGCCTGCGGCCGGCACGTCCAGGGTCAGCGACGTGAGGTTCCCGTCCGCTCCGACCACAGCCGTGAACGGCACCTTCTTCGCCGCGTCACCGAGCGCGTCCACGTCCACGGTGCTGAAGTTCTCGCGGATGTCGGCGTTCGCGGTCAGGTCGGCGAACCCGCCGTACGTGCCGTTGCCCCGGTCCTCGACCGTCTCCGCGGTCCGGATCACCGCGGCCGTGTTGGCCGGGTCGGCGTTCTGGTAGACCGGCACGTCGGAGGCGTCGTCGAGCTTGGTGCGGTCCAGGAGCATCCAGCGCTTCGGCAGCTTCATGATGTCGTGCAGACCGGGGATGCCGGTGAGCTTGACCCGGACCCAGATGTCCTCCTCGATCACCCGGAAGGTCATCGCCATGGTGAACTCCGGGTCCTTGATCTTCTCCGACATGGACAACTCGAGGCCCTGCGCCGCCGGGTCGACCACCCCGTCGAACTTCTCCGCGCCCTCGATGGTGGAGAACCGGAAGGCCGGGTCCTTCTCGTCCGGCACGGCGGCCAGCAGCGCGGCCTTCGGGTCGGCCGACGGGCTGGGCGCCGCTCCGGTGCCCTCGGAGGCGTCGCCGGTTCCGCACCCCGCGGACAGGACGGTGGTGGCCAGCACGGCCGTCGCGAGAGCCGCGATCCGCCGGAGGCTCGCGGCGGAACCGATTCGCTGCGTCATGGTGTTCGACTCGCTTTCCCAGGTGATTGTTGCCGGGGAAGTATCGCCAGCCGTCACGGCGTTCCCGCTGCCGTTATGCTGCCGTCCGACTGCCGTCGGCCACGGTGGGCGGGGGCAGTCGGTACGGGGGCGGAAACTCGCATGTCAGAGGCGCTGCGCTTCGAACTCCTCGGCCCGCAGCGGGCCTGGTACGCCGGCCGACCACTCGATCTCGGCCCGGCCAAGCAGCGGGCCGTGCTGGCCGTGCTGCTGCTCGCCGCGGGCCGTCCCGTGCCGACCGGGCAGATCGTCGAGGCGGTCTGGCCGGACGAGGCGCCGGTGAACGGCCTCAATGTGGTGCAGAAGCACGTGGCCGGTCTGCGCCGGATGCTGGAACCCGACCGGTCGCCGCGTACGCCGGCCCGGGTGCTCACCCTCACCGACGCGGGCTACCTGCTGCGCGTGCCGCCCGAGGCGGTGGACGTGGCGCGCTTCGAGCGCGACGTGCGGCGTGCGCGGGCGGCACAGGCGGCCGGGCGTACGGCGGAGGCGCTGACCGAGGTGAGCGCCGCGCTGGAGCTGTGGCAGGGGGAGCCGTTCACCGGGTTCGGCGGCGCGTACTTCGAGACGGCCCGGCACCGCCTCGTGGAGATGCGGGCGGTCGCGCTGGAGACGCGTGCCGAACTGGAGCTGGCCGACGGCCGGCACGGCGAGCTGGTCGGCCGGCTGGTCGAGCTGGTCGCCGATTTCCCGGTCCGGGAACGGCTGCGTCACCAGCTCATGCTGGCGCTGCACCGCAGCGGACGGCAGGCCGAGGCGCTGGCCGCCTACCGTGACTACGCCGGGCTGCTCCGGGACGAGTACGGCATCGAGCCGGGGGAGCCGCTCCAGGATCTGCACCGGCGCATTCTGCGCGCCGACCCGGATCTCCTCGCGCAGGCGCCGCGTCGTCCGGCCGGACCCGGCGACAGGTGGGCGGTCGGCGGCCCGGAGCCGTTTCCGGCCCCCGCCGAGGCACCGGCCCGGCTGCTGCCCACCAGCCCGGCCGAGAGCCCGCTTCCGCTCACGGCGCCGCCCCAGCCCGCCGCTCCGGCCCAGCCCACAGCTCCGGCCCAACCCACGGTCTCGGCTCAACTCACCGTTCCGGTGCAGTTCACCGTCTCGGCGCAGCCGGGCAGCCCGTTCCCGCCGCCACCGGCCGGCCCGGGTGAGTCGCCGACCGGCCTGCCGGCCTGGGTCGCGCCCCCTGTCGCGCCGCTGTTCGGTGCCGTGCCGCCGTCCCGGCGTCCGGCCGGAGTGCCCGGGTGGTTGAGCGTCGTCGCGACTGTGGGCGGCGCGTTCATCGCCCTGCTCTCGTTCGGCATGCTCACCTGGCTGGTGGTGCTGCTATACGGGATCTGGCGGCGGGGCTGGGGCAGCATCCTCGCCGCGGTCTGCTACCTGACCGTCGCCGTGACATTCGTGGTGGTCGTCGGCGGCAGCGAGACGGAGGAGGTCAGCGGACCCGAGGGCGCCATGATCCTGATCTGGCTGACCACCTGGATCTCGGGCGTCCCGCACGTGGTGCTGCTCAACGGCCGGCTGCTCGCCTGGCTGCGCGGGCTCTGGCGTGGCCGGCCGTACGCTGACCGCAACCGGCTGCGCCGGGAGTACGCCCGCTACCTGCTCTACCAGTACCCGTCGGCGCGGGAGGACCTGCGCATCGGCCGCCCCGACCTGCCCCGGGCGTACGACGACGGCGGACTGGTGGACGTCAACTCGGTGCCGGACCACGTGATCAGCGAGCTGCCGGGACTGGCCCGGTCGCAGGCGCAGCATGTGGTGGTCGACCGGCGGATGCGCGGCCCGTACACGTCGATGGAGGAGCTGGCCTCGCGGTGCCTGCTGCCGGCGGCGGCGACGGACTCGTTGCGCGAGCTGCTGATCTTCCTGCCGCCCGCACCGACACCCGTACCGCCGCCCACGTCGCCGCCCGGTCCGCCGGTGACGTCGGTGGCCCCTGGTAGAAATGCCGGATGAGCCAGGATCGGATGGCCGTCCGGGAGCGTGCCGAGGCGGTGCTGCGGCGGCTGGCGGGTGACCACGCCCGGCTGCGCGAGGACCAGTGGCGGGCCATCGAGGCGCTCGTGGTCGACCGGCGGCGGGTGCTCTGCGTGCAGCGCACCGGCTGGGGCAAGTCGGCCGTCTACTTCGTGGCGACCGCGCTGCTGCGTGAGGGGAATCAGCACGGGCCGACCGTGATCGTCTCGCCGCTGCTCGCGCTGATGCGCAACCAGGTCGAGTCCGCCGCCCGCGCCGGCATCCGGGCACGCACCATCAACTCGGCGAACCTGGACGAGTGGGACGAGATCACCGCCGAGATCCACGCCGGCGCCGTCGACGTACTGCTGATCAGCCCGGAACGCCTGAACAACCCGGACTTCCGCGACGGCGTGCTGCCGAAGCTCGCCGCCACCACCGGGCTGCTCGTGGTGGACGAGGCGCACTGCGTCTCCGACTGGGGGCACGACTTCCGGCCCGACTACCGGCGGCTGCGCACGTTCCTGGCCAACCTGCCCGAGCGCACGCCGGTGCTCGCCACCACCGCCACCGCCAACGCCCGGGTCACCCAGGACGTGGCCGAGCAGCTCGGTGACGCCCTGGTGCTGCGGGGCACCCTGGACCGCGAGTCGCTGCGCCTCGGCGTACTCGATCTGCCGAGCCCGGCCCACCGCCTGGCCTGGCTGGCCGACCACCTGGACCGGCTCCCCGGCTCGGGGATCGTCTACACGCTCACCGTCGCGGCGGCCACCGAGACGGCCGACTTCCTGCGCGGCCGGGGCTGGTCGGTCGCCTCCTACACCGGTCAGGCCGAGGATGCCGACCGGCGGGCCGCCGAGCAGGACCTGCTGGACAACAAGATCAAGGCGCTGGTCGCCACCAGCGCGCTCGGCATGGGCTTCGACAAGCCCGACCTGGGCTTCGTCGTGCACCTGGGCGCGCCGCCCTCGCCGATCGCCTACTACCAGCAGGTCGGCCGCGCCGGCCGGGCCGTCGAGCACGCCGAGGTGCTGCTGCTGCCCGGCGTGGAGGACGCGGCGATCTGGCGGTACTTCGCCTCGCTCGCCTTCCCGCCCGAGGAGCAGGTGCGCGCCGTGCTCGCCGCGCTGGACACCGAACGGCCGATCTCCACCCAGGCCCTCGAACCGGTGGTCGACCTGCGCCGGGCCCGGCTGGAGCTGATGCTCAAGGTGCTCGACGTGGACGGCGCGGTCCGCCGGGTGCGCGGTGGCTGGCTCGCCACCGGTGAGCCCTGGGTCTACGACGAGGCCCGGTTGCGGCGCGTCGGCGACGCGCGCGCCGCCGAGCAGCGGGCCATGCGGGAGTACGCCTCGACGTCCGGCTGCCGGATGCGCTACCTGCGGGAAGGGCTGGACGACACGGGGGCGCAGGACTGCGGGCGGTGCGACAACTGCGCCGGCCCGTTGTTCGACGCCGCTGTCTCCGACCAGGCGCTGACCGCCGCGCAGACGTTCCTCGGGCGGCCCGGCGTGCCGATCCCCCCGAAGAAGCTCTGGCCGACCGGGTTGGAGTCGGTCGGCGTACCCCTGAAGGGCCGCATCCCCCCGGCGGAGCAGGCGCTGCCCGGCCGGGCCGTGGGCCGCCTGTCCGACCTGGGGTGGGGTGGGCGGCTGCGCGGGCTGGTCGGGCCGGAGGCGCCGGACGGCCCGGTGCCCGACGACGTGGTGGCCGCTGTGGTCGAGGTGCTGAAGGCGTGGGCGCACGGCGACGACCCGTGGCCCCGGCGGCCGGAGGGTGTGGTCGCGGTCGGCTCCCGGACGCGACCGCTGCTGGTCGGCTCGCTGGCCGAGCGGATCGCCGCCGTGGGCCGGCTGCCGCTGCTCGGCCAGGTCGTCCCGGCCGGGCCTGGCGGCGGCGGGCCGCGCGGCAACAGCGCCCAGCGGGTACGCGCGCTGCACGACGCCTTCCGCCTGCCGGACGAGCTGGCCGGTGCGCTGGCGGGGCTGGACGGCCCGGTGCTGCTGGTGGACGACCTGGTCGACTCGGGCTGGACGATGGGCACGGTGGCGCGGCTGCTGCGCCGGGCCGGTGCGCCGGACGTGCTGCCGCTGGCGCTCGCGGTGGCCGGCTGACCCGTCCCTCGGCCTGCCTGACGGGAGTCCCGGCGTCGCGTGCCGCCGGTCGGCGCGGCAGTTCCCGGGCTGCGCGGAAAGTTCCCGGGCCGGGCGGAATGCGAGCGTCACCACCGTCGGCGGACCGTCGTCGGGCCCGCACCCGGGCGGCGGTACCGTGGGGTCATGACCGAGCAGCGACCCGTCGTCCAGACGTACACCGTGACCGGGATGACCTGCGGACACTGCGTCAAGGCGGTGACCGAGGAGCTGTCCGCGCTGCCCGGTGTCGACGAGGTCCGGATCGATCTGACGAGCGGCACCGCCACTGTCACCAGCGTGGCGCCGCTGTCCGTCGAGTCCGTGCGTGCCGCTGTGGACGAGGCGGGTTACGAGCTGGTCGGCGGCGGTGCCTGAGTCGTCGTCCGTCACGTCCGGCACCGGCGTCGTCCCCGACGACTCCGAGGCCGGTTCCGGCGCTCCCGCGGCGCAGCCCGGGGATGCGGCTCTGGCCGGGGACGCTGTTCCGTCCGAGGGCGCGGGACGGTCTGCGGACGCGGCTCTGCCCGGGGACGCGGCGCTGGCCGGGGACGGCGCGAGTGGTTCGGCCGGGGCGGCCGGGCCCGTCGCTGTTGACCGGGAGACGTTGCGGCTGGCCCTGGTGGTGGGCGGCCTGGTGCTCGCCGTCCTGCTCGGCTTCGGCCTCGGGCGGATGAACGCGCCGGCCGACCCGGCCCGGCCCGCCGGCACGACGGCCGGCGGGGTCGCCACGGGCGGCGCCGACGGCGGCGCGCACGCCCACTCACCCGGCACCGGCGCGCACACGCACGACGGCGCAACAGTCACCCAGGGCGGCGGCGACGGCGCGACCGGACTGTCGATCACCTCGGCCGGCTACACGCTGGTGCCGTCGACCGAGCTGGTCGCGGGCCGCGCCGGTGAGCTGCGCTTCCAGATCCGCGACGACCAGCGCCGGGCGGTCACCCGGTTCGCCGTCGTGCACGACAAACCGATGCACGTGATCATGGTCCGGCGTGACCTCGGCGGTTACCGGCACCTGCACCCGACGATGGCCGCCGACGGCACCTGGTCGGTGCCGATCACGGCACCTGAGGCGGGCCCCTGGCGGATGTACGCGGACTTCACCGCGGTGGCCGACGACGGCCGCCAGGTCGCCGTGGTGCTCGGCGCCGACCTGACCGCGTCCGGCGCGTACCGGCCCCGGCCGCTGCCCGCCGCCGCGACGTCGGCCATCGTCGACGGGTTCACCGTCGGGTACGCGGGCACGCCGGAGGTGGGGAAGTCGGTGCCGCTGCGGTTCCGGGTCACCGGGACGGACGGCACGGCGGCGGCGCTGGAGCCGTACCTCGGGGCGTACGGGCACCTGGTGGCGCTGCGCGAGGGCGACCTCGGCTACCTGCACGTGCACCCGGAGCCGGTGCGCGACGGCGACGACGTGACGTTCTGGCTGACCGCGCCGGGGCCGGGCAGCTACCGGATGTTCCTGGACTTCCAGGTCGGCGGCGTGGTGCGGACCGCCGAGTTCACGCTGACGGTGGCCTGAGCCCTCGTCGCCCGCCCGGCGCTCAGCCGGCCCGGCGGACCGGGCGGCGGGCCAGGTAGCGGAGCAGATCGCGGATGTGGTGCTTCTCCTCGGCGGGCACGTTCGGGTCGGCGAGCCGATCCAGGATGACGCGCACGTCGGCCTCCACCGGGCCGTCCTCGGCACCCCGGCGGCGGGGCACCGGCCCGGCGTCGGGCAGGCCCAGCGCGCGGAACGCCGCAGCCACGGGCAGGTCGAGGGCGGCGCAGAAGCCGCGGACCTTCGCGAGTTCGGGGTAGTCCTGCCAGTCGCCGGCCAGCCAGCGGAACACAGTGGAGCGGCCGACGCCGGTGTGGGTGGCGAGGTCGGTCACCGTCCAGCCGCGCTCCTCGCGCGCGGCGTCGATGGCCCGTCGTACGAAGCGCGCGAAGGCCATCTGTGGCGAAACGTCTGCGGAACCCATCCCTGGTGGATCTGTCCCCTTCCTCCGGTGGCCCGGCTCGCGCACCGAGCCTAGTACGCCGGGCCGGAGAAGTAACTGACTGATCGGTCCGGAGGTCTCATTGGCGGGACCGCCCGACTACGGAAAGTTGCCGCCGGTCAACTAAGCTGAGGCAATCCTGGATGTCGATGGAGGAACAGAATGGCCGAGCCGGACCGCCCCGTACCGCATCGCCCCGGCGCGGTGAGCCTCTTCTTCGTGGCCAAGGCCGCCGTGTTCGCGCTCGGCTTCTGGATCTGGCTGCTGGTGCTGGCGGTACGCGGAGGCGAGGCGACCGGCGTACACCTGATCGCCGCGACCGGCGCGATCTGCACCACACTGGCCGCTGTGGTGCTCGGCGCGCGGATGGCATTGCAGCGCAACGCGGCCGTCCGGCACGCCGAGGTGAAGCGGTTGCTCGTGGACATCTCGTGGAACGCCTTCGCCGCCGCCGGCAACGCCGAGCATGCCGGGAAGGTGGTGCCGTTCCGGAGCGCGTCACACGACGGCGAGCGAGGTCCGACCCGTGGTGAGCGGGTGTCGGTGCTGGACCGGGGCGACCGCAACCGGGGCGACCGGGGGCGGTAGGGCTGGCCCGCCGCCTCGGCTCAGCGCGCCTCGGCCAGCAGCGTCTCCAGCCGGGGCGTGACACCCCACTGGCCGACCAGCTCGCGATACTCGGCGCGCTGCCCGTCTGTCGGCGCGCCTGCCGTCCGCCGTGCCCGGATGAGCAGGTTGCGCGGCGTGTGCTGGGAGTCGACGAACTCCACCACCTCGGCGCGGTAGCCGTGCAGGCGCAGCAGCGCGGCCCGCAGCGAGTCGGTGAGCACGTCGGCGAACCGCTCCCGCAGGATGCCCTGCCGGGTCAGCAGCTCGTACGGCGCGGGCGCCTGACCGCTCCGGAGCTGGGCGGCCAGGTCGTGGTGGCAGCAGGGCGCGGCCAGCACCCAGCGGGCGCCCCAGCGCACCGCCCGGGCCAGCGCCTCGTCGGTCGCGGTGTCGCAGGCGTGCAGCGCCAGCACCAGGTCGGGCGCCGGTTCGACAGGCGCCTCGGCGATGGTGCCGGCCACGAACCCCACCCGGTCGGCCCAGCCCAGCCGCTCGGCCAGCTCGGTGTTGCGGCGGCGCTGGTCCTCGCGCACGTCCACCCCGACGAGCGTCACGTCCAGGCCGCGCTGGACGAGGTAGCGGTAGGCGGCGAAGGTCAGGTACGCGTTGCCGCAGCCCAGGTCCACCACCCGCAGCGGGCCGGTGAGGTCGTCGGGCAGCGTGGCCGCGAGCGCGCGCAGGAACGCGTCGACCTGGCGGCGCTTGGCCGCCGAGCCGCCGATCTCCCGGAACAGGGGATCACCGGGGTCGAGCAGCCACTCCTTCGCCCGGTCGTGCCCGCCCGGCTCCGGGGCCGGACGGCTGGCCGCCGCGCGGTGCACCTGCGCCTCGCCGGACTTGGTGACCCGGAGTTGGAGCGTGGCGTCGGCGGTCTCGACGTGCCAGTTGCCGAACGGCTCGGCGAGCAGTTCGTCGACAGCCGCGCCGGCCTCCGTACCCGGTGCCACGTTGCGGGTGTGCGGACGTGATCCGTCGGAGACGGCGATCTGCAACCGCGGACCGGCCTTCAGCGTGACCGGGCGCAGCTCCGCGCGTACCACCGAGGGACGCTGCCCACGACGGCGCCCGGCGGCGACCGCGCGGGTCAGCCCCGGCGCGAGCAGCAGCGCCCGCACCTCGGCCAGCGCCGAGTCCAACGCTTCCGGCATCAGTACCTACCTTCCTGCTTCCCGCCCTCGCCCTCGCCCCGGCGATCATGAAGTTGGCGGCCGTGAGCACGGCGTGTCGCGCCGTCAACTTCATGATCGTCGCAGTCGGCGAGTCGGCGAGTGGGCGAGAGGGCCCGGGGATGGGGACGGCCTCCGGGACCGGGGTCCGGGAGGCCGTGTCCGTTGGTGTTCGTCAGTCGGCGTTGGTGGCCTCGGCGGGCGCGCCGGTGCTGCCGCTGCGGCGACGGCGACGGCGACGCGGCTTGCTCGCCGCCTCACCCTCCGCGGCCTGCTGCGGTGCGGCGGCGGTCTCGGCCGCGCCCTCGGTGCCGATCACCGCGGTCGGCTCACCGGCCACCGTCTCGCCGGCCCGGCGGCGACGCCGACGACGCGGCGTACGCGGGGTCTCGTCGTCCCCGGCGTCGGCCTGCGCGGCGGGCGAACCGGCGGGCGAACCGCCCTCGCCGCCCCGGCCACGACCGCGGTCGCGGTCGCCGCGCTCGCGGCCCCGGCTGTCGCCGCGCCGTGCGCCCCGACGCGACCGGCCGCCACCGCCCAGGTCTTCCTCGACCTCGGCGGACAGGCCGGCGCGGGTGCGCTCGGCGGTCGGCAGCGTGCCGCTGACGTCCGTCGGGATGGCCAGGTCCGTGTAGAGGTGCGCGGAGGTGTGGTACGTCTCCGGCGGCTCGGGCATGTCCAGCCCGAGCGTCTTGTCGATGATCCGCCAGCGGGGCATGTCGTCCCAGTCGACGAACGTCACAGCGACACCCGTGGCCCCGGCCCGGCCGGTACGGCCGATGCGGTGGGTGTAGGTGTCCTGGTCCTCCGGGCAGTCGTAGTTGATCACGTGCGTGACGCCCGTGACGTCGATGCCCCGGGCCGCCACGTCGGTGGCGACCAGCGTGTCGATCTTGCCGGCCCGGAACGCCCGCAGCGCCCGCTCACGCGCGCCCTGGCCGAGGTCACCGTGCACGGCGGCGACGGCGAAGCCGCGGAAGTCGAGATCCTCGGCGACCCGGTCGGCGGCCCGCTTGGTGCGGGTGAAGATCATGGTCAGCCCGCGGCCCTCGGCCTGGAGGATGCGCGCCACGATCTCGACCTTGTTCAGCGAGTGCGTGCGGTACGCGAGCTGCGTGGTCTGCGGCGACGGACCGGTCTCGGCCGTGTGCCCGGCGTGGATGGTCACCGGACGGCGCAGGAAGCGCCGGGACAGCGCGACGATCGGGTCCGGCATGGTGGCCGAGAACAGCATGGTCTGCCGGTCCTCCGGCAGCATCGCCAGGATCTTCTCGACGTCGTCCAGGAAGCCCAGGTCGAGCATGCGGTCCGCCTCGTCGAGGACGAGCGCGCGGACCCGGTCGAGCCGCAGGTGCTTCTGCTTCTGCAGGTCCAGCAGGCGGCCGGGGGTGCCGACCAGGATCTCGACGCCCTTGCGGAGCGCCTCGATCTGCGGCTCGTACGCCACGCCGCCGTAGATCGGCAGCACCCGGACGCCCCGGGTACGGCCGGCGGCGTCGAGGTCCTTGGCGACCTGGATGCCCAGCTCACGGGTGGGTACGACGACGAGCGCCTGCGGGACGCCGTCGCTGCCCTCGGACGGGGCGAACACGCGCTCCAGCAGCGGGATGCCGAAGCCGAGCGTCTTGCCGGTGCCGGTCGGCGCCTGCCCGATCAGGTCGACGCCGCGCAGCGCGATCGGCAGCGCGTACTCCTGGATGGCGAAGGCGCGGGTGATGCCGGCGGCGGCCAGCGCCTCGACGGTTTCCTGCCGCGCACCGAGCGCGGCGAACGTGGGTGCCTCCGGGGGGACCGGAGCGGTGGGGGCCAGTGGCTGGCCGGAAATCTGCTCGCTCATATGGATTTGGGGGTGCCCTCTCGTGGTGCGCCCCTCAGGTCCTCAGGGCGCGATCGGTGTGGCGCGGGCCACGCGGTCAGGGGCGATTTCGCCGAGCCGGACCGGGCCGCACGCGCGTCGGGGACCGGCGTTGATCAGCAAGTGACCGATTCGGTGCCCACGGCAACTGTCTCATCGTACCTGAACGGTCCCTGAGTCGTCCCGATTCCCAGGTGGTGGCCGTGCACGCGGGGCGGTTCGCTGTGACTTGAGTCACAGGCGCAACGTCGGTAGCCTGCGCTCGTGTCCGCCCCCGACCCCGCCGCGACCGACCCTGCCGCCGCCGATCCCGCCGCCACCGACCTGCTCGGGCTCGTCGCCTACGGCGAACTGCTCGCGTTCGACCGCCTCGCCGCCGACGCGCGCCTCGCGCCCGACCTGCGCCGCCGGGCCGCGCTCAGCGAGATGGCCGCCGCCGAGATCGCGCACTACAGGTGGCTCACCGACCGGCTCGCCGCGTGGGGCGTCACGCCGGAGGAGGCGATGGCCCCCTACGTCGAGGCGCTGCGGGCGTACCACGACTCGACCGAGCCGCGGGACTGGGCGGAGGCGGTGACGAAGGCGTACGTGGGCGACGCGATCACCGACGACTTCCTGCGCGGGATCGCCGACGGCCTGGACGGGCCGGACCGGACGCTGCTGCTCGACGTGCTGCACGACTCCCGGTACGCCGAGTTCGCCGCGGCCGAGATCCGGGCCGCGATCGAGGCCGATCCCCGGGCGGCCGGACGGCTGTCGATGTGGGCGCGGCGGCTGCTCGGTGAGGCGCTCTCCCAGGCGGGCCGGGTGGCCGCCGCCGACCGGGGCGCGCTCGTCGCGTTGATCGGGCGGACCGGCGGGGACGTGCCGGGGCTGCTGCGCCGACTGACCGAGGCGCACTCCGCGCGGATGACGTCGGTCGGGTTGAACAACTGAGCCGCCGTGGCGGGGAGGCCCGCCACGGCGGCCGGTGCCGCGGGAATCAGCGAACGGTGAATCCGACCGCGCGGGGCGACGCCTCGGCGATCTCGACGTAGGCGACCTTGCCGACCGGCACGATCACGCGCCGGCCCTTCTCGTCGGTCAGGGAGAGGGTGCCCTCGCTCTTGGCGAAGGCGTCGGTCACGATCTGCTCGATCTCGGCCGGCGACTGCGCGCTCTCCAGGACCAGCTCCCGCGGCGCGTACTGCACGCCGATCTTGACCTCCACTGTGCCTCCTCAACTGGGGCGAAAAAGCCACCGTGGGAAGGCTATCCGATCCGGCGGCCCGATGTTCAGGCTGACTCACCTTGCAGCGGGAAGCTGGCGATGCCGCGCCAGGACAGGGCCGCGACCAGCGCCTCGGCCTCCGCCTTGGGCACCTGGCGGCCGCCGGCGAGCCAGAACTGGGCGGCCGTCTCGGCGGCGCCGACCAGGCCCGAGGCGAGCAGTTCGGCGTGCGAGCGGCTGACCCCGGTGTCCGAGATGATCGTGTCGGTGATGGCCGCGATGCAGCCCTGCTCGACCCGCTCCACCCGCTGCCGCACCGCCGGGTCGTTGCGCAGGTCCGACTCGAAGACCAGCCGGAACGCCTCGCTCTCGTGGTCGACGAAGTCGAAGTACGCGCGCACCGCGGCGCCGACGCGCTCCTTGTTGTCGTTGGTGCCGCTCATCGCGTCCTGCACGTTGGCCACTATCGCGTCACAGTGCGTGTCCAGCAGCGCGAGGTAGAGCTCCATCTTCCCGGGGAAGTGTTGGTAGAGCACCGGCTTGGAGACACCGGCCCGCTCGGCGATGTCGTCCATCGCGGCGGCGTGGTAGCCCTGCGCGACGAACACCTCCTGGGCGGCGGCGAGCAGCTGCTTACGGCGCGCCGAGCGGGGCAGGCGGGTGGGCCGACCGGCGGTCTGTGCACCGTTCCCCACTGCGGTCATCGGATCCTCCGAGTATCTGCGTACGAGCCGGCACGTATCACCCGAACCGGTCCGGGTTCGTGAACCCGTCGCGGAATTGGCCCGCCGCTGTAACTTATCGCCACTGTCACCACACGGTAGCCTCAGCGGGGGCGACCAAGGAGCGCGCGGTGAGTGAAACAGGGCAACCCGGAGCCGCCACCCCGGGAGAGCACGGCGACGGGACGGGCCAGCAGGACGACCCGGCCCGTACCGGCGGCGGTTGGGCGCCCCCGCCGAACGGCTGGTCCCGCGGCGCTCCGGCGCCCGGCGGCTGGCCCTACGGCGACCTCGGCGGCTGGGCCGCCTCCTCGCCCCGGCACGGCGACCTGCCGGCCCCGCTGCCCGGCCACTCCGCGCCGGAACCGGGCCGCGTCAACGGCCGCCACGTCAACGGCGTGCACCACGCCGGGGAGGAGTCGCCAGTGACCCGCCAGGCGCCGGTCAGTGCCCCGCCCGCGGACGAGCCGCCCCGGCCTGCCGACGGCGAACGGCTGGCCGTACCGGCCCCGCGCCCGGCGCCGACGATCGAGCAGCCGACCGACCCGGGGGAGCACGCCGGTTCCCGGCACGCCGCGGACGACCCGGCCGCCCGGGCTCCGCGCTGGGCCGAGAGCGGGCCGACCTCCGCGCCCCCGGCGCTCCAGGTCCCGCCGGTCGGCGCCGCCGCCTCCGGGTTCGAGGTGCCGCCGGGCTTTCACGCGCCGAACACCGAATCCACCCCGTCGCTGTCCCACGGCTGGGCCGACCGGCCGGTCACCCCGCCGCCGGCAGTGAGCCGGCCGGAGCACGCACCGGGCGAGGTCCACCCGCCCGAGGGCCGGGCGGCCGGCGCCGAGCCGCGGGCCGCGGCCGAGACTCCGGCGGCCGACGACCCGAGGGCCGCCGAACCGGACTGGTCCGGGCCGTCCTGGAACCGCCCGAGCTGGGGTGACGGCTGGGCCCCGCCGTGGGCCCGGCCCGACGAGCCGCCGGCCCGCCGCGCCGAGGAGCCCGTCGCCGAGCGGCGGGAGTGGGAGGACGACAGCGCCGCCCACCGCAGCGCCCGCGAGGACCGCGCGGCCGAGTGGGCGCCCGAGCCGGTGCGGCCGTACGAGCCGGCCCGGGTCGAGCCGCCCGCCGCCTACGAGCCACCCCGGCCCGAGCCGGTACGGCCGTACGAGCCGCTGCGCGCCGAGCCGGCCCCGGGACCGGATGCGGTGCGGCAGTACCCGCCGCCCGCCGAGTCCGAGGCGTCCCGGCCGTACGAGCCGGGTGCCGGGCCGGAGCCGGCGCGCCGGTACGAGCCGCCGGCCGCGCCCGAGCCGGCGCCCGAGGCGACCCGCCCGTTCCGGCTGCCCCGGGGCGACGCCGAACCACCGCACGGCTACGAGCGGCCCTCCTGGGCCGGGCCGCCGGTGCCGGTCGCGCCGCTGATCACGCCCCCGGGCCCCCCGCCGACGAGTGCCCCGCCCGCCCCCGGTGCGCCGCCGGTAGCCGGCGCCCCGCCCGCCCCGGCCGGTGGATACGCCCCGGCGCCGCCCGCCGAGGCGGCTGCCGCCGCCCCGCCGACCTCAGGCGTTCCCGCCACGAGCGGTACGCCACGGTTCGACCCCGCACCCGCGCCCCACCCGACGAGCGCCCCTCCCTACGCGGCCCGCCGGTCCGCACCGGAACCGGTGCCGGCCGCCGACGCGGTCGCCGAGCCCCGACCGGAGGAACCGTCCCCCGTGCTGCCGCAGCGCGTCCCCTCGGAACCGGACGTGCCCGTCGTGCCGGAGCCACCGGCAGTGGAACCGTCCGCCGAGACCCCCGAACTCGCCCGCATCGCCACCCACCTGCGCCGCGACGACGAACCCGCGCCACTGCGGGAGCGGCCGGAGGGCTTCGACGTCAACGCGATCCTCGACGCGGTCCGGGAGGTGGCGGGCGTACGCGACGCCGCGCTGCGCCGTACCCCGGCCGGCGCGCACAGCCTCCGGCTCGACCTGGCCGACGGCGCGGACCCGGCCGAGGTCAGCCGCATGGTGGCCCGGCTGCTCCAGGAGCGGATGGGTCTGGCCGCCGCCCCACAGAACCTGCCCGGCGCGCCCGCCGTACCGCCCCCGGCCCCGCTGCGCCGCCGGTCGGCCCGGCTGGACCGCTCCGGTGAGACGCGCGCGGGCGAGACACGAGCACCCGGGACGCAGCCGGCACCGGCCGAGGCCCGCGCCCCGCAGGCGGAGCCGGGCGAGGCCCGTAACGGTGAGGAGACGGGCGGCGACGAGATGCCGGCGCGTGCCGGTGTGGCACGTCCGGCCGCGAACCGTTCCGGCGACGCGCGGTTCGGTGCGGACCGCGCCACGCGCCCGGCCGAGGCGCCCGGCGACGGCGACGAGCCGCCGCGCCGCCGCCGGCAGGCCACCCACCGGGGCCGGGCCGCTGTCGACGAGACGTCGCTGGCCTCCGCGCCGACCGGCATGTCCACCGGCAGCCCGGTCACGCTCGGTACGTCGTACTCCGGTGGGCAGATGACCACGACGGAGACCGCGCCGTCGCGACCGCTGGACACCGGCGGCGTGCCGGGGCCGCGGGTGGTGATCGAGCACGTCCTGGTGAGCACGTTCGGCCTGGACGCCACCACCGAGGTGCGCCTGGTCGCCGGCGACCGGACGGCCGAGGGGCACGCGACCGGCCCGGCTGTCGACGGGTACGTGTTGCGGCTCTGCGCGGTGGCCGCGGCCGCCGCGGTGGACGAGCTGCTCGGCCGGGTCGTCCCGGCCGGCGAGCGGGGCCGGTGTTTCGTGGAGCACGCCGCCGTGGTGCCGTTCGGCAACTGCGAGGTCGCCACAGTGGTGGTGCTGCTGGTCTGCGACGGCTGGGTGGAGCAGCTGGCCGGTTCGGCGCTGGTGGCCGGGGATCCCCGGCAGGCGGTCGTGCGGGCCACGCTCGCGGCGGTGAACCGGCGGCTGGAGGCGCTGCTCTCCTGAGCCGGTGTGCGGTACGGCGTGTGCGGGGAAGACTGGAGGCATGAAGCGCGCCGCACTGTGGCCGGAGCACAGCCTTCCCGCACACCACGTCCCGCCGCCCTGGCCCGGCCGGCACGTACGCCTCGACGGCACGCTCGTGCACGTCCGCGACACCCCGGCCACCGGTCCCGGCGCGGAGCCCGCGCTGTACGTGCACGGCCTCGGCGGGTCGGCGCAGAACTGGACCGACCTGGCCGGGCTGCTCGCGGACCGGCTCGACGGCCAGGCGATCGACCTGCCCGGATTCGGGCGCAGCGAGCCGGGGCCGCGCTACACGATCCCGTCCTTCGCCGAGCGGGTGATCCGCTGGATCGAGCACAGCGACCGGGGTCCGGTGCACCTGTTCGGCAACTCGCTCGGCGGCGCGATCTCGGTGCGGGTGGCGGCGTTGCGCCCGGACCTGGTCCGCACGCTCACACTGGTCTCGCCCGCGCTGCCGTTCCTGGACTTCCGCCGCTCGTTGCAGGGGCGGATGCTCCCGTTGCTGGCGATCCCCCGGGGCGAACGGCTGGCCGCCTGGCGGCTGGCCCAGTTCAGCCCGGAGGTGACCGCGCAGCAGGTGATGGAGGCGTGCGTGGCGGACCTGACCCGGATCAGCGATCAGCGCCGGCAGGAGGCGATCGACGAGATCCGGGTCCGGTACGAGGCGGCCCACTACGCCGCCGCGTACGTGCGGACGTTCCGGGGCCTGGTCGGCAGCTTCCTGCGTTCGTACCTGCCGGGGGAGGGCGCGCTCTGGCGGCAGGCGGCGGCGGTACGGGCGCCCACGCTCGTGGTGGGCGGGCGGCAGGATCGGCTGGTCGACGTGCGGGTGGCGCCGCAGGCGGCCCGGGTCATCCCGGACAGCCGGCTGCTGATGCTCGACGGCGTCGGGCACGTGGCCCAGTTGGAGGTGCCCCGGACCGTGGCGCGGGCGGTGCTCGGCCTGCTCGCCGAGGCGACACAGTCGCTCACCACCGGCATGGGGGAGAGCGGAACGGAGCGTGACATGGCAGGCTGAGCCGGATGCCCAGCTCCCGCCGTCCTCGTGCCGCCCGCTCCCGTTCCTCGCTTCGTCACTGGCGTACCGCGCTCGTGGTCTGCGCCTTCGCTGCCGCCGCCGCGGTCGGTGTCGGCGTGGCGGTGCAACTGCCGTCGGCGGGTGCGGGGACGCGGATCACCGACGGGTTCGTCGCTCAGCCTCCGGCGCCCACGCGGGAGCCGTCCACGCCGAGCGTCGCGCCGCCGCCGGCGGTGACGCCCAGCTCGCCGGCCGCGCCGGTGCTGACGCTGTCCGGCCCCGGCCCGGCGAAGGGCCGGGGCAGCTTCGCGTACGACGACCGGACCAGCGGCGTGCTCGGCCGCTCGGGGACGCTGCGCCGCTACCGGGTGGCGGTGGAGAACGGCTCCGGCGAGGAGGTCCGCGCGTTCGGTGAGGCGGTGCAGCGCGCGCTGGCCGGCCCGGGTAGCTGGGTCGACGGCGGCAGGCTGCGGTTGCAGCGGGTCGGCGCGGACGACCGGTACGACTTCACGATCTACCTCGCGACCCGGGACACGGCCGGGCGGCTGTGCGGGGCGGGCGGGATCGACATCCGGGTGGGCGGGGTGCCGTACACGTCGTGCCGGGTGCCGGGCAAGGTGGTGATCAACCTGGACCGGTGGCGGACCTCGGCGCCGCACCTGGTCGACGCCGGGATGCCGCTGGACACGTACCGGCTCTACGTGGTCAACCACGAGGTGGGGCACCAGCTCGGGCACCGGCACGAGGGGTGCCCGGGTGCGGGCCGGGCGGCGCCGGTGATGCAGCAGCAGACGCTGTTCCTCAAGGGCTGCCGGCCGAACCCGTGGCCCTACGTGGGCGGGAAGCGGTACACCGGGCCGGCCCTCTGACCGCCGGTTTGTGAAGAACATTCGCGGCATAGGCGGCAAAAGCAGCTAAATGCCCGAATTGCATGGCACGCTGAGGCCATGACGTCGTCGTCCCCTTACGACAACCCTGCCGCGCCGCCGTCCGAGCGTCCCACCCTGCGCCGGATGCGACGGCGGCGCCGCCGCTCGGTGCTGCTGCTGGCGATGCTGCTCGCGGCCGTCGGCGGCGCGGTCGGCATCACCCGGCTGAACGCGCCGTCGCCCGGGCACGGTGGGACGTCGCTCGCCGCCGAACCGTCGCTGGCGCGCGGCGCCGAGGCCGACGTCCCGGCCCCGGCGCCGACCGGCTACCCCACCGCCGGCCCCGGCACGTTCGCGGTGGCCCAGGGCCGATCTCCGGTACGCGGACAGGAGGGCCCGCTGCGCCGCTACCGGGTCGAGGTCGAGCAGGACACGGGGCAGGACGCCGACGAGTTCGCCGCCACCGTGGACGCGGTACTGGGCGACCCGCGCAGCTGGATCGCGTCGGGGGACCTGCGGGTGCAGCGGGTGCCCGAGGCGGCTGCCGCAGACTTCACCGTCTACCTCGCCACCCCCATCACCTCCGAGCGGATGTGCGCCGAGGGCGGCCTGCGCACCGACCGGTACACCTCCTGCCGGCTGCCCGGCCGGGTCGTGCTCAACCTGGCCCGGTGGATGACGGCGGTGCCCGACTACGGCGCCCCGCTGGAGGTCTACCGCACCTACGTGATCAACCACGAGGTCGGGCACGAGTTCGGCGAGCTGCACGAGGCCTGCCCCGAGCCCGGCGCGCCCGCCCCGGTGATGCAGCAGCAGACGTACGGGCTGGACGGCTGCCTGCCGAACGCCTGGCCGTACATCGGCGGAATGCGGTACGAGGGCGAGCCCACCGACGGGGTCTGAGTTATTCCCGGTCCCGCAGTTCGGGCCGAGTGTCCCTCATCATGGCCGATCCCCGTCCGGGCGAGCGACAATGGCGCGGTCACACCGCCGATCCCGGGGAGTCCACCGTGTCGTTGCCCCCGCTCGTCGAACCCGCCGCCGAGCTGACCGTAGACGAGATCCGCCGCTACTCGCGCCACCTGATCATCCCGGACGTCGGGGTGGAGGGGCAGAAGCGGCTGAAGAACGCCCGGGTGCTCTGTGTGGGCGCCGGTGGCCTCGGCTCGCCGGCGCTGCTCTACCTGGCCGCGGCCGGTGTCGGCACGCTCGGCATCATCGACTTCGACACCGTCGACGAGTCGAACCTCCAGCGCCAGGTCATCCACGGCGTCTCCGACGTGGGCCGGTCCAAGGCCGAGTCCGCCGCGGCGTCGATCCGCGAGATCAACCCGCTGGTCAACGTGGAGATCCACAACACCGCGCTGGACCGGGAGAACGTCCGGGACATCTTCTCCCGGTACGACCTGATCGTCGACGGCACCGACAACTTCGCCACCCGCTACATGGTCAACGACGCGGCGGTGCTGCTCGGCAAGCCGTACGTCTGGGGTTCGATCTACCGCTTCGACGGCCAGGCGTCGGTGTTCTGGGCCGAGCACGGCCCCTGCTACCGCTGCCTCTACCCGGAGCCCCCGCCGCCCGGCATGGTCCCCTCCTGCGCCGAGGGCGGCGTGCTCGGCGTGCTCTGCGCGTCGATCGGGTCGATCCAGGTCAACGAGGCGATCAAGCTGCTCGCCGGCATCGGTGAGCCGCTCGTCGGCCGGCTGATGGTCTACGACGCCCTGGAGATGAGCTACCGCAAGATCAAGGTTCGCAAGGACCCGAACTGCGTGCTCTGCGGCGAGAACCCGACCCTCACCGACCTGATGGAGGACTACGAGGACTTCTGCGGCGCGGTCTCCGACGAGGCGCAGGAGGCGGTGGTCGACTCGACCATCACCGCGCTGGAGCTGAAGGACTGGCAGGACTCGGGCAAGGACATCTTCCTGGTCGACGTGCGCGAGCCCGCCGAGTACGAGATCGTCCGCATCCCCGGCGCGACGCTCATCCCCAAGGGCGAGATCCTGTCCGGCGAGGCGCTGGCGAAGTTCCCGCAGGACCGGCAGATCGTGCTGCACTGCAAGTCCGGCGTCCGCTCCGCCGAGGCGCTGGCCGCGCTGAAGGCGGCCGGGTTCTCCGACGCGGTGCACCTCCAGGGCGGTGTGCTCTCCTGGGTCAAGCAGGTCGACCCGTCGCTGCCCGCGTACTGAGTCGTGTCGATGGGCCCGCCCGGCGCTCCGGGCGGGCCCATCGTGCTTCCGCGCCCCTGGCGTGGGCAAACGCCGGGTCGGGCAACCCTCCGGCGGATGCCCTCGACGACCGGTGGGCGGTACCGGCCCTGACCGAGCTGCCGAGGCGTAACCTCGGCCGCGCCAGTACCGTCAGTGCCGTGGTCGACTTGGACGCGGCGATCGGATTCGTCGTCGCTCACGGTGACGCGGTGGACCGCGCCCGTCTCTCCCGGTTGCGCTCCGGCGCTCCGGTGCCGCCCGACGTGCTCGACGCCGCCGAGGCCGGGCAGGCGCCGGGCGGCGGCTGGCCCGCGGTCCTCGACGGCGAGGTCGCCTCGATCGACGCGACCTGCTTCCGCCTGGCCGAGCTGGACGACCTCGGCGCGCTGGGCCGCCCGGCCGCCCGGCACGCGCTGGACTGGCTGGCCGCCCGGCAACTGCCCGACGGCGGCTGGGACGAGGACCCCTCGCTGGCCGGGCTCGCCCCCGAGTGGGCCACCCCCGGTGATCCCGAGGCACGGCTCTACCAGACAGCCAACGCCGGGTTCTGGCTGACAGTGGCCGGGCTGGACGCGCGGGCCGCCGGTCCGCTGGACCACCGGGTCGGCGGCGCGTACGCCGGTGTGGTGCAGGCGGCGGCGCAGGCACTGGCCGCGCAACTCGCGCCGGACGGCAGCTGGCCGTCCTTCCTGCCCGCCGGCTGGCTCGCCGCCGCGGTGCTGCACCGCCAGCAGATGTACTACGAGTCGGCGCGCATCCAGGCGGTGCTGGCCGACCGGATCCCCCGGATGTCCCCGGCCGACGTGGCCTGGCTGGCCGCCACGCTGCGCCGGGTCGACGTGGGCGAGGAGCAGTGGCTGCTGGTCTCCGCGCGCAGGCGGCTCGCCGAGACGCAGCGCAGCGACGGCGGCTGGGACAGCGACGACGGCCACCAGTTCGACGTGCACACCACGCTGCGGGCGATCCGCGCGTGCCGCCCGAACACGCCCGAGGCCCCGACCTCCGGAGCGCCGTTCGTGGTGCCGCAGACCGCGGAGCTGCCCGCGCCGCCGGCCGTACCGGCCCCGCGCCCGCGCCGCCTCCCCACATCGCCGCCTGCGCCCGCGCCTGCGCCGCCCGCCCCGCCGGTAACCGCGCCCGCGCCTGCGTCGCCCGCCTCGGCTCCCGATGCCGGGCCGCCGCCGCACCGCCTCGGCTCCGACCCTTCGCCGGGGCCGGGTGGCGTGTCGTCGGCCGGGCCGGAGACCGCGCCCGCTTCGTCGGCCGGGCCGGAGACCGCGCCCGCTTCGTCGGCCGGGCCCGACGGCGGGCAGGGGCCGTGGTCCGCCTGGATCGTCGCGCCCGACCTGCTCCCCGACGGGAGCACCGAGCCGGCTGCGCCGTCAGTGCCGGACCCGCCGTCCGGCCCGGTGCCGCCCGCTGCTCCGGTGCCCCCGGGGCTGCCTCCGCTCGTCACACCGCCATCGGCGGACGGGGATCCACTCCAGATCGCCTAGCCCGGCCAGTTGATCAACACCAGTTCGGCGAGATGGTGGCATCGGAGGCACCATGATGCCCCCACCACCCCGTACTGGTGGCCGCCCAGAGGACCGGACCGATCAGCGCAGGTGACCGTCTCCGGTGACCACGTACTTGGTGCTGGTCAGCTCCGGCAGGCCCATCGGCCCGCGCGCGTGCAGCTTCTGCGTCGAGATGCCGATCTCCGCGCCGAAGCCGAACTCGCCGCCGTCGGTGAAGCGGGTGGACGCGTTGACCATGACCGCTGCCGAGTCCACCCGGGCCACGAACTCCCGGGCCGCCCGCTGCGAGTCGGTCACGATCGCCTCGGTGTGGCCGGTGCCGTACCGGCGGATGTGCGCGACCGCCGCGTCGAGCGAGTCGACCACTGCGACGGAGATGTCGGCGGAGAGGTACTCGGTGCCGAAGTCCTCCTCGGTGGCCGCGACCACGGCGTCGGAGTGGGCGGCGACCTCGGGCGTGCCGTGCACAGTCACCCCGGCGTCGGCGAACGCGGCCAGCACCGCCGGCAGGAACGCGTCCGCGACGTCCCGGTGCACCAGCAGCGACTCGGCGGTGTTGCAGGTGGACAGGCGCTGCGTCTTGGCGTTCAGCGTGATCGCCAGGGCCTTGCCGAGGTCGGCGGCGGCGTCCACGTACACGTGGCAGTTGCCCACGCCGGTCTCGATCACCGGGACCGTCGACTCCTCGACCACGGCGCGGATCAGCGACGCGCCGCCGCGCGGGATCAGCACGTCGACCAGGCCACGGGCGCGCATAAGCTCCTTCACCGAGTCGCGGGTGCTGGAGTCGAGCAGCTGCACCGCGTCCGCCGGCAGCCCGGCGCCGGAGACCGCGTCGCGCAGCACCGCGACCAGCGCCGCGTTGGAGTGCGCGGCCGACGAGGAGCCGCGCAGCAGCGCCGCGTTGCCGGACTTCAGGCAGATCCCGGCGGCGTCGACAGTCACGTTGGGCCGACCCTCGTAGACGATGCCGACCACCCCGAACGGCACCCGCACCTGCCGCAGTTCCAGGCCGTTCGGCAGGGTCGAGCCGCGTACCACCTCGCCCACCGGGTCGGGCAGCGCGGCCATCTGGCGCAGCGCGTCGGCGATGGCCGCCACCCGGCCCTCGTCGAGCGCGAGGCGGTCCAGCACGGCCGCCGACAGCCCGGCCTCACGCCCTGCCGCCAGGTCCGCCGCGTTCGCCGTCAGGATCTCCGGGGTACGCGTCACGAGCGCGTCGGCCATCGCGTGCAGCGCGGCGTCCTTGACGGTACGGGTGGCCGTGGCCAGGGCTTCCGCCGCGTCCCGGGCTCGCCGGGCCTGCTCGACGACGCTCATCGTGCGTACTCCTTCAGACGGGGTTCAAGGAGGGGCCCCTTCTTAACAGACGTCTGTTAAGAAGGGGCCCCTCCTTACAGCAGGACCAGGTCGTCGCGGTGGACGACCTCGCGTTCGTACGCCGGGCCGAGCGCCGCGGCGAGTTCGGAGGTGGAACGGCCGAGCAGCCCCGGCAGCTCCACCGCGTCGTAGTTGACCAGCCCTCGGGCCACCGGCGCGCCGGCGGTGTCGACCAGGTCCACCGGGTCGCCCGCGGTGAACGCGCCGTCGACGGCGGTGATGCCGGCGGGCAGCAGCGACTTGCGGCGGCTGACCACCGCCTGCACCGCGCCCGGGTCGAGGTGCAGGCGGCCGCGGGGGGCGGTGGCGTGCGCCAGCCAGAACAGACGGGCGGCGGGGCGGCGGCTGCTCGGGTGGAAGTACGTGCCGACCGGCTCCCCGGCCAGCGCCGGCGCGGCCAGCGGCGCGGCGGTCAGCACCACCGGGATGCCGAAGCCGGTGGCGATCCGGGCCGCCTCGACCTTCGTCACCATGCCGCCGGTGCCCACCCCGGCCCGGCCGGCCCCGCCCACGTCCACGCCCGCCAGGTCGCCCTCGCCGTGCACCTCGGTGATGCGGGTGCTGCCCGGGCGGGCCGGGTCGCCGGTCCAGAGCGCGTCGACGTCGGAGAGCAGCACCAGCAGGTCGGCGTCGACGAGCGCGGCGACGAGCGCGGCCAGGCGGTCGTTGTCACCGAACCGGATCTCCTCGGTGGCCACCGTGTCGTTCTCGTTGACGATCGGCACCGCGTGCAGGTCGAGCAGCTTGCGCAGCGTCCGGTACGCGTTGCGGTAGTGGGCCCGCCGGGTCACGTCGTCCACGGTGAGCAGCACCTGCCCGACGGTGCGGCCGTGCCGGGCGAACGCGGCCGCGTACCGGCCGATCAGCAGGCCCTGGCCGACGCTGGCGGCGGCCTGCTGGGTGGCCAGGTCGCGCGGGCGCCGGGGCAGCCGCAGCGGGGCGAGCCCGGCGGCGATCGCGCCGGAGGAGACCAGCACCACCTCGCGTCCGGAGGCGGCGAGCCCGCCGAGCGTGTCGACGAGCGCGTCGACCCGGGCGTCGTCGAGGCCGCCCGTCGCGGTGGTCAGCGAGGACGAACCGATCTTGACCACGATCCGCCGGGCCGAGGTGACTGCTTCGCGCACCCGACCATTCTGCGCGCTGCGGTCTGCCGCGCCGCGGCGCGTTCCCATATCGTGGCAGCTCGTGACACCTGACGAATACGTCGAGGCGGTGCTGGCGCTGGTCGAGCGGATCCCGCCGGGGCGGGTGATGTCGTACGGGGCGGTGGCCGACGCACTCGCCGACCGCTCGGGACGGGCCTCGCCACGGCTGGTCGGCTCGATCATGGCGCGGCACGGGGGCGGGGTGCCGTGGCACCGGGTGGTGAACGCGGCCGGGCGGATGCCGCCGGGGCACGAGCGCAAGGCCCGGGAACGGCTGCTCGCCGAGGGCTGCCCGTTGCGTGGCGACCGGGTGGACCTGGCGGCGGCGTCCTGGTCACCGGACGAGGGGTGACCCGACGGGTCGGCGGCAGCCTGCCAACCGATCGTGACTGCCCTCAACGAGTCCGGGTCATCGCGGCCAGTCTGAGAACGCGTGCCGGAGGTTGCGGATCTCGGCCGGGGCGAGGCGGTAGAGCGTGAAAACGGTGTCGGGCAGGCGGTCGAGGCGCTGTAACGAGTCCTGGAACTCTTCGTCGGTGAGCGCCGGGTCGGCCCGCCGCGCGAGGTCCACCAGGTCGTTCCTGCTGTAGCGGCCGAGCGCGGCGGCGACGTCGATGTAGTCGCGGGGTTGGGCACGGGTGACCATGGCGGCGACCTTGGTGCCGATCACGTCGTCCAGGTGCAGCACCGGCCCGACGTCGAGCACGATCGGGCTGGTGCTGCGCGCGAAGCGTACGAGCTGCAGCCGTACGGTCCGGTCGTTGCGGCGAACCTCGAACTCGATCATGTCGTGCTCGAAGCCGTAGAAGACGTCGTCCAGCTCGGTGGGCTCGGCGATGGTCTCGACCTGGAATCCGGCATCGAGCAGGGTGGCGCGCACCAGCTCGGCGGCGGCGGTGACCCCACCGTCGACGTCCGTGAACAGATCGACGTCTTCGGTGGGGCGGGCGCCGACGCCGTGGGCGATGAGGGCCTGGCCGCCGGCGAGGGCGAAGCCGTGCCGGCCGGCCACGGCGAGCGCGATACGGGCGACCTCGTGCTGGTACGGGTCCGGCACCGGTGACATCAGGCGGCGACGTCCCGGGCGCGCAGCACCGGGTGGCTCTCTTCCCAGGCGCGGCGGACACCGCGGGGCACATACAACTCGGGCCACAGGCGGATGAGGGTGGGGCCGTGCAGCCAGGCGCGCAGCTCGTCGGGATGAACGGCTTCGGTGAGCACCGTCTCGTACATCCACGCGAGCAGACCCGGGACGTCGAGGTCGACGTGCCGGTCGGGTTGCCAGAACAGCCGGTGGGGCAGCTCGACCACGCCGGCGACCGGGCCCTGCAACTCGCTCAGGTCGGGGACCACGACCGCACGACGGCCGGGACGGGCCTCGTACGGTGCCCGCGAGCTGCGGACGGATCGGGCTGGGTCCATGCCCTACAGGGTAGCGGTGCCGACCTGCGCCTCACCGCGACTCGCGAGCGCCTGTCGGCATCGAACGAGCAGCCCCCGGGAGGGGATGTGACCCGGACCATAACGTGAGTAACATTCGGCGCCATGACAGCTTCGGGCCTGCCCCGCCGGGTGCACCTCGGGTACGCGCTGGGTTCCCTGGTCACCGGCGCGTTCGGCACCGTGCCCGGGCTGCTCCTGTTGCCGTACCTCACCGACACGCTCGGCGTCGCCGCCGGGCTGGCCGCCCTGCTGGTGCTGCTGCCGAAGGCGTGGGACGTGCTCGTCAACCCGGTCGCCGGGCGGATCTCCGACCGGACCCGCTCCCGCTGGGGCGCGCGCCGCCCGTACCTGCTCGGCGGCGGGCTGGCACTCGCCGTCCTGTTCGCCTCGATCTTCGCCGCGCCGTTCGCGAACGGTCCGGGCGCCGCCGCGTACGTGGCGCTGGCGTTCCTGGCGACGGCCACCGCGTTCGCGTTCTTCCAGGTGCCCTACGTGGCCATGCCGGCCGAGCTGACCGCCGACCCGGCGGAGCGTACCCGGTTGATGACCTGGCGGATCGCGGTGCTGGCGCTGGCCATCCTGGTCTCCGGCGCGGTGGCCCCGGCGGTGGTGAGCGCGGGCGGCGACGGCGTGCCCGGCCACCGGTGGATGGGCCTGTTCGTGGCCGCGCTGATCGTCGCCGGCACAGTCGGCGTGTTCCTCGGCACCCGGTCCGCGCCGACCGGGACGGTGGGGGAGAGCGAGCCGAGCCTGCGCGCTCAGCTTGCTGTCGCCACCGGCAACCGGCCGTTCCGGGTGCTGCTGATCTGCTTCGTGATCCAGTCCGCCGGGGTGGCCACCGTGCTGGCCGGGGTGAAGTACTTCGCCGACCAGGTGCTGCGTGAGCCGGACAGCGGCCCGACGCTGCTGTTCGCCTGCTTCGTCGCGCCCGCGCTGCTGGTCATGCCGCTCTGGTCCCGGGCCGGCGCCCGGCTGGGCAAGCGGGCGTCGCTCGTCGCCGCGTCGCTGATCTTCGCCGCGGGCGCGCTGGCCCTGGTCGCCGCGCCCGCTCTGCCCGCCGCCGCGGCCTACGCGGTGGTCGCGGTGATCGGCGTCGGGTACGCCGGCCAGCAGGTGTTCGCGCTGGCCATGCTGCCGGACTGCATCGCGTACGACACGGCGCGCACCGGGCGGCGGCAGGCGGGCGTGTTCACCGGGCTGTGGACGGCAGGGGAGACGTTCGGGCTGGCGCTGGGGCCGGGCATCTACGGCCTGGTGCTCCAGCTCTCCGGCTACGTCTCCTCGTCCACCGGCACCGCCGCCGTCCAGTCCGACACGGCCCGTCTCGGCGTGCTGCTCGGCTTCACAGTGCTGCCCGCCCTGCTGGTGGCGATCCCGCTGGTGCTGCTGCGCGGCTACACCCTGACCCCGGCCCAGCTGGCCACCGCGTCCGGGGCCACAGTGCCCGAGGCCACCGCGTCCGGGGCCACAGTGCCCGAGGCCACCGCGTCCGGAACCACCGAGGCCGACGCCCCGGTCACGCGGGCGTGAGCACCGTCCGGCCCGGCCTTTCCACGAGAGGAACCACCCGATGACCGACACGGCAGGCGTGGGTGCGCTGCCCGCGCGGGGGATGCCCGCGGCGGACGTACTAGGCGAGATCCGCGCGCTGCGGGCCGCCGACCGCCCGACGCACGGCGGGCGGCTGTTCGCGTACGTCTACGACCCCGGCGTGGCCGGACTGGACGAGCTGGCGCAGGCCGCGTACGCGGAGAGCGCGCACGTCAACGGCCTCGACCCGACCGCGTTCCCGTCCTTGCTGGCGATGGAGAACGCGCTCGTCGGCGCCGCCGCGCGGCTGCTCGGCGGCGGTCCCGGCACCGGCGCGCCGGACGTGGTCGGCAGCGTCACCAGCGGCGGCACCGAGTCGCTGCTGCTCGCCGTCAAGGCGGCCCGGGACGCCCGCCCCGACCTGACCGAGCCGCGGATCGTGGCGCCGGCCAGCGCGCACGCCGCGTTCGCCAAGGCGGCGCACTACCTGCGGGTCACGCTGGACACCGTGCCTGTCGACCCGGTGACGCTGCGGCCGGACCCGGCCGCGGTGGCCGCCGCGATCCGCCCGGAGACCGTGCTGGTGGTGGCCTCCGCCCCGTCGTACGCGCACGGGGTGGTCGACCCGGTGACCGAGATCGCTGCCGTCGCGCAGGCCGCGGGTGTGCGCTGCCACGTGGACGCCTGCTTCGGCGGCTGGGCGCTGCCCTGGCTGCGCCGGCTCGGCGCGCCGGTGCCGCCGTTCGACTTCGCCGTACCCGGGGTCACCTCGATCTCGGTCGACCTGCACAAGTACGCGTACGCGCCGAAGGGCGTCTCGGTGCTGCTGCACCGCGATCCGGCGCTGCGCGCCCCGCAGTTCTTCGCGTACGCGGACTGGCCCGGGTACACGATGGTCAACCCGGTGGTCGCCTCCACCCGGTCCGGCGGGCCGATCGCCGCCGCGTACGCGACACTTCGCCACCTCGGCGAGGACGGCTACCTGCGGCTGGCCGCCGCCACCCGGGACGCGGTAACCGGGCTGGCCGACGCGGTACGGGCCACCGGCGGCCTGCGACTGATGGCCGAACCGGAGACCACAGTGGTCTGCTTCACCAGCGACGATCCGGGGCTCGACCTGTTCGTGCTGGTCGACGAGCTGACCGCGCGTGGCTGGCACACCCAGCCCCAGCTCACGTACGCCGATCTGCCGGCCAGCGTGCACCTCACGGTGACTGCGGCGGTGGCGCCCCGGGTGGCCGAGTTCGGCCCGGCGCTGGCCGAGGCGGTCGCGGCGGCCCGCGCCGCCGGGCCGGTCGTGCTGCCGCCGGAGCTGCTGGCGCTGGCCGGCAGCCTCACGCCGGAGGCGCTCACCCCCGAGCTGGTGGCCGGACTGGCAGACGGCCTCGGCCTGGCCGGCGGCGCCGGTGTGCCGGACCGGATGGCGGTGGTGAACACGCTGCTCGACGCCGCCCCGGCGCGGCTGCGGGAACGGCTGCTCGCCGAGTTCGTCGGGTTGCTCCAGCGTCCGGCCTGGTGACACGGCGATGCCCGGCCGGCGCTTGGGCGCCGGCCGGGCGGGCGACGGGTCAGCTCGCGGCGGCCGCGGTCACCGTGAACGACGTGGTGTTGTCCGACGGGTCCACGTCCTGCGGGTCCTCGGCCTGCCAGAAGTAGCTCCCGGTCACGGTGAGGCTGCCGGTGCCCAACTCGCCCGCCGCCGTGCCGACGGGCGCGCTGAGGAAGACGTCGAAGGTGCGCTCCTCGCCGGGCATGAACCGGCCGCCCGGCACGGTGAACCCGAGCGGGAAGCTCGGCATGTCCTGCGGCTCGATGTGGTCGACCTGCACCCCCGCGGGCAGGGCGGCGGCGACGTTGAGAGCGAAGGTCGGCGCGTCGTTGCCGTAGCGCACGGTGACCGGCATCCGGCCGAGCAGGGTGCCGTCCGGCTGCGGGGTCAGCGTCACGGCGCTGCCCCGGATGCTGAGGTCGGTGTCGACGGCCTGCACGTACGGTCGCGGCTTGCGCAGGCTGCCGGTGGTGGAGCGGAAGAGGGTGGTGAAGCCGGTGGCGTCCGAGGCCGCGGCGGCGCCGTCCGGGACGACCTCGATCCGCCCGCCCTTCGCGACCATCGGGTAGCTGCGCGCGGTGGTCCAGACGTGGAAGCCCAGCCGGAAGGTGAGGCTCTTGCCGGCCTCGATCTGCTCGCCGCCGCAGCCGATCACCAGCCGGTTCTCCACCAGGCGGTCGTAGAAGCAGCCGCCGCCGGGCTCGATGGAGGTGAACGACGCCCCCGCCGGCTCGGTGACGACCAGGCTCACCGACGTCGCGGTCGACCGCCGGTTGGTCACCGTTGCGGTGAGCGTCCCGACGTACCCCCGGTCGGTCGGGTCGAGGACGAGCCGCTGGGCCGTGACGTCGACGCGGCCGGTGGCGGCGCCCGGCGCGGCGGCGGCCGGCGCGGCCAGGGTGATCAGTGCGGCGGTCCCACCGAGCAGTGCGGTGGCGATCCGTGCCGTACGTGTGGTCATGCTGTTCCTCCCGTGATTCCCCGTTGCCGGACGGCGGCATCTCCGTCCGTCCGATGCCGGTGACACGTCCAGACGGGACGGTCGGTTGCGATCTGTCGGTCAGCCGACGGAGGTCAGCTCGACCTCGTTGTCCTTCCAGTTCAGGTCGTTCCAGTACCGCTCCTGCGAGTCGATGTGGATCGCCCGCAGCGTCGGCGGCTCGTCGGCGGTCGCCGGATGGTCGAACGTGAACGTGTACGTCCTGCTCGCGCCCACCGACAGGGTGTCCAGCACGCAGGCGATGCCCCCGTCGAGCCGTACGTTCCGGCACCGGTCCAGGGCGGACCCGTTCGGTCTCGTGTAGTCGTACCAGCCGGTGAACCCGAGCTGGCGCACGCTCACCGGCCCATGATTCACCACCGTCACGGTGACCGTTACCTTCCGGATCCCCTTCTTGTCCGGCGGCCCGGCCACGACGTCGCGGGCGGTCATCGTGAGGTCGGTCAGACGGGGGTCGGTGCCGAACTTCGTGGGTCCGTCGACCTGCCGGAACCGTTCACCGTTCCAGGCGTACGTCCGCCACTGCCGTTGCGGCGTCCATTCGGGCGTGCCGCAACAGGGCTGGATGTCGGCGACGTGCGCCCGGACCTCCCCGCCGTCCCGCACCGAGAACTCGGTGATGTCATCCATGCCCTCACGCGTGCCGACCACCCGGCCCATGGTGATGATCCGGCCGTCCCCGCCCCGGTCGAAGGCGAGCACCTGTTTGCCCGACGCCTCGCCGTAGCGGCAGGCGACGAGGACGACCGTCTCGGTCGTGCCGTCGCCGTCGAGGTCGGCGTACTCCGGCCCGGCGAGCAGCGTTGGGACCGATTCGTCCTGCGGGCCGGACCGGAGCCGGACGTCGTCACTGACACAGGTCTTCGGTGCGTCCGGCCAGGACACGAGGTCGAGCTGGGCCGCGAGCAGCTGGGACCGCGTGATCCGCCCGTCCGGAGCGGCCGGGGTCGAGCCGGCCGTGCTCGGCGGCGGCGTCGACGGTGGCGGCGACGTGCTCTCGGACGGAGTCGGGGTGACTGTCTGCGCGGGAGCCGGGGGCGGTCCGGGCCGCCGGTCCAGGGCGGCGTTCGCGCCCACCGGGATCACCACGGCAAGCACCACGGCCGCCGCGGTGACCACCGCTGTACGTCGGCGGCGGCGCCGGACCGTGCGCCGGACCGCGGCCGTCCCGGCCGGGTGCACCACAGGCGTGTACGTCGTGCGGAACTCGGCGAACTCGCCGCCGATCAGGATGTCGTCGGGCTCAGTCATGGTGGTTCACCTCGCTCGTGGTGGTGAGCTTCGCCGCCAGCGCGGTCCGCCCCCGGTACAGCCAGGACTTGACGGTGCCCTCCGGCACGTCCTCCTGCGCCGCGATCTGCGCGACGCTCAGGTCGGCCAGGTAGTGCAGCACCACGGCGCGGCGCTGATGCGGCGGCAGCTCGGCCAGCGCGGCGGTCAGCGCGACCCGGTCCGGCCCCGGCCCCGGCACGTACTCCTCCCGCTGGCGGTGCAGCCACGCCTGGGCCGTCCGCAGCCGCCGCCAGCGGCTGGTGGCCAGGTTCCAGGCCACCCGGCGGACCCAGGCCACCGGATCGTCGTAGCGGGACACCCGGGACCAGCGGGCGAACGCCCGGCAGAACGCCTCCTGCACCATGTCCTGCGCCTGGGACAGGTCACCGCAGTAGGCGGTGAGCTGAAGCGTCAGGGACCGGAAGTGTGCGTGGTAGAGCCCGTCGAAGTCGACCGCCTCGCGCCTCTCGGCGCGCCTCGCTGTCCCCTCGGGTGGCTCGTCGAGCATCGGCTCCCTCGTCACCGTCACCTGGTCCTCCCCGTGTGCGTACCGCCGACGCGGTCACGCCGGTCACACGCCCTGACGCCCGTACCGGTTGCGGGGGTTGCCGGTCCGGGCGCTGTGGTTGACTGTCGGTTCAGGGACAGCGGAATTTCGCAGACAGGGGAGGGCCCGAGGTGCAGGTGCCGGCCGTGCTCGGCGAGCCGATCCGGTTCGTGCTGAACTGGGGCCGCCGCTACTCGCTCTGGGTGTTCAACTTCGGCCTGGCCTGCTGCGCCATCGAGTTCATCGCCACCAGCATGGGCCGGCACGACTTCATGCGGCTCGGCGTGATCCCGTTCGCCCACGGGCCCCGGCAGGCCGACCTCATGGTGGTCAGCGGCACCGTCACCGACAAGATGGCCCCGGCGGTCAAGCGGCTCTACGACCAGATGCCCGAGCCGAAGTACGTGATCTCGTTCGGCGCCTGCTCCAACTGCGGCGGCCCGTACTGGGACTCCTACTCGGTGACCAAGGGCGTCGACCAGCTCATCCCCGTCGACGTGTACGTGCCCGGCTGCCCGCCGCGCCCCGAGGCGCTGCTGCACGGCATCCTGCGCCTCCAGGAGAAGATCGCCGCCGAGCAGTCCGGCATCGGCGGCGTGGCCCGGCCCGACGCGCTCACCTCCCCGGCGGACGCTGTGGCGCGGCCGGTCGAGGCGCTCACCGCACCACCGGTACGTCCGCCGGTCGGCTGAACCGCCAGGTGGCGGCGCGGGGCTAGCCTGCGGCTCATGACCGACCTCGCGGAGAAGCGCTCCGCATTCATCATCGACGTGCTGACCGAGGAGTTCGGCGCGTCCATGGCGATCGACCCGGCGGCGTTCCGTCGCAAGTTCCGCAAGATGGCGGCGTCACCGTTCGCCTTCTACCGGGGCAGCGCCGCGCTGTTCTACGCCGACCAGCGCGGCGACTTCGGCAGCGACCGGTTCCTCGACGAGCGGACCAGCCGGGTGTGGATCCACGGTGACCTGCACGCCGAGAACTTCGGCACCTACATGAACGCCTCCGGGCAGCTCGTGTTCAACGTCAACGACTTCGACGAGGCGTACGTCGGGCCGTTCACCTGGGACCTGAAGCGGTTCGCCGCCAGCGTGGCGCTGCTCGGCTACGCCAAGGCGCTCTCCGACCGGGTGATCGGCGAGCTGGTGACCGGCTTCGCCCGGTCGTACCTGGCCGAACTGCGGGCCATCGCCGCGGGCGGGGACGACGCGATCGGCTCGATCACGCTCGACAACGCCGACGGTGTGCTGCGCCGGGTGCTCCAGCAGGCGCGGCTGAACACCCGGGTGGACCTGCTCGCCGCGCAGACCACGATCGACAACTACGAGCGCCGGTTCTCCCTCGGCGACGGCGTCCACGAGATCGACGACGCCACCCGGGAGAAGGTCTGCGCCGCGTTCGCCGACTACCTGCACACGCTGCCGGACTCGACCACCCGGATGCGCCCGGTCGCCGCCGGCATCAAGGACGTGGTGCTGCGCAAGGGCGTCGGCATCGGGTCGGCCGGGCTGCCGTCGTACAACCTGCTGCTGGAGGGGCACACCCAGGCGCTGGAGAACGACGTCGTCATCTACATGAAGCAGGCGCAGGTGCCGGCCGTGGCGCGGTACGTCGACGACGAGCGGGTCCGGTCGTACTTCCGGCACCAGGGTCACCGCACCGCCGAGTCGCAGCGCGCGCTGCAGGCGCACGCCGACCCGTGGCTGGGCTTCACCGAGCTGGACGGCGTCGGGCAGCTCGTCGCCGAGGTGTCCCCGTACGCGGCGGACCTGGACTGGGCCGACGTGAACGAGCCGGAGGCACTGGCCGGCGTGCTCGCCGACCTGGGCCGGGCGGTGGCCCGGATGCACTCGGTCGCCGACGACGAGTCCAGCCACGACCTGGTCGACTACTCCACCGAGGAGGCGATCGTCGCGGTCGTCGACGCCGACCCGGAGGCGTTCGTCGACTACCTGGTCGACTTCGGCCACCGGTACGGGATCCGGGCGCGCGAGGACCACCAGCTCTTCGTGGACCTGTTCCGCAACGGCCGGCTACCAGGCATCTGAGAGGGCCGGGGCGCCGGGTCCGGCGCCCCGCCTCACTGCGTGAAGTCCAGCACCGCCTTGATGTCCTCACCGACCGAGGCGTACGCCTCGCGGTAGTTCGACAGCGGCACCCGGCGGGTGATCAGCGACGTCAGCCACGACTGTTCGGCCTGGGCGAGCGCCTCGGCGGCCATCTCCCAGTGCCGCCGCCCGGCGTTCACCGAGCCGAACACCACGTTGTTCTCCAGCACCAGCTCCCGGTTGAGGGCCCCGGCGTCGAAGTTGATCGTCCGGCCGCCGCTGGAGACGCCGGTCAGGCAGACGATGCCGGTGGGCGCGGCCTTGCACATGGCGTCCAGCACCACAGTGGGCGCGCCGGTGCACTCGATCACCACGTCCGGCTTCACGTCCAGCTCGGGCACGGTCGCCGTGTGGTACGTCGCCCCGAGCGCGCGGACCAGTTCCGGCTTCGGCCCGGTGGTGTTGCGGTCCAGCACGTGCACCGACAGCCCACGCTGGCTGCCGAGCAGCGCGGCCAGCAGCCCGATGGGCCCGGCGCCGGTGACCAGCACGGTCATCGGTTTCCACTCGGCCCGGCGGCCGATCCGCTCGATGTGGTCCCACGCCTTCGCCACCACGCTCGTCGGCTCCAGCAGCACGCCCACTGATGCGAGCGCCGGGTCCAGGCCGACGGCGAACTTGGGCTGCAACCGCCAGCGCTCCCGGGCGAAACCGGGCAGTGCCTTGATGCCGTGCTCGGTGTACTGGCCGTTGCGGCACATGTCCCACTCGTCCACCGCGCAGTTCGCGCAGGGCACCGGATCGGGGTGGCGGACCACACCGGCGACCAGGTCACCGGTGTGCAACGTGCCGGTCGGATCATCCAGCACACGGCCCAGCGACTCGTGCCCGAGCACCAGCCGTTCCTGGCCCGGCGGCGCCTCGCCGTACTCGCCCGCGACGATCTCGTGGTCGGTGCCGCAGACACCCACCGCCAGCGCCTCGACCAGGATCGCGCCCTCCTCGGGCGGTGGCTCGGGCCAGTCCTCGACGAGCCGCAGTGAGTCCGGGACACCGGGGGTCACAGTCACAGCGCGCACGGACCTCATCTTTCCGCGCGCTCGCCCCGCCCGTCCGGCAAAGCGGCGATCCCGGCACGGGCGGCCCGGCCCGGTCCGCAGCCGTCGGCCATAGGATCAGCGCATGACTCCGGAAGAGGTCGGCCGGCGGGTGGTCGCGCTGCTCGCGCCCGTCGAGGCCACCGCATCGGTCTCCGGCGGTCAGGGGTACGCCCGCGCCACCGTCGACGTACCCCTGGCGAGCTGGGCGGACGCGGTGCGCGCGGCGCGCGACGACGCCGAGCTGGATCTCGACTTCCTGGACTGGCTGTCGGCGGTGGACGAGCTGGCCGACGGCTTCGACGTGGTGCTGCACCTCTGGTCGGTCCGGCACCGGCACGGGCTGCTGCTGCGCACCCGGGTGCCCCGGGACACGCCTGTCGTCGCGTCGGTGGTCGGCCTGTTCCCCGGCGCCGCGTGGCACGAGCGCGAGACGCACGAGATGTTCGGCATCGACTTCGCCGGCCACGGTGAGCTGCGGCCGCTGCTGCTGCCGCCCGAGTTCGAGGGGCACCCGCTGCGCAAGGAGTTCGTCCTCGCCTCCCGGGTCGCCAAGCCGTGGCCCGGCGCGAAGGAGCCGGGCGAGTCGGAGGCGGGCGGGGGCCGCCGGCCGGTCCGGCCGCCGGGCGTGCCCGCGCCGGGTGAGTGGGGCACGACGCCCACGCCGGCGGGTGCGGCCGGCGCCGGTGAGGGCCCCCGAGGGGGTACGCCGGCGCGCCCGGCCCGCGAACGGCCGGCTCGGCCGGCTCCGGGCGAGCGTCAGGCGCGGCCCGCTCCGGGCGAGCGTCCGGCGCGGCCTGCTGCCGCTGAGCGCCCGGCTCGGCCGACTGCCGGGGATGCTCCGGAGCGGGCTGTTTCCGGGGAGCCCGGGGAGGGGTCCACTGCTGCTCCGACGGCCGACGAGGCGGGTCCGCTCGGGCGGCCGCTGCCGGGGGAACGGCCGACCGGGCCGCCCCGCCAGGAGCCGGAGCCCGACGCGGCGGGGGAGAGCTGATGCCGGACTGGTTGGAGCTGGTCCTGCGCGTGGCAGGCGTGCTCGTCGCGTTCCTCACGCTGCCGCTGATCGTGGGCCAGGCCGAGCACAAGGTGATGGCGCACATGCAGGGCCGGCTGGGCCCGATGTACGCGGGCGGCTTCCACGGCTGGGCGCAACTGGTCGCCGACGGCATCAAGTTCGTGCAGAAGGAGGACGTCACCCCGCGCGACGCGGACCGGCCGGTGTTCCGGCTGGCGCCCGCTGTGGCGCTGGTGCCGTACCTGCTGGTGCTGCTGGTGATCCCGCTCGGGCCGGGTGACCTGGTCGCCCAGCCGCTGGACATCGGCCTGTTCTTCGTGCTCGCCGTGGTGGGCGTCGGCGTGCTGGCCGTGCTCATGTCCGCGTGGGCGTCGGCGAACAAGTACAGCCTGCTCGGCGGGCTGCGCGGCGCCGCCCAGCTGCTCGGGTACGAGCTGCCGCTGGTGCTGGCCGCCGCCTCGGTGGCGATGGCGGCGGGCACGCTCAGCCTGCCGGGCATCGTGGAGGCATGGCAGCCTTGGTGGCTGCTGTGGCAGGCACCGGCCATGGTGATCTTCTTCGTGGCGGGGCTGGCGGAGATCCGCCGTCCGCCGTTCGACATGCCGGTGGCCGACTCCGAGCTGGTCTTCGGCTACATGACCGAGTACACCGGCCTGCGGTTCGCGTTCTTCCTGCTCGCCGAGTACGTGGGCATCGTGGTGATCGCCGCGCTGACCACTGTGCTGTTCCTCGGCGGCTGGCAGGGCCCGTTCGCCGACGCGCAGCTCGGCTGGCTGTGGACGCTGCTCAAGGTCTTCGCCGTCGCCTTCGTGATCATCTGGCTGCGGGTGAGCTACCCGAGGCTGCGCGAGGACCAGCTCCAGCGCCTCTGCTGGCTGGTCCTGGTCCCCCTGGCCCTGGCCCAGCTCGTCCTGACCGCCGCAGTCCGCCTGGCCCTGTAGCCCGCCCCGCCCCTCCCCGCCCTCTCCTCGCCCTCCGCCCCTCCCTGTCCCCGTCGATCTGTGAGTGGGGTTGTCAAGGGGTTTGGTGGTGGGTGGTGATGGTGCGGTAGAGCTGTCGGGCGATGTAGCGCTTGAGGCAGCGGGTGATTTCTCTGGTGGTGCGGCCTTCGGCGTGGCGTCGGGTGATGTAGTCGCGTGTTTCGGGGTGGATGCGTCGGCGGGTCAGGGCGATGGTGTGCAGGGCGCTGTTGAGGGTTCTGTCGCCGCCGCGGTTGAGGCGGTGTCGGTCGGTGCGGCCGCTGGCCACGGGGATGGGGGCGGCGCCGGCGAGGGTGGCGTAGGCGGCTTCTGAGCGGACGCGGCCGGGGTGGGACCAGGCGGTGAGGGCGATCGCGGCGGTGACGGGTCCGACTCCGGGTTGGTCGAGCAGGGGCGGGCACAGTTCGGTGACGAGGGCTCGTAGGCGCTGGTGGTTGTCGGCCAGTGTGGCGTCGAGGATGTGGATGTGCCGGGCGAGGGTGACCAGTTCGCGGCGGCGGGTGTGTTCCTCGCAGGGCAGGGCGGTGGTTTCGGGCAGTTCGAGGGCGGCCAGGCGGGCGATCTGGATGGTGGTGGACAGCCCGCGTAGCGCCTCGCGCAGAGTGTCGTCAGCGGTCAGGATCAACGCTTTGACCAGGTTGACCGCGGCGGTGCGGGCATCGGTGTGGTGCCGGCGGCAGATCAGCAGCAGACGCAGGGCCTCGCGTGGGCCGTCGCTGCGGGGCACGGCGATGCGCTCAGCGGGCAGCGCCAGCACCGTATGGGCGGCGGCGACCGCGTCCAGCTGGTCGGACTTGCCGCCCCGACGACGGGCCGCAGCGGGGGGCTTGGGTGCCTCGCAGACGGGTTCGTCAGCAGCGGTCAGCAGCCGGCACAGCCCTTGCCCGTGTGACCGGGTGCCCTCCACCGCCCACAACCGGCGCCCCTGCGGTGGGGTGTGCGCGACGGCGAAGGCCAACAACCGGCTCAACCCGTCCGGGTCAGTGGACACCGTGACCTGCGCCAACACCCCACCGAGTCGGTCCACCACGGCGGCGGTATGCGTATCGGTGTGAGTATCGACCCCCACCACCACGTCATAGCGATCCGCGACCCGTTCTACGATCCTTCTCATCTCGGATTGTTGCTCCTTTGCCAGCGACGACCGGGACAGTCGGCGTCGGCTCGGGAAGACATCACCTCGGCGGCAAATCTGTGATGGGCCACGTGTGCTCGCACGGGCAGGCTTCTGATCAGGCCAGCAGGGTGGGCCGGGCCGGCGCCGACGATCACCCGGGGACAGGTCTTGCACAAGGCACACCCACACCACAGGCGGCCGGATCAACGAAGAGCCACCCAAGTGATCACCAACGCCGAACCCTAACGGCAATCAGCCGAACCGATCACCACAGACATAGAAGCGTCTTGCACTTACCGCCCCGGCGAAAGGGGCAAGACGCCCAGGTTCCGGGCCCAAAGTGCAAGATCGGCGAGGCGAGGACGGGGCGAGGGCGGGGTGAGGGCAGGGCGAGGGTGGGGCGAGACGGGGCGGGGGAGGGAGCGGGTCAGCGCAACGGCGTGTGGGCGGGGTCTACCCGCTCGGACGGGGGTGGGGGCGGGGGTGGGGTGCCGTCGCCGAAGGGGCGACCGCCCAGCTTCTCCCGCCCGTGCGGGATCAGCCAGTTGCTCAGGTCGGGGCCGAGCGGCACGATCCCCGTCGGGTTGATGTCCCGGTGGACCTCGTAGTAGTGCCGCTTGATGTGGTCGAAGTCGATCGTGTCGCCGAACCCGGGCGTGGTGAACAGGTCCCGCGCGTACGCCCACAGCACCGGCATCTCGCTGAGCTTCTGCCTGTTGCACTTGAAGTGCCCGTGGTAGACCGGGTCGAAGCGCACGAGCGTGGTGAACAGCCGTACGTCCGCCTCGGTGATCGTGTCGCCGACCAGGTACCGCTGCCCGGCGAGCCGCTCGCTCAGCCAGTCCAGCCGGTCGAACAGCCTGTGGTACGCCTTGTCGTACGCCTCCTGGCTGCCGGCGAAGCCGCACCGGTAGACGCCGTTGTTGACGTCCGCGAAGACGACTCCGTTCACCTCGTCGATCTCGCCGCGCAGCGGTTCCGGGTAGAGGTCCGGCGCGCCCGGCCGGTGGTGCGCCGTCCACTCGGTCGTGAGGTCCAGGCTCATCTGCGCGTAGTCGTTCGTCACCACCTGCCCGGTGGGCACGTCGACGAGCGCCGGCACTGTGATGCCGCGCTCGTAGCCGGGGAAGCGGGCGAAGTACGCGTCGGCCAGCCGCTCGATGCCGAGCACCGGGTCCTTGCCGTCCGGGTCCAGGTCGAAAGTCCAGCTCCGCTTGTCGTGGGTGGGCCCGGCCACGGCCATCGAGATGGCGTCCTCCAGCCCGAGCAGGCGCCTGACGATGATCAGCCGGTTGGCCCACGGGCAGGCCCGGCTGACCGCCAGCCGGTAGCGGCCCGGCTCCACCGGCCAGCCGTTGCTCCCGTCCGCCGTGATCCGGGTGGCGATGTAGCGCTGGTCGCGGGTGAACTCGCCACCCGGCTCCACGTACTTGCCACCGGTCCGGTCCAGGACCTCGTCGTCGCTGCCCACACCCACCTCCGAGTTCGCCTTTCGTTCCCATCATGGTCGCTCCGGCAGCTCCCGGCAGGGCGAGTACCCGGGAGAGGGGCATAGGCTGCCCGCCGTGACCGATGTGGAGGCGGCAGCCCGGCGTTTCGTCGCCGACGTGTGGAACGCGGGGCGCGAGGAGAGCGCGTACGAGCTGGTGGCGGCGGACTGCCCGGGCCTGGGCGGCAGCGGCCCGGCGGCGATGCTGGCGTGGCACCGGGACCGGCGGGCGTCGTTCCCCGACCTGCGCTACAAGATCGTCGACGTGGTGGCGACCGGTACGCGGGTGGCGGTGCGCTGGCGGGCCGCCGGCACCCAGGCCGGGCAGTTCGGCCCGGTGCCGCCGACCGGCCGCGTGGTCAGTTATTCGGGCGCGACGTTCCTGCGCTTCGACGACGGCCGGATCGTGGACGTGTGGAGCGTCAACGAGCTGTTCCAGATGCTCCAGCAGCTCGGCGTGGAGATGCTGCCTCCGCTCACACCCGGCGAGGCGTGATCCGGCTGATCGGCAGGTTCACCGGGAACGGCTCGCCGGTGTCGACGAACTTCGTCCACCGCCCGGTCTCCGTGTAGACCTCGTGCACCGGATCGATCTTGTAGGTGTAGACGACGATGCCCTCGTCCTCGATCTCGATCCGCCAGTGGAACGGAATCCCGGCCTGGGCGTAGAGCGCCGGCTTGAGGACGCGGTCGATGGACCGGGTGCTGGGCGAGACGATCTCCACGGCGAGCACCACCTCGTGCGGCTCGTACCGGGACGGCTCGCGCGCGGCGGCGGTCGCGGTGGTGACCAGCACGTCCGGGATGAAGGAGCGGGTGCGGTTGATGCGCACCTCCACACCCTGGGTTACGTCGTACCCGTCGGGGCAGTCCTCGTCGAGCGCGACCATGAGCAGGGCCGCGATGCTCTGGTGGATCCGGGTGGGGGAGGGGGACATGAGCAGCACTCCATCGAGCAGTTCGCGGCGGCGACCGTCCTCCGGCAGCGCGTCCAGATCGTCTGTCGTCCACCCGCCCTCCGGGGGGTGGTCGCTCTCCAGCGCGGCGGTCATCGACAGGTCCTTCCCGGTGCGTCGTTCTCCCCGCGCTCACGATACCGCCGCAAAGGCCGGGTGGTGGTCGCGCGCGCCCGGGCCACAGGGCAGGATGGGCGGCATGAGCGAGCACGGTGGAGTGCCCGGCGGGGGCCTGGTGAAGGGCCTGGCGGTCACGTTGAAGACGATGACCCGCCGCTCGACCACCCAGCAGTACCCGGATGTCGAGCCTGAGCTGCCGCCCCGCTCCCGTGGCGTGATCGCGCTGCTGGAGGAGAACTGCACGGTCTGCATGCTCTGCGCGCGCGAGTGCCCGGACTGGTGCATCTACATCGACTCGCACAAGGAGGAGGTGGCGGTGCCCGGCGCCGCCCGCCCCCGCCAGCGCAACGTGCTCGACAAGTTCGACATCGACTTCTCGCTCTGCATGTACTGCGGCATCTGCGTCGAGGTCTGCCCGTTCGACGCGCTCTACTGGTCGCCCGAGTTCGAGTACGCCGAGTACGACATCAAGAACCTGCTGCACGACAAGGACCATCTGGGCGAGTGGATGGCCACCGTGCCGCCGCCGCCGGCTCACGACCCGCTCGGCGACCCCTCCAAGGAGGAGACCACCGCCGCCCGGAAGGCGGCGGGTCCGTCGGCCCGTCCGGCTCCTTCCCGGGTACGCCCCGACGCCGCCACCGATCCGGGCGGAGGCACCGCCTCATGACCGGTGCGGACGTCCTGCTGCTCGCGCTGGGCGCGGTGGCGGTGGGCGCGGGTGCGCTGGTGGTCGCCACCCGCCACCTGGTCCGGGCCGGGCTGTGGCTGGTGGTGTGCCTGGGCGCGCTCGCGGGTGACTACCTGGTGCTGACGGCCGAGCTGGTGGCCTGGGTGCAGGTGCTCATCTACGTGGGCGCGGTGGTGGTGCTGCTGCTGTTCGCGGTGATGCTGACCCGCGCGCCGATCGGCCCGTCGGACGACCTGGACCGGCCGGGCTGGGCCGCAGCGCTCGTCGGCGCGGGCAGCGGCCTCGGCCTGGCGGTGCTGCTGATCGACGCTTTCCGTTGGTCCCGGGTGGACCTGCCCGTCGCCGGCACCGCCGAGCGCCTCGGCGAGCAACTGTTCCGTTCCTGGGTGCTGCCGTTCGAGGTGCTGTCGGTGCTGCTGCTGGCCGCGCTGGTCGGCGCGATCGTGCTGTCCCGCCCGGACATCGGCCGCCGGTCCACCGACACCAGCGCGGCGCAACCAGCCGACGAGGGCAGGCGCCCGTGAGGCCGGTCATCCCGTACGTCACCGCCGCGCTGCTGTTCGGCCTCGGCGTGTACGGCGTGCTGCGCCGCCGCAACGCCGTCCTGGTGCTGATGGCGGTGGAGTTGATGCTGAACGCGGTGAACCTGGTGCTGGTCACCGCCGACACCACAGTCAAGGCCGTGCTGCCGCACTCCGGGCAGGTGTTCGCGCTGTTCGTGATCGTGCTGGCCGCCGCCGAGATCGGTGTCGGGCTCGCCATCGTGCTCCAGCTCTACCGGCTGCGCGCCAGCGTCACAGTCGACGACGTGCCGCTCGACGAGCCGGCGCCGGCGGTCGCGGTGGCCCCGGGCGGGCTGCCGACGCCGGAAGCGCCGGGCACGGAAGGAGCGGTCCGGTGAGCACGCCGACGCTGTGGCTCGCCGCGGTGCTGCCGGCGGTGCCGCTGGTCGCCGGCCTGCTCGGCCTGCTGCTGCCGCCCGCCCCGCGCCAGGACCGGGCGGCGGCCCGGCGGTCGGCTGTCGCGCTGGGCGTGGCCGGGGCGGCCGTGTCGCTGCTGGCCGCGCTGGCGCTGCTGGTCCGCGTGGACGCCCCGGTCGAGGCGTCCACCACCTGGGTCGACCTGGGCGGGCTGCGGGTCACGCTGGGCCTGCGGCTCGACGGCGTGGCGGTACTCGTCGCCACCGCCGTCGCCGCCGTCGCGCTCGCAGTGCAGGTCTACTCGATCGGCTACCTGCGCCGGGGCCCGCACGACGACGTGGACGTCGACCACCGCTACCCGCCGTACGCGGCGCAGTTGAGCCTCTTCACCGCCGCCATGCTCACTGTGGTGGTGTCCGGCGACCTGATCATGCTGCTGGTCGGCTGGGAGGTAATGGGCGTCTGCTCGTACCTGCTCATCGCCCACGACCGGCGGCTGCCCGAGGCACCCGGAGCGGCGGTCAAGGCGTTCCTGGTCACCCGCGTGGGTGACGTCGGCTTCCTGCTCGGCATCGCGCTGCTCGGCGTGGGCGCGGGCAGCTTCCGGATCGCCGACGTGCTGGCACACGACTACGGCACCGGCACGCTCATCGCCGCCTGCCTGCTGCTGCTCGCCGGGGTGGCGGGCAAGAGCGCCCAGTTCCCGCTGCACACCTGGCTGCCGGACGCGATGGCCGGTCCCACGCCGGTGTCCGCGCTGATCCACGCCGCCACCATGGTCGCCGCCGGGGTGTACGCGGTGGCCCGCCTGTTCCCGCTGTTCGAGCGCGCACCGGCCGCGCTCGCCGTGCTGGGCGTGATGGCCGCGATCACCATGCTGCTCGGCGCGTTCGCCGCCACCGCGCAGGACGACATCAAGCGCGTGCTCGCCTGGTCGACCGTGTCGCAGATCGGCTACATGACCGGCGCGCTGGCGGTCGGCGCACCGGCTGCCGCGTTGTTCCACCTGCTCACCCACGCCGCGTTCAAGGCGCTGCTGTTCCTCGCCGCCGGTGCGGTGATCCACGCCGTCGGCACCACGCTGATGTCCCGGATGGGCGGCCTGCGTACCGCCATGCCCGTCACGTTCTGGTGCATGGTGGTCGGCCTCGGCGCGCTCGCCGGCGTACCCCCGCTCTCGGGTTTCTGGAGCAAGGACGGCGTGCTCGCCGCCGCCGAGGCGGCCGCGCTCGACGGCGCCGGGCCGACAGCCGCCTGGGTGGGCTGGCTGGTCTGGCTGGCCGGGCTGGTCGGCGTGGCGGTGACCGCCTGGTACGCGACCCGCCTGCTGCTGCGCACGTTCCTCGGCCGGACACGCACGCCGCTGCTGCGCCCGCACGACCCGCCCGAGCTGCTGCGCTGGCCGGTGCTGCTGCTCACGGCCCCGGCCGCGCTGCTCGGCCTGGCCGCGTTCGCGCCCTGGTTCGCCGACCGGCTGCGCGTGCCCGGCGACGACACCGGCGAGGCGGTCGAGCTGGTGCACCTGGCGCCGAACCTGATCCTGCCGTTCCTGCTGCTGCTCGCCGGCGCGGGCGTCGCCTGGGCGGGCTGGCGCCGCGACCCGGCCGCCGACCCGGCCCGCTTCCTGGGCCCGCTGCGGCCGGTCTTCGCCCGCGCGTTCCGGCTCGACGACGTCCAGCACGCCCTCGTCGTACGCCCGGCGGGCGCGCTCGCGCGGGTCGTGCGTACCGGTGACGAACTGGGCGTGGACGGGCTGGTCGAGGGCAGCGGCCGGGCGGCGGTCGAGGTGGGCGGCGGCCTGGCCGCGCTGCACCGGGCGGCGCTGCCGCGCGCGGCAGCCGGGGTGCTCGCGGGCGCGCTGCTGATCGGCCTCGCGGTCGCGCTGATCGGAGTGACCTCATGACGTTCGGGCAGGTCCTGCTGGTCGCCGTGGTGGCGGTCCCGGCGCTCGGCGCGCTGGCCACAGCCGTCGTGCCCGGCGACCGGGCCGGCCGGGTGGTCGGCACCGCTGCGGCCGCGCTGACGCTGCTGGCGACGCTCCCGCTGGTCGGCGGCGACCACGGCTGGTTCGGGTACGGGCCACGCCCGGCGGTGCAGCCGTGGCACCAGCTCGACCTGCAGTGGGTGCCCGGGCTCGACCTGCGCTTCCACCTCGGTGTGGACGGCATCTCCTGGCCGCTCGTGGTGCTGACCGCGCTGCTCACGCTGCTGTGCTGCGCGTACACGCTGTGGCGGGTGCCGCCCGGCGGCGGCAGCGGGCGGGCGCTCGTGGCGCTGCTGCTGGTGGTCGAGGTCGGCATCCTCGGCACGTTCCTCGCGCTCGACCTGGTGTTGTTCTTCCTGTTCTTCGAGGTCGTCCTGCTGCCGATGTACGCGGTGATCGCCGGCTGGGGCGGCGCGGACCGCCGTCGCGCGGCCCGCAAGTTCGCGCTCTACACGCTGTTCGGCTCGGTGCTGCTGCTCGTCGGCGTCTACGTGGTGGTGGCCGCCGCGGGCACCGCAGACCTGGTCGCGCTCACCGGCGGCGCAGGGCTGTCCCGGGGAACCCAGCTCGCCGCGTTCACGCTGCTGGCGCTGGCGTTCGCGGTGAAGAGCCCGCTCTGGCCGCTGCACTCATGGCTGCCCGACGCGCACACCCAGGCCCCCACCGTCGGCAGCGTGATCCTCGCCGGGGTGCTGCTCAAGATGGGCACGTACGGGCTGATCCGGGTCGCCGTCGGGGTGGCCCCGGAGGGCGCCCGCTGGGCCGCGCCGGTGCTCGGCGTGCTCGCCGTCGCCGCGATCCTGGTCGGTGGCCTGGTCTGCCTGGCGCAGGACGACCTGAAGCGGCTGATCGCGTACTCCAGCGTGGGACACATGGGCTTCGTGCTGCTCGGGGTCGCCACGCTCACCGCCACCGGGATCCAGGCCGCGCTGATCGGCAACATCGCCCACGGCGTCATCACCGGCCTGCTGTTCTTCCTGGCCGGGGCGGTCAAGGACCGCGCGCACACCGGCTCGCTGGCCGAGCTGTCCGGGCTGCGGGAGACCGCGCCCCGGCTGGCCGGACTGCTCGGCTTCGCGGCTGTCGCCTCGCTGGGGCTGCCCGGCCTGGCCGGGTTCTGGGGTGAGGCGTTCGCCGTGGTCGCCGCCGTGCAGCGGGGCGGCCCGCTCTGGCTGACCCTGGCCGTGCTGGCCGCGCTGGGCGGGGCGCTCACCGCCGCGTACTTCCTGCGGCTGCTGCGCCGGGTCACCCACGGGCGGCCCAGCCCGGCGGTGGCGGGGCTCGCACCCGGGCTGGCCGGGGCGGAACTGACCGCCTGGGCGCCGCTGGTGCTGCTCGCGCTCGCGGTCGGCCTGGCCCCGGCGCTCGTGCTGTCGTACGCCTCCGGTCCGGTGGAGGCGCTGCTGGGGGTCGTCCCATGAGCCTGGTGCAGAGTGTCGACAACGTGGCGATGCTGCCCGCGTACCTGGCCGCCGGCACGGCCGTGCTGGTGCTGCTGGTGGATCTGCTGGTGGCGCGTCCCGCGGTCACCGTCGCCGTGGCGGCGCTCGGCGCGGCCGGCACGGCTGTCGGCGCGGCGCTCGTCGGCGCGGCCGGCACCCGGCGCACGTTCTGCGTCGGCGACGACTGCTCCTGGGTGTGGAACGGCCGGGCCGCGCTGGTCGGGGCGGTGATCGCCCTGCTCACGCTCGGCGTGCTGGCGCTGTCCGGTCCGCTGCTGCGTGCCGGGCGCACCCCGGTCGGCGAGTACTGCTTCCTGCTCGCCTGCGCGATGACAGGCGGCGTGGTGCTCGGCGCCGCCGGTGACCTGATCACGCTGATCGTGGCGCTGGAGACGCTGACGCTCCCGCTGTACGTGCTGGTCGGCCTGCGCCGGGGCAGCCTCGCCGGTGCCGAGGCGGCTGTGACGTTCTTCGTGGTGAGCGTGGTCGCCACCACAGTGACGCTGCTCGGCGCGGCGCTGCTCTACGCGGTCACCGGCACGCTGCACCTGGACCGGCTGGGCGCCACACTGGCCGCCCGCGACGACCTGACCGATCTGCCGCTGACCACAGTCGCTGTGGCGCTCGTGGTGGCCGGGCTGGCGTTCAAGGTCGCCGCGGTGCCGTTCCACGCCTGGGCCCCTGCCACCTACGACGGCGCGCCGCTGCCGGTGGCCGCGTACCTGTCGACCGCCTCGAAGCTCGGTGGCGTGGTGGCGCTGCTGGCTGTGGTGCAGCGGGCCCTGCCGGGTGACCTGACCGGCCCGGTGCTGGCGGCGCTGGCGGTGCTGACCATGACCGTCGGCAACCTGGTGGCGCTGCGCCAGCGGCGTACCGTGCGGTTGCTCGCCTGGTCGTCGGTGGCCCAGGCGGGGTACATCCTCGCCCCGCTGGGCGCGCTGGCGCTGACCGCGGGCCGCACCGGCGACGCGCGGGCGGCCGCGTACGCCGCAGCCGTCGCGTACGCGATCTTCTTCGTGCTGCTGGAGCTGGCCGCGTTCGCCGCTGTGGTGGCGTTGCGCCCGGCGGACGGCGACGGCGGCACGCTCGCCGACCTGCGCGGCGCGGCGCGGCGGCACCCCTGGGTGGGCGGCGCGTTCGCGCTGGCGCTGATCGGGCTGGCCGGGCTGCCGCCGGGCCTGGCCGGGCTGTTCGCCAAGGTGACGGTGGTACGCGCGCTGCTGGCCGGGAACGCGGGCGGGCTGGCGCTCGTGGTGGCGTTGAACGCGGTGATCGGCCTGGCCTACTACCTGCGGGTCACCGCCTCCCTCTACGCGACGCCGGCCGGCGTGGCGACGGTCCGGCCCGCCCGGACCGTGGTGCTGGCGCTCGGCGCGGCCACCGTCGCCGCGGTGGTGATCGGTTTCGCACCGCAGCTCGTGCTGGACGTGGCGGCGCGCTGACCGGTTCCTGCCCGGATGGGCGACCGCTTCAGCCTGCGCACAGCAACATCCAGGCAACTTTCAGCCATGAGCCGGATGGTTGACGGGTACCGGTGTGTTGAACCGGTCAGCGGGCCTCCCGCAAGGGCCCGTGCACCGAAGGAGAGATCGTGCATCACAACCGTCTCAAGACCGCAGCGCTGCTCGGCCTGTTGACCTCGCTGATCCTCGCGATCGGCTACTGGTTCGGCGGTAGCGGCGGTCTCGTCATCGCCGTCGTCGTCTCGTTGCTGATGAACGGCGTCACCTACTTCTACTCCGACAAGCTCGCACTGCGCTCGATGAAGGCGCAACCGGTCAGCGAGGCACAGTTCCCCGAGCTGTACCAGATGGTGCGGGAGCTCTCCACGCAGGCCGGCAAGCCGATGCCGCGGCTCTACGTGAGCCCGACGTCGCAGCCCAACGCGTTCGCCACCGGTCGTAACCCGGAGAACGCGGCGGTCTGCGTCACCCAGGGCATCGTGGAGATCCTGGACTACCGGGAGCTGCGTGGCGTGATCGGCCACGAGCTGTCCCACGTCTACAACCGGGACATCCTGATCTCCAGCGTGGCTGCCGGCCTGGCCGGCATCATCACCATGCTGGCCAACCTGGCCTGGTTCATCCCGCTGGGCTCCTCGGACGACGAGGACGCCCCGAACCCGGCCGTGCTGCTGCTCACGCTGATCCTCGGCCCGATCGCCGCCACGGTGATCCAGCTCGCGATCAGCCGGAGCCGGGAGTTCCAGGCCGACCAGTCCGGCGCCGAGCTGAGCCGCGACCCGCTGGCCCTGGCCAGCGCCCTCCGAAAGATCCATATGGGTACGCAGGCGCGCCCGCTGGCGCCCCAGGGCCAGCTCGCCAGCACCGCCCACCTGATGATCGACAACCCGTTCAAGCGGGGCGGCGGCATCGCCGCGATGTTCGCCACCCACCCGCCGATGGAGCAGCGGGTGGCCCGCCTGGAGCAGATGGCCCGCAACTCCGGGCCGGTGCAGTTCCAGCGCTGACCCGCCGTACTCCCCACCGCGCCCGCGTCCCACGACGCGGGCGCGGTGGTGTGTCCGGGCACAATGCGTTTCCCCCGGTCAGGTCACGCCGTTAGGGTCGAAACGTCTCCCGCTCATTACCCTCCTGGAGGTCGACTGTGGCCGCACTGCGCCAGTACCAGGGCGTCTGGCGGATCCCCGGCGCGCCGATGCTGCTGATCCTCGGCATCATCGGCCGGCTCGGGATCGGCATGACCCCGCTGGCGCTGCTGCTCGTCGTCGAGCAGGTCACCGGCCGGTACTCCCTGGCCGCAGTCGCCGGCGGCATCTACGCGCTCTCCGGCGCCGCGCTCAGCCCGGTCGCCGGCCGGATCGCCGACCGGGTCGGACCCACCCCCGTCCTGCTGCTCACCGCGGTCACCCACCCGCTCGCCCTGATCGGGCTGCTCGTCGCCACCCGCTCCGACAGCGGCAACCTCGGGCTGATCTACCTGGCCTCGGGCGTCGCCGGAGCCACGTACCCGCCGCTCACAGCCGCGATCCGGGGCGCCTGGAACGACCTCACCGCCCCCGCCACCGGCCGGGCGCACCTGCGCAACACCGCGCTCGCCGCCGAGACCACCCTCTTCGAGGTCGTGTTCGTGATCGGGCCGCTGCTGGTAGCCGGCTTCGTGCTGCTCGCCGACGCCTCCGCCGCGCTCGTCGGCGCCGCGGTGGTAACCCTGATCGGCACCGGCACCGTCGCGCTCGGACGGGTCATGCGCGGCTGGCGCCCGCACCCCCGCGAGCACCACGCAAGGGGCCTCGGCCCGCTGCGGCTCGGCGGCTTCCCCGCGCTGCTGCTCTGCGTGGCGAGCCTCGGCATCGCGTTCGGCGCCTCCGGCGTCATCGTCCCGGCCTTCGCCGGGAACTCCGGCGCCGACGACCCGGAGAGCCTTGCCGGCGTGCTGCTCGCCGTCTGGGGCATCGGCAGCGCCATCGGCGGTTTCTGGTTCGGCGTACGCAAGCCCGCCGCCAACATGACCCGCCAGTTCGCCTGGCTGCTCGGCACCGTCGCGGCCAGCTTCGCCGTCTTCGCGGCGATGCCCGGCCCGGCCGCGCTCGGCGTCGCGCTGGTGCTCGGCGGCGCGGCCATCGCCCCCGCGCTCACCCTGGAGAACACGCTCGTCGGGCGGATCACCCCGGCCGGCATGCTGAACGAGGCGTACACCTGGGTGGTGACCATGTCGGTGGCGGCGAGCGCCGCCGGCGGCTCGATCGCGGGCCTGATCATCGACCACGCCGGCGGCGTCTCGTGGGCGTTCGTCTTCGCCGGGGTGGCGGTCGCCGTCGGAGCCGCGGTCGCCGCGCTGCCCGGCGGCCCGATCGCCCGGGCCGAGGCCACAGCGGTACGCGCCGAGCAGACGCTCGCCGCCTGACCGCTCACCCGCCGGCGGTCACCACCCGCTCCACCCCGGGCAGCTTCTCCACCGCGGCCCGGATCGGCGCCGGGTCCTCACCCTGCGCGAGCAGCACCGACAGGACGACCCGGCCGTCGCCGTCCGGCCGGGCCGCGACCGTCCTGCCACCGCAGCGCAGCCCGGTGTCCCCGCGCGCCTGCCCGATCCGGTAGTCGACCTCCCCGATCTGCGGCGCGCCGGCGCCCGGCCGGAAGACGACGTCCAGCCGTACCGGAGGGTCGGCCTGACACGCGGCCGACGCCGCGGCGGACGGGGTGGCCGCGCCGCCGCCGGCCGGCATCGGCGTCGCCGGTCCGGACAGCGTCGCCATGGTCGCGGCACCGCCGGTGACCGTCACAGCGGCCACCCCCGCCAGAACCGCGGCCCGGCGCCGGCTCCTGGCCCGCCCCCGTGCGCGCACCTCGGCCGCCGGGCTGAGCCGCAGCCCGGTCATGTCCTGCTCCAACTCCCGCAGAGCCTCACCAATGCGTGCCGACATCGACTTCCTCCTTGTCGTCGGTCAGTAGAACGGCGAGCGCGGCACGGCCCCGGGACAGGTACGACTTGACAGTCCCCTCCCGCATGCCTGTGGTCCGGGCGATCTCCGCCACCGGCAGGTCGTGGAGATGGTGCAGGACGACGACCAGCCGTTGCGCGTCGGGCAGTCGCCTTAACGCCGCCAGCAACGCCACCCGGTCCGGGTTGGGCCCGGGCGTCGGAGTCTCCCGGCCCAGCCGGGCCCGCGCGGCGAACCAGCGCCTCAGACCGCGCCACCGGTTGGCCGTCAGGCGCCAGGCCACCGTCCGGACCCAGCCCTCCGGATCCTCGTACGCCCCGACTGCCGACCAGCGCTGCCAGGCCCGCGCGTACGCCTCCTGCGTCACGTCCTGCGCCTCGGCCAGGTCGCCGCAGAGGGCGTAGACGTGGTGCACGACCCGCCGCGCGGTCGCCGTGTAGAAGGCGTCGAAGTCCTCGGGGCCGTCCATGCCCACCTCCCGTGTCCGCTCTCACCACTCGACACCCCGATGCGGCTCCGGCGGTTGCACCCGGATCAGGACGCTCCGGGTCGTACCCGATCCGGCGCCTTCACCCGGGCGGACCGGTCGTGCGGCTCGGGCTGGTCGTGCGGGCCTGTCGTCTGCGGGCCGGGCCGGTCGTGCGGGCCTGTCGTCTGTGGGCCGGGCCGGTCGTGCGGGCCCGCCGGCCCGGTCCGCTCCGTGTTCTGCGCTCCGGGGCGCGCGGCGGACACCGCGGCGACCAGACCCAGCGCGAGGATCGCCACCGCGCACGCCAGGAGCGTGGGACGTGCCCCGAACGCGGCGGTCGCCGGACCGCCGAGCATCGTGCCCAGCGGCACCGCCAGCACGGTGACCGCCCCGTTGGCCGCCAGCACGCGGGGGAGGTCCACGGTGCCGGCGCGGCGCTGGAACAACGCCGTCGCGGTCGGCTGGTAGGGCGCCCAGACCAGGCCGGCGAGCGCGAACGCGGGCAGCGACAGGACGACCGGCGCGCCCAGGCCGAGCGGCATCAGCGCGGCGCCGAACAGCACCACGATGCCGGCGAGCGTGGTCCGCAGCGGCCGTCCGCGCAGGTGACCCGTGAGCAGCCCGCCGAGCAGGGAGCCGACGCCGAACGCGGTGTAGTAGGCCGCGAGCGTCCCGGCGGAGGCGTGCAGGTCGTCGGTGACGTGCACCGGCATGGCGACGTAGAACGGCCCGAAGAGGAAGAAGAACGCGAAGGTCAGCGCCAGCAGTCCGAGCAGCGACCGGTCCCGTCCGATGATCCGGAATCCCGACGTACGCGACGGCCCCGCCCCGGCCGGGGCGTTCCGGTACCGACCGTTGGTGTCCCGGTCGTGGACGGTCGCGGTGTCTCCGTCACGGACGGCTGCGGCTTCTCGGTCACGGACGGCGGCGGTGTCTCGCTCACTGACGGCCGCGGCTTCGCGATCGCGGACGACCAGGCGGTAGCTGACGGCCAGCACGGCGAAGCTGGCGGCGTCGACGGCGATCACCCACACCGCGCCGACCCAGGCGATGAGCAGGCCGGCCAGCGGCGGGCCGACGATCGTCGCAGCCTGGCCGAAGACCCCGAGCAGCGCGTTCGCGGCCAGGTGGTGCCGCTGCGGCAGCAGCTCGGCCACGAGCGTGAACCGACCGGCCGACCCCCACGGGTGCAGCAGCGAGGACACCGCCAGCAGGGCAACGTAGAGACCGACGTCCAGCACCCCGGCGAGGTGGGCGACGGGGATCGCCCCCAACGCGGCGGCTCGCACCGTCGCGTCCCAGCCGGCGAGCTGAGCCCCGCTCCGTGCACCCAGCCACCGCCCGAGCAACGGCGTGCCGGCGGCGCCCGGCAGCGTGTACGCGGCCACCGCGAATGCGGTCCACGTGCCGCGTTGCCCGGCGGGGGCGAGTTGCAGAGCCAGCCACGTCACCGCGACCAGGGCGAGCCCGTCACCGAGAGCGGATGTCGCGAGACCGGGCAGCAGCCGACGCAGTACCGGTTGACCGAGCACCGGGCGATAGGGGAGGAGCATCGCGGGGGTCATGGCTCCCAGCCGACCTCACGACCGGCCCGTACCCCAAGGAAGTCGCCTGACGGCAGAAGGAACCGCAGCTGTTCGCGGCCGAGATGCAGGCCGCGCGTTCCGGCCACTGCGGATGCCTGATCCCGCACCGTGGCAGGTGACCATGCCGGTCACCTGCCACGCGACTCGATCGTCGTGCCTACCGGTAGTTGGTGAACTGGAGCGCCAGACCGAAGTCCTCGCCCTTGAGCAGGGCGATGACGGTCTGGAGGTCGTCCTTCTTCTTGCCGGTGACGCGGAGCTGGTCGCCCTGGATCTGCGCCTGCACGCCCTTCGGGCCCTCGTCGCGGATCTTCTTGCTGATCGCCTTGGCCTTGTCCGAGTCGATGCCCTGCACCACCTTGGCGTCGATCTTGAAAATCTTGCCCGACTGACGGGGCTCGCCGGCGTCGAGCGACTTCAGCGAGATGTTCCGCTTGACCAGCTTCTCCTTGAAGACGTCCAGCGCGGCCCGGACCCGCTCCTCGGTCTCCGCCTGGAGGCTGATCGCCTCCTCGCCCGACCAGGAGATCTCCGCGCCGGTGCCGCGGAAGTCGAACCGCGTCGAGAGCTCCTTCTCCGACTGGCGGACGGCGTTGTCGACCTCCTGCCGGTCGACCTTGCTCACGATGTCGAACGACGGGTTCGCTGCCATGCTCATGCTCCTGCTGTCCGGCGGTCTGTCCTGGTCCGTCCCGCGCTGACCAGCGTGGGACCTCCTGACGGTACCCGGTTGCGGCAGTGCCGGGGGCAACCGCTATCCTTGCTTCCGCTGCCGCGTTGCGACGCGGCGGTGTGCCCTGGCGGGTTGCCCGAGCGGCCAATGGGAGCGGACTGTAAATCCGTCGCGAAAGCTTCAGAGGTTCGAATCCTCTACCCGCCACCAGGTGCAGATGCGGCCCCTGACCAGCAGGAATGCTGATCGGGGGCCGTTGTCGTTTGTCCGGCCGGGTCCGGCTGAGTCCAGCCGTCTACGACTCGTTGTGGGCAGATGGTGGGCAGGTCGATCTTGCCCGTGAGGGCTTTCCTGCGGCTGTGAACGCTCGGTTTGGTGGTTGTGGACCGGCTGGGCCGTCCCGCGTGTAGCGACCGGCTGAGGGGTTCCGCGGTGAGGTGTCGCCGGCTGCGGGAGAGGGACCGGTGGCAAGCCAGTCCCGGGGTTGGACTGGCGCGGCAGTCGGAAGCCCTGACCGTCGACGAGGTCGACGGGTTCGGCTTCCGTACCGCCTGGCCGTGATCGTGCCGCTGGTCGGATCAGCAGACTTGGGGCGGCGGTCCGGCGGTAGTCGGTGGCTTTCCGCCCCGGCGCCGTAGGCGGCCGGGGCGGCTTGCCGCCGGCCGGGTTACCGCCCGCGTCGCGCGGAGCGCGGCGCCTTGATCCAAAACAGAGGAAATCGGCAATGAAGCCGACCGGCTCCTTGTCAGGCACGCCTACGACCTAGGCGAGACGGGAGCGGAGACATCTCGCCTACGAGTTCCGGGCACATCGTCCATAGCGGTCGTAAGCATCCGCGACCTCGGAAGGCTGTCCGCGTCCGGTGGACAGCGGCTGCCGTCGTCCAGGCAGGTTGCTGTCGCCCCGTTGCTGTCGACGGCATTGGGCCGTACCCGCTTAATGCTGGTCGCGTAGCTCTGGCAGCATTCGACCGCCCTTCTGTGCTGAAGCGTCGAGCAACCGTTACCCTGCGTCCGTGCCGTCATCCGCGCTCATTACGTGGCAATCCGATAGGGCAGCACGTGTCCAGGAACTCATGGACGCGCACGCCGCCGTCGGCGGAAATAGGCCTGGTCGGCGGATCGGAACTGCGCAGCTCAACTGGTCGATGGTCTTGCGGCTCGCCGGAGAGTTTCAGGGGTACGCACGAGATCTACACGATCTAGGGGTTGATCACTTGGTTCAGTCGATCGCTCCACCAGGGTCGCCCCTCGCGAGCACCATGCGCATCAACCTAACGCTCAAGCGGGATCTTGATCGAGGTAACGCCCATGCCAATTCACTCAAGAACGACTTTCTACGCTTTGGCTTCGAAATATGGTCAGCCCTCGCTCGGCAAGACCCACGATCCGCGACATGGAAGCAGTCCCTTGACGCGCTGAACAGAGCCCGCAACGCCATCGCGCATGCGGAAGATCAGAAGCTGAGGACGTTGGCCGCGGAAGGTTATCCGATGCAGCTTGGGACGATCCGGACCTGGCGCAGCCAACTCAACAGCCTCGCCAGGTCTATGGACAGGGTCGTCGGAGATTCTCTAGCCGCACTGACCGGGCAGGGGGCACCATGGTAGCGAGGAGGTCTGCCATGTCAGGGCGAACCAAGAGCAATGACGCCGGCTTCGATCCGCCAGATGGGGCGAGGGTCCTCGTCCGTTGGGGCCTTGACCTGCTCCCTGGCAGCCTCGTCGAACGATACGCCAGCGGCTCCGGCGCTCGGATGGTCGTGCGTCTCGACCCTCAAGGGCCCGGAGAAGGTGAACTCCAAACGGTCACAGTGCCAGCCTCCGAGGTTTACCCGGCAGAAGACGTTGACGATCACGACCCGCCTGGAACATGGATCCCTCATGCCAAGTATGAGCGCGAATTTACTCAGGCCCTTAGCCGCATTTTGCGTAGGATGAAGTGGGCGGATGTCACCAAGCTTGAGCACAGGTCGGACGAGGGGTTGGACTTATTCGCAAACACCAACCGTGGTCGACTCCTGGTAGAGGTAAAGTATTCGAACCGAGACGAGTTCACTGAAAAGCGTGCTAATGAGGCTGCGCGCCAGATGGAAAAACTTTCTGCTGCACTAAAGTTCCTCGTCTCAAACGCGCATTTTTCTGACCTTACTGCTAGAAACTTGACAGCGAGCCATGTAATTCCCATTACTTGGCGCTCTCCTGAGGACGATCCCCTGCTGGAAGCGGCTATCAGCACCGCTCTCGAAAGAGCTGGGGTTGCAGTAGAACCGGGTACCGGATCTCCCCGCGGCCGCGGCGGTTCACCATCCCATATGCCCCCGGCCCGTTCATCCGAAGAACGGGCCTCCAAGGCAGGTCGACCACGACACGTGGCGAGGGGAGACATCGAGACGTACTACGAGGATGGGCAGTGGAAGAACCGAACTGAGGGGAACTGGCGCGCGAGCACGGTGCATAAGACAAAGGCGGAAGCGGAAGCCGCTGGCCGGCGAATGGCAGCCCAGCGCGATGTTGAGCATGTGATCAAGAAGAAGGATGGCACCACCGGGGAGAAGGGCAGCCACTACCGTAGTCGTGACTCCCGCCAGGCCTAGGGCTGACAACTTCTTTGACGCCTGCGCTGCCAGGTCGCTCTTGACCTCTGCCGACCGCTCCGCGGGGTACGGGTCGGGCCAGCGGCGGTAGGGGCGGTCCCAGTTGGTGATGGTAGCTGGGCGGCAGGTCTAATCCCCGCGACCCCCGGTTGCAAGTTCTGGAAGGAATCATTCGCCTGGGTTCACTAGTTCCAGCACCAGCAGTTGGAGGCCAAGACATCCCTTCTAGCCCGGCTCAACGAGAACGAGCGGGACGACGGCCGAGAAAAGTCACCCACGGCGATTGCCCCACGCACCCGGAAGGCGTGGCCACATGACAAGCCTCCGTTTTGACGACGACAAGCCTTGGGTCCCCACCCGAGAATGGGCAATCCTTTGGGAGGAAAATGCCGACGAGTACTGGTTCCAAGTTCTTGTAGACTACCGGGATAGAGTTAATGCTTACTACGCGGAGCAATTCCGTGATGATCCCTCCAGTTTTCCCCTAATGCGCTCCACGCGCATCCTGGTTGTGTTCTCGCTTACCCGTTCATGGACCTTCGCTATGCCGGCGAAAATAGATGAAGTGTTAGTCGACGCGCGCTGGGAGGATGAATTTTTGGCAAACCTCGAAATTCTCCGCGCCCCCAATCATGAAGAGACAGTGCGCGCGGTGGCATCTGTTGGCGACGCTTATCGCCTCATCGATGACTTCGACATGACGCAAGGTCCTCATGGCCTAGGTGGCCCTCCGCGCAACCCGTACGCAGATATGAGAATACCGGGCATAGGGGCGGTGGCAGGTTGGCACCTGGCCGACAACGACGAGTCTGCTCGACAATTCGAGGATGCCTTTGCCGAAATGGCAGGTCGAAGAATTAATCGATCGTCATTGCGCGAGTTGCGTGCTGAACTGGCCCGACTCGATCAGGTTTCTTCTCCCCAGGCTCGAGGAATTCAATTTGAGGTCCTAGTGCTTCACATTCTCGCCGCTCACGGATGCGCCGTGGAGCGCGGGAAACATCGGCCCGGGGAGCAAGTGGACGTATTTGTTCACCGGCCCTTCAGGGCAATCCTAGAGTGTAGATGGCAACAGGAGCCGGTGGGCGCTCCTCCCGTCACATTGCTGATCGGAAAGCTGACCCGCGATCGCCCGGCGCTGGTCGCCGGCATTTACATCTCCATGAGTGGATTCACCTCAGAAGCGCCTATTGAGGCTGAACGACATGCACGAGAACGCGTCGTCATCCTCCTCGACCGCCGCGACGTTGAAAGACTGTTAGAGGGGGAGGTGCACGTTGCGGACTTAGTAGAAGAACGAGTGGATGCGCTAGTTCGGCGGTTCTAAGCCCATAGCAAGCCTCTTGCCCTCGGCCTACACAAAGTCCTCATACGCTTCCATCCGGGTCATGCGCATTCCAAGTTGCCCGCTCCTTCAGCGGCTCTGGGCTATCTAGGAAAGGGTTTTTGTAGCTGACCATTTCCTGCAAGAGCGCGATTGCCTCTTCGAGCCGTCCGGCTTGCCTATATGAGTAGATGAGCTCGTGAAGGGCGATTAGCGCGCCGGGGTCATCCAGTCCCAGAACTCTCCTTCTAGTCTCTCTCAAGATTTCTAACTCGTGGATTGCCTCATCCGTCCGACCTGCTTGGAGAAGCTCTTTGGCGCGCTCCAGGCTGGAGTTCTGATTGCCGTCAGATTGCGTCGACTTGTGACCTCCCGCGCGGTCAGCTGACGAGCTTGCGACATGCACTCCTCGCCCACCATCCGTTTCCCTGGTCGCATTCGCCTCTTTTCCTGGTTCATTTCTTCGGCGGGAATATAGCAGCACAATAGTCCCGACACCGACCGCGACAGAAACTCCTCCGAGGAGGATGAGTAACCAGCTGCCGAACCCGCCTGACCCTTGTTCTGCGATAGGAGACCAAGCGTCGGTGGGCAGGCTCGGATTGGAGGTGGGGGCCGCTGACAGGCTAGGCGGCATCGGGGAAGCGGTTGGCGGGTCGGCGAGGCGGCCCCGATCTGTTCTCATCCAAATCGCGGAAGTGACTACGGCGAAGGAAAACAGGAGCACAGCAGTGAGTGCCAGGACTCTTGGTCCCCGGGCTCTGCGAACCTGGATGGGCCCATCGGGGGCATCCGAGTCTTTAGCCTCACCATTACCACGTTCAGCTTTGAGCCACCTCATCACTCCAAGGAGTGTCGATCCGAGTGCAATTAGGAAAGTGAGGATGCCTATCACCGAGATGACAGTTGCCACTTCTCCGCCCCTCACTTGATTTCGGACACAATAATCGAGCATCCGGAAGTGCCGAGCGTGCAACCGAAGAGAACCGTAGATCCTGCGGCAATCGCATTATTGTCCAGGCTCTGCTTAAGCTGGATTGCGGACGCGATATCCGCGAACCAATAAGAGCTAAGGCAGACCAGCAAGAGGCCGGCGCCCACCAGCATTAGGCGAGGAGTCTTCAGCTTCGTTTCCTGCCTGGCGAACAACTCTCCGACCCCAGCAGCGGCAATTCCTGCGGAAACAAGTAAGAGCTCACCCCTGCCGACCAGGTTTTCGTAGGAAGTATCTGTAGAGCGAGACAATGCACTCAGGGCGTTCGCGAAGATCGGCATCACGGCGATAGTGACGCCGAAAAAGAACCACCGCGCCAACTTCGTTCGGATCTCAGCCCAGATAGCTGTTACCCGATCGTCTGCGGAACCAGCCAGCATCGACGTCCTCCTGTTCTTCTCAACCAGGATGCAGGCCCCGATGCCTCGCCGCCAGCAGGCACCGCCCATCATTCTGTCTGCCGTCGCCCAGCCCTCCGGGAAGCGGGCCCGGGCGGTGGTCGGCTCGGCTTGCCCGGTCGAGGGCGGGCGAGATGGCTCGGGTACTCACCGACTGACCGCAAGACCTCGTCGGGTTTGCAGCCATCCCGGAGCCCGAGCGCCGGGCCATAGGCGCAGTAGCTGCTACCCCGCGACCACGGCCAGGACGCCGAAGCGGCGGTCATACGCTCCCCTGCTCCACGAGGGCTCGTGACCGCGCGGCCCGGCCGGGCTGCCGGCCCACCCCTCACCGGTCGTGGTTTGTCGTTCTGCTGCGGCCCGATCGGGTCGGCGGCCGTCCGCGCCAGCCGCCGGGCGTTTGGTGTGGTCCGGCGCCGGCGCGATGCAGAGGGCCGGGCCGCGCGCCCTGGCCTCGGCGCGTGTGGCCCGTATGTCGGGCTGCCTTGAAGAGATATCGAAGGTGCGCAAAGGCCTACTGCTTAGCTCCAGGTAGTCGATAGATCCTGACGACGGCTCCGACGGCTCCATTGGTCAGAGTGACATTCTGTTGTTCGACCAGGGCTGCGCCTACCTCTACAGCGAAGAGCGCTGCGAGCTCCGGATCGGCCGCTACCTGGCGCTCTCGTGTCTCAACGTCGGAGCGTTCGCCTGGTCCGTCCTCGGGGCGACATGGGCTGGCGTATGTTCCGCGGCCGTGTTCGGTCGCGACCAAGCGCTCATCCCGCAGGACGGCGATGGCCTGGCGGATTGTTCCGCGACTTGCCCGGAACTCGGCGGAGAGCGCGCTCTCCGCAGGCAAGAGGCTTCCTGACGGGATGACTCCGCTTGCGATGCGCCGTCTCAGGTCTTCGGCGATGGCGCGGTAGCGGGGCTGTCCGTAGTGCGGGGTGGGCACCTGCTCACCGTACCTGGCACTTGTCTTACCAAGTGCCAACCAAGTGACTCGTTCGACGTATGGACAACACGTCTACTTGTAGGTACGTTTCCCGGTGTGCGGCCAGGGTGACGGCTCGTATCAGGGGTGGTCCGCGCCGGCCCTGGTCGCACCTGAGGCGCGGCGTCCTGTCGGACCGGTTGCGGTAGCCGCGCGGACAAGTTGGTTCGGCGATACCCGACCCGTCTGTGTCGGACGGTGCGCCGTGCCTTCATCCGGGCCGGTGGCCGGCTGCATTCCCCCGTGGCTGGCCACCGGTCCCCGCCTACCTGTGGAGGTGCGATGTCCGGCTCTCATCGTCGGCGCGGTTGGTTCTCGTCCTGGTGGTCCTGGAGGCGTCCGCCGGCTGTGGCCACTGACGGCAACGTCTCGCCGATGCGGCGCACGCCGACCAATGCCGCGCCGACGTACTGGTGGGATGCGGTGCCGACTCGGGAGTTGCCTACGTTGCGCTACGCGCCGTTGATGACGCTGGCGCAGTCCTACCGGGGCAACGGCGGGCGGTGAACTCGATGAGGCGGACGAACAAGTCGATCGAGATTGCGGGGCACCCGGGCTGGTGCGCGCCGGATCGCTGCGGCCATTTGGTGCCGCCTGTGATGGCTCACATGGCCCGGCGTCATCGAGGGCCGATGTTCCGGGTTGGTGACGTCCGATCGAGCGGAGTCGTCGTTACTTACCTCATCGGTGTTGACGCCCTGGCGCCGTTGGTTGCAGTGCACTCGACGTGCCGGACGGGGCACGGCTGGGCAGAGTTGTCGCTGCCCCAAGTGGCCGAACTGGTCGAGCATCTGCGCGGTCTGTTGCAGCAGGCGGGCGGCGACCGCGGAGCTGGCGATGAGTGACCGCCGACCCATGACCGACAGCGTCACGCCGTCGGTCACGTCGTTCGCCTGCCCGGGATGGTGCCGAGGTTGCGGACCGAACGACCCGATGCACCGCGGCTTCATCGCAACCATCGGCCGGGAACGAACAGGCTGGGTCAGCCTTCAGCTCCTCATCGACCGGTTCGCGCGCCGCGACCTAGCCGTCAAGCTCGACGCAACCCGACACGGCGCAACGCAAACCGTGCTTCTCTCGGCGGCGCAACTCGACCGGCTGATCGACGAGCTGACGCGCGCCCGTGACGTGATGCGGGCACCGGTCACTCAGGGCCATCGGACGGGGGAGACGCGATGAACTCCGGCAGCCGTCGGAGCATCGCCGTTCCCCGTACTGCTGGCCCTCGTCGTGGGCAGCTACCGCGAGCAGCGGTACGGGTTCCTCCGGTTCCCCAGCGACCGGCGGGCGGGACCACCTGGCAGACGTTGGAACGTCTAGGGGGTACGGTGACCGGTGTGCATGGCCGGGACTGGCGCCCTCGTTACCTGCAACTCGCGGAGGAGTTGCGGGTAAAGATCATGGCCGGAGAGATGGCCCCGGGCACCCTGATGCCGAGCGAGACCGAGCTGGCCGAGTCGTCGGGCCTCTCCCGTACCAGCGTCCGCAACGCCATCCGGCAGCTCCGGGAATGGGGCCTGGTCCGGGCCGAGCAGGGGCGCGGGACCTACGTCCGTGCGCCTCGGCAGCGGGTACGCCGTCGCAACAGCGAGCGGTACCAGTGGGAGAAGGACCGGGTCCTACTCGACGAGGCCGAGCGGTTGAAGACCGGCGCCACCGAGCACGACACCGGTCTGAGCGTCGACGACCTGAAGTTCCACGCCGAGTACTCCCGGGTGGAGGCGGACGTGGAGATGGCGGCGGCCTTGCAGGTCGAGCCGGGTACGTCGCTGCTGCGCCGCGTCTACTGGACCTCCTCCCGCCACGAGAGCGCGCCGCTGACCGTGTCGTACTCCTACCTGCCGTACGAGCTGGTTGCCGCGAACCCGGACCTGCTCGACGACAGCAAGGAACCGTGGCCCGGCGGCACGCAACACCAGCTCTACACGCTCGGCATCGAGCTGGACCGGATCGACGACGAGATCCGAGCGCGTCCGCCGTCCCCGGACGAGGCCGAACTGCTGGACATCGACCCGGGCGTCTCCGTACTCACCGTCCGGAAGACCTCGATCGACACCACCGGCCGGGTCGTCGAGGTTGCCGACGTGGTGATGCCGGGCGACCGGACCGAGCTTGTCTACTCCCACAAACTCCAGCGGTGGAAGACTTGACGCAGCTCGTCTCGGTCATCACTCCGGTCCACGCGCCCAGCATCGAGCACCTTGCTGGCGCATACGAGTCCTTGGCGAAGCAGGAAATGCCCACCGGGTGGGACTGGCAATGGCTCGTCCAAGAGGACGGGCAGACCGGCGCCCTAGTCGACGCGCTGCCCGACGACCCCCGGATCAGTCACGGCACCGGCCGCCCCGGTGGGCCTGGTGTTGCCCGTACCCTCGCTCTTTCCCGAGTTGCCGGGCAACTCATCAAGGTTCTGGACGCTGACGACCAGTTGACCCCCGGTGCGCTCGCCCGAGACATCGCCGCGTTCGACGCGCACCCGCACATCGGCTGGACCACCTCGCGGGTACTCGACCTGCTGCCCGACGGATCGACCGCCGGATGGGACAAGGACCCAGCCGGCGGCATCGTCGACCGCGGTGCGGTCCTGTCGTTCTGGCAAGCCAACGACTACCGCGCATCAGTGCACCCGGCGACCCTGTGCCTGCGACGGAATCTCGTCTTCGCCCTGGGCGGCTGGATGGCGCTTCCCGCCTCCGAGGACACGGGCCTGCTGCTCGCCGCCAACGCCGTCAGCGCCGGCTACTTCACCCGCGAGTACGGGCTGCTCTACCGCAAGTGGCCTGGCCAGGTCACCAGCCAGGCCGCGCACCGGGAACCGGCCGAGTATCAGGCTCGAATGAGGATCATCGAGGCCAGAGCCAACGCTCTGGCCTCGATGTTGCCGAACGGTCTCCCGCTCACTCCTCTGGCGTAGCCTCGTGCCCCGGCATGCCGTGGGTACGCCGCCGCTCCTTCATTTCCGCTTCGTAGATGTGCCGCTGGCCGCCGGCTAGGGCGTGTCCTGCCGATCTTGTAGGGGTTGGTCGTTGACGATGTGTCGGTGGTGCGTCGTGGTGAGTTGACCGATGAGGCGTGGGCGGTGATCGCGCCGCTGCTACCGGAGCCGGGCGGTGCTCGTGGGCGGTGGCGAGATCACCGGCAGGTCATCAACGGGATTTTGTGGAAGCTGCGCACGGGTGCGCCGTGGCGTGACCTGCCCGAACGTTTCGGGCCGTGGAAGACCTGCCATGAGCGGCTGCGTCGGTGGAGCGCCGACGGGACATGGGATCGGATCCTCGCGGCGGCGCAGGTGCACGACGACGGCACACCGGTGCAGTGGACGATCAGCATCGACTCGTCGATCGTGCGGGCGCATCAGCATGCCGCTGGCGCCCGCAAAAAGGGGGCTCCCCGACAAGTCCGGCGACGCCTGGTGCGCAAGATGGCGAGGCCATCGGCCGATCACGCGGAGGACTGAGCACGAAAATCCACCTCGCAGTCGACGGACGCGGCCGGCCGTTGTCGATCCTGCTCACCCCGGGCCAGGCCGGCGACAACCCCCAGCTCCTCGCCCTGCTCGACGCGATCCGCGTCAACCAGCCCGGACCGGGCCGGCCCCGCAAACGTCCGGACGTGCTGATCGCGGACAAGGGCTACGCCCATGACTCCACCCGTCGAGCCCTGCGCCAACGCGGGATCCGGCACGTCATCCCCGAACGCAGCGACCAGATCGCCCGCCGCGCCGCCAAGGGCAGCACCGGCGGGCGACCACCCGCCTTCGACAAGGCGACCTACCGCAAACGCAACGTCGTGGAACGCTGCTTCAACCGACTCAAGCAATGGCGTGACCTGGCCACCCGCTACGCCAAACGCGCATCCCTCTACCGAGCCAGCCTGATCCTCATCGCCGCCATCATCTGGCTTCCATGATCGACAGGACAGGCCCTAGCTGCTCCCGTGCGTCCCGCTCGATCTCTTGGAACGCCGCGTAGTAGCCGTCGTCGAACTCCTCCATGATTTGGAAGGTCCAACGGCCGGGGAGCAGGTTGCGTCCCAATAGCTCGTGCTCGACCCGGCCGGCCGTCTCGTCGTGCCCAGCTTCACGGAGCAGCTTCACCACCCGGTCGAGGGTGAGATCCGCGCCGCCAACGAGTTGATGCGCCGAGTACAGGTGGCCCCGTACCCGGTGGATCGTCTCCAACGCCTTACTCAACTCGCCCAACGCTTCGACCGTCGTGTCGTCGGGTCTAGGACAATCACTGCTCTTGCCTCGCGGTTGGGTCCGGATTTTCGCTGGCATAGCCACTTAGTACCCTGTGGAGTGCAAGATATTCCAGATTGGCTCTTGTGTCACTCGCGCGTCAATGCCTCTTAGAGTGTTACTCGGCGGAGTCGTCTCCGAGGGGAATTGATGATGGTTGCCTTTGTTTGGCTGCGCGACGTTCCGTTTGCACGGCGCACCAAGAGTTGAGGCCCATCTTGGCAATCACACAAAGCGTCACGGCAGTGGCTGGAGCGACGAAGGAAGGAGCGGCGCCCAAGTGCGGAGCAATTGCGGCGGTAATTGTGGCGACAAAGCCGGCCTGTCCGACGCCGAGATTCTTTATGGCCTCAGCTCGCTCCGCAGCATAGCGGTCCGATGAGCATAGGAAGTCATGAATTTCATCCTGAAACTTCTCAAGATAAATTTTGGCGCCATTCCCAGTTCCGAATGGAAAGGTGTTGTCGCCGTATCCCGCAGCCAGCCAAGCTGCCGGCACCTCGCTCAAGGGTGTTCCTGAAGCCAGGATAATCTCTATTATCTCCTGCTGGTAGGCGGGGAGAGTCCCAACCCACTTTGCGGGATCCCCTGTGATTGCTTCAGCAAGGCCGCTCATGGCAGCATCCCTTTCAGGTAGCCAGCGGAAACGGCGTGGGTTGTTTGGTGGAGTGTGGATGGATCCACTCCGACAAAATCGATCTGCCCCCCGCCGCCGTGCGCGTAACTCCCAGTCGTAATAGCCACTACGCAGCCATTTTTTTGACTAATGGCGGGGCCACCCGACTGCCCGGGCCTAGCTTGCGCATTCAATACAATGTACTTGTTTTTTACGGCGCCGTTTTTTATTAGCACCCTTGCGCCAACTGTGCACAACTGTTGCGTCAGAACTAGTCGGTTGTCGTCGGCGTGCGGGAAGCCAAAGGTGATCACAGGATCCCCTGGTTCGACATCATCCGAAGAGGCCAATGTAAAGCAGGCATTGAAGAACCCCTCGGAGATCTCTAGTAAGGCAAGGTCGCGGAAGGGGTCCGCCTCGGTTATTCGCGCCGGAATTGTGCGCACTCGAATATCGGAAGTGTCCTGATAGTCGTTCAAGCTCTCATATCGCGGCGCTATTGCTACCAGATTCGCGTCGCTGCCGTTAACTACATGGAGGGCGGTGGCAAGTAAATTGCGACCAACTGCGAAGGCGGTTCCAAGAACTTTCAGCCCTGATGGCTCGATGCGAGCAAGCGCAAGCACCACTTGACTTACAGACCTCGCATCGCCTCTCGATGGCATGGCTCCATCGAGCATGCTCGCCGAGTTGGCCGAGGACAGGTCGCGCGCTCCATTCTGGTTCAACCTCTCTTGCCCTTCTTTGTCCTGAACTTGATGCTCCGTCGCCCAGTTAAGCACCCGCTCTCAAGCTTGTTGACTTGTCTGCCAAGTGCCGTCTAGCTTGGAGTCTCAACTTGGCAGACATGCCAACAACCTGGAGGTTGAGCGATGGCTCTGCGTGGCGGTACGAGGTTCGCCGTGCGTTGTGAGGACGTGTTTCCGGCGGGATGCGCCCTGGTCCCCGAGTCCCTGGGTGAGGTCGAGGACTACGACGAGAAGACGGGACGGCGTAGCCCGGCGAAGGACAAGCTGACCGGCCAGCGGGTGTGGCAGGTCCGCGTGATGGACCTGGACCCGGAGCTCGGCAAGCGCTCCCGGGAGACGACAGTCAAGATCTCGGCGGACTACCAGCCGGTCCCGCCGACGGGCGCCCCGTTCGAGGCGGTGGAGTTCGAGGGCATGACGGTCACGCCGTACGTGACCAACAACAACCGGATGGCGTACTCGCTGCGGGCGACCGGAATGCGCGCTCCGGCGGGCGTGACCAAGAAGGCGGCGGCGTAGCCGCATCAGGTGGGGGCGGGGCTGTCAGGTCTTGGCGGACGGCAGCCCCGCCCTCTGTCTCTTCCCCCTGCTCTGTCGAGAGAGGTAGTGACATGTCCAAGCGTAGGCGTTCGCCTGCCCCGGCCCAGCCTCGGTGCGGCGTGTGTCAGTCCAGGTTCGACCCGACCGGCGGAGTGGCCGACCGCTGCCCGCTCTGCGTCGGGCAGCTCGTTCTCCCGTTCCCTCCGGTCCGCGACTCGTCGGGTCGGTTCGTGTCGCTGCGGGGTGCGCGATGACGCGCCAACCGCGTGGCGAGGTGGTGCTGACGACCGCTGGGGATCTGCTGGTGGTCCGGCCGAAGCGGTTCGTCCTGCCGATGTGGGCGGTCGTGCTTGGCCTGCTGCTGCGTTGGCTCGCCCGGGGCTGCTGGTGGTGCCTGCGCCACCCGGTCACCGTCGGCCTGGCGGTGCTCGCCGTCGTCCTCTACGCCGACTACGGCTGGGTGGGCCCGGTCGTTCCGCTGGTCCTGGCGTCAGCGGTGTCGGCCCTGTGGCGGTGGCGCGATGAGGCTTCCTGGTGGCGGTGGTGCGCCGGGCCGCTGCTCGGCCGGTTCCGTCAGGTCTTCGTGTATCGGCGGGCGTGGCGCGAGGCCATGACCCTGTGCGGCCTGGCCGAGACGTACAACCGTCGCGCCGTCCTACCCGAGCTGCTGCGCGTGCGCTCGGATCAGGCGCTCGACGTGCTGACCATCCGCATGGTGCGCGGGCAGACCTCGGCCGACTTTCAACAGGTCACGGCAAACCTCGCTTACGCCTTCGGTCGGCGGCACGCCCGGGTCTACTCCGAGCGGCCCGGCGACCCGCCGGCCCGTACCGGCTATCGGGCGCTGCTGCTGGGGTGGGTGGACCGCGTGCGGTTCCGGGACCGGCCGACCGTGGTCTACCTGGTGCTCGTCCGGACCGACGCTCTGCGGCCGGTGGTGGCGCCTTTCGACGCCCCTGCCGTCCCGGATCTCACCGCGCTGCCGCTGGCCCGGCGGGAAGACCTGGGCACCTGGTCCCTACACCTGCTCGCGACGCATGTCCTGATCGGCGGGGCCACCCGGTCCGGCAAAGGCTCGGTGCTCTGGTCGCTGGTCCGGGCGTTGGCCGGCGGCATCACGTCCGGTCTGGTCCGGCTGTGGGTGATCGATCCCAAGGGCGGCATGGAGTTCGCCATGGGCCGGCCGCTGTTCGCCCGGTTCGCCTGCAAGTCGTTCGAGGCCATGGCTGACCTCCTCGACGAGGCCGTGGCGGTCATGCGGGAACGGCAGACCCGGCTCGCCGGCATGGTCCGGGTGCACACTCCGACCGAGGCTGACCCCTTGGTCGTGGTCGTCATCGACGAGATGGCCGCGCTCACCGCGTACCTGCAAGACGTCGAGCTGCGTAAGCGCATCGCCGGCTCGCTCGGGCTGCTGCTGTCCCAGGGTGCCGGCGTCGGCGTCCTGGTGGTCGCCGCGTTGCAGGATCCCCGCAAAGAGGTGCTGCCGTTCCGGGACCTGTTCCCGACCCGTATCGCGCTCGGCCTCACCGAGGCGGCTCAGGTCGACCTCGTGTTGGGCGATGGTGCCCGCAACCGGGGCGCCCTGGCCGACCAGATGCCACGGTGGGCCAAGGGCGTCGGGTACGTGATCCTCGACGGCACCCCGGAACCGATGCGGGTCCGCTTCTCGTACGTCACCGACGACCACATCCGGGAACTGGCCCAGCAGTACGCGGCCCCGGCCGACGCTGCGGACATCCTCGCCCAGGTCGGCCGCGAGTCGACGCCGGAACCGGTCCGGCTGGCCCTGCCCCGGCAGCGTCGCGGGCCGCTGCTGCCGGACGCGCTGCGCAACATCCTCGACGCCGACGGGGGTGAGTCGCGGTGACCGCCCCGACCTTCTACCGGCTCCGCGCACCGAACCCGGACGGCGCGAGCAGCACGGCGGTATCCGTCCGCGTCGACCCCGACCGGCCCGACCCGTACCCGGTCTATCTCGCCGTCGGCCGCGGCCGGCGCCGCATGCACCTGACCCCCGACGAGGCATGGGCGCTGTGGCGCTGCCTCTCCGAAGCGGTCGCCTCTCTCGGCGACCCACCCGACCACATCCGTACCCGCGTCACCCCGGACCGGAGGTAGCCCCGATGTCCCTCAAGCGCTTCTTCCTCGGCACCCACCGCATCAAGCCGCTGAACATCGACCTGGACGGCTCCCCGGCCCGGCTCGCCGCAGCCCTGCACGGCCTGGCGCACATGGTCCGCCGCCGGGACGACCTCGACGGGCAGCGCATCCGCATCACCGTCACCATCCGCATCCCGGAAGGCGACTTCGAATGATCCGCCACCGAGCCGAGTCCGGCATCCGGGTGCTGATCCTGCTCGCCATCGGGATCATGGCCGGCGCCGCCGCGTTCACCCATGTCCACGACCTGACCGTGGCCCACGGCCAGCCCGACTGGATCGGCTGGGCCAACGCGGTAGCCGTCGAGCTGATGGCGATCTACCTCGGCCTGGAGATCCGCGCCCGCCGTCGCGCCGGTCGCCCGGTCGGCCTGGTCGGCGTGCTCCTGGTCGCGTTCGCCCTGCTCTCCCTCGCCGCCCAGGTCGCGGAAGCCGAACCGTCCGTGTGGGGCTGGATCGTGGCCGCCGTGCCATCCCTGGCGTTCCTCGCCCTGGTCAAGGTTGTCCTGTCCAGCGCACCCGCCCCGGCACCCGAACCGGACCAACCGCCGGTCGACTGGACCTACGAGGTTCCTGAGCAGGTCGTCGCCGAGCCCGAGCCCCAGCAGCCGCTCGTGCCCACTCCGGCGGCCCGCCCGGCACCGGCCGCAGTGCTGCCTTCGCTGGGTGTCGTCCAGCCGAGTCGTCCCCAGGTCGTAGGGATCATCCGATGACTGCCGACCTGGTCTCACCGCACCGGCGCTACGCCGAACTTCTCGATCATGAATCGCCAGAACAGCGGTATCGCCTCCTCGCTAGGACGAGTGATCACATCGTCCCGGCCGGACGTGCTGCGGTGCTCGATCAGTACTCCTCCGGGGCCGACCCGTCCCGACGAGGGCGACCGCACGATCACCACCTCGACCGGCGGTTCGTCTGGTATCGGGCGAGCAGCGACCACCAGGTCATGCATGGAGGTGAGGCCGGCCAGCCGCGAGGCTCCGTCGCAGGCAAGGACGCTGTCCACGATCGCGGCCATGTGCTGGAAGTCGGGATGCCGCGCGGCGAAGTCGTGGAACCGGGTAGCGATCTCCGGCCACGGTACCTCCTCGAACCGGTATGCCCAGCCTCTCCGCATCACCGGCCGAGCATCCCAGGTCCGGGCCTCGGCGTCTCGGCGGGAGGTGCCGCATGACCGGTGATACGGCCACTGCACCGACCTTGCCCGGCCTGGCCCCCGCCGCCCCGGCCCCTGCTGCTCCTCGGCCGGGGTCGCGGGCGGCCCGCATGGCGTTGCCCCGCTCGGTCGACGTGCTCAAGGAGATCGCCGCCGAGTACGGCGTCTGCGTGCGCCCTCTCGCCATGCGTCGCACCGACCTCGACACCGGCCTGACCGAGGTCATCGACCTGCCCTGCGGCGCGACTCGCGAGGACAAGTGCGCGCCCTGCGCCAAGAAGAACCGCCGGCTACGCCAGGCCCAGATCCGGGAGGGCTGGCACCGCGACGACGAACCCCTACCCGGCCCGGAACCCGCGACCGAGGCACAGAAGTCCCTGATCCTCTTCCGCGCACACCTGGAGTTCTCCCGCGACGAGGCCGTACGCGGCGCCCAGTGGGACCAGGTGACCGACCTCGACGAGGCGATCCGCGAGGTAGAGGAAGCCATCGCCGCCGAGGGCCTGCGCGGGCGCGTCGGGCCACCCCATGCCAGCGTCGACGAGGATCAGGACGACGAGCCCGGCCGCCGGCGCAAGCGCTCCACCCGCCGGCGTCAGGATGCCCCCGACCTGCCCCGCCGCAAGGTCGAGCGGCGCACCGTCGGCAAGACCTACACCGGCCGGGACGGCTCGACCTTCCGGCCGTCGATGTGGCTCACGCTCACCCTCGACTCCTACGGCCCGGTCCGCCGCGATGGCACCCCGCTCAACCCCGACCGGTACGACTACCGCCGCGCCGCCTGGGACGCCGTCCACTTCCCCCGCCTCCTCGACCGGTTCTGGCAGAACCTCCGCCGCTGCGAGGGCTGGAACGTCCAGTACGCCGGATGCGTCGAGCCCCAACGCCGACTCGCCCCACACGCCCACTTCGCCATCCGGGGCACCATCCCCCGGGACGTGCTGCGCACCGTGGCGGCGGCGACCTATCACCAGGTCTGGTGGCCGGCGGTCGACGCCCAGCGGTACACCCTCGACCGGCTCCCCGTCTGGGACGACCAGGAGGCGGCGTGGATCGACCCGGACACCCGGGAGCCGCTGACCACCTGGACGGAAGCCCTCGACGCCATCGACGACGACCCAGACGCCGAACCCGTGCACGTCGTCCGCTTCGGCGCCCAGGTCGACGCCCGCGGCGTCATGCCCGGCACCGAGGACGCCGAACGGACCATCCGGTACGTCACGAAGTACATCACCAAGCACACCGGCGACGTCCACAAGGCGACGACCGACCGGCAACGCAAGCACCTCGACCGGCTCTGGCAGCAACTCCGGATCACCCCCTGCACCGAGCGGTGCGCCAACTGGCTGCTTTACGGCGTCCAGCCCAAGAAGGCACACGCCAAGCTCAAGCCCGGCCGCTGCAAGGGCAAGGTCCACCAACGCGACACCCTCGGCATCGGCGGCCGGCGCATCCTCATCTCCCGCGACTGGTCCGGCAAGACCCTCGCCGACCACAAGCACGACGCGCGGGCCTGGGTGCGGGCACTGCTCGGTGCCACCACCGCCAGCGGCGCAGTCGGGCAGCTCGTCGACGACCAGGGCGACACCGCCGAACGGGTCCGGCACGCCTGGGAACTCGCCCGACCCGACGACCCCGACGTGGGACCGCTGGCCCACCGGCTCATGCGGTCGATCAGCGAACGCGCCCGCTGGCGGTCTGAACTGCTCGCAGCCAAGGACCGGGCCGCGCAGGGGTCCGCAGATCTTTCGGCAACTCAGCACAGCGCACAGCACGACGGGGAGGAACCGCAGTGAACGAGGAGTTGTTGACCGTGCCGGAGGTGCTCGCCGAACTGCGGGTGCCGCGCTCGACCTGGTTCTACTGGCGGCAGACCGGAAAGGGGCCACGGGTCATCAAGCTTCCGAACGGGCAGCTTCGGGTCCGCCGGTCGGCGCTCGGCCGGTGGCTCGGTGAGCTGGAGCAGGACGCGGCGTGAAGAGCTACGAGGTCCAGATCTGGGAGATCGGCAAGCGCGCTGACCGGAAGGCTCGGCCCTGGCGGGTCCGCTGGGCGGTGAGCAGCCAACGTTTCGAGGAGATGTTCCGTACCAAAGCCCTGGCGCACTCGTTCCGCGCCGAGCTGGTCCAGGCGGCCAACGCGGGGGAGCCCTTCGATCCGGCCACCGGCCGCCCGGTCTCCGAGGCCAGAGCCAGGAATACCACCACCTGGTACGCGCACAGCCGCGCGTACGTCGAGATGAAGTGGCCCCGGGCGGCGGCCAAGACCCGGCGGTCGATCGTCGAGGCGTTGACCTCGATCACGGTGACCCTGACCCGCCCGGCCAAGCGGGGCAGACCGGCTGACGCCCTGCTCCGCGAGGCGCTGTACCTATACGGCCTCAACCCGCGCCGCTGGTCCGATGAGATCCCCACCGAGCACGCGGCGGCCCTCGCCTGGCTGGAAACCGCGTCCCTGCCGGTCGTCGAGCTGGACTCACCCGCGATGGTCCGCCGTGTCCTCGACAGCCTCTGCGTCCGCCTCGACGGCAAGCCCGCGGCTGCCTCCACCGTCCAGCGGAAGCGGGCCACCTTCTACAACGTGCTCGGGTACGCCGTCGAGCTGGAGCTGATCGACTCCAACCCGGTCGACAAGGTGCAGTGGACCGCCCCCGAGGTGGCGCAGTCCATCGACCGGCGGGTGGTGGCGAACCCGGCCCAGGTTGCCGCCCTGCTGGAGGCGGTGAAATCTCTCGGCAAACGGGCCGACAAGGTCACCGCGTTCTTCGGCTGCCTCTACTACGCGGGCATGCGCCCTTCCGAGGCGGCCGACCTGCGGCGGGAGGACTGCGACCTTTCGGGCCGGTGCGCCGACTGCGGCGCGGATTTCGACGACCTGGCGGCGGTCAAGTCTTCCCGGTCCTGCGACCACGAGAAGATCGAATATCGCTGGGGTCGCCTGGTGCTCGCCGGCACCTCGCCGCGCGCCGGCTCCCACTGGACCGATGACGGCGGCTCCCACGAGCGGCGTGGACTCAAGCACCGGGGGAGGGCCGAGACCCGGACGGTCCCGATCCCGCCCCGGCTCGTCGAGTTACTGTGTGCGCACGTCGAGAACCACGGGGTAGGTCCGGATGGCCGGTTCTTCCGGGGCCTGCACGGTGGGCCGCTCTCCGAGTCGGTCTACGACAGGTGGTGGAAGCTCGCCCGGGAGAAGGCGTTGACCGAATCACAGGTCGCCTCGCCGCTCGTTCGCCGGCCGTACGACCTGCGGCACGCGGCGGCCTCGCTCTGGCTGAATGCCGGCGTCCCGCCGACCGAGGTCGCCCGGCGCTTGGGCCACGGCGTCGCCGTCCTGCTCCGCGTCTACGCCAACTGCATCGACGGCGGCGACGACACCATGAACGACAAGATCACAGATGCGCTCTCCTGAACATGGTCGGCGAGCTGTCCCGACTGCCCACCGGCAAGCGGCACGGTACGGTTCCGACGTGTTTACCGGGGCTGGTGCCAAGATGGGCGTTGAGGCGGCTCAGCGCCTCGCCGCCTTGGGCTGCTGCGAGATCGAAGATGGGCTGACCGACGCCGAGTTTGCTCGCATTGAGCGGAAGTTCGGGTTCGAGTTCGCGGAGGACCATCGAGCCTTCCTCGCAGTTGGGCTTCCAGTGTCGTCCGCGCCGGAGGACGGCGCGACGTGGAGTAACCCGTGGCCCGACTGGCGGGGCGGTGACCCGGAAGCCCTGCGAATGCATGTCAACTGGGAGCTCGACTTTCTGATCGAGCGAGTTGAGGACGGCGAGTGGGACCCGCGCTGGGGTTCTCGACCGAGCACCCGCGACATGGCTTCCCGCGAGGCCCGTCGGGTGCTCTTGGCTGCGCCGAAGATGGTCCCCGTCTACGGTCACCGCTTTCTGCCAGCCGGTCGGGGTAGCTACGGCCATCCTGTGCTGTCGATGTGGGGGTGGGACATCATCGTTTACGGGGCGGACTTGCTCGACTACATCGGCAATGAGTTCGACCGGACCTACGACGACCGGCAGCAGGCGGAGGTGACCGTCCCGTTCTGGCGGGACTACCTACCTACTCAGGCGTGAGGGCGGGCGGCTGGGGCACCTGCCGTTGGCGTGGGCAGATGGTGGGCGGTTGACTGACCTAAACCCGCCAGAGGGAGTGAACCGGCAGCTCAGCGGCAGGGGTCGGACCAAGATCGCGGACGCCCTGTAAATCCGTCGCGAAAGCTACAGAGGTTCGAATCCTCTACCCGCTACCAGGTGCAAGAACGGCCCCGTGAGTTGCGAAAACGCGCTCCGGGGCCATTCTCGTTCAGGCCGTGCGACACTCGTCAGCCCTGTCGGCTTGCGCCGTTAAGCTGAGCCATGATCGAAGCGGGCAGTCGCATGCGCGGTCAAGCGCCTCCGCCGGCCGTCGTCTTCGAGGCGCTGAGCGAGCCTGACCGCGACCCGGCACGCCCGTGGCTTCGGTTGCTCGACGACGAACAGCGACCGCAGATCCTGCGCCGCGAACGCCCGAACCTGGTCGTCTGGTCATCGCTGTGGTCGAAGCGACCCGACGCGCAGGTGCGCTTCGATCTCGCGTCCGACGGGCATCAAGGCACTCTGCTTCGGTGGACGTTGCTGCTCGCCGAGCCTCTTCCCGACCCCTCGCTGCTCGGGCATCTGCGTAGGCGACTGAACGAGCTGATCAACGCGAATCTGCGGTACACCTTCGGCCAGTAGCCGCGCGACCGGTCCGCCGGGCCGCGTCCTCCGGCGGACGGGCCGGTAGATCGATACTGGGTCGTGGATCAGGATGAGGTTCGGGTGCTGGCGACCGCCGAGTTCACCAGACGGATGCGCGCCGGCAAGCCCCGAGGCGGGTTCCAGATCGACGACTGGCAGATCTCCGAGCCGTACGAAGCGCAGGTGCGAGGACTCCGCGGAACCGAGCGCCTGCTGGTCGTCGACTTCGTCCCCCGTGGCGAGACCCGAGCCCGGGGGCACTGCAAGCTCAGCGTGGCGGTCGATCCGGACACCGGCGTGACGGACATGCTCAGATGACGTACGCCGAAGGCGCTGGACGCCCCTGGTGAGCCCACTGAGCGGTTCCGGCGTGAATGAGCGAATCATCCTCTGGCGTTCATGACAGGGGCAGGTATGGTGGTCAATGCCCGCGGGTCCGGTGGTGGTCCACTGGGCGGATCGGCCAGGTCGAGCCGGCCGGGCGACCCAGGGTTGGTGGTGTGGGGTTTCGCGTGACTTGATCCCCTTCGTGGGTGAAGGTGGGAATCCGCAATGGACGAAGCGGCTGACGTCCCTTCACCCCCATGACCTGGCTGCGTGTCGTGGGTGGCCGGGCCGAACGGCGGAACCTGACAGCTACTCGGGCTGGGCGGGTCCTCTCCGCTTTTCTGCCCCTCAGGCTTGTGGCACGATCGGGAAACCTTCACCATCCCTGTGGCAATCTCCCGACAGGAGCAATCATGTCTGGTCGAACGCTGGGCCGGCTGCTTGGCTCGCTCCTCGTGCTCGCCGCCATCGCAGGCGCCTTCGGCATCCTCCCCGGCACCAGTAGCGCGCAACTCGCCGACATCGTCTGGACGATGGACGCCCCGCGCTGAATCATCGAGTCGTCCGCCGACCGGCGGACGACGTCTCGGGTAGGAGGGGCATGGCAAGCCAGGGCCGACCTCGTAGGTCAACGGAACGTGCCTGGCTCGTCACCGCCCCTCTGGCGCTGCTGGCGGTGGTCTTCAGCACCTGCATCGCCCTGGTGGCGGATCACCCGTTCGGCAAGTGGCCGCTCGCCTTCGTGTTCTTCGTCGTCATGGCGGGGATCAGCTTCGCGGTGCTGAACGTCTACGTCCGGCGCCAGTCGGTGGGCGTGACGCTCACCGAGGTGCCACTGATCGTGGCGCTCTACTTCCTGCCGCCCTTGAGTGTCGTACTGATCTACACGCTCTCGGTGCTGATCTGGAGTGCCTCGCACCGTTTCGGCGCGGCGAAGCTCTGGTTCAACGTCGCCAAGGCCGCCGCCGCCACCTCGCTGGCCAGCCTCGTACTCCTGGCGCTGCCGCCGCTGCGCGGTGTCGGGCCGGGGACCTGGGGCTCGCTGTTCCTCGCCGTCTGCGTGGTCACGCTGGTCAGCCTCGTGAGCGTGGTCGGTGTGCACGTGCTGCTCCAGGGCTGGCAGGCCGGGCGGGACGCGCTGCGCAGCATGCCGACCGCTCTGCTCACCGCCGCCATCAACGTGGCGATCGGCCTGCTCGTCCTGATCGCCCTGAAGACGACGTGGTGGTCGGCGCTGCTGCTCGCCGCCCTCTTCAGCGGCCTGGTCCTGGTCTACCGCTCCTACTCCCAGTTCTTCCGCCAGCACCGCACGCTGGCCGGGATGTACGAGCTCACCCGCCTTCTCGCCTCCGGCACCGAGCGGTCACTCGCCGACATCCTCCTCGACCGGGTACGCGCGCTGATGCAGGCCGAGTACGCGACGCTCTGGCTGCCCGCCCAGGGCCGGCATCCCGAGGTGCTGCTCACCGCTCGGGTGGACACCCCCGGCCTGCTGGACCTGGCACCCACCCCGGCGAGCCTGCGCCAGCAGGTGCACAAGAAGGGTCGTACCCTCTCGATCGGCCGCTGGCTCGGCGGCGATCCGGCGTTGCGGCAGGCCGCGGGGGAGGAGCGGGTCAAGGACGCCATCGTGGTGCCGCTGCGCTCCGGCCAGGCCGTGATCGGCACGCTGGAGGTGACCAACCGGCTCAGCGACATCGGCCACTTCGCCCCCGGCGACATCCCCGTCTTCGAGACGGTCGCCGCGCACGCCGCTGTGGCGCTGGAGAACTCCCGCCTGGTCGACCGGCTGCGGCACGACGCCGACCACGACGCACTCACCGGCCTGCCCAACCGGCGGCGCCTCACCTCGTCGGTGGCGGAGGCGGTCAAGATCCGCGCCCCGGGTGAGGTGGTGGCGCTGCTGCTCTTCGACGTCGACCGGCTCCGCCAGGTGAACGAGTCGCTGGGTCACGCCGCCGGCGACAAGGTGCTCATGGAGGTGGCCGAGCGGCTGCGCTCCTGCGCGCCCTCCTCGGCGCTCGTCGGCCGGGCCGGCGGTGACGAGTTCCTGGTGACGCTGCGGCTGGAGAGCACCGAGGCGGCCCTGGAACTGGCGGCCCAGCTGCGGGAGCAGATCCGCGACGAGATGGTCTTCGACGCGCTCACCCTGGACGTGGACACGGTCGTCGGGGTGGCCGTGCACCCGGACCACGGCAGCGACGCGGTGGCGCTGCTGCAACGCGTCGACCTGGCCGCCACCGCGGCCAAGTCGGTACCGGGCAGCGTGCAGCTCTACAGCCCGGCGCTGGAGTCGCGGTCGCTGCGCCGGCTCGGCCTCGCCGGCGACCTGCAACGCGCGCTGGACGAGGGCGAGCTGGAGGTCTACTTCCAGCCCAAGGTCACGTTGCGGGACCGCCGCCTGGTGGGCGTGGAGTGCCTGGCCCGGTGGGAGCACCCGGCGCACGGCAGTGTCGCCCCGGACGACTTCGTGGCGGTGGCCGAGCACACCGGCCAGCTCGGCCGGCTCACCGAGTTCGTGCTCCGGGAGAGCCTGCGGCGCAGCCGCGACTGGAGCCACGGCGAACAGCCGCTGTCCGTCGCGGTCAACCTCGCCGCGCGTACGCTCACCGACCAGCACTTCCCGGCGCTGGTACGCGACCTGCTGGCCGAGTACGGCGTACCGCCGCAGCGGCTGACGCTGGAGGTCACCGAGGCGGGTGTCCTGGACGGCACCGAACGTCCCATACCCACCCTGCGCAGCCTGCGTGACCTCGGTGTCCGCCTCTCGGTGGACGACTTCGGCACGGGTAACTCGTCGCTGGCGCAACTGCGCCGGCTGCCTGTGCACGAGGTGAAGGTGGACCGGTCGTTCGTGCAGGGCATGGCGACCGATCCGGGCGACCTGGCGATCGTCAACGCGGTGGTGACGCTGTCGCAGCAGTTCGGCCTGGCGGTGGTGGCCGAGGGCGTGGAGAGCGAGCTGACGCTGGAGCTGCTCCAGGACATCGGCTGTGAGATCGGCCAGGGATTCCTGTTCAGCCGCCCTCTGCCGTACGAGCGGCTGGAGGCCTGGTTCGGCGCCCAGGTCGACCCGGAGACGGTGGTCGCGGGGGAGCTGCCGCGCCTGCGAGTGGTGCCCTGACCAGGGCGGACACGCACTCGGGGGATCCGATTTCACCTGCGCGACGCGGTCGTGTACTGTTTCCCCTGCGCGACACCCCCCGGGGTGATCGAGCAGGCCCCCTTAGCTCAGTCGGCAGAGCGTCTCCATGGTAAGGAGAAGGTCTACGGTTCGATTCCGTAAGGGGGCTCAGAGGGTCCGGCTGGACCCGCCACGGCGGTGTAGCTCAGATGGCAGAGCAAGCGGCTCATAATCGCTGTGTCGCCGGTTCAAGTCCGGCCACCGCTACTCTCGTCCTCCGGGCCCAGCCCGGTGGCCGGTGGGATGGGCGCCACAGGCGCCCACTTTGCATGTCCGCGTCGTCAGCGCGTACGCTGACACGCCGTAGTTGATATCCGTGAGCGAGGAAGGCACTCCGCCGTGGCGAAGGCGACCGATGTCCGGCCGAAGATCACTTTGGCGTGTGTGGAGTGCAAGGAGCGCAACTACATCACGCGCAAGAACCGCCGTAACGACCCGGACCGCATCGAGCTGAAGAAGTTCTGCCCCCGGGACGGCAAGCACACCGTCCACCGCGAGACCCGCTGACCGCGGCCGGCACAGCCGGCACCGCAGCAGCTTCTCGAACGCCGATCCACCTGACGGGTGGCCTCCGGGCCGCCCGACCGGGCGGATCGGCGTTCGTGTTTTCCGTGTAGGTTCGGCGGCATGTCCCTGGACCCGTCCTTCGTCGGCCGGACGTACCCGCCGACCGCCCCCTACCAGGTGGGCCGAGAAAAGATCCGCGAGTTCGCCACCGCCGTCGGCGCCACCGACCCGGTCCACCACGACCCGGAGGCGGCCCGGGCGCTCGGCCACCCCGACGTGGTGGCGCCGCCGACGTTCCCCGTGGTCGTCACCATGTCGGCCAGCCGGCAGATCGTCGAGGACCCGGCGCTCGGCGTCGACTACAGCCGTGTGGTGCACGGCGACCAGCGGTTCGCGTACACCCGGCCGGTGGTGGCCGGGGACGAGCTGGTGTGCGTGAACACCATCGAGGAGGTCACCACCCGGGGCGGGCACGGCTTCCTGACCACCCGCACGGACGTGAGCACGGTGGACGGTGAGCCGGTGGTCGCCGTGTGGTCCAAGATCGTCGTACGCGGGGAGGCCTGAGGACATGGAGCTGCCCACCCAGACGTACCGGGTGACCCGCGCGGACCTGGTCCGCTACGCGGGCGCCTCGGGCGACTTCAACCCGATCCACTGGAGCGACCGCACCGCCACCGGCGTCGGGCTGCCGGGCGTCATCGCCCACGGCATGTTCACCATGGCGCTGGTCGGCCGGGCGGTGGCCGGCTGGGCCGGCGCGCCGGACGCGGTGGTCGACTTCGGCGTCCGCTTCACCCGCCCGGTGGTCGTCCCGGACACCGACGAGGGCACCGAGATCGAGGTGTCAGCGGTGGTCAAGGAGGTCACCGAAGAGGGCCTGACCAGGCTCGACATCACCGCCACCTGCCAGGGCGAGAAGGTGCTGTCGCAGGCTCGGGCACTGATCCGCACCACGCGCTGAGGGTTCGCCCGACGCGCGAGGGGCAGACCGGTTGGGAAAGTCGCACGACTACCCGTACACTGGTCCGCCGTGGGGCAAGTGACCCCCGCTCGGCACAGCGTGTCCGGGTGGAGGTGAGTTGCCGCACAGGGGTGTAGCTCAATTGGCAGAGCAGCGGTCTCCAAAACCGCAGGCTGCAGGTTCAAGTCCTGTCACCCCTGCGCCTCAGGCCTGACCGTTCCGTGGGTCGCGCCGCCCTCACCGGCGGCGTCCGGCCCGTGGTGGTGGCATCGGTGGGGTGGTTCCGAGGCGTTCGGGCCCTCCCGGCCGGTCCGCCGGCCGCGGCCCGTCGCGGGACGGTTGGTCCGGCCGGCGTGACCAACACGCCGCGCACGCCGCCCGGCGTGCGACCCCATACCCGCACGGAGGGCGAAGTGGCCGAGAGCAAGCGCCGCGGCGAGGACGACGGCGACGAGCGTCTGAACGACGACGCGACCGTCGACGACGTGGCCGACGACGACGCCACCGACGCGGACGAGCCGGTCGCCCGGGGTGGCACCGCGACCCGCAAGCGGGCGCAGGCCGAGCCGGCCGAGGGCCGGAAGACCCGCAAGGACACCGAGCGGATCGGGCTGTTCGCCCGCATCGCGCGGTTCTTCCGCGAGGTCGTGGCAGAGCTGCGTAAGGTCATCTGGCCGACCCGCAAGGAGCTGCTGACCTACACGGCCGTGGTGGTCACCTTCGTCGCGGTGATGCTGGCGATCGTGGCCGGCCTGGACTACGGCTTCGCCAAGGCGGTGCTGTGGGTCTTCGGCGAGTCCAGCTGACCTGCGGACAGCGATACTGACGGAAGTGAGCGAGCGTGCCTGAGTACGACGAGACCGCCGGAACCCCGGACGAGCAGTCCACGGTGGCGACGGCGGCCAACAACGAGTCGGTCGAGGCCGCCAGCGAGCCGGAGTTCCCGACCACCGAGCCGGCCCCGGACGAGGACTTCGACCCGGTCGCCGAGCTGCGCCAGAAGCTGCGTTACGCGCCCGGCGACTGGTACGTGGTGCACTCGTACGCCGGCTACGAGAACAAGGTCAAGACCAACCTCGAGACCCGGATCACCTCCCTCGACATGGAGGACTTCATCTACCAGGTCGAGGTGCCGACCCGGGAAGAGGTCGAGGTCAAGAACGGCAAGCGGTCGCAGGTCCAGGCGAAGGTCTTCCCGGGCTACATCCTGGTCCGGATGGAGCTGACCGCCGAGTCCTACTCCTGCGTCCGGAACACCCCGGGGGTCACCGGCTTCGTCGGCGCGACCGACCGGGCCGACCGGCCGGCGCCGCTGAGTCTCGACGAGGTGCTCAAGTGGCTGGCCCCGGCGGTCGAGACCGAGCAGAAGAAGGCCAAGCCCGAGATCAAGGTCCTCGACTTCGAGGTCGGCGACTCGGTCACCGTCACCGACGGCGCGTTCGCGTCGCTGCCGGCGACGATCAGCGAGATCAACGCCGACCAGCAGAAGCTCAAGGTGCTGGTGTCGATCTTCGGCCGGGAGACGCCGGTCGAGCTGAACTTCAACCAGGTCGCCAAGATCTGACGTACGTCGGCACCGGCGGCCCGCCCCTTCCCGGGGTGGCCGCCGGTGCGCCGTTTCGCCATCCACCGACCTCGGCGCGGGGGGTGGCCGACGGCTGCGCTACCCTAGAACGTCGGCTGTCCGCACCGTGCTGACCGTGCGCGCCCGCGGACCGGCGAGAATCCCAGTTCCAAGCCCCAGGAAGAGACATGCCTCCGAAGAAGAAGCTCGTCAAGACGTTCACGCTTCAGCTGCCGGCGGGCCAGGCCACCCCGGCGCCGCCGGTCGGCCCCGCGCTCGGCCAGCACGGCGTGAACATCATGGAGTTCTGCAAGTCCTACAACGCGCAGACCGAGTCCCAGCGGGGCGACATCGTCCCCGCCGAGATCAGCGTCTACGAGGACCGCACGTTCACCTTCGTGCTGAAGACCCCGCCCGCCGCCCGGCTGCTGATCAAGGCCGCCGGCGTGCAGAAGGGCTCGGGCGTCCCGCACAAGGAGAAGGTCGGCTCGGTCACCCGCGCCCAGCTGCGCGAGATCGCCGAGAAGAAGATGGCGGACCTCAACGCCAACGACATCGACCAGGCCGAGAAGATCATCGCCGGCACCGCCCGGTCGATGGGCCTGACCGTCGCCGACTGATCTCGCTCCACCGCTCCGCCCGATCTTTCTGTTCGTGGGAGGGCCGCGTACGCCGCGCGCCCGCCAGAGACCACAGGAGTCACCAGAAATGCAGCGCAGCAAGAGCTACCGCAAGGCCGCCGATGTCATCGACCGGTCGAAGCTCTACACCCCGGTCGAGGCCGTCAAGCTGGCCAAGGAGACCACCAACGTCAAGTTCGACGCCACGGTCGAGGTCGCGATGCGCCTCGGCGTCGACCCCCGCAAGGCGGACCAGATGGTCCGCGGCACGGTCAACCTGCCGCACGGCACCGGTAAGACCGCCCGCGTGATCGTCTTCGCCGCCGGCGCGAAGGCCGAGGAGGCCGTCGCCGCGGGTGCGGACGAGGTGGGCACCGACGAGCTGGTCGCCCGTATCCAGGGCGGTTGGCTGGACTTCGACGCGGCGATCGCCACGCCCGACCAGATGGCCAAGATCGGCCGGATCGCGCGGATCCTGGGCCCGCGCGGTCTGATGCCGAATCCGAAGACCGGCACCGTGACCATGGACGTCACCAAGGCCGTCTCGGACATCAAGGGCGGTAAGATCACCTTCCGGGTGGACAAGCACTCCAACCTGCACCTGATCATCGGCAAGGTCTCCTTCTCGGAGAACCAGCTGGTGGACAACTACGCCGCGGTGCTGGACGAGGTGCTGCGGGCCAAGCCGTCCGCGGCCAAGGGCACCTACCTCAAGAAGGTCACCCTCACCACCACCATGGGTCCGGGCGTCCCGGTCGACCCGAAGGTCGTGAAGAACTTCCAGGAGGGCTCGGCCGAGGGCTGAGCACGCGTACTCCCGAACGGGGCCCCGCCACCACGTCGTGGCGGGGCCCCGTTCGTCTGTCCGGTGTGGCACTCTCGGGCGCATGCGGCTCGACGGCGTCTGGCTCCGCTACCACAGGCACGGCCCGTGGGTGCTGCGGCAGGTCGACGTCGCGATCGGCCCGGGTGAGGCAGCGGTCGTGCTCGGCCGCAACGGCGCCGGCAAGTCCACTCTGCTCCAGCTGGCCGCCGGGGTGCTGCGCCCGAGCCGGGGCCGGGTCGCCGACCGGCCGCCGGTCGTCGGCTGGGTGCCGGAGCGCTTCCCCGCCGACCAGCCGTTCACAGTCGGGGCCTACCTGTCCGCCATGGGCCGCGTCGCCGGCCTGCCCGGTCCCGCCGCCGACCGGGCGGTGCGCCACTGGGTGGAGCGACTGGGCCTGACCCGCTTCCACGACGTGCGCCTGCCGCGGCTGTCCAAGGGCACCGCGCAGAAGGTCGGCCTGGCGCAGGCACTGCTGCGCCCGCCCGGCCTGCTGGTGCTCGACGAGCCCTGGGAGGGGCTGGACGCCACCGCCCGCGAGTCGGTCCCCGAGATCATCGGCGAGGTGCTGGCCGACGGCGGCACGGTGCTGGTCAGCGACCACCGCGGCGAGACGGTCCGGCTCCCCGGAGCCCGGCACCTGTCGGTCACCGACGGCACGGTGACCGAGGAGGCGTCGCCGGGCGGCGCGGCCGTCGCCGTGGTCGAGCTGGCGGTCCCGGCCGCCGGGCTGGCCGCCGCCGTCGCCCGCCTGCGCGCCGACGGCCACCAGATCCTTCGGGTACGCGAACACGCCGTCCCGCCCCCGGCCACGCACCCGGTGCCGGCCCCCGCCGGGCCGTCGGGCACCGGCGGGTCGGGCGGCGCGTCCGCCGCTGGTTCCCCGGACCAGGCCGGTGCCGAGGCCGGGGACTCCGCCCGGCCCGGGCCGGCGCCGGAGGTGGCCCGGTGATCGCGCTGGTCCGGCTGCGGCTGGCCGGCTTCCTGCGTACCGGACGGGCGCTGGCGCCGGTGCTGGCCGGCCTGCTCGTCCTCGGCGTCCTCTACGGCGGTGGCCGGGCCCGGCCGGCGGAGGCCTACGGCGTCTCCGCCGTGGTGCTGTTCCCGGTGCTGGCCTGGCAGACCAAGATCCTGCTGGACGTGGAACCCGACGTGCAGCGCCGGATGGCCCGGGTGGTGGCCGGGCCGGCCCGGGAACGGGCGGCCGGGCTGCTCGCGGCACTGGTGGCCGGGCTCGCCGTGGTGCTCGTCGCGCTGGCGCTGCCGTGGCCGCTCGGCGGGGTCACCGCTGCCGTCGGGCCGGGGGAGCGGCCGGTGCTCGTCGGGGTGGCCCTGGGGCTCTGGGCGCACCTGCTCGCCCTGCCGGCGGCGGTGGCGCTCGGCGCGCTGGCGAGCCGGGCCGTGACCCGCAGCGCCGGCTACGGGGTCGCCGTGCTGGTCATCGGCGCGGTCGGGGTCGTGGTGCTCGGGCTCTCCGGCTCGGTCGCGCCGTGGCTGGCCCCGCCGGTCATGGCGACCGCGCGGGCGGTCACCGGGCCGGTCGCGGCCGGGGCCGGTCTGCTGCTCACCGGCTGGGCCCTGGCCTGGACGGCGGTGGCGCTGACCGGCTACGCCTGGGCGCGGCGCACCCGGGCCTGAGCCCTGGTGACCGGGAGCACCTCCGGCGATTTGGTGCTGCGGCGCACGTCGCGTAACCTGGTGCGGTAGTTCCACCCAAAGACCGCTGGTCACCGTGCTCCGGCACGGTCGAAGGTCCCGCGACGACGGGCGACCCGCGCAGGGCGGTAAGCGAAACTCGGTTTCACGCACGGTCCGCCGACTGTGCCCGTGTCCCCGGCCCTCGCCCCGTGCGCCCTGCGCCGGGGCTTTTTCGTTGTCGTGATGCCTCCGCCGCCGTCGTCGAGCCTCGGCTCGCCGCCGGCGTACCAGCTCCGAGCAACGAGAGAGGAGGGACATGGCGGACAAGCCGATCCGGGCCGACAAGGCCACGGCCGTCGCCGAGCTGACCGAGAGCTTCCGCAACGCGGGAGCGACCGTGCTGACCGAGTACCGCGGGCTCACGGTTTCGCAGCTCACCCAGCTGCGGCGCTCGCTCGGCAAGGAGACCAGCTACACGGTCGCGAAGAACACGCTTGCCAAGCGTGCCGCGGCCGATGCGGGCATCTCCGGGCTCGACGAGCTGTTCTCCGGTCCTACCGCGCTGACTTTCGTTTCGGGCGACGTCGTCGAGGCGGCGAAGGGGCTTCGCGACTTCGCGAAGGCCAACCCGAAGCTCGTCATCAAGGGCGGTGTCTTCGAGGGCAAGGCCATTTCCGCGGCCGAGGTCACGAAGCTCGCCGACCTGGAGTCCCGCGAGGTGCTGCTGGCCAAGCTGGCCGGCGCCATGAAGGGCAACCTGAGCAAGGCCGCGGCCCTGTTCCAGGCTCCGCTCTCCAAGGCCGCCCGCGCGGCGGCCGCCCTGGCGGACAAGAAGCGCGAGCAGGAGGGCGCCGAGGCGGCCTGAGGCCCTCCCGGCGCACCACGTTCTTAGTTTTCATTGCGAGAAAGGACGCCAGACATGGCGAAGCTCAGCACCGACGAGCTGCTCGACGCGTTCAAGGAGATGACGCTGATCGAGCTCTCCGAGTTCGTGAAGCAGTTCGAGGAGACCTTCGAGGTCACCGCCGCCGCTCCGGTCGCCGTCGCCGGCCCGGCCGGTCCGGGTGCCCCGGCCGCCGAGGCCGAGCCGGAGAAGGACGAGTTCGACGTCATCCTCGACGCCGACGGTGGCAAGAAGATCCAGGTCATCAAGGTCGTGCGCGAGCTGACCGGCCTGGGCCTCAAGGAGGCCAAGGACCTGGTCGAGGCCGCTCCGAAGGCCGTCCTGGAGAAGGCCAACAAGGAGACCGCCGAGAAGGCCAAGGCCAAGCTCGAGGGCGAGGGCGCCAAGGTCACCCTCAAGTGACCTTGCTCCACCTGACGCGCGTCCGGCTCACGTGAGCCGGGGCACATCGCGTCGCGGCGGGCGGTGATCCGGGAGACCGGGTCACCGCCCGCCGTGTTGGTGCCGCCCGCCGGCGAACGGCGTGAGCAGGGCGTACAGCGTCCTCTCATCGGCCGGTCAGCGACGTCTGTCGGTAGCCCGTCGGTGGGAAAGACACCCCGAGCAGTAACCGGCCCTTGACGCGGCACGGGCCTGCCAGGCACGCTGAACATCAGCAAGACCTTCCGCGCTTGCAACGGCCGCCTCTCGGGTAAGGCAACGGCAGCACCGCCGCCGCGGCTCCCGAGCGGACCGGCAGGAGCGTCGCGTTCCGAGCGGCCCGGTCGACCCGGTTTTCCGAGGTCCCAGGGCTTGTTCCGCGACGACCTGCGGGGTGGGCTGGACAGCGGTTAGCCTCTCGGCTACACTGCTAGTTTGCGCTGCCTTCCGACTTGACCCCTGCTCGGAAATGTCCGATTGTGGATATTTCTGGTGGGGTCATTGGAGTGCACGCGTACCAGCCGTTCTGCAGCACCGGTCCTCGGAAGGACGCATCTTGGCAGCTTCCCGCCCTGCGAAGACCAGTCGTACGTCGAGCGCATTCGCGCCCCGCCGAGTTTCTTTCGGTCGGATCACCGAACACCTCGAGGTCCCCAACCTCCTCGCCATCCAGAACGAGTCCTTCGACTGGCTCGTCGGCAACGAGGCTTGGCAGGGCCGGTCGGCGGACGACCCGCACGCACGCTCGGGTCTCGCGGAGATCCTCGACGAGATCAGTCCCATTGAGGACTTCTCCGGCACCATGTCGCTCTCCTTCTCGGCTCCGCGCTTCGACGAGGTCAAGGCCTCGATCGAGGAGTGCAAGGAGAAGGACCTGACCTACTGCGCGCCGCTGTTCGTGACCGCGGAGTTCACCAACAACACCACTGGCGAGATCAAGAGCCAGACGGTGTTCATGGGTGACTTCCCGATGATGACGCCGAAGGGCACCTTCATCATCAACGGCACCGAGCGCGTCGTGGTCAGCCAGCTCGTCCGCTCGCCGGGCGTGTACTTCGACAAGCAGCCGGACAAGACCTCCGACCGCGACCTCTCCAGCGTCAAGGTCATCCCGAGCCGGGGTGCCTGGCTGGAGTTCGACATCGACAAGCGCGACACGGTCGGCGTTCGCATCGACCGCAAGCGCCGCCAGGCCGTCACCGTCCTGCTCAAGGCCATCGGGTGGTCCGCCGAGCGCATCCGTGAGAAGTTCGGCTGGTCCGAGCTCATGATGACCACGCTCGAGAAGGACCACATCGCCGGCCAGGACGAGGCCCTGCTCGACATCTACCGGAAGCTCCGCCCTGGCGAGCCGCCGACCCGTGAGAACGCCCAGACCCTGCTCGACAACCTCTTCTTCAACCCGAAGCGGTACGACGTCGCCAAGGTCGGGCGCTACAAGTTCAACAAGAAGCTCGAGCTGGACGTGCCGATCACCACCGGCACGCTCACCGAGGACGACATCGTCGCCACCGTGGAATACCTCTGCCGGCTGCACGCCGGTGAGGAGGGCTACGAGGCCGACGACATCGACCACTTCGGCAACCGTCGCCTGCGTACCGTGGGCGAGCTGATCCAGAACCAGGTCCGGGTGGGTCTCTCCCGGATGGAGCGGGTCGTCCGCGAGCGGATGACCACCCAGGACGTCGAGGCGATCACGCCGCAGACCCTGATCAACATCCGCCCGGTGGTGGCGGCGATCAAGGAGTTCTTCGGTACGTCGCAGCTGTCCCAGTTCATGGACCAGACCAACCCGCTGGCGGGCCTGACCCACCGGCGCCGGCTGAGCGCGCTCGGCCCGGGTGGTCTGTCCCGCGAGCGGGCCGGCTTCGAGGTCCGGGACGTGCACCCGTCCCACTACGGCCGGATGTGCCCGATCGAGACGCCGGAAGGCCCGAACATCGGCCTGATCGGCGCCCTGTCCACGTTCGCCCGGGTCAACCCGTTCGGCTTCATCGAGACGCCGTACCGGAAGGTCATCGACGGCCGGGTCACCGACCAGATCGACTACCTGACCGCGGACGAGGAGGACCGGTTCGTCAAGGCGCAGGCAAACGCCCCGCTGAAGTCGGACGGCACCTTCGCCGAGGACCGCGTCCTGGTCCGCCGTAAGGGCGGCGAGACCGAGGACGTCGCGCCGGGCGCCGTGGACTACATGGACGTGTCGCCGCGGCAGATGACCTCGGTCGCCACCGCGATGATCCCGTTCCTGGAGCACGACGACGCCAACCGCGCGCTCATGGGTGCGAACATGCAGCGTCAGGCGGTGCCGCTGGTCAAGGCCGAGGCTCCGCTGGTCGGTACGGGCATGGAGTACCGCGCCGCGGTCGACGCCGGTGACGTCGTCGTCGCCGAGGTCGGCGGTGTGGTCGAGGACCTGTGCGCGGACTACATCACCGTCCACCAGGACGACGGCCACCGCCGTACGTACCTGCTGCACAAGTTCCGCCGCTCCAACGCCGGCTCCTGCGTCAACCAGAAGCCGGTCGTCTTCGAGGGCGACCGCGTCGAGGCCGGTCAGGTCATCGCCGACGGTCCGTGCACCGACGAGGGCGAGATGGCGCTCGGACGCAACCTGCTGGTGGCGTTCATGTGCTGGGAGGGCCACAACTACGAGGACGCGATCATCCTGTCGCAGCGCCTCGTGCAGCAGGACGTGCTCACCTCGATCCACATCGAGGAGCACGAGGTCGACGCCCGGGACACCAAGCTCGGCCCGGAGGAGATCACCCGCGACATCCCGAACGTCAGCGAGGAGATGCTCGCCGACCTCGACGAGCGCGGCATCATCCGGATCGGCGCCGAGGTCGTCCCCGGCGACATCCTGGTCGGCAAGGTCACCCCGAAGGGTGAGACCGAGCTGACCCCCGAGGAGCGGCTGCTCCGCGCGATCTTCGGCGAGAAGGCGCGCGAGGTCCGGGACACCTCGCTGAAGGTGCCGCACGGCGAGACCGGCACGGTCATCGGTGTGCGTACCTTCTCCCGCGAGGACGGCGACGAGCTGCCCCCGGGCGTGAACGAGCTGGTCCGGGTCTACGTGGCCCAGAAGCGCAAGATCCAGGACGGTGACAAGCTCGCGGGCCGCCACGGCAACAAGGGCGTCATCTCCAAGATCCTGCCGATCGAGGACATGCCGTTCCTGGAGGACGGCACCCCGGTCGACATCGTGCTGAACCCGCTCGGTGTGCCGTCCCGGATGAACATCGGCCAGGTCCTGGAGACCCACCTCGGGTGGGTGGCCAAGACCGGCTGGAGCGTGGACGGCGACGACGCCGAGTGGAAGCGCCAGCTCCGCTCGATCAACGCGCACGAGTCCGAGCCGGACACCAACGTGGCCACGCCGGTCTTCGACGGTGCCCGCGAGGAGGAGATCTCCGGCCTGCTGGCGTCGACCCTGCCCAACCGGGACGGCAACCAGCTCATCGGGGGCAGCGGCAAGGCGCAGCTGTTCGACGGTCGTTCCGGCGAGCCGCTGCCCGACCCGATCGCGGTCGGCTACGTCTACATCCTGAAGCTCAACCACCTGGTCGACGACAAGATCCACGCCCGGTCGACCGGCCCGTACTCGATGATCACGCAGCAGCCGCTGGGTGGTAAGGCGCAGTTCGGTGGCCAGCGCTTCGGTGAGATGGAGTGCTGGGCCATGCAGGCGTACGGCGCCGCCTACGCCCTGCAGGAGCTGCTGACCATCAAGTCCGACGACGTCCTGGGCCGGGTCAAGGTCTACGAGGCGATCGTCAAGGGCGAGAACATCCCCGAGCCGGGCATCCCGGAGTCGTTCAAGGTGCTGCTCAAGGAGCTGCAGTCGCTGTGCCTCAACGTCGAGGTGCTCTCCAGCGACGGTGTGGCCCTGGAGATGCGCGAGACCGACGACGAGGTGTTCCGGGCGGCGGAGGAGCTGGGCATCGACCTGTCCCGGCGCGAGCCGAGCTCGGTCGAAGAGGTCTGAGGTGGTGATCCGGGGCAGGGTCACCCTGCCCCGGATCCCACTCGTTAGCTAGCAGTACAGACGACGACATAGGGGACATAGTGCTCGACGTCAACTTCTTCGACGAGCTGCGCATCGGCCTCGCCACCGCTGACGACATCCGTCAGTGGTCCCACGGCGAGGTCAAGAAGCCCGAGACCATCAACTACCGCACCCTCAAGCCGGAGAAGGACGGGCTCTTCTGCGAGAAGATCTTCGGTCCGCAGCGGGACTGGGAGTGCTACTGCGGTAAGTACAAGCGGGTCCGCTTCAAGGGCATCATCTGCGAGCGCTGCGGCGTCGAGGTGACCCGCTCCAAGGTTCGCCGGGAGCGGATGGGTCACATCGAGCTGGCCGCTCCGGTGACCCACATCTGGTACTTCAAGGGCGTGCCGAGCCGGCTGGGCTACCTGCTGGACCTCGCCCCGAAGGACCTCGAGAAGATCATCTACTTCGCCTCGTACGTCGTGACGAGCGTGGACGCCGAAGCGCGTCACCGCGACCTCTCGACCATCGAGAACGAGATCCTGGCCGAGAAGCGGCAGGCCGAGAACAGCCGCGACTCGGAGATCGAGAAGCGGGCCGCCAAGCTGGAGGCCGACCTGGCCGAGCTGGAGGCCGAGGGCGCGAAGGCGGACGTCCGGCGCAAGGTCAAGGAGGGCGGAGAGCGCGAGATGCGCCAGATCCGCGACCGGGCCCAGCGCGAGATCGACCGCCTCGACGAGGTCCTCGACACCTTCCGCAAGCTGGAGCCGAAGCAGCTGGTCACCGACGAGCTGCTCTACCGCGAGCTGCGCGACCGCTTCGGTGAGTACTTCACCGGCAGCATGGGCGCCGAGGCGATCAAGGCCCTGGTCCAGAACATGGACCTGGAGGCCGAGGCGGAGAACCTGCGCGAGACCATCCGCTCCGGCAAGGGCCAGCGGAAGATCCGTGCGCTCAAGCGGCTCAAGGTCGTCGCGGCGTTCCAGAACACCCGCAACTCGCCGCTCGGCATGGTGCTGGACTGCGTCCCGGTCATCCCGCCGGACCTGCGCCCGATGGTGCAGCTCGACGGTGGCCGCTTCGCGACCTCCGACCTGAACGACCTGTACCGGCGTGTGATCAACCGGAACAACCGCCTCAAGCGGCTGATCGACCTCGGCGCGCCCGAGATCATCGTCAACAACGAGAAGCGGATGCTCCAGGAGGCCGTCGACGCGCTGTTCGACAACGGCCGCCGTGGCCGTCCGGTCACCGGCCCGGGTAACCGGCCGCTGAAGTCGCTGTCCGACATGCTCAAGGGCAAGCAGGGCCGGTTCCGCCAGAACCTGCTGGGCAAGCGCGTCGACTACTCCGGCCGTTCGGTCATCGTGGTCGGCCCGAAGCTCAAGCTGCACCAGTGCGGCCTGCCCAAGCAGATGGCGCTGGAGCTGTTCAAGCCGTTCGTGATGAAGCGGCTGGTCGACCTCAACCACGCGCAGAACATCAAGTCCGCCAAGCGGATGGTCGAGCGGCAGCGGCCGGTCGTGTGGGACGTGCTGGAAGAGGTCATCGGCGAGCACCCGGTTCTGCTGAACCGCGCGCCGACCCTGCACCGTCTGGGCATCCAGGCCTTCGAGCCGCAGCTGGTCGAGGGCAAGGCCATCCAGATCCACCCGCTGGTCTGCACCGCGTTCAACGCCGACTTCGACGGTGACCAGATGGCGGTCCACGTGCCGCTGTCCGCCGAGGCCCAGGCCGAGGCGCGGATCCTGATGCTGTCGTCGAACAACATCCTCAAGCCGGCCGACGGCAAGCCGGTCACCATGCCGACCCAGGACATGGTCATCGGTCTGTACCACCTCACCCACCTCACCCCGGGTGGCAAGGGCGAGGGCCGGGCGTTCAGCTCGGACGCCGAGGCGCGGATGGCGTACGACAACGGCGAGCTGCACCTGCAGACGCCGGTCCGGATCCGGCTGCGCGACGTGGTCGGTGTGGACAACGGCGCCGGCGCCGAGCCGTGGACCGCCCCCGAGGGCTGGACCGAGGGCGAGCCGGTGACCGTGGAGACCACGCTGGGCCGGGTCCTGTTCAACGAGACGCTGCCCCCGGGCTACCGCTTCGTGAACTACGAGATCCGCAAGGGCCAGCTCTCCGCGATCGTCAACGACCTCGCCGAGCGCTTCCCGAAGGTGGCCCTGGCGGCCACCCTGGACGGGCTCAAGGAGGCCGGTTTCCACTGGGCCACCTGGTCCGGCGTCACCATCGGCATGGAGGACGTCATCGCTCCGCCGCGCAAGCGGGAGATCCTGGAGCGGTACGAGAAGGAAGCCGACCGGATCGACAAGCAGTACCAGCGTGGTCTGATGACCGCCGAGGAGCGCCGCGGCGAGCTCATCGAGATCTGGACCAAGGCGACCAACGAGGTAGCCAAGGAGATGGACACCGCGCTGCCGCAGGAGAACCCGCTGTGGAAGATGATCAACTCGGGTGCCCGCGGTAACCTGCTCCAGCTCCGGCAGATCGCGGCGATCCGTGGTCTGGTGGCCAACCCGAAGGGCGAGATCATCCCGCGGCCGATCAAGGCCAGCTACCGGGAGGGTCTGTCCGTGCTGGAGTACTTCATCTCCACGCACGGTGCCCGCAAGGGTCTCGCGGACACCGCCCTGCGTACCGCCGACTCGGGTTACCTGACCCGGCGTCTGGTGGACGTCTCGCAGGACGTCATCATCCGCGAGGAGGACTGCGGCACCGACCGCGCCATCCCGATGCAGGTCGGTGAGCGCATCGACGGCAAGCTGGTCGTGCACGAGCACGCCGAGACCAGCGTGCACGCCCGGACGCTCGCCGACGACATCAAGGGGCCGGACGGCACCGTGGTGGCCCACCGCGGCCAGGACATCAACTCGATCCTGGTGGACGCGATCGTCGCCGCCGGGACCGAGACGGTGCGGGTGCGCAGCGTGCTCACCTGCGAGTCGAAGCTGGGCGTCTGCGGTGCGTGCTACGGCCGCTCGCTGCCGACCGGCAAGACCGTGGACGTCGGCGAGGCGGTCGGCATCATCGCCGCCCAGTCGATCGGTGAGCCGGGTACGCAGCTGACGATGCGTACCTTCCACACCGGTGGTGTCGCGGGTGAGGACATCACCCAGGGTCTGCCCCGTGTCCAGGAGATCTTCGAGGCCCGGGTGCCGAAGGGTAAGGCGCCCATCGCCGACACCCCGGGTCGCATCCGGATCGAGGACGGCGAGCGGTCCCGCAAGATCGTGGTCATCCCGGACGACGGCAGCGACGAGATCGTGTACGACAAGATCTCGAAGCGGGTCCGGCTCCGGGCGCACGACGGCGACCACGTCGAGGTCGGCGAGAAGCTCACCGAGGGCACCATCGACCCGCACGAGCTGCTGCGCATCCTCGGCCCGCGCGCGGTCCAGGTCCACCTGACCCAGGAGGTCCAGGAGGTCTACCGCTCGCAGGGTGTGCTCATCCACGACAAGCACATCGAGATCATCATCCGCCAGATGCTCAAGCGGGTGACTGTGATCGACTCCGGCTCGACCGAGTTCCTGCCGGGCGTGCTGGTCGACCGGGCGCTGTTCGAGTCGGAGAACCGCCGGCTCGTCGGCGAGGGTGGCGAGCCCGCCGCCGGTCGCCCGGTGCTGATGGGTATCACCAAGGCCTCGCTGGCCACTGACTCCTGGCTGTCGGCGGCCTCCTTCCAGGAGACCACCCGGGTGCTGACGGACGCGGCGATCCACGCCCGCAGCGACTCGCTGATCGGCCTCAAGGAGAACGTGATCATCGGTAAGCTCATCCCGGCCGGTACGGGCATCAGCAAGTACCGCAACGTCCGGGTCGAGCCGACCGAGGAGGCGAAGGCCAAGGTCTACTCGATGACCGGCTACCCGGAGACCGACTACGGCTTCGGGCCGGCCAGCGGCCAGGCGGTTCCGCTGGACGACTTCGACTTCGGGTCGTACCGCTAAGCAGTAGGAAACGACGAGGCCCCCGGCGGATGCCGGGGGCCTCGTCGCGTCCGGAGTGCCGGGACCGGCTGCCTTCCGCCGGGACGGACGGCCGGGTCGGGGCATGATGGAGGCATGACGACCGTGCCCGGGCAGGCGCCCGTCGTGCCGCAGGCGTACCGCCATCCGTACGACCCGGAGCCGGTCCGCTCCACCAAGGCCCGCGCCGTCTTCGCGCTCGGGCTGATCGGCGTGCTCACCGGTCTGTTCCTCGGCGGCGCGGTGCCGGCCACGATCGCGCTCGTGCTCGCTCGGCAGGCGCGCCGGGAGGCGTACGCCTCGGGTGGTTATCTCACCGGCGCGGACTGGCTGCGGCGCGGCGAGCAGATGGCGCGGACCGGTCTGGTGCTGACCGCCGCCGCGGTGGTCGCGGCGGTGGTGATCGGCGTGGTCCGGGCCGCGGACGCCTCGTTCGGCCACGACTTCGCGCCGAACTTCGACTGACCCGGTGGGGGAGCGGGCCCGCGCCCGCCCACCCCGCAATGATCGGCGGCGGTAGCCTGGCCGGTGTCCGCCGCGCGGCGGGCGCGTGTGGACAGGAGGACCCCGTGACGGAACCGGCTCCGCCGGGAGGCGACCAGCCGCGCCCCGGGCCGTACCCGCCGGGTTCCGCGTCCGCGCCGGCGCACCAGCCGGGGCCGTACGGGGCGTACCCGGGGAGTCCGCCGGCGCACGGCGGCGGGTGGCCGGCGCCGGCGAGCGTGCCCGGCCACGGCGGCTGGGGTCCGCACGGCGGGCCGGCGCTTCCGCCGCCGCCGGCCGAGACGCCGCGGCCGCCGAAGCGGGTCGACGCGGTGCCGGGTACGCCGTTCGGCGTGGTCCACCTCGACGTGCCGCCCGTCACCTCCGGCCTGGCGATCGGGTCGCTCGTCGCAGGCATCGCCGCGATCGGGGTGTCGCTGCTGGTGTTGTGCTTCGGTCTGGCCGGCCGCGACGTCGGCGGCGCCTGGGCGGCCGGCGCGTTCACAGTGCTCGGCGGGCTGATCGGCGCCGGCGCGGTGGTGGCCGGGCTGCTCGCCCGGCGGCAGATCCGGCGGCCGGCGCCGCCGCCGTCGGTGCGCTTCACCGGCGCCGGCCTGGCCGTGGCGGGGATCTCCTGCGGGGCGGCGGGGGTGCTGTTCGGCCTGATCGGGCTCGCGCTGGCTCTGGTGGTGCAGATCACGTGACGCCGCGTCTGCGACGCCTGCGGCCGGTGACCTGGGTTGAGCGGTATGTCCGGGTGTCCGAAGGCCGGGCGGTGTCGGGGCCGCCGGGTCGCGCGGCGGACGAGCCGGTACACTTGTCACTGTAGGTGCCCATCACCGGCGCATCGGCGACCCGGAGACCGGGCGGCGGACCGCACAGCGGTCCTTCCCGACCCATCCGTTTTGACCGGCGCGGCTGTGGTAGGTACTCTTTCTCCTTGTGCCCGGGCCCGCCCGGGCAATGCGTGCGTGCGCTGGAACCGGTCAGCCGGTGATCGCGCGGTCGCACCACCAAGACCAGAAGATCCGGTACGACGCGTGAGCGGCCGGCACCGGAACCGTGACTCGGGCGACACGCCCGACCGCGGGTGCTGGGGAGCCGTCAGGCGGCCCTGGTTGAAATGTAGGAGAGCCGCCCATCCGGACGGCTGGAGCAGACGGCGCGGTCGCCTCGCAGCGGCCGAAGGGAGCGGAGAAACCCGGTGCCCACCATTCAGCAGTTGGTCCGAAAGGGCCGTCAGGCCAAGACGACCAAGACCAAGACCCCGGCGCTCAAGGGGTCTCCCCAGCGGCGCGGCGTGTGCACCCGTGTGTACACCACCACCCCGAAGAAGCCGAACTCGGCGCTGCGCAAGGTCGCTCGTGTCAAGCTCAGCAGCCAGATCGAGGTGACCGCCTACATCCCGGGCGTCGGCCACAACCTCCAGGAGCACTCGATCGTGCTCGTGCGCGGCGGTCGTGTGAAGGACCTCCCGGGCGTGCGGTACAAGATCGTGCGCGGTTCGCTGGACACCCAGGGTGTCCGCAACCGCAAGCAGGCTCGCAGCCGCTACGGCGCGAAGAAGGAGAAGAGCTGACATGCCGCGTAAGGGACCCGCTCCGCGGAAGCCGCTGGTCGCTGACCCGGTGTACAACTCGCCCCTGGTCACCCAGCTGGTGAACAAGATCCTGCTGCGCGGCAAGCGTCAGCTCGCCGAGCGCATCGTGTACGCCGCCCTGGAGGGCTGCCGCGAGAAGTCCGGCACCGACCCCGTCGTCACGCTCAAGCGCGCGATGGACAACGTCAAGCCGACCCTCGAGGTGCGCAGCCGCCGTGTCGGTGGCGCCACCTACCAGGTTCCGGTCGAGGTCCGGCCGTCCCGCGCGACCACGCTCGGTCTGCGCTGGCTGGTGACCTACTCCCGGGCGCGGCGCGAGAAGACCATGGTCGAGCGGCTGATGAACGAGCTGCTGGACGCGAGCAACGGCCTCGGCGCCGCCGTCAAGCGGCGTGAGGACACGCACAAGATGGCCGAGTCGAACAAGGCCTTCGCGCACTACCGCTGGTAACACCTGAGGTTCCGGCGCCCACCGGCGCCGGAACCGCCACCAGTTGTGTCGAGACGACGATAAGTAGGGATTGAAGTGGCCGCCGCAGACGCGCTCGCCAACGTACGCAACATCGGCATCATGGCCCACATCGATGCCGGTAAGACCACTACCACCGAGCGAATCCTGTTCTACACCGGCATCACGTACAAGATCGGTGAGGTCCACGAGGGCGCCGCCGTCATGGACTGGATGGAGCAGGAGCAGGAGCGCGGTATCACCATCACTTCCGCCGCCACCAAGTGCGAGTGGAAGGGCCACACGATCCAGATCATCGACACGCCCGGCCACGTCGACTTCACGGTCGAGGTCGAGCGGTCGCTGCGTGTTCTGGACGGTGCGGTCGCGGTCTACGACGGCGTGGCCGGCGTGGAGCCCCAGACGGAGAACGTCTGGCGGCAGGCGGACAAGTACAACGTCCCCCGGATGTGCTTCGTCAACAAGCTCGACCGGACCGGCGCCGACTTCTTCCGCTGCGTGCAGATGATGATCGACCGGCTCAACGCCACCCCGCTGGTCCTCCAGATCCCGATCGGCGCCGAGTCCGACTTCATCGGCGTGGTCGACCTGGTCGAGATGCGTGCGCTGACCTGGCGCGGCGAGACCCAGAAGGGTGAGGACTACGCGGTCGAGGAGATCCCGGCCGACCTCGCCGACTCGGCTGCCGAGTGGCGCGAGAAGCTGATGGAGACCCTCGCCGACGTCGACGACTCGGTGATGGAGAAGTACCTCGAGGGCGAGGAGATCTCGGTCGACGAGATCAAGGCCGCCATCCGCCGGTCCACCATCGCCGGCAAGGCCAACCCGGTCCTCACCGGTACCGCCTTCAAGAACAAGGGCATCCAGCCGATGCTGGACGCGGTCGTCGCGTACCTGCCCTCGCCGCTGGACATCCCGGCGATCGAGGGTACGGCCACCGACGGCGAGACCCCGCTGCAGCGGAAGCCCTCGGTCTCCGAGCCGTTCTCCGGGCTGGCCTTCAAGATCCAGACCGACAAGCACCTCGGCAAGCTGACGTACGTCCGGATCTACTCCGGCACGCTCGAGTCCGGTTCTCAGGTGATCAACTCCACCAAGGACCGCAAGGAGCGGATCGGCAAGATCTACCAGATGCACGCCAACAAGCGGGAGGAGCGCAGCTCCGCCCAGGCCGGCGACATCATCGCGGTGCAGGGTCTGAAGCAGACCACCACCGGTGACACCCTGTGCGACCCGGCGAACCCGGTCATCCTGGAGTCGATGACCTTCCCGGAGCCGGTCATCGAGGTGGCCATCGAGCCGAAGACCAAGGCCGACCAGGAGAAGCTCAGCACCGCCATCCAGCGGCTGGCCGAGGAGGACCCGACCTTCCGCGTCAAGCTGGACGACCAGACCGGTCAGACGGTCATCTCCGGCATGGGCGAGCTGCACCTGGACATCCTGGTCGACCGGATGCGCCGCGAGTTCAACGTCGAGGCGAACATCGGTAAGCCGCAGGTGGCGTACCGCGAGACCATCCGCCGCAAGGTGGAGAAGGTCGAGTACACCCACAAGAAGCAGACCGGTGGTTCCGGCCAGTACGCCCGCGTGATCATCAGCGTGGAGCCGCTGCCGCTGGGCAACGACGCCCCGACGTACGAGTTCGCCAACGCGGTGACCGGTGGCCGCATCCCCCGGGAGTTCATCCCCTCGGTGGACGCGGGCGCGCAGGACGCCATGCAGTACGGCATCCTCGCCGGCTTCCCCCTGGTGGGTGTCAAGCTCACCCTGGTGGACGGCCAGTACCACGAGGTCGACTCGTCGGAGATGGCGTTCAAGATCGCCGGCTCGATGGCGATGAAGGAGGCGGCCCGCAAGGCCGACCCCGCTCTCCTCGAGCCGATGATGGCCGTTGAGGTCACCACTCCTGAGGAGAACATGGGTGACGTCATCGGCGACCTCAACTCCCGGCGTGGCATCATCCAGGCGATGGAGGAGCGCAGCGGCGCTCGCGTCGTCCGGGCTCTGGTGCCGCTGTCGGAGATGTTCGGCTACGTCGGCGACCTGCGGTCGAAGACCCAGGGCCGGGCTAGCTACAGCATGCAGTTCGACTCCTACGCCGAGGTTCCGAACTCGGTGGCCAAGGAGATCATCGCCAAGGCGACGGGTGAGTGACGCTCACCCTCGGCTGACCCGATGACACGAGGGCGGTCGCGGGAGGGTTCTCCCGCCCGCGGCCACCTCGATCGGATTGCGTGAGACCGGGCCTGTAGGCTTCATCGCCGCAGAACCCACAAAAGCTCTCCGGCCTTCCGGCCGGAAAGGCTGTCGACAGAGTCCTAAGCGCCGAACGGCGCGCCGGGGCGAACGAACCAAGAAAGTCCACAGGAGGACACCAGTGGCGAAGGCGAAGTTCGAGCGGACTAAGCCGCACGTCAACATCGGCACCATTGGTCACATCGACCACGGTAAGACGACGCTGACGGCGGCCATCACCAAGGTCCTGCACGACCAGTACCCGGACCTGAACCCGTACACGCCGTTCGACGAGATCGACAAGGCGCCGGAGGAGAAGGCCCGCGGCATCACGATCTCCATCGCGCACGTCGAGTACCAGACCGAGGCGCGTCACTACGCGCACGTCGACTGCCCCGGTCACGCCGACTACATCAAGAACATGATCACCGGTGCCGCGCAGATGGACGGCGCGATCCTGGTGGTGGCGGCGACCGACGGCCCGATGCCGCAGACCCGCGAGCACGTGCTGCTGGCCCGTCAGGTCGGTGTGCCGTACATCGTCGTGGCGCTCAACAAGAGCGACATGGTCGACGACGAGGAGCTCCTGGAGCTCGTCGAGCTCGAGGTCCGTGAGCTGCTCTCCTCGCAGGAGTACCCGGGTGACGACCTGCCGGTCGTCCGGGTCTCGGCGCTGAAGGCCCTGGAGGGTGACCCGGAGTGGACCGGGAAGCTCCTGGACCTGATGAACGCCGTGGACACCGCGATCCCGCAGCCGGAGCGCGAGACCGAGAAGCCGTTCCTCATGCCCATCGAGGACGTCTTCACCATCACCGGTCGCGGCACCGTGGTCACCGGTCGCGCCGAGCGCGGCATCCTCAAGCCGAACGAGGAGGTGGAGATCGTCGGCATCCGTGAGAAGTCGATGAAGACCACCTGCACCGGCATCGAGATGTTCCGCAAGCTGCTCGACGAGGCCCGCGCGGGTGAGAACGTCGGTCTGCTGCTGCGCGGCATCAAGCGCGAGGACGTCGAGCGCGGCATGGTCGTCATCAAGCCGGGCACCACGACCCCGCACACGGAGTTCGAGGCGACGGTCTACATCCTCTCCAAGGAGGAGGGCGGCCGGCACACCCCGTTCTTCCAGAACTACCGCCCGCAGTTCTACTTCCGGACCACGGACGTCACCGGCGTCGTCACGCTGCCCGAGGGCACCGAGATGGTCATGCCGGGCGACAACACCTCGATGACGGTGAAGCTGATCCAGCCCATCGCCATGGAGGAGAACCTGAAGTTCGCGATCCGCGAGGGTGGTCGTACGGTCGGCGCTGGTCGCGTCACCAAGATCATCAAGTGAGCTGGGTAACCCCGATTAGCGTTGCCGCCGGTCGTGCGGCATACTAGTCAGGTTGCGTAACGACAGTCGGTCACCTGCGTCCGGTTGACGCTGGACCTCCGGGAGTCAGACTGTCTCGCGTAGGGTGGTTGGCCGCCATCGGCGGTCAACCACCCTCGCGCGGCGTCCAGGTCGCGGTCACCGCGATCGGCGCCATGACCCACCGCGTGGTCAGAGAATCGCTCCGGAGTCCCGGGGCGGAGCCTGGCCCACGGGCGCGACACGCCCGACCGCGGGGGTCGGCGGAAGTGGGCCTGTGCCAGCCGGTACAGGCGCCCGCAACACAGCGGCATCGAGAGAAGGAACAGAAGCCACCATGGCGGGACAGAAGATCCGCATCCGGCTCAAGGCCTATGACCACGAGGTCGTCGACTCCTCGGCTCGGAAGATCGTCGAGACGGTGACGCGTACCGGGGCGCAGGTCGCTGGCCCGGTGCCGCTGCCCACGGAGATCAACCGTTTCTGCGTCATCCGCTCGCCGCACAAGTACAAGGACTCGCGCGAGCACTTCGAGATGCGTACGCACAAGCGTCTGATCGACATCATCGACCCGACCCCGAAGACGGTCGACTCGCTCATGCGCCTCGACCTGCCGGCTGGCGTCGACATCGAGATCAAGCTGTAGGGACCGGACAAATGGACAGGCAAGTCAAGGGGATCCTGGGCGCCAAGCTCGGCATGACCCAGGTCTGGGACAACAACAAGGTTGTGCCCGTGACCGTGGTTCAGGCCGGCCCGTGCGTCGTGAGCCAGGTTCGTAGCGCCGACAAGGACGGCTACTCCGCGGTCCAGCTGGCGTACGGGGTCATCGACCCGCGCAAGGTCAAGAAGCCGATCGCCGGGCACTACGCCAAGGCGGACGTCGCGCCGCGCCGGCACATCGTCGAGCTGCGCACCTCCGACGCCGCGGACTACGCGCCGGGCCAGGAGGTCACGGTCGAGGAGTTCCCGGCCGGCGTCGTGATCGACGTGACCGGCAAGACCAAGGGCAAGGGCTACGCCGGCCCGATGAAGCGGCACGGCTTCCACGGTCTGCGTGCCAGCCACGGTGTCGAGCGCAAGCACCGCTCGCCCGGCTCGATCGGCGCCTGCGCGACCCCGGGTCGCGTCTTCAAGGGCACCCGGATGGCGGGCCGGATGGGTGGCGTGCGCTACACCGTCCAGAACCTGACCGTCCAGGCGGTCGACACCGAGAACAACCTCCTGCTCGTCCGCGGTGCCATCCCCGGCCCGAAGGGCGCGCTGGTCCTGGTCCGCACCGCGGCCAAGGCGAAGGTGAAGAAGGGCGGTGCGGCCAAGTGACCACCGTTGACGTCATCAACGTCGAAGGCGCCAAGAGCGGCTCCGTCGAGCTGCCGGCCGACATCTTCGACGCGCAGGCCAACATCGCCCTGATGCACCAGGTCGTGGTGGCCCAGCTTGCGGCGGCCCGCCAGGGTACGCACAAGACGAAGACCCGCGGCGAGGTCTCCGGTGGAGGCAAGAAGCCGTACAAGCAGAAGGGCACCGGTCGTGCCCGCCAGGGCTCGACCCGCGCGCCGCAGTTCGCCGGCGGTGGCGTGGTCCACGGCCCGGTGCCGCGCGACTACAGCCAGCGCACCCCGAAGAAGATGAAGGCCGCCGCCCTGCGTGGCGCCCTCTCCGACCGGGCCCGCGCCGGCCAGGTGCACGTCGTCGAGGCGTTCGTCTCCGGCGAGAAGCCGTCCACCAAGGCGGCCCTGGCCACGCTGACCAAGCTGACCCAGGCCCGTCGGGTCCTGGTCGTGCTGAGCAGCACCGACGAGCTGAACTGGGTGTCGCTGCGGAACCTGCGCAACGCGCGGGACAGCCGGGTGCACCTGATCGAGGCCGGCCAGCTCAACACCTACGACGTGCTGGTGGCCGACGACGTGGTCTTCACCAAGGAGGCCCTGGACGAGTTCCTGGGCGTTCCCGCCGAGACCACCGAGGAGGATGGCAAGTGAGCACGATCGCCGATCCGCGTGACGTCATCGTCGCGCCGGTCGTCTCGGAGAAGAGCTACAGCGAGCTGAACCGCAACTGGTACACCTTCCTGGTGCACCCGGACGCCAACAAGACCGAGATCAAGATCGCTATCCAGCAGATCTTCAACGTCCGCGTCCTGACGGTCAACACGCTCAACCGCGAGGGCAAGCGCAAGCGGACCCGTACCGGGTTCGGCAAGCGCAAGGACACCAAGCGCGCGATGGTGAAGCTGGCTGACGGTGACCGTATCGAGGCCTTCGGCGGCCCGGTCAGCTGAGGGGTGTAGACAATGGCTATCCGTAAGTACAAGCCGACGACGCCGGGCCGGCGTGGCTCGAGCGTTGCCGACTTCGCCGAGATCACCCGGTCGACGCCCGAGAAGTCGCTGCTGGCTCCGCTGCCGAAGAAGGGCGGACGCAACGCCCACGGCCGGATCACCACGCGGCACCACGGTGGCGGCCACAAGCGCCAGTACCGTCTGATCGACTTCAAGCGGGTCGACAAGGACGGCGTGCCGGCGAAGGTCGCCCACATCGAGTACGACCCGAACCGCACCGCGCGCATCGCGCTGCTGCACTACGCCGACGGCGAGAAGCGTTACATCATCGCGCCGAAGGACCTGAAGCAGGGCGACCGTGTCGAGTCCGGTCCGGGCGCCGACATCAAGCCGGGCAACAACCTGCCGCTGCGCAACATCCCGGTCGGTACCACCATCCACAACGTGGAGCTGCGTCCGGGCGGCGGCGCCAAGCTGGCCCGCTCGGCCGGCGTCGGCATCCAGCTGCTCGGCCGTGAGGGCGCGTACGCGACCCTGCGTATGCCGTCCGGTGAGATCCGGCGCGTGGACGTGCGCTGCCGCGCCAGCATCGGCGAGATCGGCAACGCCGACCAGTCGAACATCAACTGGGGTAAGGCCGGCCGTATGCGGTGGAAGGGCAAGCGCCCGACCGTCCGTGGTGTCGCGATGAACCCGGTCGACCACCCGCACGGTGGTGGTGAGGGTAAGACCTCCGGTGGTCGCCACCCGGTCAACCCGCAGGGTAAGCCCGAGGGCCGCACCCGTCGTAAGGGCCAGCCGAGCGACCGGCTGATCGTCCGCCGCCGCTACGCCACGCGTAAGCGCGGCTGAGGGAGATAAGACATGCCTCGCAGCCTGAAGAAGGGCCCGTTCGTCGACGACCACCTGCTCAAGAAGGTGGAGACGCAGAACGACAAGGGCTCGAAGAACGTGATCAAGACCTGGTCGCGGCGCTCGACGATCATCCCGGAGATGCTGGGTCACACGATCGCCGTGCACGACGGACGCAAGCACGTCCCGGTCTTCGTGACCGAGGCCATGGTCGGGCACAAGCTCGGCGAGTTCGCGCTGACCCGCACGTTCAAGGGTCACGAGAAGGACGACCGGAAGAGCCGCCGGCGCTGACGCCGCGGGCATACGGATAGAGGAACAAGGGGTTACAGCGATGCCAGGAAAGGGCGACGCTCCGGTGCTTCCGGGCGCGCGGGCGGTTGCGCGGCACGTGCGCATCTCGCCGATGAAGGCGCGCCGGGTGGTCAACCTCGTCCGCGGCCTGCCCGCGAAGGAGGCGCTCACGGTGCTGCAGTTCGCGCCGCAGGCTGCGAGCGAGCAGGTGTACAAGGTGCTCGCGAGCGCGATCGCCAACGCGGAGAACAACGAGCGGCTGGACCCCGACGCGCTGCTCGTCAGCGAGGCGTTCGTCGACGAGGGCCCGACCATGAAGCGGTTCCGGCCGCGTGCGCAGGGCCGGGCGTACCGGATCCGCAAGCGCACCTGCCACATCACCGTGGCGGTCGAGGCGGTTGCGGCGGCCACGCCGAAGAAGTCGGCGAAGAAGGCCGCTCCGGCCAAGCCGGCCGCTGAGGAGCAGAGCACGACGGAGGGTGCCGAGTAATGGGTCAGAAGGTTCACCCGACCGGGTTCCGGCTCGGCATCTCGACCGACTGGAAGTCCCGCTGGTTCGCGGACAAGCTCTACAAGGACTACATCGGCGAGGACGTCAAGATCCGCCGCATGATGTCCAAGGGCCTCGAGCGCGCCGGCATCTCCAAGGTCGACATCGAGCGCACCCGTGACCGGGTCCGCGTCGACATCCACACCGCCCGGCCGGGCATCGTCATCGGCCGTAAGGGTGCGGAGGCCGACCGGATCCGCGGCGAGCTGGAGAAGCTCACCGGCAAGCAGGTCCAGCTGAACATCATCGAGGTCAAGAACCCCGAGTCGGACGCGCAGCTGGTCGCCCAGGGCGTCGCCGAGCAGCTCTCCAGCCGGGTCAGCTTCCGTCGGGCCATGCGCAAGGCGATGCAGTCCGCGATGAAGAACCCCGCCTGCAAGGGCATCCGGGTTCAGGTCTCGGGCCGTCTCGGCGGCGCCGAGATGAGCCGGACCGAGTTCTACCGCGAGGGCCGGGTTCCGCTGCACACGCTGCGGGCCAACATCGAGTACGGCTTCTTCGAGGCCCGTACCACCTTCGGCCGGATCGGCGTGAAGGTCTGGATCTACAAGGGCGACGCCGTCCCGGGCCGTGAGGCCCCGGCCGAGGCCGCCCCGTCGCGCGGCCCGCGCCGTGACCGTGGCGACCGGCCGGACCGGCCGCGCCGTGGCCGCTCGGGCTCGTCCGGTACGACCGCCGGTGGAACCGAGGCCGGCCGGGCTGCCGCGACCACCATCGCGCAGCAGGCGGAGACGCCGGCCGGTGAGCCGGTCGACAGCAGCGCTGTCGCCGCAGCCGCCTCGGCTCCGGTCGGTAACCAGCCGGCAGAAACGCAGCAGGAGGGCTGACAGATGCTGATGCCGCGCAAGCCCCCGAAGGGCTTCCGCAAGCCGCACCACCCGGACCGCAGTGGCGCGTCCAAGGGTGGTAACCGGGTGGTGTTCGGCGAGTTCGGGATCCAGGCTCTCGAGCCGGCGTACGTGACCAACCGCCAGATCGAGTCGGCGCGTATCGCGATGACCCGCCACATCAAGCGTGGCGGCAAGGTCTGGATCACGATCTTCCCGGACCAGGCCCTCACCAAGAAGCCGGCCGAGACCCGGATGGGTTCCGGTAAGGGTTCGCCCGAGTGGTGGGTCGCCAACGTGAAGCCGGGGCGGGTTCTCTTCGAGATGTCCTTCCCCAACGAGCAGATCGCGCGAGAGGCGATGCGTCGCGCGATCCACAAGCTCCCGATGAAGTGCCGCATTGTTACGCGCGAAGTGGGTGAATCCTGATGGCAGCGGGCGTCAAGCCCTCCGAGCTGCGTGAGCTCTCCGAGGAGGAGCTGGTCACGAAGTTGCGCGAGGCGAAGGCGGAGCTGTTCAACCTCCGCGTGCAGGCCGCAACCGGGCAGCTGGACAACAACCGGCGGCTGCAGGTCATCCGTCGGGAGATCGCCCGGATCTACACGATCATGCGTGAGCGTGAGCTGGGTCTCTCGGCCGCGCCGACTGAGGTGACTGCATCATGAGTGAGAACACCACCGCCCCCGCGCGGTCCCGCCGCAAGGTCCGCGAGGGCCTCGTGGTCAGCGACAAGATGGACAAGACCGTCGTGGTCGAGGTCGAGGACCGCGTCAAGCACGCGCTGTACGGCAAGATCATGCGCCGTACGAGCAAGCTGAAGGTGCACGACGAGCAGAACTCGGCCGGCATCGGCGACCGGGTCCTGATCATGGAGACCCGGCCGCTGTCCGCCACCAAGCGCTGGCGGCTCGTGGAGATCCTCGAGAAGGCCAAGTAGCGAAGGCTCGAGCTCGGCCGGGTCTCGGTCGGGCGCAGGTTCCGCCAGGCTCCGGCCGCCCCGAGCGGCCGGAGAACCGGCAGACATAGGAGATAGACGTGATTCAGCAGGAGTCGCGACTGCGCGTCGCCGACAACACGGGTGCCCGGGAGATCCTGTGCATCCGGGTGCTCGGCGGCTCCGGTCGGCGCTACGCGAGCATCGGCGACGTCATCGTGGCGACCGTCAAGGACGCGATCCCCGGTGCCGGTGTGAAGAAGGGCGACGTCGTCAAGGCCGTCGTCGTTCGGACCGCCAAGGAGAAGCGGCGGCCGGACGGGTCGTACATCCGCTTCGACGAGAACGCCGCCGTCATCATCAAGGACGGTGGGGACCCGCGCGGTACCCGCATCTTCGGCCCGGTGGGCCGGGAGCTGCGGGACAAGCGGTTCATGAAGATCATCTCTCTCGCGCCGGAGGTGTTGTGACCGTGAAGGTCAAGAAGGGCGACACGGTCGTCGTCATCGCCGGCAAGGACAAGGGTGCCAAGGGCAAGGTCATCGCGGCCTACCCGCGGCAGGACAAGGTCCTGGTCGAGGGCGTGAACCGGGTCAAGAAGCACACCCGCATCAGCACCACCCAGCGTGGCGCCAAGACCGGTGGCATCGTCACCCAGGAGGCCCCGATCCACGTCTCGAACGTGATGGTCCTGGACTCCGACGGCAAGCCGACCCGCGTCGGCTACCGGATCGACGACAACGGCCAGAAGGTCCGCATCGCGCGTAGCACCGGTAAGGACCTCTGATGACCACGGCTACCGAAACCAAGACCCTGCCGCGCCTCAAGGAGCGGTACCGCAACGAGATCGTGGGCGAGCTGCAGAAGCAGTTCGAGTTCGCCAACCCGATGCAGGTTCCGCGGCTGGTCAAGATCGTCGTCAACATGGGTGTCGGCGAGGCCGCTCGCGACGCCAAGCTGATCGACGGGGCCGTCCGCGACCTGGCCACCATCACCGGCCAGAAGCCGCAGGTCCGGCGGGCCACCAAGTCCATCGCGCAGTTCAAGCTCCGCGAGGGCATGCCGATCGGCGCGAAGGTCACCCTGCGCGGCGACCGGATGTGGGAGTTCCTGGACCGGCTGCTCTCCATCGCGCTGCCGCGTATCCGTGACTTCCGCGGCCTGGACGGGCGCAAGCTCGACGGGCACGGCAACTACACGTTCGGCCTGACCGAGCAGTCGGTGTTCCACGAGATCGACCAGGACAAGATCGATCGCCAGCGGGGCATGGACATCACGGTGGTCACGACCGCCACGACCGACGACGAGGGCCGGGCGCTGCTCAAGCTCCTGGGCTTCCCGTTCAAGGAGAACTGAGATGGCCAAGAAGGCGCTGATCCTCAAGGCGGCCGCGAAGCCGAAGTTCTCGGTTCGCGCGTACACCCGCTGCCAGCGGTGCGGGCGTCCGAAGGCGGTCTACCGCAAGTTCGGTCTCTGCCGGGTGTGCATCCGGGAGATGGCCCACCGCGGTGAGCTGCCCGGCGTGTCCAAGGCTTCCTGGTAATAGCCCGGCGCGCTCCGGCGCGTCAGCTGAACTGTCTCTTCGCCGTAGGCCCCGGGCCTGGCCCGGGGAACCCCGGCGAGAAAGGTTGACGAGTTTTCATGACGATGACCGACCCGATCGCAGACATGCTCACGCGTCTGCGTAACGCCAACCAGGCGTACCACGACCGGGTGACGATGCCCTACTCGAAGATCAAGGCGAACATCGCCGAGGTCCTCAAGGCCGAGGGTTACATCGCCACCTGGTCGGTCGAGGAGCCCGAGGAGGGCGCCGTCGGCAAGCGACTGGTCGTCGAGCTGAAGTACGGCCAGAACCGCGAGCGGAGCCTGGCCGGCATCAAGCGCGTGTCCAAGCCCGGTCTCCGGGTGTACGCCAAGTCGGACGGGCTCCCGCGGGTGCTCGGCGGGCTGGGCGTGGCGATCATTTCGACGTCCCAGGGGCTGCTCACCGACCGGCAGGCCCGCAAGCGGAGCGTTGGCGGGGAAGTCCTCGCCTTCGTCTGGTAACGGGAGACAGGTAGAAATGTCGCGTATTGGACGTAAGTCGATCCCGGTGCCTGCCGGCGTCGACATCACGATCGACGGCCGGACCGTCAAGGTCAAGGGCCCCAAGGGCGAGCTGAGCCACGTGCTGGCCGAGCCGATCACGGCGGAGCGGGGCGAGGACGGCGAGCTGCACGTCAACCGGCCCAACGACGAGCGCAAGGCCAAGGAGCTGCACGGCCTGAGCCGTACGCTGGTGGCCAACATGATCGTCGGTGTCACCGAGGGCTACCGCAAGAGCCTGGAGATCGCCGGTACCGGTTACCGCGTGACCGCCAAGGGCAAGGACCTGGAGTTCGCGCTCGGGTTCTCGCACCCGGTCCTGGTTCCGGCGCCGGAGGGCATCACCTTCACGGTCGAGAAGCCGACGCTGTTCCACGTGGCCGGCATCGACAAGCAGCAGGTCGGCGAGGTCGCCGCCAACATCCGGAAGATCCGTCCGCCGGAGCCCTACAAGGGCAAGGGCGTGAAGTACCAGGGCGAGGTCATCCGCCGCAAGGCTGGAAAGGCAGGTAAGAAGTGAGCGCCACGCTGCTCAAGCGCCGCCGCGGCGTCGCCGCCAAGCGTGCCGTCGGGCGTGCGCGTCGGCACTTCCGGGTCCGCAAGAACGTCAGCGGCACCGCCGAGCGTCCCCGCCTGGTCGTCACCCGCTCCCTGCGCCACGTGGTGGCCCAGGTCGTGGACGACACCAAGGGTCACACCCTGGCGTCGGCCTCGACCATGGACGCCTCGCTGCGCGGCGCCGAGGGCGACAAGAGCGCCCTGGCCGGCAAGGTCGGCGCCCTGCTCGCCGAGCGCGCCAAGGCCGCCGGCGTCTCGAAGGTCGTCTTCGACCGCGGTGGCAACCGGTACGCGGGGCGTGTCGCCGCGCTTGCCGACGCCGCCCGCGAAGCCGGGCTCGAGTTCTAGAAACCCCGTCACGAGAGAGAAGGAAGGCTGCTGATGCCAGGTCAACAGCGCCGTGGCGGCGGGTCCGGTGGCAACGAGGGTGGTCGCCGCGACAACCGCCGTGAGGGCGGCCGCGGAAACGCGCCCGTCGAGAAGACCCCGCACCTCGAGCGGGTCGTCGCGATCAACCGCGTCGCCAAGGTCGTGAAGGGTGGTCGTCGCTTCAGCTTCACCGCCCTGGTGATCGTGGGCGACGGCGACGGCACCGTCGGTGTGGGCTACGGAAAGGCCAAGGAGGTGCCCGCGGCGATCGCCAAGGGTGTCGAGGAGGCCAAGAAGCACTTCTTCAAGGTGCCGCGGATCGGTCAGTCGATCCCGCACCCGGTCACGGGCGAGGACGCCGCCGGTGTGGTGCTGCTCAAGCCGGCCTCCGCCGGTACGGGCGTCATCGCCGGTGGCCCGGTGCGTGCCGTGCTGGAGTGCGCGGGCATCCACGACGTGCTCTCCAAGAGCCTCGGCTCGTCCAACCCGATCAACATCGTGCACGCCACGGTGGCGGCCCTGAAGGGGCTCGAGTCCCCGGAGCAGGTCGCGGCCCGTCGTGGTCTGCCGGTCGAGGACGTCGCGCCGGCCGCCATGCTGGCGTCGCGGGCGGGGGTGGCGTCCTGATGGCACGCCTGAAGGTCACCCAGGTCCGGTCCGAGATCGGGACCAAGAAGAACCAGCGTGACTCGCTGCGTTCCCTCGGTCTCAAGCGGATCAACGACGTGGTGGTCAAGGAGGACCGGCCGGAGATCCGCGGCATGATCTTCACGGTCAACCACCTCGTGAAGGTCGAGGAGGTCGAGTAATGACGATCAAGGTGCACCACCTGCGTCCGGCTCCCGGCGCCAAGACCGACAAGACCCGTGTGGGTCGCGGTGAGGGCTCGAAGGGCAAGACGGCCGGTCGCGGTACCAAGGGTTCCAAGGCCCGCAAGAACATCTCGGCGGCGTTCGAGGGTGGGCAGATGCCCATCCACATGCGCCTGCCGAAGATGAAGGGCTTCAAGAACAAGTTCAAGGTCGTGTTCCAGGTGGTCAACCTGGACCGGCTGGCCGAGCTGTTCCCGAACGGCGGCCAGGTCGGCCCGGTCGAGCTGGTCGAGGCCGGCGCGGTCCGCAAGGGTCACCCGGTCAAGGTGCTCGGCACCGGCGACCTCGGCGGCGTGTCCCTCCAGGTGTCGGCGCACGCGTTCAGTGCGTCGGCCAAGGAGAAGATCACCGCCGCCGGTGGCTCGGTCACCGAGCTGTAAGACGATGTTCATGGCGCCCGCTCAGTTGTTCGCGACTGGGCGGGCGCCATGGTCTACCGGCCACGTGTGCGCCGGGTAACATCGGATTCGGTTTATGTAGCCGGGCGCATCTGCCCGGACCGGGACCGGGCTGTTAGAGTCCGTTCCCAGCCATGGATTCCGGACACTCCGTCCGGCACCACACCCCGCCCCGCCAGGGACTCGTCACCGGCGGCCCGCGTCGCGCAGGAGGAAGAAGTTGCTGTCCGCCTTTCTCAGTGCGTTCCGTACGCCTGACCTGCGCAAGAAGCTGCTGTTCACAGTAGGCATCATCGCGGTCTACCGGCTGGGCGCCACGCTGCCCAGCCCGGGCGTCTCGTACGGCAACGTGCAGAAGTGCCTCGACACGATCCAGGGTGGCAGCACGGGTGTGCTGAACCTGCTGGATCTCTTCTCCGGTGGTGCGCTGCTCCAGCTCTCGGTCTTCGCGCTGGGCATCATGCCCTACATCACCGCGTCGATCATCCTTCAGCTGCTGACGGTGGTGATCCCGCGTCTGGAGCAGCTCCGCAAGGAGGGCCAGGCCGGGCAGGCCAAGATCACGCAGTACACCCGCTACCTGACGCTGGGCCTGGGTGTCCTCCAGGCCTCGGCGTTCGTGGCGCTGGCCCGCTCCGGGCAGCTGTTCAACAACCAGTGCGACCAGTTCCCGATCGTGCCCGAGGGCACCGGCATCCCGAACTGGCTGACCCTGAGCATCCTGGTCATGACCATGACCGCCGGCACCGGCGTGGTGATGTGGCTCGGTGAGCTGATCACCGACCGGGGCGTCGGCAACGGCATGTCCGTGCTGATCTTCACCTCGATCGCGGCCCGCCTCCCCAGCGAGGGCTGGAAGATCAAGACCACCAAGGGCTGGGGGATGTTCCTCCTCGTCATCGCCCTGGTGCTGGTGGTCATCACCGCTGTCACGTTCATCGAGCAGGCGCAGCGCCGCATCCCGGTGCAGTACGCCAAGCGCATGATCGGCCGGCGGATGTACGGCGGCACGTCGACCTACATCCCGCTGAAGGTGAACCAGGCGGGCGTCATCCCGGTCATCTTCGCCTCGTCGCTGCTCTACCTGCCGCAGCTCGCGCTCCAGTTCTTCGATCAGAACGACCCGGGCAAGGTCCAGGCGTGGATCCAGAACCACATCGTGAAGGCGAGCGCGCCGGAGCACATCGCGATCTACTTCCTGCTGATCATCTTCTTCACGTACTTCTACGTGTCGATCACGTTCAACCCGACCGAGGTCGCGGACAACATGAAGAAGTACGGCGGCTTCGTGCCGGGCATCCGCCCCGGCAAGCCGACCGCCGAGTACCTCGACTTCATCCTCAGCCGGATCACCCTGCCGGGCGCGCTCTACCTGGGCATCGTCGCGATCCTGCCGAACTTCTTCTTCATCTGGCTCGACAACCAGCAGTTCCAGAACTTCCCGTTCGGCGGCACCGCTGTGCTCATCATGGTCGGCGTCGGTCTGGAGACCGTGAAGCAGATCGAGAGCCAACTCATGCAGCGGAACTACGAAGGGTTCCTGCGGTAGATGAGACTCGTTCTGGTTGGCCCGCCGGGCGCGGGCAAGGGCACACAGGCGGAGTTCGTCGCCGCGCACCTCTCGGTGCCGAAGATCTCGACCGGTGACATCTTCCGGGCGAACGTCTCCCAGGGCACGCCGCTGGGCGTCGAGGCCAAGCGGTACATGGACGCCGGCAAGCTGGTTCCGGACGAGGTCACCATCAACATGGTGCGGGACCGGCTCGCCGAGCCGGACGCGAGCGAGGGCTTCCTGCTCGACGGCTTCCCGCGGACCACGCCGCAGGCCGCCGCGCTGGACAAGCTCCTCGCCGACCTCGGCACCGCGCTGGACCTGGTGCTGGAGCTGGTCGTCGACGACGACGAGGTGATCCGGCGGCTGTCCGGCCGGCGCACCTGCCGCGGCTGCGGCAAGATCTGGCACGTCGAGTTCGACTCGCCGAGCCGGGAGGGCGTCTGCGACCGCTGCGGCGCCGAGCTGTTCCAGCGCGACGACGACAAGCCGGAGACCATCGCCGCCCGGCTGCGGGAGTACGCCGAGAAGACCGCGCCGCTCGTGGACTACTACGGCGCCCAGGGCAAGCTGGTCGGCATCGACGCGACCGGCCCGGTGGAGGACGTCACCGTCCGCGCCATCGACGCGCTGCGCTCGTACGGCGGCTGAGGTCCCACCCGCCACCCGGCGGATAGAGTGCGAACAGCGGGGTACGTGCGACGTGCCCCGCTGCTCCGCGTACGCGTGACGAAAGGTAACCACCACCATGCGCCGTCCCCAGCTGGACATCCAGCTGAAGACCCCCGAGCAGATCGAGCTGATGCGGGCCGCCGGTCTGGTCGTCGCCCGTGCCCTGCGCCGGATGCGGGAGGCGGTGGCGCCGGGCGTGTCGACGGCCGACCTGGACGCGATCGCCGAGTCGACCATCCGCGAGGCGGGCGCCGTGCCGTCGTTCAAGGGCTACCACGGCTTCCCGGCGTCGATCTGCTCCTCGGTCAACCGGCAGGTGGTGCACGCCATCCCGTCGGCCGAGCAGGTGCTGCGCGAGGGCGACCTGATCTCGATCGACTGCGGCGCGGTGCTGGACGGCTGGCACGGCGACGCGGCGGTCACGGTGCCGGTCGGCGAGGTCGACCCGGCGCTGCTGCGGATGACGGCGGTGGCCGAGGACGCCATGTGGGCCGGGATCGCCGCCGCGGCGCGCGGTGCGGCCTCCGGCAAGGGCCGGCTCACCGACATCTCCCACGCGGTCGAGACGGCGGTCCGCAAGGGCGGCCGGTACGGCATCGTCGACGGCTACGGCGGCCACGGCATCGGCACCGAGATGCACCAGGACCCGCACGTGCTCAACCACGGGCGTCCCGGTAAGGGGCCGCGCCTGGTGCCGGGCCTGGCGCTCGCAATCGAGCCGATGATCACGATGGGCTCGCCGCGTACCGTCGAGCTGTCCGACGGCTGGACCGTGGTGACCCGGGACGGGTCGATGGCGGTGCACGTCGAGCACTCGATGGCGCTGCTGGACGACGGCGTGTGGGTGCTGACCGCCGAGGACGGCGGACGGGCCCGCCTGGGTGACCTGGTGACCAAGCGGCAGACATCGGTGGACTCCCCGGCCTGATCGGGGCCCCGGCCGCCCCGGATGACCGGCCACGTCGTGCCGGGCTGGCGATCGGGTGACATGCTTGCTCCCATGGAGGAGCGCAACCGCATGCGGGCGGCCGACGCGGACCGTGAGGCCACCGCGGAGCGACTCCGGGCGGCGTTGAACGAGGGCCGGCTCGACCTGCACGAGTACGACGACCGGCTGCGCCGGGCGTACGGGTCGAAGACCTACGGCGAGCTGGACGAGCTGCTGACCGACCTGCCCGGCGCCGGCCCGGCCGGGCGCCCCCTGCCGGCGCCTCGTGCGGCCGGGGAGGGCGGGGTCGCGGTCCCGGGCACGGAGGCCGTGAGCGGGGCGCGCAGCGCCTGGCTGCTGGGGGTCTGGGGGCCGTGGCTCAAGGTGGCCCTGATCCTCACCGCGATCTGGTTCGTCTCCCAGCTGGCTGAGGGCGAGTTCGAGTTCGACGACTACTGGCCGCTCTGGGTGCTCGGCCCGTGGGGCGCCGTGTTGCTCTACCAGACCGCGCAGGGGCTGGCCACCGGAGCGCCGGAGAAGGACGCCGAACGCCGGCGGCGCAAGCAGGTCGAGCGGGAAGCCCGCCGGCGGGCGAAGCGCGAGCTTCCGGAGACGTGACCTGCGTCATATCTGAGCCGTCCGGGTGACTGTCGCGCCGGTCGGTTTGGCGAGCACGTACGGGTCGGCGTACACTTTCTGATCGGCGCACAGCGTCCACTCCGCCATGCCCACCCTGCGCTTCGGTGGGAGTCGGAGCCGCGGCTGGCGCGGGTTTCCTGATCTTAGTCAGTTCACCCGTGTAAGACGTTGTGGGCCGTCCGGAGTAACCGACGTCAGGACAGCGGAGGACATGCCGAAAAAAGACGGAGCCATCGAGATCGAGGGTCGGGTCATCGAGCCCCTGCCGAACGCCATGTTCCGGGTGGAGCTCGCGAACGGTCACAAGGTGCTGGCTCACATCAGCGGCAAGATGCGGCAGCACTACATCCGCATCCTGCCGGAGGACCGGGTCGTCGTCGAACTCTCGCCGTACGACCTGACCCGCGGGCGCATCGTCTACCGCTACAAGTAAGCCTGACGGCGGCCGGGACGTTTCCGTGTCCGTCTTCGACGTCCGGGTCGCGCTGTGTCGCGGGTCCGGGCCAGATGGGAAGTAAGGCAACCGTGAAGGTCAAGCCGAGCGTCAAGAGGATCTGCAACAAGTGCCGGGTGATCCGCCGGCACGGCCGGGTCATGGTCATCTGCACCGACCCGCGCCACAAGCAGCGCCAGGGCTGACGCCCCACACATCACCAGCTCGTCTCAGCCGCGGTCGGGTGCGCAGCGCGTACCCCCTCGTGGTTGACCCCCGGTCGGAGGCCGGGGCCCGCTCGGGCAGCGACCGATCCCGGTCGCCGGCGTTCTTGACGCCGGAAGGACAGGGACGGCCGGTAGCGGGGTGGGACGGGTCCACACCTCCGCCACAACATCACGAGGAGTACGCCCGCACATGGCACGTCTAGTCGGCGTGGATCTCCCCCGCGAGAAGCGGATGGAGATCGCGCTCACCTACATCTTCGGGGTCGGTCGCACCCGCGCCCTGGAGACGCTCGCCGCGACCGGCATCTCGCCGGACAAGCGCGTTCGGGACCTCACGGACGAGGAGCTCGTCGAGCTCCGGAACCACATTGAGGGCAACTACAAGGTTGAAGGCGACCTGCGCCGCGAGGTCGCCGCTGACATCCGCCGCAAGGTCGAGATCGGCTGCTACGCCGGTATCCGGCACCGCCGCGGTCTGCCCGTGCGTGGCCAGCGCACCAAGACCAACGCGCGGACCCGGAAGGGCCCGAAGCGGACCGTGGCCGGCAAGAAGAAGCCCGGCAAGAAGTAACTAGGAGCGCACAGACTTATGCCACCGAAGGCTCGTGCCGGAGCCGCCGTCAAGAAGGTCCGGCGCAAGGAACGCAAGAACGTCGCCCACGGGCAGGCGCACATCAAGAGCACCTTCAACAACACCATCGTGTCCATCACGGACCCGACCGGTGCGGTCATCTCCTGGGCCTCCTCCGGCCAGGTGGGCTTCAAGGGCTCCCGCAAGTCGACTCCGTTCGCCGCGCAGCTCGCCGCCGAGGCCGCCGCGCGCCGCGCGATGGAGCACGGCATGCGCAAGGTCGACGTGTTCGTCAAGGGCCCCGGCTCCGGCCGGGAGACCGCCATCCGTTCGCTGCAGGCAGTCGGCCTCGAGGTCGGGCAGATCTCCGACGTCACGCCGCAGCCGCACAACGGGTGCCGTCCGCCGAAGCGTCGCCGGGTCTGAGAGGTTAGAGAGAGATGGCTCGTTACACCGGTGCTGACTGCCGCCGTTGCCGGCGGGAGAAGATGAAGCTGTTCCTCAAGGGCAGCAAGTGCGATGGTCCGAAGTGCCCGTTCGAGTCCCGGCCGTTCCCGCCCGGGCAGCACGGCCGCGGCCGCACGAAGGAGACGGAGTACCTGCTCCAGCTCCGTGAGAAGCAGAAGGCCCGTCGTGTCTACGGCGTGCTGGAGAAGCAGTTCCGCGGCTACTACGAAGAGGCCGTGAGCAAGGAGGCCAAGACCGGCGAGGTCCTGCTGCAGATCCTCGAGTCGCGGCTGGACAACGTGGTCTACCGGGCCGGCTACGCCAAGTCCCGGGACATGGCCCGTCAGCTGGTCAAGCACGGCCACTTCACGGTGAACGGCAAGAAGGTCGACATCCCGTCGTACCGCGTCAAGGAGCACGACATCATCGAGGTGCGTGCCAAGAGCAAGGAGCTCACCCCGTTCCTCGTGGCGCAGGGTGAGGCCGGCTCGCGGACCGTTCCGGCGTGGCTGGAGGCGATCCCGAGCCAGATGAAGATCCTCGTGCACTCGCTCCCGGCCCGCCAGGTGATCGACACCCAGGTCCAGGAGCAGCTGATCGTCGAGCTCTACTCCAAGTAAGGGCTCGTTGCGGTGGCCCGTCCTCCGGGGCGGGCCACCGGAACAGTTGTGTCGTGGGCGTCAAATAGCGGGCGCCCCGGAAGAGAAGAGAAAAGATGCTCATCAGCCAGCGACCGTCTCTCTCCGAAGAGTCGATCAACGAGACCCGCTCCCGGTTCACCATCGAGCCGCTGGAGCCCGGCTTCGGCTACACGCTGGGCAACTCGCTGCGGCGTACGCTGCTGTCCTCGATCCCGGGTGCGGCGGTCACCTCGATCAAGATCGACGGTGTGCTGCACGAGTTCACCACGATCCCCGGCGTCAAGGAGGACGTGGTCGAGCTCGTCATGAACATCAAGGAGCTGTGCGTCAGCTCCGAGCACGACGAGCCGGTCAGCATGTACCTGCGCAAGCAGGGCCCGGGCGACGTGACCGCCGGTGACATCCAGCCCCCGGCCGGTGTCTCGGTGCACAACCCGGACCTGAAGCTCGCCACCCTCAACGGCAAGGGCCGGCTCGACATGGAGCTGACCGTCGAGCGGGGTCGCGGCTACGTCACCGCGGCGCAGAACAAGCAGGCGGGCGCCGAGATCGGCCGGATCCCGGTCGACTCGATCTACTCGCCGGTGCTCAAGGTGACGTACCGGGTCGAGGCGACCCGTGTCGAGCAGCGGACCGACTTCGACCGGCTCATCATCGACGTCGAGACCAAGCCGTCGATGGGCCCGCGTACCGCGCTGGCCTCGGCCGGTTCGACGCTGGTGGAGCTGTTCGGGCTGGCCCGGGAGCTGGACGAGACCGCCGAGGGCATCGACATCGGGCCGTCCCCGCAGGACGCCCAGCTGGCGGCGGACCTGGCCCTGCCGATCGAGGAGCTGGACCTCACCGTCCGCTCCTACAACTGCCTCAAGCGCGAGGGCATCAACTCCGTTGGTGAGCTCATCGGGCGTACCGAGGCCGACCTCCTCGACATCCGCAACTTCGGTCAGAAGTCGATCGACGAGGTCAAGATGAAGCTCGCCGGGATGGGCCTGGGGCTGAAGGACTCGGCTCCGAACTTCGACCCGGCGCACGTCGTGGACGCCTTCGGCGAGGCGGACTACGACACCGACGACTACCGCGAGACCGAGCAGCTCTAGTCCGCGCTGCCGCCACACCTGAGGAGCACCAAGCATGCCCACGCCCACCAAGGGCCCCCGCCTCGGCGGCAGCCCCGCGCACGAGCGGCTGATGCTGGCCAACCTGGCCACCGCGCTGTTCCAGCACGGCAAGATCCAGACCACCGAGACGAAGGCCCGGCGGCTGCGTCCGCTGGCCGAGCAGCTCATCACCAAGGCCAAGCGTGGCGACCTCGCCTCGCGCCGCCGCGTGCTGGGCGTCGTCAAGGACAAGGACGTGGTCTACGCCCTGTTCGACCAGATCGCGCCCCGGTACGCCAACCGCAACGGTGGCTACACCCGGATCGTGAAGACCGGTCCGCGCAAGGGTGACGCCGCTCCGATGGCGATCATCGAGCTGGTGGAGGAGCTTCAGGTCGCCGAGCCGAAGGCGAACAAGAAGACCGCCGCCCGCAAGGCCGCCCAGCAGGACAAGGTCGAGGCCCTGGCCCCGGCCGAGGAGACCCCGCGCTCCAGCGCCGGTGACCAGGACGCCGAGGCGCCGGTCTCCGCGTCGGGTGACACCGCCGCCGCCCGTGAGGACAGCGACGAGGCCACCGAGAACGACAAGGCCTGACATCAGGCTCGACCGGGCCCGGCATCCCCTCGGGGGTGCCGGGCCCGTCGCCGTCGACAGGAGGTACGAGGTGGACGAGCGGACCCGGCTGCGGCTGGACGTCTCGTACGACGGCACCGACTTCTCCGGCTGGGCGCCCCAGCCGGCCCGGCGCACAGTGGCCGGCGTGCTCATGCAGACGCTGGACCTGGTGCTCGGCGCGGGCACGGCGACCGGCCTGACAGTGGCCGGGCGTACCGACGCCGGTGTGCACGCCACCGGGCAGGTCTGCCACCTCGACCTGCCGACTCCCGTGTGGCGGGAGCACGAGGGCCGGTTGCTGCGCCGGCTGGCCCGGCTCCTGCCCCCGGACGTCCGGGTACGCGCGATGACCGAGGTGCCCGCCGACTTCGACGCCCGGTTCTCGGCCACGTTCCGGCGCTACGAGTACCGGGTCACCGATGCCCCGTGGGGCGCCGAGCCGCTGCGCCGCGGGGACACCCTGGCCTGGCCGAAGCCGCTGGACCTGGCGGCCCTGAACGCCGCCGCTGCCGGGCTGGTGGGCGAGCACGACTTCGCCGCGTACTGCCGGCGCAAGGAGAACGCCACCACGCTGCGCGAGGTGACCCGGCTGGACTGGCGGCGCGACCCGGACGGGATCCTGGTCGCCACCGTGCAGGCCGACGCGTTCTGCCAGAACATGGTGCGCAGCCTGGTCGGGGCGATGCTGGTGGCGGGCGACGGGCGGCGGCCGGTCCAGTGGCCAGCCGGCCTGCTGACCCGCCGCGAGCGCTCCAGCGAGGTGACTGTGGCGCCCGCGCACGGCCTCGCCCTGGTCGCTGTGGGCTACCCGGGCGACCCGGCCGAGTACGCCCGCCGCGCCGAGGAGACCCGCCGGTTGCGGGTGCCGGTGGCCGAGGGCTGAGCCAGGCTCAGTCCGTGCCCCGCTGACCGGCGCTGTCCTCGGCCGAGTCGGCGTCGGGCTGCCCGGCCGTGCCGGCCGCCGCGCGACGGTCCAGCACACCCCGGTTGAGGTGCAGTTCGACCAGGTCGTACATGATCTCGCGGGCGGTCGCGTCGTCGCTCGGGATGCGTTCCCCGTCGGCGCGGGTGACCAGGCAGAAGGCGACGTAGTGTCCGCGTACCTGCCAGGCGACCCGGGCCGCGGCCTTCTCCACCGCGTCGGTGTCGTCGCCCGCCGCCATGCCACGGAACCGTCCCTGGCGCGCGTCGAGCAGCGGCCGGATGCGGTCGCGTACCCGCTGGGCGGTGGCCACGTCGGTGAGGTTGAACAGACCGGCGGTGATCAGGTGGTCGCCGTCGGGGGAGCGGAGCGTGCCCCGCACCACCTGGTTGCAGCCGAGCCGGACCAGCAGGTCGGCGATCTCGCCGGTGGCCGCGACCTGGCACTTTGTGCTGGCCTGGGTCTTCAGCACCCGGTAGGCCGGTTTCCCGTCGGTGACCACCAGGTCCTTGGTCGGGAAGACCTCCTTGGCGGTGAGCGACGCCTGGTCGGTGTCCCGGGAGTCCAGGTCGGTGCCGCCGGACGGTGTGCTCGACTCGGTCGGCTGCGGGGTCGGCTGGCCCGCCGGCGGCGTGGTGGTGCGTTCGTCGAGCAGGGCCGCGACGGCGAGCCCGGTGAGCGAGAGCAGGAGCAGTACGGCGGCGCCGCCGACGAGCGTCTGCCAGAACCGGCCGCCGCCGCGGCGTTCGGCGCGCCGGGTCCGGGGCAGTTCGGAGACGTCGGCGGCGCGGGCGGTGGGGCTGGCCGGGATCGGCACCGTCGGCCGGTTCGCCGCCGCCGGTACGGGTGCCGGCATGGGCGGCGCGGGCTGCGGCACCGGGGAGGGCTCCCGTGGTGGAGCGGGCCGTCCCGGTGTCGGCGCCGGGGCCGGTGGCGCGGGAACGGGTGCGCGGGCGTCGTCCGCCACCGCCTGCCCGCCGGGGTCGGCCTGCTCGGCCGCGCCGGTCGGCGGCAGCGCCGCTTGCGGGCGTGGCGGCGGGGGCAGCGACGGCGTGGGGAAGCGGGAGCGTGACGGACCCGCGGGCGGGGGCGTGGCTGCGGGCCCGTTCGGGGCCGACCCGGGCTTCGGGTACTCCAGGAAGGCGTCCTCATCGGACTCGTACCGGTACACCATGTGGCATAGAGTAGGACTGATTGTCCCTTTCAGGGGTAATATCGGGAAATTCTGGCGGAGTGGCGTGCGACCCCGCCCGTGACACCGTCGCCGGAACCCCTGCGGCCCGGTGCGAGAATGCGGGCGTGACCGGCGACCACTACTTCACAGCTGAGCCCTCGACCCCGGCCCGCCCCCGCGAGGTCGAGTTCACAGTCGCCGGGCGCGACTACACGCTCGCCTCGGCCGGCGGCGTCTTCTCCGCCGACCGGCTCGACCCGGGCACCGCCGTGCTGCTGCGCAAGGCCGACCTGCCGGCCGCCGACGTCAGCGATGCGCTGCTCGACATCGGCTGCGGCTTCGGCCCGATCACCTGCGTCCTGGCCACTGTCGCGCCGAAGGCCACCGTCTGGGCCGTGGACGTCAACGAGCGCGCCCGCGCCCTCACCACCGCCAACGCGGCAAGGGTCGGTGCCGCCGACCGGGTACGCGCCGTCGCGCCCGACGACCTGCCGGACGACGTCACCTTCAGCCAGATCTGGTCCAACCCGCCGATCCACATCGGCAAGCCGGAACTGCACGGCCTGCTGCTGCGCTGGCTGCCCCGCCTCGCCCCGGACGGCGTGGCCTGGCTGGTCGTCGCCCGGCACCTCGGCGGCGACTCGCTGCACCGCTGGCTGGTCGAGCAGGGCTGGTCGGTCGAGCGGCACGCCAGCCAGAAGGGCTACCGGGTGCTGCGGGTCACCCGGTAATCCGGTGTCGTCCACCGACCCGGCTCGGGCAGGATGCCCGCGTGGGATACGTGGACGTGGCAGGAGTAGGGCACATCCTCCCGGACGGGCGTGAGCTGTTCAGCGACGTGTCGTTCCGGGTCGGTGAGGGTGCCAAGGTGGCGCTGGTCGGCCCGAACGGCGCCGGCAAGACCACGCTGCTGCGGATGGTCGCCGGTGACCTGCCGGTGAAGACCGGCGCTGTCGCCCGCTCCGGTGGGCTGGGCGTGATGCGGCAGTTCATCGGCATGATCGGCGACGAGTCCACGCTCGCCGACCTCGCCCTGTCGCTGGCGCCGCCGGCGCTGCGCGACGCCGGGCGGCGGCTCGCCGAGACCGAGGCGGCCATGCGGGCGGCCGAGGTCCGCGGCAAGTACAGCTCCGCCGCCGCCAAGACCCAGCTCGCGTACGCCGAGGCGCTCGCCGCCTGGGGCGAGACCGGCGGGTACGACGCCGAGGTCCTCTTCGACACCGTCGCCACCATCGTGCTCGACCTGCCCTGGGACAGCGCCCGGGAACGGCCGGTCCGCACGCTGTCCGGCGGCCAGCAGAAGCGCTTCGCGCTGGAACTGCTGCTGCGCGGCCCCGACGAGGTGCTGCTGCTCGACGAGCCGGACAACTTCCTCGACGTACCCGGCAAACGCTGGCTGGAGGCGCGCCTGCGCGAGTCGGGCAAGTCCGTGCTCTACGTCTCGCACGACCGGGAACTGCTGGCGCAGACCGCCGACCGGGTCGTCGCGGTGGAGGGCGGCAGCGCCTGGGTGCACCCGGGCGGCTTCGCGAGCTGGCACGAGGCACGGGTGGCCCGGCACGCCCGCCTCGACGAGCTGCGCAAGCGCTGGGACGAGGAGCACCAGAAGCTGCGCGAGCTGATGCTGATGTACAAGCAGAAGGCCGCGTACAACGACGGGATGGCCTCCCGCTACCAGGCCGCGCAGACCCGGTTGCGCAAGTTCGAGGAGGCCGGGCCGCCGCCCGTACCCCCGAAGGACCAGGACATCCGGATGCGCCTGACCGGCGGGCGGACCGGCAAGCGCGCGGTGATCGCCGAGCAGTTGGAGCTGGACGGCCTGACGTACCCGTTCGACCTGGAACTCTGGTACGGCGACCGGGTCGCGGTGCTGGGCGCGAACGGCACCGGCAAGTCGCACTTCCTACGGCTGCTGGCCCGGGGCGGCACCGACCCGGAGCCGGGCAACACGCCTGTGGACGGCGCCGCCGCGCTCGCACCTGTCGCCCACGGCGGCGTGGTCCGGCTCGGCGCACGGGTCCGGCCCGGGCACTTCTCGCAGACCCACGACCGGCCGGAGCTGATGGGCAAGACGCTCGTCGAGGTGCTGTGGCGCGGCGACGACCACCGGGCCGGCATGGACCGGCACGCCGCGATGGCGGCGCTGTCCCGGTACGAGCTGGCCGGCCAGGGCGACCAGCGGTTCGGCACGCTCTCCGGCGGACAGCAGGCGCGGTTCCTGGTGCTGCTGCTGGAGCTGTCCGGGGCGACGCTGCTGCTGCTCGACGAGCCCACCGACAACCTCGACCTGGCCTCGGCCGAGGCGCTGGAAGCCGGGCTGACCGCGTTCGAGGGGACTGTGGTCGCGGTGACACACGACAGGTGGTTCACCCGTACCTTCGACCGGTTCGTGCTGTTCCGGGGCGACGGCGACGTGGTGGAGACGCCGGAGCCGGTCTGGGACGTGGGGTGATCGACCGGGACCTGGCCGACCGGCTGTGCGCGGTGGACGGCGTGGTCGCGGTGGCGCTCGGCGGCAGCCGGGCCCGCGGCGAGCACCGGCCCGACTCCGACTGGGACGTGGGCCTCTACTACCGGGGCGCGCCGGACCTGGCCGGGCTGCGCGCGGTGGCCGCCTCGATCGCCGACGGGCCGGTGGACCTCACCGCCCCGGGCGGCTGGGGACCGTGGGTCGACGGGGGCGGCTGGCTGCGCGTCGGCGGGGTGGCGGTGGACTGGATCTACCGCGACCTGGACCGGGTGCACCGGGTCTGGGCGGACTGCCGGGCCGGCCGCTACACGGTCGAGGCGCAGGCCGGGCATCCGCTCGGTTTCTACTCGCACGCGTACGCCGGGGAGGTGGCGCTCGGGCGGGTGCTCGGCGACCCGACCGGCGAGCTGACCGCGCTGCGGGCCGAGACCGTCGACTACCCGCCCGCGCTCGGCGCCGCGCTGGTCGCCGGTGGCTGGGAGATCGGGCTGCTGCTCGACGGCGCCGCGAAGGGCGCCGCAAGGGGTGACGCCGGCTACGTGGCGGGCTGCCTGTTCCGGGTGGTCGGCGTGCTGGTCCACGCGCTGCACGGCCGGGCCGGGCGGTGGCTGGTCAACGAGAAGGGCATGATCGTCTCCGCCGGGCGCCTGCCCGGTGCGCCGCCGGACTTCGCCGAGCGGGCGCAGGCGCTGCTGGGCGCGGTGGGGCGTACCCCTGAGGAACTGGCGGCGACGATCGGTGCCGCCCGGACGCTGGCCGACCAGGTGCTGCCGCTGCCCGGATGACACCCGGGCAGCGGGCATAGGGTGGATCTCGTGAGTGAGATGACCTATCGCCGGCTGGGCGACTCCGGGCTCGTGGTGTCAGTTGTCGGCATCGGCTGCAACAACTTCGGCCGCAAACTCGACCTCGACGGCACCCGGGCGGTGGTGGACGCCGCGCTCGACGCCGGGATCAACTTCTTCGACACCGCCGACATCTACGGCGAGCCGCAGGGCGCCTCCGAGGAACTGCTCGGCCAGGCGCTCAAGGGCCGCCGCGACGACGTGGTGGTGGCCACCAAGTTCGGCATGGACATGAACGGCGCGAACGGGCCGGACCACGGCGCCCGGGGCGCCCGCCGCTACATCGCCCGCGCGGTCGAGGCGTCGCTGCGCCGGCTCGGCACCGACCACATCGACCTGTACCAGATGCACGAGCCCGACCCGGGCACCCCGATCGACGAGACGCTCGCCGCGCTGGACGACCTGGTGACCGCCGGCAAGGTGCGCTACCTCGGCAACTCCAACTTCGCCGGGTGGCAGATCGCCGACGCCGACTGGACCGCGTCGTCGCAGGGGCGTACCCGGTTCATCTCCGCGCAGAACCACTACTCGCTGGTGGAGCGCGGGGTGGAGGACGAGGTGATCCCCGCCTGCGAGCGGTTCGGCCTCGGCATGCTGCCGTTCTTCCCGCTCGCCAACGGGCTGCTCACCGGCAAGTACAAGCGCGGCGAGGCGCCCCCGGCGGGCAGCCGCCTGGCCGGTGGCGGCCGGTACGCCGAGCGGCTGGCCGCCGCGCGCTGGGACGTCATCGAGGCGATCGAGGCGTACGCGGCCGAGCGCGGCATCAGCATGCTCCAGGTGGCCATCGGCGGCCTGGCGGCCCGTCCCGCCGTGACGTCGGTGATCGCCGGCGCGACCACTCCCGACCAGGTGAAGGCCAATGCCGAAGCCGGGACGTGGCAGCCGTCCGACGACGACCTGACCGCCTTGGACGCCATCCTCTGACCGTCCCTGCCGGTACATACGCGCCCGCTCGCGCGTCGGGGGTGCGCCCGCTCGCGCGTCGGGGTGCGCCCGCTCGTTGGCGTGCGAGCGTCGGGGCTTGCCCCGCGCGGCGTGCGCCCACCGTGGCCCGCCCGCCCGCCCGCCCGCGCGCCCGCGCGCGGAGGCACCCGTGGCGTTCCACTCAGGGGCAGCGCTCACGATGAGTGGAACGGTATGGGTGTCAAGAGGGCCCACAGACACCCACGGCGTTCCACTCGTCGCCAGATTCAGTCGCGAGTGGAACGCCATAGGTGTCTGTGGGCGGCCTCCTGACGCCCGTGCTGTCTTGGGCGGCCCGCTCCGGCCAGGTGGCGGGTGGCGGCCGGGGGCGCGGCGGGGCGAGACTCGGGCCTGCGGGGCTGCGGGGCTGTGGGGCTGCGGCTGTGGGGCTGCGAGGCTGTGGGCTGTGGGCTGCGAGCCGGGGTGCGGGGGGCTGCGGGTGCGGATCAGTGGTTTGCCGCGGCGGCGCGACGTTCTGCCAGGGCCTGGCGCACCAGGGCGACAGTGGCGTCGGGCCGGCGTAGCACGTCGTCGACGGTGAACCGGAGCACGACCCACCCGGCCGCGCGGAGCGCGTTCAGGCGCGCCACGTCCCGCCGGAAGTGAGCCCGTTCCCGGTGGTGGTCGCCGTCGTACTCGACCGCGAGGCGGAGAGCCGGCCAGGCCAGGTCCACCCGGGCCACGAAGCGTCCGCCGGCGTGCACCTCGTGCTGGGCGGTCAGCGGGCCGAGACCGGCGTCGAGGAGGAGCAGCCGCAGCCGCGTCTCCATCGGGGACTCGCTCAACGGCTCGGCCATCGTCAGTACCTCGCGCAGCAGCGGAGCGCCCGGCCAACCCGGCCGGTCGGCGGCGTAGGCCCGCAGGACGGGCAGCTTCACGACCCGGCGACGCAGCAGCGCGTCGACGGCGACCAGCGCCTCGGCGAGTGAGCCCTGCCGGCCCAGGTCGAACGCGGTACGCAGCGGGGTCGTGACCGGCAGCCCCGCGAACCGGGTGCGGTCCGACTCGGGCAGGGGCGACCGGGTCACCAGCAGCCGTGGATGAGGACGCATGCGGGCCGGGCTCGGCAGCAGCACGGTGACCGGCGCGTCGCGGCTGAGCACGTCCGTGCCGAACAGCCAGGCGGCGCTGCGTCCCGCCAGTGCGGCACCCGGCGGCAGGCGCAACGCCACCGCCTCGCACCACATCCGGTGGTCGTCGGCGCGGTGTCCGTCCCGGTGCACGTACACGTCCGGCAGCAGGCGGATCCAGGTCGGCCCGCGCAGCATCGTCCAGGTGAGCAGTCCTTCGGAGACGGCATGGCTGCCCCGGAACGGCAGGATCGCCAGGCGGCGCGGGACACGGGCGGGAACGGACATCCCGGCAGCGTGTCGTGACGAGACGATCACCTGTTGCCCCGGTACGGCATGTGAACGGTTCCTGGGAAAAACCTCACCCGGGGTTCCGTACGGGCGGGAGGCGTCGTACGGTAGGCCGCAAGTGACCCACGGGAGCCCGGTGCGGACCGGGCTGAGAGGGGGGCTGGGAGCCCCCGACCGTCGAACCTGATCCGGGTAATGCCGGCGCAGGGAGGAGCGTTGCCGTGCTGTCCCTGGGACGACTGCATCTCATCACCGACACCCGGCCGGGGCGTGACCCGCTCGCCGTGCTGCGTGCCGCCCTGCCCGTGGCGGGCGCCGAACTCGTCGTGCAGGTGCGCGTGGAGGACGACGCCACCGACCGGGAGGCGTACGAGCTGGCGTGCCGGGTGACCGAGGCGTGCCGGCCGTACGGGGCACAGTGCCTGGTCAACGACCGGCTGCACGTGGCGCTCGCGGTGGACGCCGCCGGGGGCCACGTCGGCGCGGACGATCTGCCGGTCGCAGCCGCGCGCCGGGTGCTCGGCCCGGACGCGGTGCTCGGCGCGACCGCCCGGGAGCCGGTGGGCGCCCGTACGGCCGTGGATGCGGGCGCGAGCTACCTGGGCGTGGGCCCGTGCCACGTCACCACCACCAAGTCCGGCCTGCCGGACCCGATCGGCCCCGAGGGGATACGCGCGGTCGCCGAGGCGGTCAGCGTCCCGGTGATCGCGATCGGTGGGGTGACGGCCGCGAGCGTGTCGGCGCTGCGGGCCGCCGGGGCGTACGGGGTGGCGGTGGTCGGCGCGCTCAGCCTGGCTGCCGATCCCGCGCACGCCACCGCCGAGCTGCTGCGGGCGCTGACGTGTTAAAAGGGGGCCCTTCCTCTACCGGAGGCGTTAACAGGGGGCCCTTCCTTACCGACGTGGCGGTGGTGGGCGCCGGGCCGGTGGGACTCGCGATCGCGTGGCGGTGCGCGCAGCGCGGACTGCGCGTGGTGGTGCACGACGACCGGCCCGGGTCGGGCGCCTCGTCGGTGGCCGCCGGGATGCTGTCGCCGGTCGCGGAGGCGTACTTCGGTGAGCACGAACTCACAGCGCTTCTCGTCGGGTCCGCCGCCCGCTGGCCCGGCTTCGCGGCCGAGCTGACCGAGGCGAGCGGCGTCGACCTCGGCTACCGCACCGAGGGCACGCTCGTGGTCGGGCTCACCGCCGACGACCTGGCCGAGGCGGGGCGGCTGTGGTCGTACCAACGGGGTCTGGGACTGCCGATCACGCCGCTGCGGCCCTCGGAGCTGCGCGACCGCGAGCCGGCGCTGGCACCGCGCGTGCGCGGCGGCGCGGTGGCCCCCGGCGACCACCAAGTGGATCCGCGACGGCTGGTCGCCGCGTTGCGCACTGCTGCGGAACGCGTCGGCGTGGAGCTGCGCCCGGCCCGCGTCGGCGCGCTGTCCGAGGTGGACGCCCGGGTCACTGTGGTCGCGGCCGGCTGCGGCGCGGCGAGCCTGACCGGCCTGCCGGTCCGGCCGGTCAAGGGCCAGGTGCTGCGGCTGCGCGCGCCGGGTGGCGGTCCGCCGGGCTTCCGGCACGTGATCCGGGGGTACGCGGACAGCGAGCCGGTCTACCTGGTGCCCCGGGACAGCGGTGAGGTCGTGGTCGGGGCGACTGTGGAGGAGCGCGCGGACACCGAGGTCACCGCCGGTGGCGTGCTGACACTGCTGCGCGCCGCCGCGGAGCTGGTGCCGGAACTCGTCGAGTACGAGCTGGTGGAGGCCGTCGCCGGGCTGCGCCCCGGTACGCCCGACAACGCGCCGATCATCGGGCCGATCCCCGGGCAGCCGGGCGTGCTCGCGGCGACCGGGCACCACCGGCACGGCATCGTGCTCACCCCGGTCACCGCCGACCTGGTCACCGAGCTGATCGTCACCGGCGAGCCGGATCCCGCGCTCGCCCCCTTCACCCCGGACCGCTTCGGGAAGGAGCGCACGTGGAACTGATCGTCAACGGCACCGGCCGGACGTTGCCCGAGGGCGTCACCGTCGCCGAGGTGGTCCGCACCGTCACCGACCGGAAGCGCGGGCTCGCCGTAGCGGTCAACGGCGAGGTGGTGCCACGCGGCGGCTGGTCGGCGAGCGTGCTGCGCGACGGCGACCGGGTCGAGGTACTCAGCGCCACCCAGGGCGGGTGAGCGGATGTCCACACTGGAGATCGGCGGGGTCGCGTTCGGCTCCCGGCTCATCCTCGGCACCGGCGGCGCGGCCAACCTGCACGTGCTGGAGCAGGCGATCCGCGCCTCCGGCACCGAGCTGGTGACGTTGGCGCTGCGCCGGGTGGACACCACGCCCGGCGGGTCGGGCGGCCTGCTCGACCTGGTGGAGCGCTGCGGCGTACGGCTGCTGCCGAACACGGCCGGCTGCCGCACCGCCGTGGAGGCGGTGAAGACGGCGCACCTGGCCCGGGAGGCGTTCGACACCGACTGGGTGAAGCTGGAGGTGATCGGCGACGAGCGCACGCTCCTGCCCGACGGGGTGGAGCTGCTGCGCGCCGCCGAGGAACTGGTGGCCGACGGGTTCACAGTGCTGCCGTACACCTCGGACGATCCGGTGCTGGCCCGGCGGCTGGCCGACGTGGGCTGCGCGGCGGTGATGCCGGCCGGGTCGCCGATCGGCTCCGGGCTGGGCATCGGCAACCCGCACCACATCCGGCTGATCCGGGCGGCTGTGGACGTGCCGGTGGTGCTCGACGCGGGCATCGGCACCGCCTCCGACGCGGCGCTGGCGATGGAGCTGGGCTGCGACGCGGTGCTGCTGGCCAGTGCCGTGACCCGGGCCGCCGACCCGGTGGCGATGGCCACGGCCATGCGGTACGCGGTCGAGGCCGGCCGCCTGGCGTACGGCGCGGGCCGCATCACCCGCCGCTTCCACGCCTTGCCGTCCACCCCCGACGAGGGACGGCCCGACCTGTGACCGCTCTACGCGTTGCGGATCTTGGTACGGAGGCGCCCGTGGAAGGGCGGCCGCGTACCAGGATCTACACCGGCCCGACCGGGGTCGTGCTGCTCACCGATCGGCGGGTCGCCAAGAGGGCTCTCGTCGACGTGGTCGCGGGGGCCGTCGGCGGGGGAGTGCGCTGGGTGGTGCTGCGGGAGAAGGACCTGCCCCGCGCCGAACGCCTCGCGCTCGCCGTCGAGCTGCGCGCGATCCTCGCCGAGGCGGGCGGCACGCTCGTCGTGGCCGGACCCGATCCGCTCGACGGGGACGCGGTGCACCTGCCCGCCGCCGGCCCGTACCCGCCGCCCGCAGTCGGACTGGTCGGCCGGTCCTGTCACGACACCGCCGAGCTGGCCCGGCTCACCACCGAGCACTACGCCACGCTGTCCCCGGTCTACGAGACAAGAACAAAGCCCGGCTACGGCCCGGCGTTACGGCCGACCGGGTTGCGCGAGCTGATCGCGGCAAGCAAGGTGCCCGTGCTGGCACTGGGCGGCATCGAAACCACAGCCCAGGTCACCGCATGCGTAGAGGCAGGTGCCACCGGAGTAGCAGTCCTGGGCGCCATCATGCGCGCCCCAGACCCCACCGAAACCGCCACCACGCTGGGCAGAGCTTTCGAGGAGGCGGCCACCCGTGTGGCGCGCACCCACCCCGCGCGATCCGACCAAGGCCCGCACGCCGCAGCCCCGACCGCAACCACTGTCGGCCGCAGCCGTCACAGCAACCACCGGAGAAGAGAACCAGTGACGCCGAAAACAGTTCTCAGCATCGCCGGCTCCGACTCCGGGGCAGGAGCGGGCATCCAGGCCGACCTCAAGACGTTCGCCGCGCTCGGGGCGTACGGCACGAGCGTGCTCACCGCCGTCACCGCGCAGAGCACCCGGGGCGTGGACGCCGTCCTGCCGCTGCCGCCGCAGACAGTGCGCGACCAGATGGACAGCGTCCTCGGCGACTTCGACGTGCGCGCCGTGAAGACCGGCATGCTCGGCACCCCCGCGGTCGCCGACGCGGTGGCCGAGGCGGCCCGGGCCGGGCGGCTGCCACACCTGGTCGTCGACCCGGTGCTGGTCGCCACGAGCGGGCACCGGCTCGGCGTGGTGGAGGCGGTCGAGCGGCTGCTGCCGTACGCGGAGGTGGCGACACCGAACTGCGCGGAGGCCGCGGCCCTCACCGGAGGCCCGGTGGGCACCGTCGAGGGGATGGTCGCGGCGGCGGAGGCGCTGGCGGCGCGCGGCCCGGCGTTCGTGGTGGTGACCGGCGGCGACGTGGACGCCGACGGCGAGTCGGTGGACGTGCTCGCCGGCGGCGGGACGACCCGCCTGCTGCGCGCGCCCCGGGTGGACACCCGGCACAACCACGGCACCGGCTGTTCGTTCTCGGCCGCCGTCGCGGTCCGGCTCGCGGCGGGCGACGCGGTGCCGGTCGCGGTGGCGGCCGCCAAGGAGTACGTCACCCGCGCGCTGACCGGCGCGCGGACCTGGGAGCTGGGCGCGGGACGCGGCCCGCTGGACCACTTCGGCTGGTCCGCATGAGCGACAGGGAGGCTGTCATGCAGGCACGTCGCAAGGTGTACGTGGAAGGGTCACGCCCGGACGTCCGGGTGCCGTTCGCCGAGGTGACGCTGACCGGGGACAACCCGCCGGTACGGCTCTACGACACCTCCGGTCCCGGCTCCGACCCGGAGGTGGGGCTGCCCGCGCTGCGTGGTCAGTGGATCGCCGAGCGCGGCGACGTGGCCCCGGTACGCGGCGCCGGCACGCCGCTGGCGGGTGTGGAGGGGAAGCGGCCGACGCAGCTCGCGTACGCCCGGGCCGGGATCGTCACTCCGGAGATGGAGTTCGTGGCGGTCCGGGAGTCGGTGGCGCCGGAGTTCGTCCGGGACGAGATCGCGGCCGGGCGGGCCGTGCTGCCGCTCAACGTCAACCACCCCGAGTGCGAGCCGGCCATTATCGGCAAGGCGTTCCTGGTGAAGGTCAACGCCAACATCGGCACCTCGGCTGTCACCTCGTCGGTGGCCGAGGAGGTGGAGAAGCTGACCTGGGCCACCCGGTGGGGCGCGGACACCGTGATGGACCTGTCCACCGGCAAGCGCATCCACGAGACCCGCGAGGCGATCGTGCGGAACGCGCCGGTGCCGATCGGCACGGTGCCGATCTACCAGGCGCTGGAGAAGGTCGGCGGCGACCCGGTGAAGCTGAGCTGGGAGGTGTTCCGCGAGACCGTCATCGAGCAGGCAGAGCAGGGCGTCGACTACATGACCGTGCACGCCGGGGTACTGCTGCCGTACGTGCCGCTGGCGGTGGACCGGGTCACCGGGATCGTGTCGCGGGGCGGCTCGATCATGGCGGCCTGGTGCCTGGCGCACCACGAGGAGAACTTCCTCTACACGAACTTCCGGGAGCTGTGTTCGCTGCTCGCGAAGTACGACGTCACGTTCTCCCTCGGTGACGGCCTGCGCCCCGGTTCCATCGCGGACGCCAACGACGAGGCGCAGTTCGCCGAGCTGCGCACGCTCGGTGAGCTGACGAAGGTCGCCTGGGAGTACGACGTCCAGGTGATGATCGAAGGCCCCGGGCATGTGCCGATGCACAAGATCAAGGAGAACGTGGACCTCCAGCAGGAGTGGTGCCACGAGGCGCCGTTCTACACGCTCGGCCCGCTGACCACCGACGTCGCGCCCGCGTACGACCACATCACCTCCGCGATCGGCGCGGCGATGATCGGCATGTTCGGCACCGCGATGCTCTGCTACGTCACCCCGAAGGAGCACCTCGGGCTGCCCGACCGCGACGACGTGAAGGCGGGCGTGATCGCGTACAAGATCGCCGCGCACGCGGCCGACCTGGCCAAGGGGCACCCCGGCGCGCAGGCGTGGGACGATGCGCTGTCCAAGGCCCGGTTCGAGTTCCGCTGGGAGGACCAGTTCAACCTGGCGCTGGACCCGGAGACCGCGCGGGCGTACCACGACGCGACTCTGCCCGCCGAGCCGGCGAAGACCGCGCACTTCTGCTCGATGTGCGGGCCGAAGTTCTGCTCCATGAAGATCACGCAGGAGTTGAAGGACTACGCGGCGCGGGGCATGCGCGGCAAGTCGGAGGAGTTCGTCGCCTCCGGGTCACGGGTCTACCTGCCGCTGGCGTGAGCGAGGCCGGGGGCGGGTCGCTTCCGGCCCGCCCCCGGGCCGCCGTTCACTCGCGGTGGTGCCGCCCGGTACGCAGCGAGCGGGCGTCGTCGGCGTTGTCGTCCGAGGCGAGACCGGCGACCCAGTCCACGTACTCGTCGTCGGCCTCGGCACCCGGCTCGGCCGTACGGTCGGCCGGCTCCGGGTCGCCCTTGGCCCGGTTGCGCCGGAACAGGCCGCGCCGGGTCTTCGGCTTCCCGCCGGACGCGTCGGCGTCGTCCGGTTCGGCGTGCCGCCCGCGCCGGGAGTCCGCCTCCGTCTCCGCGGCGGCGGCCTCGGGCAGCGCGGCACCCGCCTCGCCCGGTGCGGCGGTCGCCGCCTCGGGCCGGGCGACAGGTCTCCCCGCCTCCGGCCGGGCGAGCGGCCCCGCCGGGCGGGCGTTCGTGGCGAGCGCGTCCCATCCGGTGCTCGCGCCCGGCTCGGGCAGGCCACGGTGGCGGGGGCGCGGCGCCGGCTCGGCCGGGGCGGACGCCTCCGCGTCGTCCCGGGCCGGTGCGTCCGGTTCGGTGGTGGCGCGGTGCGGGCGGGCCACCGGGGTGATCGGCCAGGCCGGGCGTACCTCGCCGGGCGCTCCGGTGACGTCCTCGAACATCGGGAACCGGGGCCGGGACGACGGGGTCGGCGCCGGGTCGTCGAAGAAGAAATTGCGTCCGGGACGCCCGGTCGGTGCGACATCCCCCGTGGGTGCATCGGTGCGGGGAGCCGGGCTGCTCGGCGTCGTCAGCGGGGCGTCGGCCGGGCTGCTCGGCATCGTCGACCTGGCGTCGGCCTGCTCGATCGGCGGCGTCGGCGCGACGTCGGCCGGGCCGGAGCCGGGGGAGGCCGGGCCGGTGGCACGCGGTCCGGCCTTCGGGGCGCGGGGGCGCCGGGAGCGGGTGGAGCGGCCCGTGGCGCCGGTGTCTCCGGTGGCCTCGGCCGGTGGCGCGGCGGGGGTGTCGCTGTCCGCGTCGGCCGTGACCGGTCCGGCGAGCGCGCCGCTGTCAGTACGCGGGCCGGGAACGTGGCCCTCGGCGGTGCCGCCGGTGGCCGGTGACGTGGCTTCCGAGGTGGTGCCCGCAGCGGCGCTCGGGGAGGCGGCATCCGCTGGGCGGGGTGCTGTGGCGTCGGCGGGTGACGTCGATCCGTCGGTGGTGCCGCTGGACCGGCTGGCGCGGGTACGGCGCGGCCGGGTCACCCGTGGCGTGGTCGCCGCCGCTTCCTGGGGCGGTTCCGGTGCGGCATCGTCAGTGCCGGCTGCCGAGCCGGTGCCTGAGGCGGCCTCGCTGTCCGGGACGCCGGTCGCCTGCCCGGACGTTGCATCGGCAGGTTCGGAACCGGCAACGGCCCGGTCGGCGGTTCCTGCGCGGTCCGTCATGACCGCCTCGCCGGTGCCGCCCGCGTGGGCGGTGCCCATGTCCGTGCCCGGACCCGTGCCCATGTCCGTACCCGGACCCGGGACCGGGTCGGGGCGGCCCGCGGCGAGGACGTCGATGGCCGAGGTCCGGCGCCCCGGGGGCAGCAGACCCGGCATGGGCTGGCCGTGGCCCGTGTCGGCGACGGCCGGGCGCTCACCCGCCGGCCGTTCCGCAACGGCCGGCTGATCGACGGCGGGCAGACCCGCGAGGGCCGGCCGGCCGGCGGCGGGAAGATCGGTACCGGCCGGAGCCGTCGCCGTGGCCGAGCCGCCGGGCTCCGGCCAGTTCCAGTGCGCCGGCGCGGCGGCGCCGCTCGTCACCGGAGGCGCGGGCGGGGCGGCCGGGGCGCCCGGAGTGGACGAGTGCGGCAGCGGCGCGAGGATGTCGGTGGCCTCGACGGCGTCGGGGTCACCGATGGCGGTGACCGGCCGGGGCAGCACTGTGGTGGCGGTCGAGCCGAGCGCACCGGCGATCACGGCGATCAGCGCGCCGTAGTAGGGCGCGACCTGGTAGCGGTCGGTGGCCGAGCCGGGACCGGCGGTCAGGTAGGCGAACGCGACGAGCACCGGGCCGGCCGCCCCGGCCGCGCCGCCCACCAGCGGCGGCCATTCGGCCCGGCGGGCGAGCACGCCGACCGCCCCGCCGGCCAGCAGCGTGAGCACCGGCAGCAGCAGCATGGACAGGCGTTGCGCCGCCTCCGGATCCAGCCAGGAGGGTTCGAGGACGCCGAGCCGTACCGTGGCCAGCGGCCGGCTGGACACGATCGTGGGCGCGACGGAGAGCAGCGCCATCAGCCAGACGATCCCGGCGGTGACCGCCACGCCCCAGCCGAACGGCGGCTTGAGCAGGACGGCGATCGCGGCGCCCGCTCCGACCACCGCGCCGAGGGCGGCGCAGATGCCTGCGGCCCAGACCGGGTCGACGGATCCGCCCAACTCGGCCGCGCGGGCCGGTTGCATGCACAGCGGGGCGACCACCGTCGCGCCCAGCGCGCTGACGCCGGCGATGGAGAGCAGTTCGGTGGTGCCGCCGGGACTGTCGTCGCGGCGGGCGAAGCGCTCGGTGAGGACGGCTCCGGCGACCGTGGCGACAGCGGCGAACCAGCCCACCCAGACGAGCTGGGCGGGCCACCGGTTGACCGAGACGTCCACGAACGCGCCGTCGAGGCGTACGACTCCGAAGCCGTACGCGATCCCCAACTGGCCGGCCCCGGCCAGCACGCTCACCCCGAGCGCCGTGAGCAGCAGCCTGCCCCACGTCCGAAAGGCCATGTCGGGCACGTTACGGCCCGGTGCCCCCGATCGCCACCTTGCCGCCGCGCGGCGCGGCGAACCTGCCGGTGCGGCTACTTCAGCTCGACCAGGCGCGCGAGGTAGGTGGTGTCGCCGACGTTCGTCAGCATGTGCACCGCGCCCGGGTCGCGGTAGACCACGCCGCCGGTCGGCTCGTCGGCGTCGATGGTGGTGCCGTCGATCGTCTGCACCACGTTCTTGGCGCCCTGGATCGCCACCACCAGGTACGGGTGGTCGTGGCGGTGCAGCGGCTGCCGCTCACCCGGCTCCAGCCGGATGTGCCAGACGCGTACGCGGTCGTTCTCGTACACGATCTCCTGGCCCACCGGGCCGAGTTCGAGGTCGGCGGAGAGTTCGGTCATCGTGGTCCGTCCAGTCGGGGGAGCACCTCGGCGGCGATGAGCTCCACGTGGTCGAGGTCGTCGAAGTCGATCAGGCGCAGGTGCACCCGGGTGGCCCCGATCGCGGCGAACTCGCCGATCCGGTCGACCAGCTGGGCGGGGGAGCCGACCACCGGGTCCTCCGGCGGCAGCGCGCTCGTGACGTGCAGCGGCGCGGCCCGGCGCTGCGCCTCGGCGTCGGTGCGTCCGATCGCCACCACGATGCCGGCGGAGAGCGTCAGGGGCGCGCGGCCGGAGGCGTCCCGCCCGGCGCGGTCGCACGCCTCCCGCACCCGCTCGTACGCGGCGGCGGTCTCGGCCACGCTCTTGAACGGCATGTTGAACTCGTCGGCGTAGCGGGCGGCCAGCTCGGGGGTGCGCTTCGGTCCCCGGCCGCCGACGATCACCGGCGGGCCGGGCTGCTGCACCGGCTTGGGCAGCGCGGGCGCGTCGACCAGCCGGTAGTGCTCACCGGTGAAGCTGTACGTCTCGTCGGACGGCGTACGCCACAGCCCGGTGACGATCTCCAACTGCTCGGCCAGCCGGTCGAAGCGCTCGCTGACCGGCGGGAACGGGATGCCGTACGCGGTGTGCTCGCGCTCGTACCATCCGGCGCCGATGCCCAGCTCGACCCGGCCGCCGCTCATCCTGTCGACCTGGGCGACCATGACGGCGAGCGGCCCGGGGAGCCGGAACGTGGCGGACGTGACGAGCGTGCCGAGCCGGATCCGGGAGGTCTCCCGGGCCAGCGCGGCGAGCGTCAGCCAGGCGTCGGTGGGGCCGGGCAGCGCCGGCTCGTCCCCCATGGCCCGGTAGTGGTCGGCCCGGAAGAAGCCCTCGAAGCCGGTCTCCTCGACCAGCCGGGCGAACCGGAGCTGGTCGTCGTAGTCCGCACCGCGGTGGGGTTCGGTGAACACCGAGACCCGCATGGTCACCGGCCTCCCACGGGTACGCCGGGGGCGTCCCGCTCCATCAGCAGTTCGTGCAGCTCGGCGCTGATCCGCGCGACGTCTTCCAGGTGTTCGTGGCGGCCCAGCGTGCGCGGCCGGGGAACGTTCACCTCGACCACCTCGCGGATGCGGCCGGGGCGCGGGCTGAGCACGACGACCCGGTCGGCGAGCAGCACCGCCTCGTCGATCGAGTGGGTGACGAAGACGATCGTCGCCTTCGTCTCCATGTGCACCCGCTGGAGTTCGCCGGAGAGTTCCTCACGGGTGAGCGCGTCGAGCGCGGAGAACGGCTCGTCCATGAGCATCACCCGGGGCGAGCCGATCAGCGACCGGCACAGCGACACGCGCTGCTGCATGCCGCCGGACAGCTCGTGCGGGAGGCGCTTCTCGAAGCCGCCCAGCCCGGCCATCTCCAGCAACTGGCGGGCCCGGTCGCGGTGCTCGGCGCGGCGCCAGCCGAAGATCTCCACCGGCAGCAGCACGTTGTCCAGCACCGAGCGCCAGGGCAGCAGCGCCGGACGCTGGAACAACATCGCCACGTCGCGGCGAGGCTTCGTGATCGGCGTACCGCCCACGGTGATCTCACCGCCGGTGACCGGCAGCAGGCCGGCGATCATGCGCAGCAGCGTGGACTTGCCGCAGCCGGAGCGGCCGAGGACGGCGACGAACTCGCCTTCGGCGACGTCGAGGTCGATGCCGCGCAACGCCTCCACCCGCCCCGAACGGCCGTCGAAGGTGCGGGACACCCCGGACAGTCGGATCATCTTCCGCCGGCTCCCTTCCACGTCGTCCGAACGCGAGCCGGGCTAGCGTAGCGGACCGTGCTTATAGCACCGTCCGGGGTGGACGTCAGTCCGCTTTCCGTCACGCAACTTCGTTTCCGTTCCGCAACCGGGACGGCGGCGGCAGGTCATCTGGCTTCTCGTACGCTGTTGCGCGCGAAGAGTCCCCTCACGACGGTCCAGTCGGCCGAACCCACCTGCCGACCCCGTCGGACCCACGACCCGACCGGCGAAGAAGTCCTGGTCGGAAAGGACATGGTGCACTGATGAGAAGGCTGACCCGTACGGTCGCCGCCGCGGCTATGGCCACCGCCCTCGCCCTGGTGGGCGGCTGCAGCAGCGACTCGGAGAAGTCCGAGAGCGGCGGCGGCAACGGCGCGGCGCTGGAGAAGGTGACGTACCTCACCTCGTTCGGCAACTTCGGGCGTGACTCCTACGCCTGGGTGGCGAAGGACAAGGGCTTCTTCAAGGAGGCCGGTTTCGACGTCGACATCAAGCCCGGTCAGGGCACCGGCTCCGTGATCCAGACCATCACCGGCGGCCAGGCCGACTTCGGCCCGATCGACCTGACCGGTGGCATCCTTCAGCTCGGCAACGGCCAGGCGAAGGACTTCGTGGCGGTGGCCGCGATCCAGCAGCGCACCATGGCCGCCATCGTCACGGTCGAGGGCAAGAACATCGCCACGCCGAAGGACCTCGAAGGCAAGAAGCTCGCGGACACCCCGACGTCCGTCGTGCGCAACCTCTTCCCGACGTACGCCCGGCTCGCCGGCATCGACGGCAGCAAGGTGACCTGGGTCAACGGTGAGGCGCAGGGCCTGATCGGCATGCTCGGCTCGGGCTCGGTGGACGGCATCGGCCAGTTCGTCGTCGGCCAGCCGACGGTGGAGACGGTGACCAAGAAGAAGCCGGTCGTCCTGCCGTACAGCAACGTGATGCAGGACCTCTACGGCAACGCGCTGATCACCTCGTCGAAGATCGCCAAGGAGAAGCCGGAGATGGTGAAGAAGTTCACCGCCGCGCTGCTCAAGGGCCTGGAGTACTCGCTGGCCAACCCGGACGAGGCGGGCGAGATCCTGAAGAAGAACGTGCCGGCCGCCGTCCCGGCTGCGGCGTCCGCCGAGCTTCAGCTGATGGCCGCGTACGTCCGGTCGAGCAACTCCGGCACCGCGATCGGCACGCTGGACAGCGGCCGGGTCGCCAAGAGCATCGCGCTGCTCCAGGGCGCCGGTGCGCTGAAGCAGAACCTGACCCCCGACCAGATCATCGACTTCAACCTCGCGCCGAAGGCCTGACCGGTCCGCTCGGGCCAACGGGGGTGCGACCCGCCGGACACCCCGGTGGGGCGCACCCCCTTCCCGTGCCGGTCACACCGACCGGCGCAGAGAGGAGGACACGTTGACACAGTCGACCGAGGCCCGGCCGGAGGCGCCGCCGCGCCCGGCGGTCCGGCGCGGGATGGCCGTACGCCCGGCGGCGGTCGGATTGCCGGCGCTGGGACTGGTGATCGCGGTGGCGGCCTGGTGGCTGGTCACCTCGGGCCTGAACCTGGTGCACCCGGCCGCGCTGCCCCCGCCGCAGGCGGTGGGGAAGTCCCTCGCCGGCACCACCGAGGTGCTGCTGCCCGCGCTGGGCATCACCACCTGGATGACAGTGTTCGGCTTCCTGCTCTCGTCGGCGGCCGGGGTGCTGATCGGGATGGCGCTGGCCGCCTCCCGCCGGGTGGAGCGGATGTTCGCGCCGCTGCTGGTGGCGGTGAACGCGGTTCCGAAGATCGCGTTCGGGCCGCTGCTCGTGGTCGCGGTGGGCTGGGGGCAGAAACCCATCCTGACCATGGTGTTCCTGCTCTGCTTCTTCCCGATCGTGCTCTCCACCGCCACCGGTCTGACCACCACCCCGGCGGACCTGGCGGAGCTGGGCCGGTCGCTCAACGCCTCGTGGTGGCAGTCGTTCCGCAAGGTGCGCTTCCCGGCGGCGCTGCCGCAGATCTTCGTCGGGCTCAAGGTGGCCATGCCGCTGGCCGCGATCGGCGCGGTGATCGGGGAGTTCTACTCCGACCGTCCGGGTCTGGGTTACCAGATCCTCCAGTACAACGGCGTCGGTGACACCGCGACCGCCTGGGCTGCGATCGTGCTGGTGGCGCTGATGAGCATCGTGCTCTACGCCGTCCTGAGCCTGGTCGAGCGGCTGGCCCTGCCCTGGGTGCGGGCCACCACCTCAGCCCGCTAGCCACTGACCCGAGAACCCGACGTCGACCGAACACCCAGAGGGGAAAGCTCAACCCCACGGGTGGCGGCCGACCAGGACAGTGTGGGCCCCGGCGCAACCGGCGGAGGGATCAAGCCTGACCGCCCGGAGCCGGTTGTGCCGGGGCCCACACCCCACAGCGAGAACCGATCAGCCAGCCAGCCGCCAACGACCACCACGAGCCACCAGCGTCGTCAACGCCTGCGGCATCAACCCGGAGTGGTTGTCCGGCGTCATCCGGATCGGCCCGGACAGCCCGTCGAGCTGCGAGGTCTCCAGCACGTCACGCAGCGCGTCCCGGTCGACCTTGCCCGGATCGCCGCCGGCCCGCTGCTCGGCGTCGGCGATCAGCTGGACCGCGTCCGCCGCGAACGAGGAGAAGCCGTTGTAGCCGCCGAACCGGGCGGTGTAGTCCTGGAACCACTGCCGGCGCGCGGCCTTCGCCGGGGTGGTGGCGATCACGTCGTCGATCACCATGGTCTGGGTGAAGATCAGCGTGGCCTCCTCGGTGGAGCGGGCCGACGGGCCGAGGAAGAGGTCGCCGGCGGCCGTGGCGTCGAAGAACAGCGAGCCGCGGAACTTGCTCTGCCGGGCGGTGGTGGCGGCGAGCGTCGCCTGCTCCGGCGTGGTCCACAGGACCAGGGCCTGCGGCTTGCGGGCGATCAGCTCGTTGATCTGCGTGCCGACCTCGGTGTCGGTGGCGCGCACCGACTCGTTGCCGACCAGCTTGACCGTGGTCTTGCTCAGTTCGCGGCGCAGGGCGGTGAGCCCTTCCTGGCCGTAACCCTCGGCGCTGTGCAGCAAGGCCACCTTGCGGACGCCGCGCCGGTCCAGTTCCGCGGCGAGCGCGGCGGCGCTGTCGGTGGCGTTCGGGGCGAGCTTGAAGACATATCGGCGCTCGGCCACCGGCTCGGTGACCGCGCTCGACGACGCGAGTGCGATCGTCGGAATGCGCTTCTCACCGATCGTGCGGGCCGCGCCGACGGCGCATTCGTTGCAACCGCCCATGATGACGGCGCTCACCCGTGAGTCACCGCTGAAATCATTGATGTTCCGCAAGGATTCCGCGGCGTCCGAGCGGTTGTCCTTGACCCGCAGATCGATCTTCCGGCCGCCCAGTGCGCCGGAGGCGTTCAACTGCTCGACCTTCAGTTCCAGAGCCCGTTGGTAGACCTTGCCGACCGGCGCCGAGGCGCCGGAGAGTTCCAGGTCGGCGGCGATCACGATCGGGCTGGTGTCCTGCGGTTCCCCGCCGATCCCGCAGCCGGTGAGCGTGGTGGCCAGCACGGCCGATGCGAGCGCCGCGATGCGCGCGGAGCGGATGGGGCTCAACTCAGTCCTCCAGGTGCGGCGCGGGCCGACGCCCGATCACCGCCGCTCGTCCGTCCTCAGTGGAGGAACGGGATTGGTTTGCCGTACGGTGTGCGCGAAGCCTGCAAAACCTTGCCAATGCCGGGGCCTGTGGTCAAGCCGGGCCGTCGAGTGCTGTTTCGGGACAGCCATCCCACATGCTGGGGACACGGAACATTAACTGACAATTACTGCACAGATGCGTGTGACCACTCTGGAGTGACATCCCCTGATCAGGGGGTCGGAGAAAAGAAGGTATTAGGTGATCGGATCACGGGTTGCGTCGACCGCGACCGTTTCCTGCCTCACCGCGGCTTCCCAAACAGGATCTCGTCTGATGAAATCGCGGCCGTGCCGCGCGTGGCGCTGGCCGCTGCACCAGGCACGGGTCAGCGGGTCACGCGTGGAAGAAACGACGGAGGCGATGTCGTGAGCACCGGACCTACGACCCTGCCCGGGAGCCCCAACGCCGAACAGCGGAACCGGCGCCGGCTCCTGCCCAGGCTGCGCGACGCGCGGATCCGCTCCAAGCTCGCCCTCATCCTGGTCGTTCCGGTCGCAGCTGTCATCGCGCTGGCAACTATCCGACTCATCTCGGTGGGCCAGGGCGCGTACGAGGCGGACCAGGTCCGGTCGCTGAGCGCGGTGTCGGTCGACATCGCGGCGCTCACCCAGGACCTGCACAAGGAGCGCATGGCGGCGGCGGTCTTCCTGGCCGACCCGAACCAGAAGCCGGACGCGTACAACCTGCGGGTGCGTCAGACCGACGAGCGCATCGCGGCGTACCAGAACGAGCGGGGCAAGCTCGGCGACGTGACGGGCGCGATCAGCAACCAGCTCAAGGTGATCGACGCCCACCTGTCCACGTTGAACGGCACCCGCCAGGAGGTGCTGGACCGGCTGCAGATGCCGGTGGCCGAGGCGAGCCTGCGCTACGGCATTGTGCTGGACGACCTGGTCGCGTACAGCGACGCGCTGGCCCAGCAGCCGGGCGCGGACAGCCTGGCCGACGCCCGCCGCGCGGTGGCCGCGTTCGCCCACGCCAAGGCCGAGGTGGCCGAGGAGCAGGCGGTGGCCTTCACCGCTCTCGACGGCGGAAGGATCGACGAGGAGCAGTTCTCGTCCTTCGTGGCCACGCTGACGGGTCAGCAGGAGGCGCTGCTCACCTTCTCCCGGTCCGCGACGCCGAGCCAGCGGGCCCTGGTGGACCGCACCGTCTCCGGTGACGCCGTCCAGCTCGCCGACCGGGTCGCGGGCGACATCTCCCGGTCCATCGGGCGTCAGGCGCTGGTCACCCGCGACGAGGCATCGGCCGCCATCGGCGCGGTCGACGACCTGATGCGGTGGGCCGAGATCCAGCTCCTGGACGACATGCTGGCCGACGCCGACGAGGCACGCGCCGACGTGATCCGGCAGGCGATCGTGGAGAGCCTGCTCGTGCTGCTCACGCTCGCGGTCGCGGTGACGCTCGCCGTGGTGCTCGCCCGCTCGCTCAACGACTCGCTGCGCCGGCTGCGCGAGGGCGCGCTCGCCGTGGCGAACCACGACCTGCCGGACGCGGTGAGCCGGCTCCAGAACGTCAACGCCATCGGTGACGGCGGTGTGGACGAGATCGTCCAGCAGGTACGGGATCCGATCAAGCTGAGCAACCGCGACGAGGTCGGTCAGGTGGCTGTGGCCTTCAACGTGGTCCACCGGGAGGCGGTCCGGGTCGCGGCCGAGCAGGCCGCGCTGCGGACGAGCGTCTCGGCGATGTTCCTCAACCTGGCCCGCCGCTCGCAGAGCCTGGTCGACCGGATGATCGGTGAGCTGGACGCGATCGAGCGTTCCGAGGAGGACCCGAAGCGGCTGGCGCAGCTGTTCGAGCTGGACCACCTGGCCACCCGGATGCGCCGCAACGACGAGAACCTGCTGGTGCTCGCCGGCGCCGACTCGGCCGTGCCGCGTCGCGACGACGCGCTCCTGGTCGACGTGCTGCGCGCCGCGCAGTCCGAGGTCGAGCTCTACAACCGGATCGAGTTCGGCACCGTCGACACCGACATCTCGGTGGCCGCGCACGCCGTCAACGACGTCGTCCGGCTGGTCGCCGAGCTGCTCGACAACGCCACCCGGTTCTCGCCGCCGAACACCACAGTGGTGGCCGACGGCCGCCGGATCCGCGACTACGTGCTGATCCAGATCGAGGACCGCGGTCTGGGCCTCAGCGACGACCAGCTCGACTCGCTCAACCGGCGGCTGGCCGCGCCGCCGACCGTCGACGTGGCCGCGTTCCGGCTGATGGGTCTGGCCGTGGTGAGCCGGCTCGCCTCCCGCTACGGGATCCGCGTCGAGCTGCGCCGCAACGTCGAGGGCGGCACAGTCGCCCAGGTCACGCTGCCGAACTCGACAGTGGTGCTGCCGGCCAACCGGGGCCAGGCCCCGCTGACCCGGCCGCGTCAGCCGCTCGCCGTCGAACAGTCGCCGCTCAGCCAGGTCGGCGCCGCCGACGCGCTGGCCGGCGCCGGGCGGGGTGCGGCCACGGCGACGCTCGCCGACCAGTGGCGCGGGGCGACCACCGCTCCGCCGTCGCGGTGGCAGACGCCCGGCGAGACGCGCGACACCACGCCCGCCGTACAGCTGGGTGGGGCGACCGGTGCGCTGCCCACCGTGGCGGCACCCGCTCCGGTGGCGGCGGCGCCCGCTACCGCGCCGGCTCCGGTCTCCGGAGCAGGCTGGTCGGCCGGGGGACCGACGGTGGCGTACCCCGCGCTCGACCCCCTGCCCAAGCGGACGCCGGGTGTCGAGACCGCGCAACCCGCGACCCAGGCCGCGCCTCCGGCCTACCAGCCGCTCGCGGCGGCGCCGGCGGTGGAGAGCACCCCGGCGACGCCGGTGGTGGCCCGGCCCGAGCAGCGGGCCGAGGCGCCGATATTCCGTGAGATGGAGGCGGTCTGGTTCCGTTCGCACGGAGAGGACGAGACCACCATCTTCACCCGTCCCACGTTCGACGAGCCGCCCGCGCCGGCACAGCCGGCGGTGGCGCCCCCAGCGGCGCCGGCGCGTCCGAAGCTGCCCACCCGTACCCCGGGGGCCCAGGCGTCGGGGCTGACCACGTCGACCACGCCGTCCGCGTACAGCCCGCCGGAGGTTCCGTCCACGCCGCCGGCGGCCGCGACGCCGCCCCCGGCGCCACCCGCCGCCGCGCCCGCGCCCGCGCCGCCGATCGACCCGGAGGCCTGGCGTACGGCGGCCGACGAGGGCTGGTCCCGGGCCAGCCGTGCCGCGGAGCCCACCACCGGCGGCACCACCCGCTCCGGGCTGCCCAAGCGGGTGCCGCAGGCCCAGCTCGTGCCCGGCGGGATAGAGCCGAAGAGCGGCCGGGACCGCAGCCGGCGCACGCCGGACGAGGTACGCGGTCTGCTCTCCGCCTACCACCGTGGCGTCCAGCGGGGCCGTACGGCCGGCGCCGACCTGAACAGCACCTCGACCAAGGAGACGAACCGATGAACAGGCCGGCGGCCATGCAGGACATGGGGTGGCTTCTCACCAACTTCGCCGACAGCGTTGCGGGTATCGCGCACGTGGTGGCGGTGTCCGCGGACGGGCTGCTGCTCGCCTCCTCCCGGGACCTGCCCGGTGACCGGGCCGACCAGCTCGCCGCGATCACCTCCGGCGTGGTGAGCCTGACCGAGGGCGCGGCGCGGATGTTCAGCGCCGGCGGGGTGTTGCAGACCGTCATCGAGATGGACAGCGGCTACCTGTTCCTGATGTCCATCAGCGACGGTTCGTCGATGGCCGTCCTCGCGGCGCGCAGCTGCGACGTCGGCCAGGTGGGTTACGAGATGGCGCTGCTGGTCGAGCGGGTCGGCCAGGCACTGGTCCCGCTGCCGAGAGACGCGGTCCGGTCCTGATCGGACCGGGGAGCTGACGACCGGAGCCGGTGCGGCTCCGAACGAGGGGAGGTGATCGCGAGATGGACCCGCGACGTGATCCACGTGGCGCGCTGGTGCGGCCGTACGCGGTCACCCGGGGCCGCACCGAGCCGTTGCAGAACATCGCGCTCGAGGCGGTGCTGTCGAGCACGCCGACGCAGTCGGCCGAGGCGCGCTTCGCCGGGCACGACAAGTACCGCATCTCCTCGGTCTGTGAGGGCCGGGCGCAGTCGCTTGCGGAAATCGCCGCTTACACCCGGATGCCGCTGGGCGTCACCCGGGTGCTGGTCGCCGACATGGTGGCCGAGGGCCTGCTGACGCTACACACTGCCGCTCCCGCGACGGGTTTCGCGGCGCGGATGAACCTGCTTGGAAGGGTGCTAAGTGGACTTCGCGAACTATGACCCCGACGGGGTGAACCGCGGCCGGGAGATCATCTCCGCGAAGATCGTGATCGCGGGTGGCTTCGGCGTGGGCAAGACGACACTTGTCGGAGCGATCTCCGAGATCCAGCCGCTGACCACCGAGGCGCTGATGACAGCGGCCGGCGTGGGCATCGACGACGCGTCGAAGGTGCCGGGCAAGGAGACCACCACGGTCGCCATGGACTTCGGCCGTATCACCATGGCCGAGGACCTGATCCTCTACCTGTTCGGCACGCCGGGCCAGACCCGCTTCTGGTTCATGTGGGACGAGATCATCCGGGGCGCGGTGGGCGCGGCGGTGCTGGTGGACACCCGCCGGATCACCGACGCGTTCGCGCCGCTGGACTACTTCGAGAACCGCAAGCTGCCGTACGTCGTGGCGTTGAACCGCTTCGGCGACGCGCCGCACTACGAGCTGGAGGAGGTCCGGGAGGCGCTCGCCATCTCCCCGGACGTGCCGATGGTCCTGTGCGACGCCCGCCAGCGGGACTCGGTCAAGCAGGTGCTGGTCACGGTGGTCGAGCACGCGATGCTCCGCCTCCAGGCCGAGCACGGCTACCCGGCCTCGGTGGGCTGACCGCCTGCGGGTCAGTCGACCCGCAGGCGGTACCCCCGCTTGACCACCGTCTGCACCACGCGGGGCGCCGTCAGCCCCGCCCGCAGGCGGGCGACCGCCATCTCCACCGCGTGCTCGTCGGCGCCACGTGGCAGCGTCCGCAGCAGCGCGGTGCGGGAGAGCACCTTCCCCGGCGACGCGGCGAGCGCCCGCAGCACCGCCATCGGCGCCGGCGCCAGCTGGCGCAGCTCCCCGTCGACCACCGCGGCGTGCCCGCGCAGCGTCAGCACGTGCCCGGCCGCCTTCACCGAGACCGTGCGCCGGGGCAGCTCCTCGACGATGGTGCGGACCAGGGCGCCCAGCCGGGCCCGGCTCGGCGCGCTCACCGGCACCCCGCGCCGCACCAGCGGCTCGGCGGTGACGGTGCCGACGCACCCGGCCAGCACGTCGCCGCGCAGCGCCTCCAGCACCGTCTCGGTACGGTCCCCGGCCGCGCGCAGCAGCGCCTCGGCCGCCGGGGCCGAGGTGAACGTGACCGCGTCGACGAGACGCCCGGCCACCAGGTCGATGAGCCGGTGCAGCGGCGCCGGGTCGGCCGGCGGCGCCCACCGGTACACCGGCACCTCGATCACCGTGGCGCCGGCCGCCACCAGCGCGTCGGCGCACTCGGGCTGCCGCTCGCCGTGCAGTTGCATCGCCACGACCTGGCCGGCCACCCCGCGTCGGACCAGGTGCTCGACCACCTCGTCGCAGCTCTCCGAATCCGGGGACCAGTGCTCGCGCAGCCCGGCGGCACGGATCGCGCCGGTCGCCTTCGGACCGCGGGACACCACGTACGCGCGGGCGAGCGTGGTGCGCAGCGGCTCGGCCAGCCCCCAGCCCTCGGCCGCCTCCAGCCAGCCCCGCATGCCGATGCCGGTGTTGGCCATCAGCACGTCCGGCGGGTGTTCCAGGCAGGCCCGGGTGGCCTCACGCAGGTCGGTGTCGTCGGCCAGCGGGACGATCCGCAGCGCCGGGGCGAGCACCACCCGCGCGCCGCGCCGCTGGAGCAGCGCGGCCAGTTCGTCGCGCCGCCGGTCGGCGGTGACCCCGATGGTGAAGCCGGCCAGCTCGTCCCGCATCATTCCTCCTGCCGTAACCGCACCTCGACCAGGCCGTCCCGGCAGCGCACCGGATGCCGGCGCAGCGTCACGCCCGGTAGGTCCAGGCACCGCCCGGTGGTGAGGTCGTAGACCTGCTTGTGCAGCGGCGAGGCGAGCGTGGGCACGCCGCCCCGGCTGCCCACCAGACCCCGGGACATGACGTACGCGCCGCCGACCGGGTCGAGGTTGTCCACCGCGTACAGCCCGTTCGCGGTACGGAAGACCGCCACCTGTACGCCGTCGACGAGGGCGGCCACGCCCCGGTCGGGGTCGAGCCGGTCCAGCGGGCAGACCGGGGTCCAGTCCAGCGTGACGACGGGGCTCATCGGCGTACCTCCGGCAGGCCCAGCGCGACGGGCTGGCGGCGGTGTCCGCCGTCCGGGGGCGCGCCCCGGGCCGGCACCGGCTGGCCCCGCTCCTGGGTGAACGTGATGGACGGGTCGGGCACCTCGGGCGCGTTGACGAAGGAGGTGAAGCGGCGCAGCCGGTCCGGGTCCTCCAGGACGTCGCGCCACTCGTCGGAGTAGCTCGTGACGTGCCGGGCCATCGCCGCGTCGAGGTCGGCGCAGAGCCCGAGCGAGTCGTCCACGAGCACCGACCGGAGGTGGTCCAGGCCGCCGTCCATGGCCTCGACCCAGGCGGCGGTGCGCTGCAACCGGTCGGCGGTGCGGATGTAGTACATGAGGAACCGGTCGATCAGGGTGACCAGTTCCGCGGTGCTCAGGTCGGTGGCGAACAGGTCGGCGTGCCGGGGCCGGAAACCGCCGTTGCCGCCGACGTACAGGTTCCAGCCGGTCTCGGTGGCGATGACGCCGAAGTCCTTGCTCCGGGCCTCGGCGCACTCGCGGGCGCAGCCGGAGACGGCCGACTTGAGCTTGTGCGGCGCGCGCAGGCCCCGGTAGCGCAGCTCCAGCGCGACCGCGAGCCCGACCGAGTCCTGCACGCCGTAGCGGCACCAGGTGTCGCCCACGCACGACTTCACGGTGCGCAGCGCCTTGCCGTACGCGTGACCCGACTCGAAGCCCGCGTCGACGAGCCGGCGCCAGATCTGCGGCAACTGGTCGACCCGGGCGCCGAACAGGTCGATCCGCTGCCCACCGGTGATCTTCGTGTAGAGCCGGAAGTCGCGCGCCACCTCACCGATCGCGATCAGCTTCTCCGGGGTGATCTCCCCGCCGGGAATCCGGGGCACCACCGAGTAGCTGCCGTCGCGTTGCAGGTTGGCCAGGAAGTGGTCGTTGGTGTCCTGGAGCGACGCCTGCTCGCCGTCGAGCACGTGCCCGGTGCCGAGCGAGGCCAGGATCGAGGCCACCACCGGCTTGCAGATGTCGCACCCGCTGCCGCGCCCGTGCTCGGCGACGAGCCGGGAGAACGTGCTGATGCCCCGCACCCGGATCAGGTCGAACAGCTCCTGCCGGCTGTGGTCGAAGTGCTCGCACAGCGCCGTCGACTGGCGTACCCCGGCGGCGTCCAGCAACTGCTTCAGCATCGGCACGCAGGAGCCGCAGCTCGTACCGGCGCGGGTGCACGCCTTCAGCGCCGGCACGTCGGTCGCCCCACCGGCGATCGCCGCGTCCAGGTCGGCCCGGGTCACCGCGTTGCAGGAGCAGACCTGCGCGGTGGCGGGCAACGCGCCCGCACCGGCGCCCGCGCCGCCGGCCGGCGCCAGCAACGCCAGCGGGGGAGCGGGCAGCGGTCCGCCGACACTGGCGCGCAACGCCGGGTACGCGCTCGCGTCCCCGACCAGCACGCCGCCGAGCAGCGTCCGCGCGTCGTCGGAGAGGACCAGCTTCGCGTACGAGCGGGTGGCCGGGTCGGTGTACGTCACGTCGAGGCAGCCGGGGGTGACGCCGTGCGCGTCACCGAACGAGGCCACGTCCACGCCGAGCAGCTTGAGTTTCGTGGCGGTGTCCGCGCCGGGGAACGTCGCAGCGCCGCCGAGCAGCCGGTCCGCGACCACCTCGGCGGTGGCGTACCCGGGCGCGACCAGACCGTGGCAGACCCCGTCGACCGCCGCGCACTCGCCGACCGCCCAGATCCGCTCGTCGGCGGTCCGGCAGGCCGTGTCCACCAGCACGCCGCCGCGCGGGCCCAGCGGCAGCCCGGCCATCCGGGCCAGTTCGTCGCGCGGCCGGATCCCGGCGGCCACCACCACCAGCTCCGCGTCGACAGTGCGGCCGTCGGCCAGGTCGAGCGTGGCCACCGTGCCGTCCGGCCCGGGACGCAGCGCCGTGGTGGCCACCCCGAGGTACGGCGTGACGTCCAGTTCCTCGACGTAGCGGCGGAGCATCGCGCCGCCCGCCTCGTCCACCTGCACCGGCATCAGCCGGGGCGCGAACTCGACAACGCTCGTGACGAGCCCGAGCAGCCGCAGCGCGTTCGCCGCCTCCAGCCCGAGCAGCCCGCCACCGATCACCGCGCCGGTACGGCGGCCCCGGGCGTGCTCCCGGATCGCGGCCAGGTCGTCGAGTGTCCGGTAGACGAAGACGCCTGGCAGATCGGTGCCGTCGACCGGCGGCACGAACGCGTACGAGCCGGTGGCCAGCACCAGCGCGTCGTACGGGTACTCGCCGGCCGCCGTGGTCACCACCCGCCGTGCCCGGTCGACGCCGGTGGCCGGTTCGCCGAGTCGCAGGTCCACTCCGGCGTCGGGCGTGTGCAGGTTCAGCTCACCGGCGTCCACCCCGTCGAACACGGCCGAGAGCCGCACCCGGTCGTACGCCGGGCGCCGCTCCTCGGCGAGCACCGTGACCCGCCACCGCCCGTCGGTGTCCCGGGCCCGCAGCGCTTCGACGAAGCGCTGCCCCACCATGCCGTTGCCGACCACCACCAGCCGCTCGTTCATGACACCTCCACCGTCTCGCGATCCGTCTCGCTGTCGCGTGTCTCGTCCGTGGGCGGGTCCACCTCGGCGAGCCAGGCGGCGATGCCGGCCACCGCGTCCCGGCAACTGCCGCAGCCGGTGGCGGCCCGGGTCTCCGCGGACAGCTCCGCCGCCGTCCGGGCGCCCGCCCGCCAGCACGCCACCAGCGCGCCCTTGCTCACGTCGTTGCACCGGCACACGGTCGCGGCGTCCGGCATCAGCGCCGGTGACGCGGCCGGACCGGCCGGCGCCTCGCCGAACGCCCGGCCGAGCAGCAGCGAACGCCGGTCCGCCGGCACCGGCGCGCCCCTGTCGAACAGCTGCACCACGGTGCCGACCGCTGGGTTGTCGCCGAGCAGGATCGCGCCGGTCAGCCGCTCGTCCCGGATGCGCAGCCGGGCGTAGGTGCCCCGGGCCGGGTCGGCGAAGGTCAGCTCCTCGACCGGCCCGCCCGGGTCGCCGGTCCCGTCCACGTCGCCCATCGCGGCCAGGTCGATACCGGCCGCCTTGAGCCGGGTCACCGCCGGGCGGGGCCGGTACCGGGCCAGCGGGTCCGTGCCGGTCAGCACGTCGGCCACCACCCGGGCCTGCGCCCAGGCCGGCGCGACAAGCCCGGTCAGCGTCCCGTCGTGCTGGGCGCAGTCGCCGATCGCCGAGATCCGCCGGTCGCTCGTCCGCATCCGGTCGTCCACCACCACGCCCCGCTCGACGGCGAGCCCGGCCGCGGCGGCGAGCGCGGTGTCGGGGCGTACCCCGCAGCAGAGCACCAGCAGGTCGGCGTCGAGCGTCCCGGCGTCGCCCAGGTGCAGGCGGACGCCGTCGGCGCCGGCGCTCACGGCGGTGGCCGGCACCCCGAGCCGGGACCGGACGCCCAGGCCGGCGAGCGTGCCCGCGAGGACCGCGCCGGCCGGCGGGTCGAGCTGGCGTTCCATCAGGTGCCCGACCGGGTGGACCACAGTCACGTCGAGCCCTCGGGCGGCCAGCCCGCGGGCCGCCTCCAGACCCAGCAGCCCGCCGCCGAGCACGACCACGCGCCGCGCGCCCTCGGCGGCGGCGAGGATCCGCCGGCAGTCGCCGAGCGTGCGGAACGGGACGACCCGCTCGGGCAGCGGGGCGAGGCCCGGCAGCGGCGGCACCACGGCCCGGCTGCCGGTGGCGAGCACCAGGTGGTCGTACCCGTGCCGCTCGCCGTCGTCGGTGACCACCTCGCCGGCGGCCCGGTCCACCGCGGTGACCGCCGCGCCGGTGCGGACCTCGACGCCCGGCCCGACGGCTTCGACAAGCTCCACGTCCGGCTCGCCGATGCGTCCGGCGAGCAGCGTGGAGAGCATGATCCGGTTGTACGCGCGGTGCGGCTCCGCCCCGAGCACTGTGATCGAGTGGTTCCCGCCGCGTGCGTGCAGCTCGGCGGCGAGCCGGGCGCCGGCCATGCCGTAGCCGACGACGACGATGCGTTCGTTCATGCCGGCTCCACCCGGACCGCGCAGATCTTGAACTCGGGCATCCCGGAGACCGGGTCGAGCGCGTCGTTGGTGACCGAGTTGGCGCGTTGCGCGCCGGGCCAGTGGAACGGCGCGAAGACGGTGTCCGGCCGGATCGCCGTGCTCAGCCGGGCCGGTGCGCACAACTCACCCCGGCGGGAGACCACACGTACCGGCGCGCCCTCGGCCACGCCGATCCGTGCTGCCAGGTCGGGGTGCAGCTCGACGAAGCCGCCCGGTGCGGCGCGGCGCAGCGCGGCCACCCGCCGGGTCTGCGCGCCGGACTGGTACTGCGCGAGCACCCGCCCGGTGGTGAAGTGCAGCGGGTAGTCGGCGCACACCGGCTCGGCGGCCGGCCGGTGGGTCACCGGATGGAACCGGGCCCGGCCGTCCGGGGTGGGGAAGCGGTCGGCGAACAGCCGGGGCGTGTCCGGGCCGTCCCGGTCCGGACAGGGCCAGAACACGCCGGTGTCGGCGTCGATCCGGTCCCAGGTGATCCCGGCGTAGTCGGCCGGCCCGCCGGCCGAGGCCCGGCCCAGCTCCGCGAACACCTCGCGCGGGTCGGCCGGCAGCGGCGTCCCGCCCCCGGTCAGCCGTTCGGCGAGCGCGGCGAGGATCTCCAGCTCGGTACGGACCCCGGCGGGTGGTTCGCGCAGCGCCCGGCGGCGCAGCACCCGGCCCTCCAGATTGGTCATCGTCCCGTCCTCCTCGGCCCACTGGGCGACCGGCAGCACCACGTCGGCCAGCTCGGCCGTCTCGGAACGGACGAAGTCCGCCACCACGAGCAGGTCCAGGGCGCGCAGCCGGGACTCGACCCGCGCGGCGCGGGGCGCGGACACGACCGGGTTGGAACCGAACACCAGCAGCGCCCGCGCGCCGGACGGCGTGCCGAGCGCGTCGAGGAGCTGGTACGCCGGCACCCCCGGCCCGGGTAGCGAGTCCGGTTCGACGCCCCACACCCCGGCGACGTGCTCGCGGGCCGCCGGGTCGTCGATGCGCCGGTAGCCGGGAAGCTGATCGGCCTTCTGCCCGTGTTCCCGGCCACCCTGCCCGTTGCCCTGCCCGGTCAGGCAGCCGTAGCCGGAGCCGGGGCGGCCGGGCAGGCCCAGGGCGAGCGCCAGGTTGATGAAGGCGGTGACCGTGTCGACGCCCTTGGCGTGCTGCTCGGCGCCCCGGGCGGTGAGGACGACCGCGCGGTCCACAGTGGCGAGTGCGCGGGCGGTCGCGTACAGGTCGGCCACCGGCACGCCGGAGAGCCGTTCCACCTCCGCCGGCCAGTAGCCGGCCACCGTCCGCCGGACGTCGTCGAAGCCGGTGGTCCGCTCCGTGACGTACGACCGGTCCAGCCAGCCCTCGGTGAGCGCGATGTGCAGCAGCGCGTTCGCCACCGCGAGGTCGGTGCCGGGCAGGGGTTGCAGGTGCAGGTCGGCCTGGCGGGCGGTGGCGGTGGCGCGCGGGTCGACAACGATCAGCCGGCCGCCGCGTTCCCGCAGGTCGGCGACGTGCCGCATCAGCGGCGGCATGGTCTCGGCCGGGTTCGCGCCGACCAGCAGCAGCGTGTCCGCGTGCCCGAGGTCGGCGAGCGGGAACGGCAGTCCCCGGTCGATCCCGAACGCCCGGTTCCCGGCCGCGGCGGCCGACGACATGCACCAGCGCCCGTTGTAGTCGATGTGCCGGGTCCGCAGCGTCACCCGGGCGAAGCGGCCCAGCGCGTACGCCTTCTCGTTGGTGAGCCCGCCGCCGCCGAAGACCGCCACCGCGTCCGGCCCGTGGCAGTGCTGCACGTCCTTGACTCCGGCGGCGACGCGGTCGAGCGCCTCGTCCCAGGTCGCCGGGCGCAGCTCGCCGCCGGGCCGGTCGCGCAGCAGCGGGGTGGTGAGCCGGTCCGGGTGGTCGAGAAGGTCGGCGGCGGTCCAGCCCTTCTGGCAGAGCCCGCCCCGGTTGGTGGGGAAGTCGCGGGCGCCGACCTCGACACCGTCGCCGGTGGCGCGTAGCACCATGCCGCACTGCAACGCGCAGTACGGGCAGTGCGTGGCGGCCTCGACGAGGCGTGACCCCGTTCGCGTCGCCGTGCGTGCACCGTCTGTCATGTCGGAAAAGCGTGCCGTCGGGCAGTTTCCGGTCCGGGTCTGCTCTGTTTCGGTCCTGTCACGAGCGCTTCACACCGCACGCGGGTGACGAGACGCTCCGCAGGGCTTAGAATGTGGGACAACAATCTCATATAACGGGAGGCATGATGAGCGTGGCGGACGCGTTCGACGCGGTGGCCGGCAGCTACGACCAGGCCCGGCGCCGCCTTGTGCCCTGCTTCGACGCCTTCTACGGCACCGCTGTCGAGGTGGCCGCACCCCCGCTGCGCGCCGCGCTCACCGCCGGGCGTACCCCCGAGGTGCTGGACCTGGGCGCGGGCACCGGCCTGCTGTCCCTGCTGCTGACCGCGGCCGTCCCCGGGGTCCGCCTGACGCTCGTGGACGGCGCCCCCGGCATGCTCGCGGTGGCCGCCGGGCACCTGGACGCCCGTGGCGTGCCGCACCGCACCGTCCACGCCGACCTGGCCGCCCCGCTGCCCGCCGGCCGGTACGACGCGGTGGTCTCCGCGCTGGCCATCCACCACCTCGACGACGAGGGCAAGCGGGCGCTGTACAAGCGGGCCGCCGACGCGCTCGTCCCCGGCGGGGTGTTCGTCAACGCCGAGCAGGTCGCCGGGCCGACCCCCGCGCTGGACCGCCGCTACGACGAGGTGTGGACGGCGCGGATCACCGAGCTGGGCTCCGACGCCGAGGAGATCGCCGGCGCCCGGGAGCGGATGCGGCACGACCGGCCGGCCCCGGTGGCCGAGCAGTGTCGCTGGCTGACCGAGGCGGGCCTGGTGGACGTGGACTGCTTCTTCAAGGAATGGCGTTTCGCGGTCTTCGGCGGTCAGCGGCCGGACGGATCGGCGAGGTGATTCTCGAGCCGATCGGCGAAACGGGACGCGCCGGCCTTCCGTAGGTGGGCGATCAGTTCGACCGCGTCCTTGTCCTCGGCGACCAGGCTGCGCCGGTAGTAGTCGATCTGCCGCGCCAACGTTCTCATGACCAGAGGCATCGAACGGTCGGCCACCCAGTTGAGGAACTCGTCGCCGGTGCGGACCGACAGCGATTCCCGTACGCATTCCGGCGGAAAGGCGCGCCGGTCGTCGGTCACCAGGATGTCGGCGCGACCGTGGACGGCGGCGGCCAGCACGTGCCGGTCGTCCGGGTCCGGCGGGCACGGAACGTCGTTCGGCGAATAGCCGGTGACGAGGCCGTACGGGAACGCCTGGACGAAGCGGCGTCGCTGCCCGCCGATCGCCTGTTCGGAATGCTCGGGCCGCTTACGGCGCAGGCGATTCATCCATTCCGCCAGAACGTCCTCGCGTCCAGGAACACCAGTGAGGCGCTGGGGATCACAGTGGACGCCCTACCCAGCGCCCCCTGGCCGGGCCCGGAACTACACGTCGTCGGTGAAACCCAGCGCGTCGGATTCCCACATCAAGGCCTCGTACGACTTCCGTCGCTCCTCCATCTGCCGTTGCCGGAATGCGAGGACGTCGCGGAGGAAGAGGCGCCGGTGGCTGCCGACCCGGTGGGACGCGATCGACCCGTTCTCCAGGAGGCGGACGAGTGTGGGGCGGGACATGCCGAGCAGCTTCGCCGCCTCGGTCGTCGTCAGTTCGCGGGAGATGGCGCTGATCGCGACGCCGTCGCCGCGGGCGAGCATCGCCGAGATCTGATGGAGGACGTCGAACATCTGGGCGGGCACCTCGACCTCTTCGCCGTCCGCCGAGACGAGGCGGGCCACGCCTCCGCCCGCGGCGAGGGGGTGCCGCACGAGGAACTCCTCCATGGCGGCCGCCTTCTGGCGCTCCGCTCCCTCGGTGGGCATGACCGAGGCGGCCATGCCGGTGCTGAGGCTCATGACGGCTCCCTGTGGCAGATGCGGCTTGTGTCGTCCCAGCCGTTCGGACCTGCTCTATCGTCGCCCCCAAGTGCAATATCCGCAACCGGCTTCGCTTGTTTCACCTGCAGGTGTCCGATTCAGCGATCGGCGGGGACGAGGATGACTGGCGGTCATACCGATGGGTAGTCTTCCCGGCATGACCGCCAAGGTGACGTTGTCGTTCTCCGACGAGACGATCGAGGAGGCGCGCCGGTTCGCCAAGCGGGAAGGGCTCTCCCTCTCCGCCTGGATGGACCAGGCCGCCCGGGAGAAGGCGCTGCGCGAGGTCTTCACCGCGCACGCCGACGCGGTCGGCCGTGCCGGCCTGGACCTGGAAGCCGCCGCCCTGGCCGACGCCCAGGAGGTCGCGCTCGTCGACGACGCCCTGTTCGGCGGGCGTCCGCGTGCTGCGTAGGGGTGAGGTCTGGCGCATCTCCGGCGCCCGGGAGCGGTTCGGCCTGGTGATCAGCTCCGACGTCTACAACGCGACTGCGGTACCGATCGTGATCGTGGCCGAGGTGGTCGAGGAGTCGCTGCTGCGCGACTCGCCGCTCGCCGTGCCGATGGGCGCGTACGTGGTGATGCCCGACCGGATCTCCTCGCCGATGAAGAAGTGGTTCACCGAGTGCGTGGACGTGGCGGACACCGAGACCATGCAGCGGGTCGGCCGGGCGCTGCGGATCCTCCAGGAGCTGTGACCGCCTCACCGGCGCCGTCCGGCGGACGTGCGATCTCCGTTGCCGGGCCGACGCGTGCGGGGCACGCCGGGGAAACCACGGGCTGAGAGCGTCGCCTCGTCATCGACGAGGAGGAGTCGCCCGTGAGCACGCTCGTTTCCGCACCGACCACGCCTCCGGCCATCACCGCCGGCCGGCTCACCGAATGGCGGCCGGAGGACCCGGCGTTCTGGGCGGCCGGTGGCGCCCGGGTCGCCCGGCGCAACCTGTACGTCTCGATCTTCGCCGAGCACGTCGGCTTCTCGGTGTGGAGCCTCTGGTCCGTCACGGTGCTGTTCCTGGGCCCCGAGTACGGCATCGACCCGGCCGGGAAGTTCCTGCTCACCGCCGTACCGGCCGCGCTGGGGGCGGTGCTGCGGCTGCCGTACACGCTGGCGGTGGCCCGCTTCGGCGGCCGGAACTGGACCATCGTGAGCGCGCTGCTGCTACTCGTGCCGGCGGTGCCGATGGCGGTGCTGATCGAGCCCGGGGTGTCGTACGCCACGCTGATGGTGCTGGCCTGCCTGTCCGGCGTCGGCGGCGGCAACTTCGCCTCGTCGATGGCGAACATCAACCTGTTCTTCCCGGAGCGGCTCAAGGGCCGGGCGCTGGGGCTCAACGCCGGCGGCGGCAACCTGGGCGTACCGGCCGTGCAACTGGTGGGGCTGGCGGTGCTGGCGACCGCCGGCGCCGCGTACCCCCGGCTCGTGCCGGCGGTCTACCTGCCGCTGATCGTGCTGGCCGCGCTGGCCGCGGCCCGGTGGCTGGACAACGTGCCGGGGGCGCGCAACGAGCCGGGCGCGCTGCGCGCGGCGGCCCGCGACCCGCACACCTGGGTGATGTCGCTGCTCTACGTGGGCACGTTCGGCTCGTTCATCGGCTTCGGGTTCGCCTTCGGCCAGGTGCTCCAACTCCAGTTCCACGACCGGTTCCCGACGCCCGTCGACGCCGCCTGGCTGACCTTCCTGGGGCCGCTGATCGGGTCGCTGATCCGGCCGGTGGGCGGTCAGCTCGCCGACCGGCTGGGCGGGGCGCGGGTCACGTTCTGGAACTTCGTCGCGATGGCCGCCGGGGCCGGGCTGGTGCTGTACGCCGCCAGGGAGAAGTCGTTCCCGCTCTACCTGGCCGGGTTCCTGGCGCTGTTCGTCTTCTCCGGCATCGGCAACGGGTCGACGTACAAGATGATCCCGGCGATCTTCCGGGCCCGGGCCGTCGCGGAGAGCGAGCTGACCGGCGACCCGGAGGCGGCGCAGCGGCGGGCCCGGCGGCTGGCCGGCGCGGTGATCGGCATCGCCGGGGCGGTCGGTGCCTCGGGCGGGGTGCTGGTGAACGTGGCGTTCCGGCAGTCGTTCCTGGCCTCCGGCACTGCTGATGCCGCCTACCTGGCCTTCATCGGCTGGTACGCGCTCTGCTTCCTGGTCACCTGGGTGGTCTACCTGCGTCCCGGACCGCGTACGCTGGTCGGCGTGTGACCTGTGCCATGACGAACCCGCAGGCCACGCGCGGCGCGACCCCGTTTTGACCTGCCGCCGGGCGGCCGGGTATCGTTGCCTGCTGTTGTACGACATTCTTAGGCGTGCCGCATCAGGTACGCTTGGTCGTTCGTGCGCGCTGGTCCGGCTGGGTACTCCTGGTCACCTCGGCGCGCGACCCCAGACCGACGACGAGACAAGGTAGACCTGTGCGTACGTACAGCCCGAAGCCGGGTGAGATCGAGCGTCAGTGGCACGTCATCGACGCCTCTGATGTCGTGCTGGGCCGCCTGGCGACCCACGCCGCCACGCTCCTGCGTGGCAAGCACAAGCCGACTTTCGCGCCGCACGTCGACACGGGCGACTTCGTCGTCATCGTGAACGCGGGCAAGGTCGCGCTGACCGGCAACAAGCGTCAGACCAAGGTCGCTTACCGCCACTCCGGTTACCCGGGCGGCCTGAAGCGGGTCGGCTACGACGAGCTGCTCACCAAGCGGCCCGAGCGGGCCATCGAGCTGGCCGTGAAGGGCATGCTCCCGCACAACAAGCTGGGCCGTCAGCTTCTCAAGAAGCTGAAGGTCTACGCCGGTGCCGAGCACCCGCACACCGCGCAGCAGCCGGTGCCGTTCGAGATCAAGCAGATCGCGCAGTGAGCGCGGGCGAAGGAAGCAGCATGACCGACATCACCGCCACCGAGGTCGCCCCCGAGGCCACCGAGGCGCCGGCGCCCGTCGCGCGCGCGCCCCGTGGTGACCGCCCGATCCAGACCGTGGGTCGGCGCAAGGAAGCCATCGTCCGGGTCCGGATCATCCCGGGCAGCGGCAAGATCACCTGCAACGGCCGCGACCTCGAGGCCTACTTCCCGAGCAAGGTGCACCAGCAGCTCATCAAGGACCCGCTGGTCACCGCCGAGAAGCCCGAGGCGTTCGACGTGATCGCCAACCTGCGTGGCGGCGGCACCACCGGCCAGGCCGGCGCGCTGCGGCTCGCCATCGCCCGGGCGCTGATCGTCAGCGAGCCCGACGACCGCCCGGCCCTGAAGAAGGCCGGCTTCCTGACCCGTGACGCCCGGGTCAAGGAGAGCAAGAAGTACGGCCTCAAGAAGGCCCGTAAGGCTCCCCAGTACTCGAAGCGCTGATCACCACAAGCGTCTTGTACTTCTGACGGACGGCCGGTTCGCCTCCCCCATCCGGGAGGCGGACCGGCCGTTCCGCGTTTCTCCTCTCATCGGCAGTTCCACGGAGGTTGGCGGGTATGGGCCGGTTGTTCGGCACGGACGGCGTACGCGGGCGGGCGAACGCGGATCTCACCCCGGAGTTGGCGCTTGCGGTCGCGGTGGCCGCGGCCCACACGCTGGCCGAGACCGACAAGAGCCATCCGCCGCTCGCGGTGGTCGGCCGGGACACCCGGGCCAGCGGCGAGATGCTGGAGGCGGCGGTGGTCGCCGGGCTCACCAGCGCCGGCGCCAACGTGGTCCGGGTCGGCGTGCTGCCCACCCCGGCGGTGGCGTTCCTCACCGCCGAGGCAAAGGCCGACCTCGGCGTGATGCTCTCCGCCTCGCACAACCCGATGCCGGACAACGGCATCAAGCTGTTCGCCGCCGGCGGGCACAAGCTGCCCGACGAGATCGAGATGCGGATCGAGGAGGCGGTGAAGGCGAACGCCACCACCGCCTGGAAGCGCCCCGTCGGCGCCGGTGTCGGCCGCGTGCACGACCTGCTCGACGGCGCCGACCACTACGTGCAGCACCTGGTCGGCACCGTGCCGCACCGCCTCGACGGGATCAAGGTCGTGGTCGACTGCGCCAACGGCGCGGCCGCCGACGTCGCACCGGTCGCCTACCGGGAGGCCGGCGCCGAGGTGATCGCCATCCACGCCGAGCCGGACGGGCTCAACATCAACGACGAGTGCGGCTCGAACCACATCGAGGCGCTGCGCGCCGCGGTGGTCGAGCACGGCGCCCACCTCGGCATCGCCCACGACGGCGACGCCGACCGCTGCGTCGCGGTCACCGCCGACGGGAACGAGGTCGACGGCGACCAGGTCATGGCGATCCTCGCGCTGGCCATGCGGGACGCCGGCGAGCTGACCCAGGACACCCTGGTCGCCACAGTGATGAGCAACCTCGGTCTCCGGCTGGCCATGTCCGAGCACGGCATCCGGCTGGTCGAGACCAAGGTCGGCGACCGGTACGTGCTGGAGGAGCTGCGCGCCTCCGGCCTGGCGCTCGGCGGCGAGCAGAGCGGCCACATCGTGCTGCCCGCGTACGCCACCACCGGCGACGGCGTGCTGACCGGCCTGCACCTGATGGCGCGGATGGCCGCCACCGGCACCTCGCTGGCCGAGCTGGCCGCCGTGGTCACCAAGCTGCCCCAGGTGCTGATCAACGTGCCGGTCGGCGACCGTACCGTCGGCGCCGCCGCACCGGCCGTCCGGGCCGAGGTCGAGCGCGCCGAGGCGGAGCTGGGTGAGACCGGCCGGGTGCTGCTGCGCCCGTCCGGCACCGAGCCGCTGGTGCGGGTCATGGTCGAGGCGGCCACCGAGGACACCGCCCGCGAGGTCGCCGAGCGCATCGCCGAGCAGGTCCGCACCGCCAGCCCGGTCGCCTGACCGACCCGGGGCCGCCTGCTCTTCCTCCTCGCCGGTCAGCTCGGCCGGACGCGGCGGTCAGTTCGCCTGGACCCGGCGCAGGAAGCGGGCGGCCAGGTCGGCCACCGCGACGGCGTCCAGCTCCTGCGCCGGCCCGGCCACGGTCACCTCGGCCAGCGCCAGCCCGGGTACCTCGGTGTCCCGCCAGCCGCCGACGAACCACGCGCGTTCCTCCTCGGCCAGCGCCAGGTTCGCCGCGTCGAGCACGGCCGCCGGGTACGGCAGCCAGAACCGGAACTGGTGGGTGTGCGGCGGCGCCGGGTACACCCGGGCGCCGGGCAGGGCGGCCAGCGCCTCGGCCACCACCCGGGCGTGCACCACGTACCCGGGGAGGCGGGGCAGCTCCCGGGTCAGCCCGGCGAGCGCTGCGAGCGCCGCCGGCCACTGCTGGAACAGCGTGCCGCCGTAGCGGTGCCGCCAGGCACGCGCGTACCGGATCAGGTCCGCGTCGCCGGCCAGCGCGGCACCGGAGATGCCGCCCAGCGACTTGTAGAACGAGACGTACGTGCTGTCGGCCAGCGCCGCGATCTCGGCCGGCGAGTAGCCCAGATGGACTGACGACTCCCAGAGCCGGGCCCCGTCGAAGTGCACCCGGGCGCCGCGGGCGCGCGCCGCCGCGACGACGGCCACCAGCTCGTCCCAGGTCGGCAGCACGAACCCGGCGTCCCGCAGCGGCAACTCCAGGAAGAGCGTGCCGATCGGCTCGTCGAGCGCCGCCACCTCGTCGGCAGCCGGGTTGCGCGGCGCGCTCGTGGTGCGCACCGCGCGTACGCCGGCGAGCAGCGCGTACGCGTCCCGCTCGTGTGTCAGCGGATGGCTGAGCGGGTGCAGGCCGACACCGGCGCGGCCGGTCAGCTCCGCCCCGTGACGCATGGCCACCTGCTGCGCCATCGTGCCCGACGGGAAGAACGCGGCAGCCTCCGCGCCGAGCAGCTCGGCGACCCGCAGCTCCAGCTCCGCCACCGGCCCGCCCTCGCCGTACAGGTCGGGCGGGTCGTCCCCGGCCACCTGATCGAGCGCGGCGAGCTGTTCCCGTACGGAGGCCGGGCGTACGCCGGAGAGCATCGTGTCGCAGCCACGCTGGGCGGTGAACCGGCGCAGCCGTGTGGCCTGCTCGTCGCTCATCCGTCCGCCCGGAGCCGGCGCAGCCGGGTCACCGCCTCGGCCAGCACCTCCGGCCGTTTGCAGAACGCGAACCGGATCAGCCGGCGCCCGGCCTCCACGTCGTCGTAGAACACCTGCGTCGGCACCGCCACCACGCCGCAGCGCTCCGGCAGCGCCCGGCAGAACTCCACCCCGTCCCGGCCGCGCAGCGGCGTGACGTCGGCGGTGACGAAGTAGGTGCCCTCCGGCGCGAGCACGCCGAACCCGGCGTCGGCCAGCCCGGCGGCGAGCTGGTCCCGGCGGCGTTGCATGTCGTCCCGGAACCCGGTGAAGTACGCGTCCGGCAGCCCGAGCGCCACAGCCACCGCCGGTTGCAGCGGCCCGGCGTTGACGAACGTGAGGAACTGCTTCACCCGCAGCACCGCCGCCACCAGCGGCGCGGGGCCGCTCACCCAGCCGACCTTCCAGCCGGTGCAGGAGAACGTCTTGCCGGCCGACGAGATGCGCAGCGTCCGCTCCCGCATGCCCGGCAGCGTGGCCAGCGGTACGTGCGGCGCGGCGGCGTCGGTGAACACCAGGTGCTCGTAGACCTCGTCGGTGACCGCGTACACGTCGTGTTCCCGGCACAGCTCGGCCACCGTCGTCAGCTCGTCGGCGGTGAAGACCTTGCCGGTCGGGTTGTGCGGCGAGTTCAGCAGCACCAGCCGGGTACGTGGCCCGAACGCGGCGCGCAGCTCGTCCGGGTCGAACGCGTACCTGCCGTCGGGGCCGGGCCGCAGCGTCACCGGGCGGCGGACCGCGCCGGCGAGCGCGATCGAGGCGGCGTACGAGTCGTAGTACGGCTCGAAGCAGATCACCTCGTCACCCGGCTCGCAGAGCGCGAGGATGCTCGCCGCGACCGCCTCGGTGGCGCCGGCCGTCACGACGATCTCGCCGTCCGGGTCGTACTCCAGGCCCCAGAACCGGCGCTGGTGCCCGGCGACGGCGGCGCGCAGCGCGGGGATCCCCGGGCCGGGCGGGTACTGGTTGTGGCCGGTACGCAGCGCCTCGGCCGCGGCGGCGAGCATCTCCGGCGGGCCGTCGGTGTCCGGGAAGCCCTGCCCGAGGTTGACCGCGCCGGTGCGCACGGCCAGCGCGGACATCTCGGCGAAGACGGTGGTGCCGAACGGCCGCATCCGGGCCACCAGGGGATCGGTCGTCGTCACGGCGGCCAGCCTACGGCCCGCCGCCGACCGCTCACCAGCCGAAGCAGGTCGCGCCGTACTCGCCCGAGTCCGTGGAGACGACCTTGCCGTTGACGGTGATCCGGCAGGTCACCTCGCCGGACTCGACGGGGCTGGCGATGATCTGCACCCGCTCGCGGTCGTTCGCGGTGAGGCTCAGCCGCCAGGGCGTGTCCACGGCGCCGGGCTGGTGGAAGTTCGCGTCCGCGTCGTAGAACTGCACCTCCGCCTCGCCGTCGGTGGCTGTGACCTCGTACAGGACGGTGAACCTGCCGGGTCCGCCGGACGGGGTGGTGACCGGTCGGGCCGGGGGACCGGTGGGCTCGTCGGCCCATCCGTCGGGCTCGCCGTACAGCGGCCCGTCGTACCGGTCGCCGGAGGCCGTCCCGTCGGTCATGGAGCGGCCGAGGAAGGACAGCCCGACGCAGCCGCAGACGATCAGCGCGAGGACGGTGACGATGCCGATCACCAGACCGGCCACCCAGCCGCCGCCGCTGCGGCGCGGCGGCATGCCCGGATACGCGTACGGCGGCGGGTAGGGCCCGGGCGGGTAGGACCCGGATTTGTGGGGGCCGGGCGGGTAGGCGCCCGGTGTCCAGGCCGGCTGTGCCGAGAAGTCCGGGACGCCGGGCTGGGACGGCCAGCCGGGCGCGCCCGGGAAGCCTGGGGCCTGCGGATCGCCGGAGGCCGGTGGGACGGCCGGGCGTGGCGTGGCGGCCGGGTCGGCCGGAGCCGCCCACCCCGGTTCGCCCACCGGCCGGCCCGTGCCGCTCGGGGACGAGGCCGGGTCGGTTCCGGACGCGCTCTCCGGGCCGGCTGCCGCCCACGGGCTCGGTGCCGGGGGCGGCGACCAGGGCGCGGGCGGCGTCCACGGCTGCGGGGCGGCCAACGGGTCCGGCGGCGTCCAGGACGAGGGCTGCGGCGTGGCCGGCGCGGCGGTCGGGTCGCTCGGTCCGGAGGCCGGTTCGGGGGCGGGGGTCGTCTCGGACATGGGCTCAGCTCACAGGGGTACGGCGCGGACGACCGCGGAACGGTGGGGCCGGGGGACGGCGCCCGGCCTCAATGTAGGCGGTGGCGACCAGCCGTGCGGTCCCGGCCGGCGGTCCGCGCCCCGCGTCCCGAACCGGTCCGGACGGGCGGAACGACCTGGATGGTGCTTTGTCCGGTAATCGCATCCCCGGCGCTCGGTTCGCTCAAGTTCAGTGATCGTTAACCGCCTTTCCGAGCACGCACGATGAGCGAAACTCGGTTAGGCTGCGGACCATGTGTGGAATCGTGGGTTACGCCGGTGCGCGCCCGGCGCTCGGCATCGTGCTTGACGGACTGCGGCGTCTCGAATACCGCGGCTACGACTCGGCCGGCGTCGCCGTGGTCTGCGAGGACGAGCTGCTGACCGAGAAGAAGGCCGGCAAGCTCGCGAACCTGGAGAAGGTCCTCTCCGAGCGGGCGGCCGACAACCCCGAGGACTGCGCCGCCAGCCCGATCGGCATCGGCGACGGCACCACCGGCATCGGCCACACCCGCTGGGCCACGCACGGCGGCCCGACCGACCGCAACGCCCACCCGCACCTCTCCCCGGACGGCCGGGTCGCGGTGATCCACAACGGCATCATCGAGAACTTCGCGAAGCTGCGCGCCGAGCTGGAGGACGAGGGTGTCGAGTTCGCCAGCGACACCGACACCGAGTGCGCCGCGCACCTGATCGCCCGCGCGCTGGCCGATCTGCGCTCGGCCGGCGAGACCGACAGCCCGGCGTTGCTCGCCGCCGCCATGCGCGTGGTCTGCGCGCGCCTGGAGGGTGCGTTCACGCTGCTCGCCGTCGACGCCGGCATCCCCGGCGCGGTGGTCGGCGCCCGGCGCAACTCGCCTCTGGTCGTCGGCCGGGGCGACGGCGAGAACTACCTGGCCAGCGACGTCGCCGCGTTCATCGAGCACACCCGGGACGCGGTCGAGCTGGGGCAGGACCAGATCGTCCTGATCACCCCGGACAGCATCGACATCACCGACTTCCACGGTCAGCCGGCGAGCGGCACGGACTTCCACATCGACTGGGACTCGTCGGCCGCCGAGAAGGGCGGCTACGACTGGTTCATGCTCAAGGAGATCGAGGAGCAGCCGCAGGCCATCGCCGACACGCTGCTGGGCCGGCTCACCGAGACCGGCGAGATCGCCCTCGACGAGGTCCGCCTCAGCGAGCAGGACCTGCGCGACGTCGACAAGATCTTCATCGTCGCCTGCGGCACCTCCTACCACGCCGGCCTGGTCGCCAAGTACGCCATCGAGCACTGGACCCGCATCCCCTGCGAGGTGGAGCTGGCCAGCGAGTTCCGCTACCGCGACCCGGTGCTGGACCGGTCCACGCTGATCGTGGTGATCTCGCAGTCCGGCGAGACGATGGACACGCTGATGGCGCTGCGCCACGCCAAGGAGCAGAAGGCCCGCGTGCTGGCGATCTGCAACACCAACGGCTCGACCATCCCGCGCGAGTCCGACGCGGTGCTCTACACCCACGGCGGCCCGGAGATCGCCGTCGCCTCCACCAAGGCGTTCCTCACCCAGGTCGTCGCCTGCTACCTGATCGGCCTGCACCTGGCCCAGGTGCGCGGCATCAAGTTCGCCGACGAGGTGGGCGCGGTGGTGGCCCAGCTCCAGGAGATGCCGGGCAAGCTGCGGGAGCTGCTGGACCGCATCGAGCCGGTCCGTGAGCTGGGCCGCGAGCTGAAGTCCGAGCCGACGGTGCTGTTCATCGGCCGGCACGTGGGCTACCCGGTGGCGCTGGAGGGTGCGCTGAAGCTCAAGGAGCTGGCGTACATGCACGCCGAGGGCTTCGCCGCCGGCGAGCTGAAGCACGGCCCGATCTCGCTGATCGACCAGGGCACGCCGGTGATCTGCATCGTGCCCTCCCCGGTCGGCCGGGGCATGCTGCACGACAAGGTCGTCTCCAACATCCAGGAGGTCCGCGCCCGCGGCGCCCGCACCATCGTGATCGCCGAGGAGGGCGACCAGGCGGTGGTCCGCTACGCCGACCACCTGATCTACGTGCCGCGTACGCCGACGCTGCTGGCGCCGCTGGTGACCACGGTGCCGTTGCAGGTGCTGGCCGCCGAGATCGCCGCCGCCCGCGGGCACGACGTCGACCAGCCCCGGAACCTGGCCAAGTCGGTCACTGTCGAGTAGCCGATCTCGTCCACGGTCCCTCCGCCCGCACGACGGGTGGAGGGACCGCGTCGTCTCCGGCCTGCCTCGCGGGCGGCCGCCGGACGGCCGCGCACCGGTCGCCGGAGGGCCGCGGGCGGTCATCGGCCCAGCACGATCCGGGCCATGCCGTCCAGCGCCGGGTTGTCCGGATCCCAGTAGCCGGTGTGGCCGTGCGGAGCGCTCGGGAAGCGCCTCCCGCCGAAGTCCGGCGCGCTCGGGTCGGCGCCGAACCAGAGTCGCTCGCCGTGCGGGTCGAGCACGGCGAGCGCCGGACCGAGCGGCGTACCCGCGAGCAGCGCGCGGCGGGCCAGCTCGTCCGGAGGGCGGGCCAGCCGGATCACGTCGTCCGGCGCGGTCGACGACCAGACCTGACCGGCGGGCATCCGCAGCTCGGCGGCGTGGTCGACGCCGACCCCCGGCGAGCCGACGAAGACCAGCGCGTCGGCGCCCAACCCGTGGTCGCGGGCGGCGGTGCCGACCACGAGCGAGCCGTAGCTGTGCCCGAGCACCGTCTGCCGGGCCGGTGGGCCTTCGTGCGCGGCCCGCAGCCCGTCCTGGAACCGGTGCAGCGCCGGGCCGGCGTCCTCGGCCTGCCGGGTGCCCGCCGCCTCGGTGAGGAAGCCGGGCGCGTCGTAGTCCAGCCAGAGCACAGCCGCCGCCTCCTCGCCCGGCCCGAGCGCCGCGCATCGCTGCAACACCCGTGCTGCCCGGCCCAGCTCGGCCGGCGCGTCGGCGAGATCCGAGGTCATGCCCGGGACGTACGTGAGCACCGAGGCGGCGCGGTCCGGGTTGCCGAGCGCCATCACCGCGCGGCCGTCGCCGGCCGGGTCGAGCCCCAGCAGGTACGCCCGCGGCGCCCCGCCTGCGGCCAGCCGCTCGCCGAGCCCGTCCAGCCCGCGCAGCGCCGCCTCGGCAGCGGCGAGCCGGATCCGCCGGGACGCCTCCAACGGCCCGGCCGGAAGCGGGTGCAGCAGCCCGAGCCGGCGCGCGAGCAACTGCTCCCGCCGGTCGCCGAGCAGTAGCCGGTTCGCCTGGTCCCGGACGGCGGCCGGAAGCCCGTCGAGGCGCCCGATCCGGCCCGGTTCCCGCCCCACCAGCCAGCGCCGCTCGGCCGCGCTCAGGCCGGCCCACCAGCGGCTCACCTCGGCCGGCCCGGCGCCGGGACCGGGCCGCCACGCGGGCGGGACGCTCACCCAGCCGCGTACCGCAGCGGTGGTCAGCTCCGCCAGCCGGCCGGCCGCCTCCCGGTCGGCGGCGCCGGCGAGCGTCAGCGCGCCCCGGATCCCGGCCCGCGCGTCGACCACCGCCGGCCCGGTCTGCCCCGGCGGCCGTGCCGGGTCGGGCCGGACCGCGCCGGTGCGGTCGACGAGCAGGCCACCGGACTCGGCGCGGGCCACCTCGGCGCCGAGCCGGGCCTTCGCCGTGCCCAGCCGGGCGCCGAACTCGGCGAGCACCTGATCGACCTCGACCAGTGCGGGCAGCACGTCGGTGAGATCGGTGCGCAGATCCCCGATGCGCCGCTGCGCGGCAGTCGAGGCCGCACCCGACCACCCGGGGCGGAGCGTGCCGATCCGGGCGGTCAACGCGTCGGCGCGCTGCCGTACCGGCGTGGTGAGGCCCCGCCACGCCGCCCCGGCGGTGGACCAGGCGCCCGGATCGGCCCGCCAGAGCTGCGCGTAGCCGACCGGCACATCCACGGCGTCGGCCGGACCGTCGTTCACCGGAGCACCCCGGTGAGGCGGCGGGCGGCGCGTTCGTCGACCGCCTCGTAGCCGTCCGCGCCGCGGCGCAACGCCTGAGCGGTGTCGGCCACCCGGGCGCCGAGCGCGCCGGACCAGCGCCGCACGGCCGACTCCAGTTCGGTCAGCGCCACCGCGGATCGCCAGCCGTCCGGTGCCGCCACCAGCAACGACTCCGGTGCCGCGCCCGGCCCGCGGCCCAGCCGGTACGCGTCGTCGGCCAGCTCGCGCGCCACCGATCGCAGCAGCTCCGGGTCGACGTCGAACGGTTTCTCCACCACGTGCCCTCCCTCGCCCGGCGCCACCGGCCGGCTCCGGACACCGGGACGCTAGGCGGCACCCGGCAGTGGCCGCCGACCCCTGTGGACAACGGTCCGGGTTATCCACAGGGCTTGTTCGCCAGCCGGTCCCGGGCGCGTACCGCCGGTAGGGTGAGGCCGTGATCGGGGGAGCCGCGAGCGGATGCTGAGCCGGCGCGACGAGCGGGGCGGGGTGGCATGAGACAGGTGTGGCGGGTCGCGGACGTTCGTGCGGCAGAGGCGGGCCTGATGGCCACCCTCCCGCCCGGTGCGCTGATGCAGCGGGCGGCGGCCGGGCTGGCCCGCCGCTGCGCGTTGCTGCTCGCCGACCGGGGCGGTGTCTACGGCGCCCGGGTGCTGGTGCTCGCCGGGTCCGGCGACAACGGCGGCGACGCGCTGTTCGCGGGCGCGCATCTGGCCCGCCGGGGCGTGGCGGTGACAGCGCTGCTCCTCACGCCGGGCCGGGCACACGCCGAGGGCCTGGCCGCCCTGCGCGCCGCCGGCGGCCGTGTGGCCGACCGGCCGCCCGCTGTGGTCGACCTGGTGCTCGACGGCATCGTGGGCATCGGCGGCGCCGGAGGGCTCCGCGAGACGGCCGAGCAGCTGGCCGCGAGCCTGACCGGGCAGCGCGGGCGCGGCGGCACGCGCGCCACCGTGGTCGCGGTCGACGTGCCGAGCGGCGTCGCTGTCGACACCGGCCACGTCCCGCTCACCGACGCCGGGCGGCCCCGGGCGGTCCGCGCCGACGTGACAGTCGCCTTCGGCGCGCTCAAGCCCGCACTGGTCGTCGGGCCGGCCGCCGAGCTGGCCGGCGAGGTCGAGCTGGTCGACATCGGGCTGACGCCGTGGCTGCGCGGCACGCCTGCGCTCCAGGTGATCGAGCAGACGGACGTGGCCGACTGGTGGCCGGCGCTGGGCGCGTCGTCGGAGAAGTACACCAGGGGCGTAGTAGGCGTCGCCACCGGGTCGGCCACCTACCCCGGCGCCGCCGTGCTCTCGGTCGCCGGAGCGCTCGCCGGTCCCACCGGCCTGGTCCGCTACGCCGGGAGCGCCGAGGGCGAGGTGCTGCACCAGCATCCGTCGGTGATCGCCACCGGCCGGGTCGCCGACGCCGGCCGGGTGCAGGCGTGGGTCTGCGGCTCCGGGCTCGGCACCGGCGAGGACTCCGCCGCCGAGCTGCGCGCGGTGCTCGCCGCGCCTGTGCCGGTGGTGCTCGACGCGGACGCGCTGACGCTGCTCGTCGACGGCAAGCTGGCCGACCGGCTGCGCGGCCGGGACGCGCCGATCGTGGTGACGCCGCACGACCGGGAGTACGCCCGGCTCTGCGGCGAGATGCCGGGGGACGACCGGGTCGCCGCCGCGCTGCGGCTGGCCGCCTGGATGAACGCGGTGGTGCTGCTCAAGGGCGACCGTACGGTCATCGGCACGCCCGACGGCCGCGCGTACGTGAACCCGACCGGCACCCCGGTGCTCGCCACCGGTGGCACCGGCGACGTGCTGGCCGGGCTGCTCGGTTCGCTGCTCGCCGCCGGGCTGGCCCCGGAACGGGCGGCCGCCGCGGCGGCGTACCTGCACGGGCTGGCCGGGCGGGAGGCGGCGCGCGGCGGTCCGGTGACCGCGCCCGACGTGGCCGCGGCGTTGCGTCCGGTACTGGCCCGGCTGGGCTGATCCGGGCGGCGGCGCCCGGTGGCGGCGGGCACCGCCCGCTCGGCTCACGGCGCTGATGATCACTGACGGAAGTAGGCTGAGGACATGTGGCAGTCGGAGGTGCGCGTCGACCTGGACGCGATCCGGGAGAACGTGACCCGGCTCAAGGCCGGCACCAGCGCCGAACTGATGGCGGTGGTCAAGGGCGACGGGTACGGCCACGGCATGGTGCCGGCCGCCCGCGCGGCGCTCGACGCCGGGGCGGACCAGCTCGGCGTCTGCACGCTGGACGAGGCGCTGCGGCTGCGCGAGGAGGGCATCACCGCGCCGGTGCTGGCCTGGCTGCTCAGCCCCGGGCTGCCGCTGCACGACGGGATCACCGTCGGCGTCGACCTCGGCTGTGCCGGCCTCACCCAGCTCGACGAGATGATCCAGGCGAGCCGCCGGGCGGACCGCCCGGCCCGGCTGCACCTCAAGATCGACACCGGGCTGGCCCGGGGTGGCGCCACCGTCGCCGACTGGCCGGCGCTGCTGGAGGCCGCCGCGAAGGCCCAGGCCGACGGTCTGGTCGAGGTGGTCGGCGTGTGGAGCCACTTCGTGTACGCGGACTCGCCCGGTCACCCCACCACCGACCGCCAGCTCGCCGTGTTCCAGGAGGGGCTGGAGATGGTGACGCGTGCCGGTCTGCGTCCGCGCTACCGGCACCTGGCCAACTCGGCCGCCACGTTGACCCGGCCGGACACCCACTTCGACCTGGTCCGGCCCGGCATCGCCGTCTACGGCCTGTCGCCGGTCGCGGGCGAGCAGTTCGGTCTGCGTCCCGCCATGACCGCCCGCGCCCGGGTGATGCTCACCAAACGGGTGGCGGCCGGCACCGGCGTCTCCTACGGCCACACCTACCTCACCGAGCAGGAGGCCAACCTCGCGGTGGTGCCGCTCGGCTACGCCGACGGGGTGCCGCGGCACGCCTCCAACACCGGCCCGGTGCAGCTCGCCGGCAAGCGCCGGACCATCTCCGGGCGGGTCTGCATGGACCAGTTCGTGGTCGACTGCGGCGACGACGAGGTGGCCGACGGCGACGTGGCGACGCTGTTCGGCAGCGGCGCGGACGGCGAGCCCACCGCCGACGACTGGGCCGAGGCGGTCGGCACCATCAACTACGAGATCGTGACCCGCTTCGGCGGTGTGCGCGTGCCCCGCGTCTACGACGGCGAGCACGCATGAGTGTCCGGTTGCCGCGACCGCGTACCGCTGCCGGCAAGGTGGCCGGGCTGGTCGGCGCCGCCGTCGGCGTTGCCGCCGCCGGGCTCGCGGCGGGCGTGGTCAGCGAGCGGGTGCTGGTCCGCCGGCTCAAGAACGATCCCACCGACCGGTACGCCGACGAGGTCTTCGGTGAGCAGCGTTACGACGAGGCGTACCGGCTGGAGATGCCGGACGGCACCGACATCCACGTCGAGGTGGTCGAGCCGACCCGCCCTGTCGCAGGGCACCCGACTGTGGTGCTGGTGCACGGGTTCTGCCTGGACATGGGCACGTTCCACTTCCAGCGCAAGCGGCTCGCCGAGCGCGGCGACTACCGGGTGGTCGCGTACGACCAGCCGGGGCACGGCCGTTCCGGCCGGCTGGAGAGCGGCGAGTACGACCTGACCGCGCTGGGCCACACGCTGCGCCGGGTGCTCGACGAGGTGGCCCCGGACGGCCCGCTGGTGCTGGTCGGGCATTCGATGGGCGGCATGACGATCATGGCGCTGGCCGAGCTGTACCCGGAGATGTTCGGTGACCGCGTGGTCGGCACCGTGCTGATGGCCACCTCGGGCGGCCTCGCGGCGGAGACCAAGCTGGTGGCGCCCGCGCTGCTCGGCCGCGTCGGCTCGCCGGTGCTCTACATGATGAGCAACGCCACCCGGTACGGCGGGACCGTGATCGACCGGGCGCGCCGGTCGACCTCGAACGTGGCCTGGCTGCTCACCCGCAAGTACGGCTTCGGCACGTCGAAGCCGAGCCCGGCCCTGGTGTCGTACGTCGAGATGATGAACTCGCGCACCTCGGCCGACACGGTCACCCGCTACCTGCGCACGATCGCCACCCACTCCCGGTTCCCGGCGCTTGCGGCGCTGGCCGGCACGCCGGTGCTGGTGATCGTGGGCGACAAGGACATGATCACGCCGGTGACGCACTCCGAGGAGATCGTCCGGCGGCTGCCGCACGCCGAGTTCGTGAAGATCAACGACAGTGGGCACGTGGTGATGCTGGAGCACGCCGACGAGGTGAACGTGGCGCTGGAGAGGTTCCTGGACTCGCTATGACAGTGGTCGTGGAGCTGAAGACGGTCGAAGACACCCACGAGTTCGGGCGGCGGCTGGCCGGGGTGCTGCGGGCCGGTGACCTGCTGCTGCTCAGCGGCCCGCTCGGCGCCGGCAAGACCGCGCTGACCCAGGGCATCGGCGCCGGCCTCGGCGTACGCGGGGACATCACCTCGCCCACCTTCGTCATCGCCCGGGTGCACCGGCCCGACCCGGCGCGGGGCGGCCGGGTGACGCTCGTGCACGCCGACGCGTACCGCCTGGGTGAGGCCGCCGACCCGCGCGCGGAGATCGACGACCTCGACCTGGACGCCTCGGTTGACGAGGCGGTCACCGTGGTGGAGTGGGGCGAGGGGATGGTCGAGCAGCTGGTCGACGCGCACCTGCGGGTACGCATCGACCGCCGCGACGACGACACCCGGGCGGTCACGCTGGAGCCGGTCGGCGGCGACTGGGCCGCCCGGGTCGCCGAACTGTCCTAGGGCTGAAGGGGCATCGTCCAGCAGTTGGAGTAGGCGGTGCGCCCGGCGAGCCGGTCGGTCAGCCAGGCCACCGCGTCGCCCTGGTCGGTGATGAGCGGCGCCAGGTGGTTGGTGAGGAGCTTGTCACCGAGGTTGGGCAGGCTGACGGCCTGGTAGGTCACGTTGGCACCCTTGCGGCACCAGTCGACCGCCAGTTGACGGGCCTGCCGGTGGGGCACGATGTCGTCCTGGACGCCGGTCGCCACGCGTACCGGCCCGGCGGGCTTGAGCGTGCCGATGCGCTGCCGGTCGAGGACGGCGGCTGCCTCGGGCGAGGCGGCGATGACAGTGGTGAGGGACTGGCCGCCGGTGATCCACCTGCTGCTCTTCGTGAACGCGTACCGGAGGATGGCGTCACCGACGCACATGGTCGAGGTGTCGGTGAGCGCCGCCCGGCCGGCGTCGTTGACGTTCGCCTCGATGACGTCCCGCACCGCCGGGTCGGACTGGGCGAAGCCGTTGAGCGACCAGCCCAGCGCCCCGGCCAGCGCGCTGCCGTCGATGCCGCCGATGACGGCGGTCAGGTCGGCCGGCGGCGCGCCGACGTAGGTGCCGGCCAGCGGCACGTCGGGCGCGTAGGTGGGCTGGAGTTCGGCGGCTGCGGCGCTGGCGCCGCCACCCTGGCTGTAGCCGTACAGACCGACGCGGGACCGGTCGGTGACCGACGCGCCCGGCACGGTGCGGGCGGCGCGGGCCGCGTCGAGCAGGGCACGTCCCTCGTCGAGGCGGTTGACGTACGTGTGCAGCCGGTCGGTCGCGCCCAGCCCGACGTAGTCGGTGACGACGACCGCGGCGCCGGTGGCGAGGAGGCGGTAGATCGCCAGGGCCTCGTAGCCGACGGACAGGGTGTCGCCGGTGAGGGTGAGCGGGTGTTGCAGGGCGAACGAGGGCGCGCACTGGTCGCCCTGCCCCATCGTGCCGGAGGCGACGGCGACCAGCGGGCGCGGGCCGGTGCCCCGCCACGCCGCCGACGGTTCGATGTAGGCGCCGGTCACGCCGACGGCCCGGCCGTTGGAGTCGGTGGACCGGTACATCAGGCGGGTGGCGGTGCCGGGCATCGGGCGGCCGTCGAGCCCGGGGATGCTGAGCCCGAGCGGCAGCGGCTCGGTACGGATCAGCGTGCCGTTGGTGGCGGGCAGGTCGGCGGGCGGGTGGTAGAAGGCGGGGATCGTCACGCCGCGGGAGACCACCGGCGTGGTGCCGTCGGCGGCTGCGGCTGCGCCGGATCCGGCCAGGTAGGTGGCTGCCGCCGCGGCGACGGCCAGCATCCGGAGGCCGGTCGTGCGGCGGGGGGAGGGGGCGGCGGAGGGCGTGCGGGGACGGGTGTTTCTCCTGCTCACGGGCACTCCTAGCGAGCATCGATGGTGGTGGATGCAAGCTAGCAGTGGCGGTGTGGCGTAAGTAACTTGCCAGTAGGTTACGCTCCGGTAACTTTTCTCGTCCAGTACCCGGCCCTGCCGCCGCCCGGGAGTGTCGGTCGCGGCTGGTAAGAAGATGGCGACCGACGAGGAGAGGTTGCCGATGCCCGACGCCCCCACCCTGGACCTGCCGGCGCTGCTGCCGGAGGCCTGGCGTGCCGTGCTCACCCCCCACCTGGACCCGGCCCGCACCGCGGCGCTGGCCGAGTTCGTCGCCCGGGAGTACGCGACCTCCACGGTCTTCCCGCCGCTGGAGGACCTCTTCTCCGCCTACCGGCTGTGCGGGCCGGCCGACACCCGGGTGCTGATCCTCGGGCAGGACCCGTACCACAAGGCGGGCCAGGCGCACGGGTTGAGCTTCAGCGTGCGCGAGGGGGTGGCGGTGCCGCCGTCGCTGCGCAACGTCTTCAAGGAGCTGGGCGAGGACCTGGGCGTGCCGAAGCCGCGCAGCGGCAACCTCGACGGCTGGGCCGCGCAGGGCGTCCTGCTGCTCAACTCGGTGCTGACGGTCCGGCAGGCCACGCCCGGCTCGCACGCCAACAAGGGCTGGGAGGAGTTCACCGACGCCACCATCCGGGCGCTCGACGCGCTCGACCAGCGCGTGGTCTTCCTGCTCTGGGGCGGCTACGCGCGCAAGAAGGCGGCGCTGGTGACCAACCCGCAGCACGTGGTGCTGGAGGCCGGGCACCCGAGCCCGATGAACCCGCGCGGCTTTCTCGGCAGCCGCCCGTTCAGCGCTGCGAACAAGGCGCTGGCCGACGCGGGGCTGCCCACCGTCGACTGGGAGCGCTCAGCCGGCTGACCCGCCCGGCGCCTCGCCCGCCGCGGCGAGGCGCCGGCGGTACCGGGACAGCAGCTCGGCCGTGCGCCGGTCGGTCACCTCCACCTCGACCAGCGGCTCGACCGGGTACGTACGTTCACCGAGGCGGACCTCGATGGGCTCGGGCAGTTCCTCGCACATCCGGGCCCGCAGCTCGCCGTAGCGGGTCAGCCAGCGGTGCTCGCCCGGCTCTTCGGGCTCCGTGTGGATGCCGCCCCACACCTGCCATCGAGCGTCCCAGCGCTGCGCGTAGATCCGATCGAGGAGCGCGCTGAACTGCGGCGAGTCCCGCCAGCGCACCGCGATCTCGACCGCGTCCACCGGCAGCGGCGCGCCCTGCAGCAGTGCCGCCGTGCCGCCCGACAGTACGTACGGCAGGTCGCCCAGGGCGTCCATGATCCGGTCCAGTCGGAGAACTTCGATCCGCTCGGCAAGCACCGTCCCGGCCATCTCGTCCAGCGCGGCGTCCAGGTGGCTGTCCAGCGGCTCGACCTCGATCCGCAGTTGCCGGCCGAGCGCGGCGAGCAGGCGTTCCGCGGCGGTCAGGCTCGGCAGCCGGTCGCCGCGTTCGATCCGGGCGATGGCGGCCTGACTGAGCCCGGACCGGGCGGCCAGAGCCTGCTGGGTGAGCCCTGCCTGCTCGCGTTCACGCCGCAAGGTCCGGGCGATTTCTCGAACGAGGCGACTTTCCGTCATCTCCGGAGAATGGCAGTCCTCTTCTTAGCCTTATGCCTCTGAGTCATATTTATGACCCAGAGGCATAAGGCTCTCACCTCTTCTCTTTGATCCGGGCGCTACGCATCGTGGCCGGGCGAGCGGCGAGGGCGTGCCGGGAGCGTGCCGAGGGCGTGCCGGGGGCGGACGGGGCGGACGGAGCGGACGGCTAGGCTGGCTTACCGTGCTGGTACTCGTGGTGGACTCCTCGACGCCCGCGGTGACCGCGGCCCTTGCCGAGGTCTCGGCGGACGGCGTCGCGGTCCGCGCGTCCCGGTGCACCGTCGACGCCCGCGCCCACGGCGAGCTGCTCGCGCCGCAGGTCGACGCCGTGCTGGCGGACGTCGGTGCCCGGCCCGCCGACCTGGCCGCGATCGTCGCCGGCCTCGGCCCGGGCCCGTTCACCGGGCTGCGCGTCGGGCTGGTCACCGCCGCCACCATGGGTCAGGTGCTCGGCGTACCCACGTACGGCGTCTGCTCGCTGGACGGGCTCGGCCACCCGGCGGCCGCCGGCGAGCCGGTGCTGGCGGCGAGCGACGCGCGGCGCCGGGAGATCTACTGGGCCGTCTACGACGGCGCCGGCCGGCGCCTGGCCGGGCCGGAGGTGGCCGCCCCGGCGGTGGTCGCCGAGCGGGCGCGCGACCTTGCGGTCACCGTCGCGGTCGGCGACGGCGCGCACCGGTACGCGGACGTGCTGGGGCTGCCGGTACGCGACGAGCCGCGCTACCCGGACCCGCTGGCGCTGGCCCGTCTCGCCGCGCCGCGGATCCGCGCGGGCGCGCCCGGCGAGACGCTCACCCCGCTCTACCTGCGTCGCCCGGACGCGGTCGCGGCCACCGGCCACAAGCCGGTCCTGCCATGAGGCTGGGCCGGTTCCGCTGGTGGCACATCGACGAGGTGCTGCCCATCGAGGCGGACCTCTTCGGCGCCGAGCAGTGGTCGGCGGCGATGTTCTGGAACGAACTCGCCAACGGGCACTTCTACCTGGTCGCCACCGACGACGACGGCGCCGTCCTCGGCTACGCCGGGCTGGCCGTGTCCCCGCCCGACGAGGCGTGGGTGCAGAACGTCGCGGTCCGCCGGGACGCCCACCGCCGGGGGATCGGCCGGCTGCTGCTGGAGGCGCTGCTCGCCGAGGCGGCCCGGCGCGGCGCCCGCAGCACGCTGCTGGAGGTCGCCGCGGACAACGCGCCCGCGCAACGGCTCTACGCCACCTACGGGTTCGAGCCGATCGGCGTGCGGCGCGGCTACTACCAACCGAGCAATACCGACGCGCTGGTCATGCAGCGCAACGAGGACTGACGCGCATGGCTGACGAACCCCTGATCCTCGGCATCGAGACCTCCTGCGACGAGACCGGCGTGGGCATCGTGCGCGGGCACACGCTGCTCGCCGACGCGCTCGCCTCCAGCGTCGAGGAGCACGCCCGGTTCGGCGGCGTGGTGCCCGAGGTGGCCAGCCGCGCCCACTTGGAGGCCATCGTGCCGACCATGGACCGGGCGCTGCGCGAAGCCGGCGTCACCATCGCCGACATCGACGCCATCGCCGTGACCTCCGGGCCGGGCCTGGCCGGCGCGCTGCTCGTCGGGGTCGCCGCCGCCAAGGGGTACGCGGTCGCGGCGGAGAAGCCGGTGTACGGCGTGAACCACCTCGCCGCGCATGTGGCGGTGGACACGCTCGAACACGGCCCGCTGCCCGAGCCCGCGATCGCGCTGCTGGTCTCCGGCGGGCACTCCTCGCTGCTGCGCGTCGACGACCTGGCCCGCGACGTGGTCCCGCTCGGCGCCACCATCGACGACGCCGCCGGCGAGGCGTTCGACAAGGTGGCCCGGCTGCTCGGGCTGCCGTTCCCCGGCGGGCCGTACATCGACCGCGAGGCGCGCGCCGGTGACCCGGCGTCGATCGCCTTCCCGCGCGGGCTGACCGCGGCGAAGGACCTGGTCGGACACCGGTACGACTTCTCCTTCTCCGGCCTGAAGACGGCTGTCGCCCGCTGGGTGGAGGCGCGGCAGCGGGCCGGTGAGCCGGTGCCGGTCGCCGACGTGGCGGCATCCTTCCAGGAGGCGGTCTGCGACGTGCTCGTCGGCAAGGCGATCGACGCCTGCCGCAGCAGCGGCATCGACACGCTGGTGATCGGCGGCGGAGTGGCGGCCAACTCCCGGCTGCGGGCGATGGCCGAGCAACGGGCCGGCAGGCACGGCATCCGGGTGCGTACGCCCCGGCCGAAGCTCTGCACGGACAACGGCGCGATGGTGGCCGCGCTCGGCTCCCACCTGGTCGCCGCGGGCGTCGCGCCGAGCCGGCTGGACCTGCCGGCCGACTCGGCGATGCCGCTGACAGTGGTCAGCGTGTGAGCGGGGAGGGGACCGACATGATCGTCCGCATGTGGGAGGCCAAGGCCGAGCCGTACGGCTTCGCCGACCTGATCACCTGGGTCTGCGAGACCGCGCTGCCCGAGTTCGAGCACGACCCGATGCACGTCTCCAGCGAGGTGTTCTCCTCCACCGACCACCGGCTGGTGGTCGTCTCCAAGTGGCGGAACAGCCCTCGGGAGCTGCCCGAGCCGCCGGCGCGCCTGATCGCCCGCCCGCCGCACAGCTGGGACTTCACGCAGGTCGACCGCTGACGCGAGGGTCGTCACGACCGCCGGAATTGGTTGGCGCGCGGGTCGCCCCGGCACCTAGCGTCAGTGCGCCATGCGCTTCTCACCGGCCGGCGATCCCGGCACCCCCGACGCGCGGTCGGCCACCCGATATCTCGTGTGGCTCGCCGGGCGACATCCCGTCATCTTCGGCGCCGGGCTCGCGCTCGGCGTGATCTGGATGCTGGCCCAGGCGCTGGTGCCGGCCGTGCTCGGCCGCGCCGTGGAAGCCGGCCTGGCCCAACGCGACCCGGACGCGCTGGTGCGCTGGAGTCTGGCCCTGCTCGGGCTGGGTCTGGTGCAGGCCGTCGCCGGGATCCTGCGCCACCGCTGCGCGGTGCACAACTGGCTCGGCGCCGCCTACCGCACCGTGCAGGTCACGGTGGACGCCACGAACCGCCTCGGCGCGGCGCTGCCCCGGCGGGTCGCGGCGGGCGAGGTGGTGAGTATCGGCACCGCCGACATCGAGCACATCGGCAGCGCCATCGACATCACCGCCCGGGGCGCCGGCTCGGTGGTCGGCATCGTCACCGTGGCGGTGATCCTGCTCAGCGCCTCCCAGCCGCTCGGCCTCGTGGTGGTGCTCGGGGTGCCGCTGCTGATGGCGCTCGTGGCGTTGCTGATCCGCCCGCTGCACCGGCAGCAGGCCGCGTACCGGGACTCGACCGGCCGGCTCACCGCCCGGGCCGCGGACATCGTCTCGGGCCTGCGCGTACTGCGCGGAGTCGGCGGCGAGCAGGTGCTGTCCGAGCGCTACCGGCAACGCTCGCAGGCGTTGCGCGCGGACGGGCTGCGGGTGGCGCGGGTCGAGTCGCTGTTGCAGGCGGCGCAGATCCTGCTGCCCGGCGTCTTCGTGGTGCTGGTGACCTGGCTGGGCGCCCGGTTCGCGCTGCGCGGCGAGATCAGCGCCGGCGAGCTGGTCTCGTTCTACGGCTACACCGCGTTCCTGGTCAGCCCGCTGCGCAACCTCACCGAGGCGGCCGACAAGCTGACCCGGGGACACGTCGCGGCCCGCCGGGTCGTCCGGTTGCTGCGGCTCGCGCCGGAGTTCACCGACCCGGCCACCCCGGTGCCGGTGCCGGCCGGGCCGGGCGAGCTGGCGGACGTACGTTCCGGACTGGTGCTGCGACCGGGCCGGCTGACCGCGCTGGCCGCCGCCACCCCGCAGGACGCCACCGAGATCGCCGACCGGCTCGGCCGTTACGCCGACGGGGACGTCACGCTGCACGGCGTACCGCTGCGGGACGTGGCGCTGGCGACGGTGCGGGAGCGGATCCTGGTGGCCGACAACGACGCGCAGCTGTTCAGCGGCGTGCTGCGCACGGAGCTTGACCCGCACGACCGGGCCGAGCCCGGCGCCGTGGCGGCGGCGCTGGCCGCGGCGAGTGCCACCGACATCGTCGAGGCGCTGCCCGGCGGCCTGGACGGCGAGGTCGCCGAACGCGGCCGGGAGTTCTCCGGCGGGCAGCGGCAACGGCTGCGGCTGGCCCGCGCACTCGTCGCCGACCCGGAGACGTTGATCCTGGTCGAGCCGACCAGCGCGGTGGACGCGCACACCGAGGCGCGCATCGCCGAACGGCTCGGTCCGGCCCGCCGCGGCCGCACCACGCTCGTCTGCACCACGAGCCCGCTGGTGCTCGGTCACGCCGACCACGTGGTCTTCGTCGAGGACGGCAAGGTCGTCGCCGAGGGCCGGCACGAGGAACTGCTCGCCGGCGAGCCGCGCTACGCCGCCACGGTGAGCCGGGAGGAGGACCGATGAGCAACGCGCTGCCCGTCGCCGACATCGCCCAGGTCCGCCGGTACGTGCGCGAGCTGATCCGCCGTCACCCGCGTGGCCTGGCCGTCGCGCTCGGCCTGCACGCGCTCGCCGCCGGCGCCGGGCTCGTCGCCCCGCGCCTGCTCGGTGACCTGGTGGAGGGGATCTCCCAGGGCATCGCCGCGACGACTGTGGACCGGGTCGTGGCAGCCATCGCCGCGTTCGTGGTGGTGCAGGCGGTGCTGGTCCGCTTCGCGCACCTCGCCTCGGCCCGGCTCGGTGAGCGGGTGCTCGCCGAGCTGCGGGAGGAGTTCGTCGACCGGGTGCTCGCGCTGCCGCTCGCCACTGTGGAGCGGGCCGGCACCGGCGATCTGCTCACCCGCACCTCGCGGGACGTCGCCGCGCTGTCCCGCACGGTCCGGTTCGCCGGGCCGGAGACGCTCATCGCCGCGCTGACCGTGCTGCTGATCCTGGGCGCGCTGGTGCTGACCGGCCCGCTGCTGGCGCTGCCCAGCCTGCTGGCGGTGCCGGTGCTGTGGGCCGGCACCCGCTGGTACCTGCGCCGCGCGCCGCAGGGCTACCTGCGGGAGAACGCCGCCTACTCGGACATCACCGACGGGATCAGCGAGACGGTCGAGGGGGCGCGGACCACCGAGGCGCTGCGGCAGGCGGCCCGCCGCCGGGCCCGCGGCGACGCGGACATCAGCCGGTCGTACGCGGCCGAGCGCTACACGCTCTACCTACGGACCGTGTTCTGGCCGGTGGCCGAGTTCGGCTACCTGGTGCCGATGGTGGCGACCCTGCTCATCGGCGGCTGGTTCCACCTGAAGGGCTGGGCCAGCCTCGGCCAGGTCACCGCCGCCACGCTCTACGCCCAGCAGCTCACCGACCCGATCGAGCGGCTGCTCGGCTGGCTGGACGAGTTCCAGGTCGGCGGCGCCTCGCTGGCCCGGCTGCTCGGGGTGGCCGCCGAACCGGACGAGCGCGCCAAGGCATTCGCCACGCCGGACGAGCGCGCCGCCGCTGCGGGCAGTGCGGGCGGCGCGGGCCGGCTCGCCGCGCGCGGCGTCCGGTACGCGTACCGCCCGGGTCACGACGTGCTGCACGGCGTGACGCTGGAACCCCGGCCGGGGGAGCGGCTCGCGATGGTCGGCCCGTCCGGGGCGGGCAAGTCGACGCTGGGCCGGCTGCTGGCGGGCGTGCACGCGCCGAGCGCCGGCACTGTGACAGTGGACGGCCGGCCGCTCGCCGGAATGCCCCTGGCCGAGCTGCGTACCCATGTGGCGCTCGTCAGTCAGGAGCACCACGTGTTCATCGGGACGCTCGCCGACAACGTGGCGATGGTCCGGCCGGACGCCGACCCGGCTCGGGTACGCGCGGCGCTGGCCGCGGTCGACGCGCTGGACTGGGCGCTGGCCCTGCCGGACGGGCTCGACACGGCGGTCGGGGCGGGCGGCCACCCGCTCACCCCCGCGCAGGCGCAGCAGCTCGCGCTGGCCCGGCTGGTGCTCGCCGACCCGCACACGCTGGTGCTGGACGAGGCCACCTCGCTGATCGACCCGCGGGCGGCCCGGGCACTGGAACGGTCGCTGGCGGCGGTGCTGCACGGCCGTACCGTCGTCGCCATCGCGCACCGGCTCTTCTCCGCGCACGACGCGGACCGCGTGGCGGTGGTCGCCGACGGGCGGATCACCGAGCTGGGATCACACGACGAGCTGGTCGCGGCCGGTGGCTCGTACGCCGCGCTGTGGCGCTCCTGGCACGGCTGAGAACGCGCGACGGGCCCCGGCACACGTGCCGGGGCCCGCTCGACGGCCGGAGGTCACGTGCGGCGGGTCAGCCGCCAGGTCGCGTACCCGCCGGTGCCGAGCGCGATCAGGAACACCGCCCACACCACACCGGTGCCCACCTGCAGTCCACCGCCGCTGCCCACGTTGGCCTGGGCGGCGGCGACGAGCGAGTCGCTCTGCGCGGGCGGCAGCGCGGCCGGCGGCAACTGCTGCCAGCGCACCAGCCCGGTGCTCTCCAGCATGGTCATGTGGTCGTTGACGAACGTGTTGGCGTCCTCGGCCAGCTTGCGCACGATCGGGTCGCGGGTGCTGGCCCGGACCGCGCCGATCACCGGGAAGATCTTGCCGTGGGCGACCCGCAGCCGGGTGACGAAGATCTGGTCGAACCGGGCGCCGGTGGCGTTCTGCATCTCGGTCAGCCACCCCTTCTGCTCGGCCGTCGGATCCGTCGGCAGGGTGGCGCCCAGCTTGTTCGCGGCCTCGACCACCAGCAGGTCCAGCTCCGCGTGCTGCTTGGCGATCTCCGCGCCGACCTCGCGTACCCGGGCGGACTGGCCCTTCTCGGCCGCCATCTGCCCGGCCGGCATCTCCCACAGCCCGGCCAGCCGTACGCCGTTGAGCAGCGTCATATCGGCGGCGTTCATCTGCACGCCGGGGTTGGGTGCGGCCTGTGCCGTCCCGGGAATGACGCCGATCCCCGCGCCCAGCGCGGCGAGCAGCAGTACCACCCGGTGCGCCAGCTTGCGGCGTGCGGATTCCAGCGATGCCATGGTTGCGGTGCCTCCTCGGTCCGGACCGGTACGCGGGGTCGTGGACGGCCGCGCAAGCCGGCCGCCCGTCCGCACACTGGTACGGATCGGCGGGCCGATCAGTTCAGCGGGTCGGCGAGGAGTCGTTCGAACGCCAGCTCGGCGGCGCCGATCAGCGCCGCGTCGCCACCGAGCTTCGGGGTACGCAGCCGTACGTGCTCCAGGCACGCGGGCAGCCCGTTGGAGTTGAGCCGGCTGCGTACCTGCGCCGCGGAGGCCAGGTAGAGGTCACGCATGGTGCCGCCGAAGATGACCATCTCCGGGTTGAAGATGTTCACCAGGTTCGCGACGCCGAAGCCGAGCCAGTCGCCGGCCTGCCGTACCGCGGTCTGGGCGCGGGCGTCGCCGCGGTCGGCGGCGTCGAAGACGGCGAGCAGGGCGTCCCGGCCACGCGCCTCGGACCGGCCGGCGGCGCGCAGCAGCCCGTGCTCGCCGATCTCGGTCTCCCAGCAGCCGCGCCGGCCGCAGTCGCAGCGCACCCCGTCGCGGACCACCACCATGTGGCCGACCTCGCCGCCGTAGCCGCCGTGCCCTCTCAGCCGCCGGCCCCCGGCGATGATGCCCGCGCCCACGCCGACGTCGCCGTAGATGTAGATGACGTTGTCGCAGCCGACCGCCGCGCCGCGGGCATGCTCGGCGTACGCGGCCACGTCGGCCACGTTGCCCACCGTGATCGGTACGTCTATCCCCAGCTCGACGGCGAGCGCCGCACCGATCGGCTCGTCCACCCAGCCGGTGGTGGGGCTGAGCCGGACCAGCCCGTCCTCCCGGCGGACCATGCCGCACACGGCCACCCCGGCGCCGACGCAGATCGCGTCCGGCGGCACCGACTGGTGCATCTCCTTGACCGCGCCGGCGAGCAGCGGGGCGGCCTCCCCGGCGACCAGGTTGCGCGGCCGGTCCATCTCCCGGCGGTCGAGCACCTCACCGCCGAGCCCGACCCGCGCGGCCCGCAGCCGGTCCACCTCGACGCTGTACGCGTACGCGTAGACCCGACCCGACTCGGGCCGGACGACGAGTGACGGTCGTCCGGCCCGGCCGGTCTCCTTCGGCGTCCCCTCGCTGACCAGACCGGCGCCGGCCAGGTCCGCGGTCAGCGCGCCGATGGTGCTGCGGTTGAGGCCGAGCGCTGTGGTCAGCTCGGCCCGGGTGGTGGCGCCGTGGACGTGTACATAGCGGAGCAATGCGCCCAGGTTCTGCCGACGGATCTCGTCCTGACTGGGGCCCGCGCGCATTGCCACTGCCATGGTGTTCCCGTACCCCGGGTCAGCGCGTGCCGGTGGCGGCGGCCCGCCGACGCGACAGCGCGTCGATGGTCGCCGCGGCGAGCAGCACCACGCCGGTGACCACGAACTTGACGCCCGAGCTGTATCCCATCAGTCCCATACCGTTGTCGATGACCGCCACCACTGCGCCACCGAGCACGGCGTCGAGGACCCGGCCCTTGCCGCCGAAGAGGCTGGTGCCGCCGATCACCGCCGCGCCCACGGCGTAGAGCAGTACGTTACTGCCCCCGGTGTTGGGGTCGACCGAGTTGGCCCGGCTGGCGGCCACGATGCCGCCGATCGCGGCCATCGAGGAGCAGATGATGAACACGGAGATGCGGATCCGGTCGACGTTGATGCCGGCCCGGCGGGCCGCCTCGGCGTTGCCGCCGACCGCGTAGATGTGCCGCCCGTAGCTGGTGCGCTGGAGCACGAACGTCCAGACGACGAGCAGGATCGCGATGATCGGCACCACGATCGGCACGCCCTTGAGCGAGACGACGAGCACGTTGCGGCTGCGCTCCAGGTTGAGCACGTAGACCGCCACGCCGAGGATCACGGCCAGACCGGCGATCCGCGCGGCGACCACCGCGATCGGATCGGTGAGCAGGCCGCGGGCGGCACGGTTGCGGTGCCGCAGCAACTGCACGGCCGCGTACCCGGCGACGGCGACGGCAGCGAGCGACCAGCCCAGCACGGGGGAGAGGTTGCGGTTGGCGATCGCCACGAGCACGTCGTCCCGGACCGCGATGTTGGCGCCCTCGTCCATGAGCGTCAGCACCACGCCCTGGAAGGCCAGGAACCCGGCGAGCGTGACCACGAAGGAGGGGATGCCGACCTTGGCGACCAGCAGGCCCAGCACGGTGCCGATCACCACACCGGTGACGACGGCGGAGAGCACCGCCACGTACCAGGGGTAGCCGAGCACTGTCACCACGTTGGCCAGGATCGCGGCGCAGACGCCGCTGGCGAAGCCGGCGGAGAGGTCGATCTCGCCGAGCAGCAGGACGAAGACCAGACCCATCGCGATGAGCGTGACCGCCGCGCCCTGGGTGAACAGGTTCGCCAGGTTGCCGGCGGTGAAGAACGACGGGCGGGCGATCGAGAAGCCCACCGCCAGCGCCACGAGCATGACCACGGCGGGGAGCGCACCGATGTCGCCGCCGCGTACCCGGCGCCAGTAGTTGTTCACGTGGCTGCCGACGGTCGGTGTCGGGGTGACGCCGGCCGGGCCTTCCTTCTTCACGACGATGGCGGTCATCGGACGGCTCCTGGAGTGGTGTCGGCGGGCGCGGCGCCGTTGCCGCCCGGCTCGCCGGTGAGGCCGAGGCTGCCGGAGCGGCCGGCGGTGATCAGCTCGACCACCTGCGAGTGGGTGATGTCGGTGGTCTTCACCTGGGCGACCATCTGGCCGAGGTAGAGCGCGGCGATCCGGTCGGAGACGGCGAAGACGTCGTTCATGTTGTGCGAGATGAGCACCACGGCCAGGCCGTTGTCGGCCAGCCGGCGGACCAGCTCCAGCACCTGGGCGGTCTGCGCGACGCCGAGTGCGGCGGTCGGCTCGTCCAGGATGACGAGCCGGCTGTTCCAGAGCACGGCCTTGGCGATGGCCACGGTCTGCCGCTGGCCGCCGGAGAGGCTGGCCACGTGCTGGCGCAGCGACTTCACGGTGCGCACGCTCAGGCCGGCGAGCGTCTCGGCGGCCATCTGCTCCATGGTCGGCTCGTCGAGCACGATGCCGCTGCGCTTCTCCCGGCCGAGGAACATGTTCTGCACGATGTCGAGGTTGTCGCAGAGCGCGAGGTCCTGGTAGACGACCTCGATCCCGAGCGCGGCGGCGTCCCGAGGGCTGTTGATGGTCACCGGGCGGCCGTCGAAGACGAACTCGCCGGCGTCGGTGGGGTGGATGCCGCTGATGCACTTGACCAGGGTCGACTTGCCGGCGCCGTTGTCGCCGACCAGCGCGGTCACCTCGCCGGCGTGCGCGGCGAAGGCGACGTCACGCAGCACCTGGACGGGACCGAAGCTCTTGTCGATCCCGCGTAGCTCCAGCAGGGGGGTTGCGGACACGGGGTTCTCCTTTGGGCGGAGGGAGGTCTCGGATCCCGTCCGGCGCGGGCGCCGCCCGGCACGGGAAACCCCGTGCCGGGCGGCGCCGCCTGAGGCGGGTGGGTCAGCTCACGCCGGCGTCGGTGCAGAGCTTCGCGAAGGCATCGGTGCAGAGCTCTTCCTTGGTGACGTATCCGTCGGCCACCACGTCCTTGACGTTGTCCTTGTAGATGGCCTTGGGCTCCAGCAGCACCGACGGCACGTCCCGGCCGCCCTCCGGGTCCTTGACCGTCTGGCCGGTGTCCTTCCGCTCACCCTTGGCGAGCGCGATGGCCAGCTCGGCGGCGGCGTCCGCCTCCTTCTTGACCGCCTTGTAGACAGTCATGCACTGGTCACCGGCGAGGATGTTCTGCAGGCCCTCCTTGGTGGCGTCCTGACCGGTCACCGGAACCTTGCCGTTGAGCTTGTTCTTCTTCAGCACCGAGATGGCCGCGTTGCCGAGACCGTCGTTGGCGGCGAGCACGCCGTCGATCTTGCCGCCGGCCTTGGTCAGCTGCTGCTCGAAGATCGTGGCGGCCTGCGCGTTGTCCCAGGCCGGCACCGAGTCGTCGGCGACCTTGGTGTACTCCTTCGAGTCGAACTTCGGCTTGAGCACCGAGTCGTACCCGTTCTTGAACAGGGTGGCGTTGTTGTCGGTCGGCGAGCCGTTGAGGTACGCGATCGACGGGTTCTTGACGCCCTTGTCGGTCAGGCACTTGCTCAGGCCCTCGCCCTGGAGCTTGCCGACGGCCTCGTTGTCGAAGCTGACGTAGTACTGGGCGGAGCCGCCCAGGGTCAGCCGGTCGTAGTCGATGGTCGCGACGCCCTGCGACTTGGCCTTGTCGAGCACGGCCTTGCCGGTGCCGGAGTCCAGGTTGACGATCATCAGGACGTTGACGCCGTTGGTGATCATCTGGTCGGCGATGGTCTGGAACGCGGTCTTGTCGTTCTGCGCGTTCTGGATGTCGGACTCGACGCCGGCCGCGTCGAACGCCGCCTTGAGGTACTTGCGGTCCGCGCCCTCCCAGCGGGCGGAGGACTTGCTGTCCGGCAGGATCACGCCGATCTTCGGCTTCTTGGCGTTGGAGCCGCCGGCCTCGTCGGAAGAACCGCCGTTGTCACCGCAGGCGGCCATGCTGCCGGTCGCGAGAAGACCGACGGCCGCGAAGGTGAGGAAGCCCTTGCGCATGTGCAGGGTCCTTTCGGAGGTGGGGGAGTGGTGATGTTTTGTTGTGCCCGGCAACGTATTCCCCGCTTCCCATGCGCCGCAAGACTGCCGAGGTCAGAAGTTTGTTGGCGGCGGTAACAATTCAGCAACGCGGTTGTCACCCGCGGGACACCGCCGGGAGAGCGCGTTCCGGAAACGCTCCCACACGTACCGTCACGAGCCGCTCAGGCAGTGGCGATCGACGCCGTCGTCGCCCCGGTGAGCGCCACCAGATCCGTCGGCGCGAGCTGCACCTGCAACCCCCGGCGACCCGCCGAGACGTACACCGTCGGGTGCGTCAGCGCGGAGGCGTCGATGACAGTCGGTAGCCGCTTGCGCTGCCCGAGCGGGCTGATGCCGCCGCGGACGTATCCGGTCGCCCGCTCGGCCGTCGTGCGCTCCGCCATCGTCGCCCGCTTGCCGCCGGCCGCGGCGGCGAGCGCCTTCAGGTCCAGCTCGCCGGTCACCGGCACCACCGCCACCGTCAGCCCGCCGTCGACCTCGGTGACGAGCGACTTGAACACGCGCTCCGGCGCCACGCCGAGCGCGGTCGCCACGAGCGCGCCGTAGTTCGGCGCGTCCGGCGAGACGTCGTAGGTGTGGGTGCTGTGGGCGATCTTCCGCTTGCTCAGCAACGCGATCGCCGGAGTGCCAGGGCCCGCCACGGGCTCAAGCTAACCCGCGCGCCGCGACACCGCGAGCCGGAAACGTGAGCCGGGGTCAACCGCCGGGCGGAACCGGCCGGCAGACGAGCACAGTGGGGTCGCCGGCCACCCGGGTCAGCGCCAGACCGGCCGCCTCGTCGCCGGACAGCCGCAGGTCGCGGCGCAGCTTCTCCGGCTCCAGCGCCGAGCCGCGCTTACGGATCTCGACCCGGCCGACGCGCCGCTCCCGCAGCAGGGCGCGCAGCCGCTTCAGCGCGAACGGCAGCACGTCGGTGATCTCCAGGCAGCGGGCGAACGGCGTGGGCCGGGCCTCGTCGGCGTACAGGTAGGCGATCGACGGGTCGGCGAGCGTGGCGTCGAGGTCGGCGGCCAGCTCGGCGACCAGGTGCGCGCGCACCACGGCCGGATCCGGGTCGTAGAGGAACCGCCGCACCGGTCCCACCGGCGCCTCCTGCGCACCGGTCCCGGTGAGCTGATAGGAAGGGACCCTTTTACTACCGGAGGCGTTAAGAAGGGGCCCTTCCTTCTCGCGCAGCAGGGTGGCGCGGCGGGGGACCTCGGCCAGGTCGCCGCACCAGAGCGCGGCCTCGACCAGGTCGCCGTCCACGCTCACCCACTCCGCCTCGGCGCCGGCCGGGATCAGCGCGTGGTCCAGCCCGGGCGCCACCTTCACCACTGTGCGCGGCACGCGTGCGGCCAGGCCGGTGACGAAGTCCCACGGCGGCGAGTAGGCGTTCGGGTCGAACACACGCCGCCCGGTGCCGGCCCGCCGCCGGGCCGGATCGCAGAACACGGCGTCGACCCCTGTCGCGTCGAACGCCGTGGCGTCACCGCGTTCGACAGTCACCAGGTCGGTCAGCCCGGCCGCCTCGGCGTTCGCGGCCGCCATCGCGGCGGTCACCGGGTCGGCCTCCACCGCGTACACCCGGATGCCGGCGCGGGCCGCGGCGAGCGCGTCGGCCCCCAGCCCGCACCCCAGGTCGGCCAGCGTGGTCACGCCCGCGGCCCGCAGCCGCGCGGCGCGCCGGTCGGCGACCGCGCGGCGGGTGGCCTGCTCCAGCCCGGCCCGGGTGAGGAACATCCCGGCCGCCGCCGCGCCGAACTTGCCGGCCGCCCGGCGGCGCAGCTCGGCCTGGGTGAGTGCGGCCGCCGCGAGCCCGCCGGGGATTCCGGCCGAACGCAGCGCGGCCGCCGCCGCCAGCGGGTCGCCGCCGGCCACCCGGTCGGCCGCGGCGAGCGCGGCCGACCCCTCGGGGGTACGCAGCGCGGCGAGCTGGTCGAGATCCACGCGCTCATTCTCCCGGCCCGGTTCCGGCGCGACACGGAGGGCGACGCGTTGGCACTCTCCTTGACGGAGTGCTAGCCGAGGAATAACCTGCGATTAGCACTCTCACCCTGAGGGTGCCAACGCCCGAGCCTCGTGCCCGGGGGTTGAGCGCCAGGCGGACCGGCACCCGCGACGACGGCCCCGCCCGGTGGCATGTGGCAGATTGACGCTGGTCGGCATGCCGGCCGGCAACGACACCAAGTACCCGGGAGGGTATGCCCGTGACTACCGCGACCAAGGTTGCGATCAAGCCGCTCGAGGACCGCATCGTGGTCCAGGCGAACGAGGCCGAGACCACCACCGCCTCGGGCATCGTGATCCCCGACACCGCCAAGGAGAAGCCGCAGGAGGGCACCGTCCTCGCTGTCGGCCCGGGCCGGATCGACGACAAGGGCAACCGCGTGCCGATCGACGTGAAGGTCGGCGACACCGTCCTCTACTCGAAGTACGGCGGCACCGAGGTCAAGTACGCCGGCGAGGAGTACCTGGTGCTCTCCGCCCGCGACGTCCTCGCGGTCATCGAGAAGTAAGCAACCGATCAGTGTCGTTGCCCCGGTCCGGCTCGCCGGGCCGGGGCGACGTCGCTTCGAAGGGATACTGATGGCGAAGATCCTCAGCTTCTCGGACGACGCCCGGCACCTGCTCGAGCACGGTGTCAACGCCCTCGCGGACGCGGTGAAGGTCACCCTCGGCCCGCGCGGGCGCAACGTCGTCCTGGACAAGAAGTTCGGTGCGCCCACGATCACCAACGACGGCGTGACCATCGCCAAGGAGATCGAGCTCACCAACCCGTACGAGAACCTCGGCGCGCAGCTGGTCAAGGAGGTGGCGACCAAGACCAACGACGTCGCCGGCGACGGGACCACCACCGCCACCGTGCTGGCCCAGGCCATGGTCCGCGAGGGCCTGCGCAACGTGGCCGCCGGCACCAACCCGACCGGCCTGAAGCGGGGCATCGACGCGGCGGCCGCCAAGGTCTCCGAGGCGCTGCTCGGCAAGGCCGTCGAGGTCGCCGGCAAGGAGTCGATCGCGCACGTCGCGACCGTCTCCGCGCAGGACGCCGCCATCGGCGACCTGATCGCCGAGGCGATGGAGAAGGTCGGCCGCGACGGCGTCATCACCGTCGAGGAGGGCTCCGCGCTCACCACCGAGCTGGAGGTGACCGAGGGGCTCCAGTTCGACAAGGGCTTCATCTCGCCGAACTTCGTCACCGACCTGGAGGCGCAGGAGGCGGTCCTGGAGGACCCGTACATCCTGATCACCACCCAGAAGATCTCGGCGATCGAGGAGCTGCTGCCGCTGCTGGAGAAGGTTCTCCAGAACAACAAGCCGCTGCTCATCGTCGCCGAGGACGTCGAGGGCCAGGCCCTGTCCACGCTCGTGGTCAACGCGCTGCGCAAGACCGTCAAGGTCTGCGCCGTCAAGGCCCCCGGCTTCGGCGACCGCCGCAAGGCGATGCTCCAGGACATGGCGATCCTGACCGGTGCCGAGCTGGTCGCCCCGGAGCTGGGCTACAAGCTCGACCAGGTCGGCCTGGAGGTGCTCGGCACCGCCCGTCGCGTCGTGGTCGACAAGGAGAACACCACAGTCGTCGACGGTGGCGGGCAGGCCTCCGAGGTCGCCGACCGGGTCGCGCAGATCCGCAAGGAGATCGAGGCCTCCGACTCCGAGTGGGACCGGGAGAAGCTGGCCGAGCGGCTGGCGAAGCTCTCCGGCGGCATCGCCGTGATCAAGGTCGGCGCGGCCACCGAGGTCGAGATGAAGGAGCGCAAGCACCGCATCGAGGACGCCATCGCCGCGACCAAGGCCGCGGTCGAGGAGGGCACGGTTCCGGGTGGCGGTGCCGCCCTGGCCCAGATCCTGCCGGCGCTCGACGACGACCTGGGCTTCACCGGTGACGAGAAGGTCGGCGTCTCGATCGTGCGTAAGGCGCTCGTCGAGCCGCTGCGCTGGATCGCCCAGAACGCCGGCCACGACGGCTACGTGGTGGTGCAGAAGGTCGTCGCCCAGGACTGGGGTCACGGCCTCGACGCTGCCACCGGCGAGTACGTCGACCTGGCCAAGTCCGGCATCATCGACCCGGTGAAGGTGACCCGCAACGCGGTCAGCAATGCCGCCTCGATCGCGGGCCTGCTGCTCACCACCGAGAGCCTCGTGGTGGAGAAGCCGGCCGAGCCGGAGCCGGCCGCCGGTGGCCACGGCCACTCGCACGGTCACGGCCACCAGCACGGCCCGGGCTTCTGACCCGACCGCACGGCCCGACGTCAGGGCACACCGCCGACCCGGTGGTGTGCCCTGACGCGTATGCCCTTACGGAACGCTGACGACATTGGCAGCCGGGCCGGCGGGTCGACCAGACTGGACGCCGTGAGCACCCTCTCCCGCCGCCGCGCGGCACTGGCCGGTGTCGTCGCCGCCGTGGTGGCACTCGGTACCGCCGAGCCCGTGGCGGTCCTGACCGGTCCCCGGTCCGCGCCGCTCGTCGCCGTCGGCGGACTCGTCGTCGACCTGGTGCCCGAGCCGGTCAAGCAGTTCGCCATCGACGTCTTCGGCACGTACGACAAGATCGCCCTGCTGGTCGGGACGGCGCTGCTGCTGGCCGCCTTCGGGGCGCTGCTCGGCCTGGCGGCGGCCCGGCGGCTGGTGGTCGGCCTGGCCGGCGTCGCCGCGTTCGCCGTGCTCGGCGTCGCCGCCGCGCTGACCCGGGCGGGCGCGAACGCGTTCGACGCGCTGCCCTCCCTGGTCGGCGGCGGACTCGGCGCGCTGACGCTCTGGGCGTTCGTGGCCGGGCCGCTGGGCGCCGGCCCGGCACGCCGGGAGCAGGCCGGGCGCGACCGGGCCGACGCGGCGGACCGGCCGCCGTCGGCGCCGCCTCCGGCGGTCGCCGCGCTCGCGGGGGAGGAGAAGACCCCGGGTGGCTGGGAGCCGGTACGGCACGACGACGACGCGGAGTCGCGGCGGCGGTTCCTGCGCGGCGCCGGGCTGCTCACCGGCGCTGCTGCGGTGGCCGGGCTGGGCGGGCACTGGCTGGCCGGGCGGCGCGGCGTGTCGGCGGCCCGGGAGGCGGTGACGCTGCCCGCCCCGGCCGTGCCCGCCCCGCAGGTGCCGGCCGGAGCCGACCTGTCACTGCCCCGGCTCGCGCCGTACGTGACGCCGAACCGGGAGTTCTACCGGATCGACACGGCGCTGGTGGTGCCGCAGGTGGACCCGGTCACCTGGCGGCTGCGGATCCACGGGCGGGTGCGCAACCCGATCGAGCTGAGCTTCGACGACCTGCTGGCCCGCCCGATGGTCGAGCGGTACGTGACGCTCGCCTGCGTCTCCAACGAGGTGGGCGGCGACCTGATCGGCAACGCGCGCTGGCTCGGCGTACCGATCAGGGAACTGCTCGACGAGGCCGGCCCGGAGGAGGGCGCGGACCAGGTGGTGGGCCGCGCGGTCGACGGGTGGACCTGCGGCACGCCCACCTCGGTGCTGCGCGACGGGCGGGACGCGCTGCTCGCGGTCGGGATGAACGGCGAGCCGCTGCCGATCCAGCACGGCTTCCCGGTGCGGATGGTGGTGCCCGGCCTCTACGGGTACGTGTCGGCCTGCAAGTGGCTCACCGAGCTGGAGCTGACCAGCTTCGCCGACTTCGACGCGTACTGGGTGCCGCGCGGCTGGTCCGCGCAGGGCCCGATCAAGACGCAGTCCCGGATCGACACGCCCCGGCCCCGCAGCCGCCCGGCCGCCGGCCCGGTGATCGTGGCCGGTGTGGCGTGGGCGCAGCACCGCGGCATCCGTCGCGTCGAGGTACGCGTCGACGGCGGCCCCTGGCAGGAGGCGACGCCGGCCCCGGCGGTGTCGGCGGACACCTGGGTGCAGTGGTCCTGGCGGTGGGACGCGACGCCGGGCGAGCACACGCTCCAGGTGCGGGCGACCGACACGACCGGTGAGACCCAGACGGAACAGCGCGCCCCGGTCGCCCCGGACGGCGCGACCGGCTGGCACACAGTGCGGGTCACGGTCACCTGACGACCGCCCCACCCCGAAAGATCAACACCAGTTCCCCGAAGTGGTGGCATCAGAGGCTCCGCGATATGGCCACTTCGCCGAGCTGGTGTTGACCACGCGGGGGCCGGGGCGGGACGACACGACGACGCCGCGCCCCGGGGTCCGGGGCGCGGCGTCGGGGGTCGTGAAGCCGGTCAGGCGACCTTGCGCTGGTCCGGCACGGCGGTGTTGTGCGGCCGGCCGAGGCGCGCCTCCAGCCGGGCGATGTCCACCTTGGTCTGCCGGCGGTCGGCCAGGTCCTCCCAGCCGAGGGCGAGCAGCCGCAGCCGCTCGGACTCGCTGAACCCGCCCCAGACGCCGTACGGCTCGCGTACGGAGAGCGCGTGGGCGGCGCACTCGGCGCGTACCGGGCAGGCGCGGCAGACCGACTTGGCACCCATCTCGCGGCGCAGCCGGGAGGAGCCGCGCTCGCCGTCCGGGTGGAAGAACTGCGCGCTGTCGCGGCCACGGCAGGCTCCGAGCCGCTGCCAGTCCCAGAGCTCGTCGATCGGTCCAGGCAGCCTACGTACGTTCGACATCAGCACCCCTCCTCCCGCGCGGCACCGCGGAGAATGTTCGTTGCCAGCTACCGGGCGGCGGTCCGCGCGGGATGCCGGTTCCGGATGAACCCCTCGGTACCCGAGCGGTCCGCGGCTCACACATCTGTGATCGAAAACCTCGGACACTCGGCGGTATATGCCCCATCTGTCGGAAAAGTTCGGATGATTGCCCGGAACCCCCTCCCGAGCCCACCTCCGCATGGTCTGCTCTGAGTCGGAGAGGAGACCACTGTGCGTAGTGTTCTTGTGTGCGTTCGGACACCATTGGCGGCCCAGCATCTGACCTCCGCGGCGGCGCGGCTCGGGCTGTCCGGCGTCGTCCGGACGGCCGTCTCCGATCCGGAGGTGATGTTGCGGCTCGCCGAGCGCCCGGTGGACGTGGTGCTCGCCGACACCGCCCTGACCCGTCCGGACAGCGCCGGCTTCGTCCGGCGGGTGCTGGCCCGTGCCCCGCAGGCGGCGGTGCTGCTGCTCGGCGCCGAGGAGTCGGAGTCGGCGGCGGCCACCATCAGCGCCGGGGCGCGCGGACTGATCCAGAACGCCGACCACGACCTGACCAGCGCGGTCGCCAAGGCGCTGCTGCTGCTCTCCGCCCCCGGGCGGAGCAACAGGCACCGGGTGGCGGACACCGCCCGGGACGCGGCGGCTGTGGGCGGGCCGACCCGGCCGGCGGCGCCGGGGCGTACCCAGGGTGGGCCCGGCTGGCCGGCGACGGCGCCGGTGGACGCGGCGGGCCTGCCCACAGTGGTGCCCGTGCAGCGGGGTGAGGACCCGGACGACCCGGCGGCGGCCGACGGCGCGGAGGCGCCCCGGCCCGGTGCCGCCCAGCGGCCGGCGCGGTCGCCGCGCAGCGCGATCGGGCTGACCGAGCGGGAGCTTCAGGTGCTGCTCGGCATGGCCGAGGGCAAGAGCAACGCGGAGATCGGGCGGGAGCTGTTCGTCTCCGAGGACACGGTCAAGACGCACGCCCGGCGGCTGTTCCGCAAGCTCGGCGCGCGCGACCGGGCGCACGCCGTGGCGGCCGGGTTCCGGGCCGGCCTGGTCGCCTGACCCGCGCGGGGATCACTCCTGCGCGGAGTCGTCGGTGCCCTCGGTGAGCGTGTCGTGCACGCCGTCGGCGTAGCCGCGGGCGTAGTCCCAGCTCACGTAGTGGTCCGGGTCGGGGTCGTAGGCCGGCTCGTGCACCCGGGGGCGCCCCGAGTTGAGCAGGTGGCGCAGGTTGCCGCGCAGCAGGTCCCAGTCGAAGTAGTGCGGCTCGCGGCAGTCCTCGCACTCGATCACCAGGCCGCGCACGCCGATCGGCTGGAGCAACGCCTGGTAGATCTCCAGATCGGCGAGATCCTCCAGGACGTCCTGGCGCTCGACCTCGCTCAGCGGGTCGAGCGCGTCGTCGTCGCCGGGATCGTGCAGGCCGGCAGCCGGATCGGCCGGGTCGCCGTTGAACGGGTCGATGGGCTCGTCGTGCACCCCTTCACCGTAGACCCCGCGCCGCCGGAAAGCCCGCCCCAGCCCGTGCTGTGGCCCGGCCTACCCTCGGGCCCGCCGCTTCCCGGGCGCGGACGGGCAAGTGGGTACGATGAGGCGACGCGCCGTCACCAGGCGCCTGCCGGTGCCCCCGCGCGCCGCCTCGCTGCAGCCCGTACGACCAGCTCAGGGGAGCAATCGTGGAGAATTCGCCCAGCACCGAGATCCCGGCCGGCACCGACGGCGGGGAGTTGGGTGGCCATCTGCCCGAGCTGCCGGCCGGTTCGGCCCGGGTGGTGCCGCTCGGGCTGACCTTCGACGACGTCCTGCTCCAGCCGGGCGAGTCGGACGTCGTGCCCAGCCGCGTCAACACCCGCACCCGCCTCACCCGCAACATCGAGCTGACCGTGCCGCTGCTGTCCAGCGCGATGGACACCGTCACCGAGGCGCGGATGGCGATCGCCATGGCCCGCCAGGGCGGCATCGGCGTGCTGCACCGCAACCTCTCCGTCGAGGACCAGGCGCTCCAGGTCGACCTGGTGAAGCGCTCCGAGTCCGGCATGATCACCAACCCGGTGACCGCCAGCCCGGACGACACGCTGCGCGAGGTCGACGCGCTCTGCGGGCGCTACCGCATCTCCGGCGTGCCGGTGGTGGACGGGCAGGGCCAGCTGGTCGGCATCGTCACCAACCGCGACATGCGGTTCGTCTCCGACCCGGCCACGCCGGTGCGCGAGATCATGACCCGCACCCCGCTGATCACCGCCCCGGTCGGCGTGAGCAAGGACGACGCGCTCGGCCTGCTGCGCCAGCACAAGATCGAGAAGCTGCCGATCGTGGACGCGGGCGGCAAGCTGCGCGGCCTGATCACGGTCAAGGACTTCACCAAGAGCGAGCAGTACCCGAACGCCACCAAGGACGACGCGGGCCGGCTCCGGGTCGCCGCCGCGGTCGGTGTCGGCGAGGACGGCTACAAGCGCGCCCGTGCTCTGGTCGACGCCGGCGTGGACGTCGTCATCGTCGACACCGCGCACGGCCACCAGCGCGCCGTGCTGGAGATGGTCGCCCGGCTCAAGCGGGACGTCTCCATCGACATCGTGGGCGGCAACATCGCCACGTACGCGGGCGCGAAGGCGCTCGTCGAGGCCGGCGCGGACGGCGTGAAGGTGGGCGTCGGCCCGGGCGCCATCTGCACCACCCGGATCGTGGCCGGTGTGGGCGTACCGCAGATCACCGCGATCATGGAGGCGGCCCGCGCCGCCGGCCCGGCCGGTGTGCCGGTGATCGGTGACGGCGGCATCCAGTACTCGGGCGACATCGCCAAGGCGCTCGTCGCCGGCGCCGACACGGTGATGCTCGGCAGCCTGCTGGCCGGCTGCGAGGAGAGCCCCGGCGAGCTGATCTTCATCAACGGCAAGCAGTACAAGGCGTACCGGGGGATGGGCTCGCTCGGCGCGATGCAGTCGCGCGGCCAGGGCAAGTCCTACTCCAAGGACCGCTACTTCCAGCAGGACGTGCTCGCCGAGGACAAGCTCGTCCCGGAGGGCGTCGAGGGCCAGGTGCCCTACCGGGGGCCGCTCTCCGCCGTCGCCCACCAGCTCATCGGCGGGCTGCGCGCCGCGATGGGGTACGTGGGCGCGGAGAGCATCCCGGAGCTGCACCGGCGTGGCCAGCTCATCCGGATCACCGCGGCCGGGCTCAAGGAGAGCCACCCGCACGACATCCAGATGACCGTCGAGGCGCCCAACTACCACTCCCGCTGAACCACCACCCCCAACCACCTGGAGTCCCCCATGCGTGACGTGGTCGAGATCGGGCTGGGCAAGACCGCGCAGCGCGGCTACCACCTGGACGACATCGCCATCGTGCCGAGCCGCCGCACCCGGGACGTCGACGACGTCTCCACCGCGTGGCAGCTCGACGCGTACCAGTTCGGCATCCCCTGCGTCGCGCACCCCTCGGACGCGACCATGAGCCCCGCCTCGGCAGTCCGGCTCGGCCAGCTCGGCGGCCTCGGCGTGCTCAACGTCGAGGGCCTCTGGACCCGGTACGAGAACCCGGCCAAGATCCTGGAGGAGCTGGCCGGTCTCGGCGAGGACGCGCGGGCGACCAAGCGCCTCCAGGAGGTCTACGCCGAGCCGATCCGCCCCGACCTGATCGCCGAGCGGGTCCGCGAGCTGCGTGAGGGCGGCGGCACGGTGGCGGTACGGGTCTCCCCGCAGCACACCCTGGCGCTGGCCCCGGTGATCCTCGACGCCGGCGTGGACATCCTGGTCATCCAGGGCACGCTCGTCTCGGCCGAGCACGTCTCCACCACCGACGAGCCGCTCAACCTCAAGGAGTTCATCGCCGACCTGGACCTGCCGGTCGTCGTCGGCGGGTGCACCGACTACAAGACCGCGCTGCACCTGATGCGTACCGGCGCGGCCGGTGTGATCGTGGGCATCGGCGGCGACGACTGGTCGACCACCGAGTCGGTGCTCGGCATCCGGGTGCCGATGGCCACCGCCATCGCCGACGCCGCCGCTGCCCGCCGCGACTACCTGGACGAGACCGGCGGCCGGTACGTGCACCTGATCGCCGACGGCGACATGCAGACCTCCGGCGACATCGCCAAGGCGCTCGGCTGCGGTGCGGACGCGGTGATGCTCGGCGAGCCACTGTCGTTGTGCGAGGAGGCGCCGGCCGGGGGCGCCTGGTGGCACTCCGCGGCCAGCCACCCGTCGCTGCCCCGTGGGGCGTTCGAGGTGGCCGGTGAGCCGCTCGGCTCGATGGAGAAGCTGCTGTTCGGCCCGGCCGACGAGCCGGACGGCCAGCTCAACCTCTTCGGCGGCCTGCGCCGCGCGATGGCCAAGTGCGGCTACCGCGACCTGAAGGAGTTCCAGAAGGTCGGGCTGGTCCTCGACCGCTGAGCATCGGCTGAGCACCGCGCGACGGCGCGGGCGGCGGCCCGGACGTGTTCCGGCCCCGCCCGCGCCGTCGCGCGTCTAGGCTCGCCGGGTGGGACGGGGGCGGGTCTGGGCGGCAGGGCTGGTGACGGCGGCGCTCGCGCTGAGCGGGTGCACCGGCGGCGACGACAACGGGTTCCGGCCGGGCGCGGCGGACGCCGGTGACCCGTACGTGCCGGGAGCCGGCAACGGCGGCTACGACGTGGGCCACTACGCGCTGGACGTGCGGTACGACCCCGCGAGCGACCGGCTCACCGGCACCGCCACGCTGACCGTCACCGCCACCCGGGCGCTGTCCCGGTTCCAGCTCGACCTGGCCGGGCTGGACGTCGAGCGGGTGCGGGTGGACGGCGCGGTGGTGAAGCACCGCCACGACGGCGCCGAGCTGATCGTCACGCCGTCGGCCGGGCTGCCGTCGGGAAAGCGGTTCACCGTCGAGGTCGCGTACGGCGGGGTGCCGAAGCCGCTGCCGAACGCCGAACTGGGCGACGGCGGATTCCACGCCACACCGGACGGTGCGATAGCGCTCGGTCAGCCGGAGTCGGCGAGCACCTGGTACCCGGTCAACGACCACCCGTCGGACAAGGCCACCTACGACCTCGCGGTCACCGTGCCGGACGGCCTCGCCGCGCTGTCGAACGGCGTGCCGGAGGGGAGGACGTCGAGCGGCGGCTGGACCACCTGGCGCTGGGCGGAACGCGCGCCGATGGCCAGCTACCTGAGCACGCTGGTGATCGGCGACTACCGGGTCAGCAGCGGCACCCACGCCGGCAAGCCGCTCGTCACCGCCGTCGCCGCGGCGCTGCCCGCGGACGGGCCGGCCGCCGCGTCGGTGGCCCGCACCGGCGAGGTCGCCGACTTCCTGGCCGCGCGCTTCGGCCCGTACCCGTTCGAGGCGTACGGCGGCGTGGTGGTCGCCGACGAACGCATCCGGTACGCGCTGGAGACGCAGAGCCGTCCGGTCTACGGGCCGGCGTTCTTCCGCGGGGACCGACCGAACACCGAGGTGGTCGCGCACGAGCTGGCGCACCAGTGGTTCGGCGACAGCGTCTCGGTGGCCCGGTGGAGCGACATCTGGCTCAACGAGGGCTTCGCCACGTACGCCGAATGGCTCTGGGCCGAGCACGACGGCGGGCGCACAGTGGCGCAGACCGTCGTCGAGCGCTACGCGGCCACCGACTGGTCGAAGCCCACAGTCGACCCGGGCCGGGCCGGGATGTTCGGCGACGCGGTCTACCAGCGGGGCGCGCTCGCGGTGCATGCGCTGCGCCGCGCGGTGGGCGACGAGGCGTTCTACCGGGTGCTGCGCGGATGGCTGGCGCAGCACCGCGACGGCAACGTCACCACTGCTGATTTCATCGGGTACGCCGAACGAACGTCCGGGCGGCCGCTGCGGGCGCTGCTGGACGCCTGGCTGGTCGGGGGCACGCCACCGGGACTGCCGTGACGCACGCGTGACCGCCGCTGGGTAGGCTGCCGCGGTCGGAGCGGCCCGTGGGCGGGGCCGCCGAACGGGCCCCGGGAGGGATCGAGGCGATGACGCGGCGCGGCGCACGACGACGGATCGGGTTGCTGACCTGCGGCACGCTGCTGCTGGCCGGCTGCGGTTCGGCCGAGCCGGACCCGGGCCCGTCGTCCCCGGCCGGTCCCGCGCCGGCGACCTCGCGCAGCTTCGCGCCGGGCGCGGCCGGAGCCGGCGACGCGTACTTCCCGAGCTACGGCAACGGCGGGTACGACGTCGCGCACTACACGGTGAAGGTGCGCTACGACCCGGAGACGGACAAGCTCAGCGGCACCACCACGCTGCGGGCCACCGCGACCGCCGACCTGTCCGCGTTCAACCTGGACCTGGCCGGGCTGACCGTCCGCTCGGTGACTGTGGACGGCACCGCCGCCCGGCACAGCCGCACCGAGGACGAGCTGGTGATCACCCCGGCGATCGGGCTGACCTCCGGCAACGGGTTCACCGCCGAGATCCGGTACGACGGCCGACCGGAGGCGCTGCGTACCGAGGCGCTGGGCGAGGGCGGCTGGCTGCACACCGTCGACGGGGCGATCGCGCTCGGGCAGCCGGAGTCGGCGAGCACCTGGTTCCCGGTCAACGACCACCCGTCGGACAAGGCCACCTACGACATGGAGATCACCGTCCCGAAGGGACTCACGGCGGTCTCCAACGGCGTGCCGAAGGGGAAGGCGACCAGCGGCGCCTGGACCACCTGGAAGTGGTCGGAGACCGCGCCGGCCGCCAGTTACCTGACCACCGTGGCGATCGGGAAGTTCCGGGTCACCACCGGGCAGCACAAGGGACGGCCGGTCTACAGCGCGGTCACCACGCAGGTCGCCCAGGGGGCGCCGGACCGGTCCGTCGCGCGCACGGTCGAGGTCGCCGACTACCTGGAGAGCGTCTTCGGGCCGTACCCGTTCGACTCGTACGGCGGCGTCGTGATCGCCGACGAACGCATCCGGTACGCGCTGGAGACGCAGAGCCGGCCGGTCTACTCGGCGAGCTTCTTCCGGCAGGGCGACAACACCGGCGTGGTGGCGCACGAGCTGGCCCACCAGTGGTACGGCAACAGCGTGTCGATCCAGCGCTGGCAGGACATCTGGCTCAACGAAGGGCTGGCCACGTACGCCGAGTGGCTGTGGGCCGAGCACAGCGGCTCGACAACGGTTCAGCGCATGTTCGAGCAGAGGTACGCGAACGCCGGCGGGCAGGTGTGGCGTACGCCGCCGGGCAAGCCGGGCGTGGCGAACCTGTTCAGCCGCTCGGTCTACGACCGGGGCGGGATGACCGTGCACGCGCTGCGGGTGGCGGTGGGCGACACCGCGTTCTTCACCATCCTGCGCACCTGGGCGGCGGAGCGGAAGAACGGCAACGCCACCACCGCCGACTTCGTGGCGCTGGCCGAGCGGATCTCCGGCAAGAAGCTGGCGAAGGTCTTCGACCCGTGGCTGTACGGCACCGAGCGCCCGCCCGCCCCGAAGCCGCTGTAGGGCCTCTAGTTCTTGACGCGCAGCGACGGGTGGGCGGCCAGGAACGCGTCGGCCCGCCTGCCGCGCAGCGCGGTGAGGAAGTCGCGGCCGAGCGGCTTGAGCTGCTCACCCCGGTACGCGCCGCCGCTGCTCACCCCGGCGCCGGGCAGCACGACGAGCGTGAGCCGGTCGGCCGGCAGGCCACCCAGGACGTACGCGTAGTCGATCAGCTTCCGGCCGCCCCCGGCGTACACCAGGGTCTTGCCCAGCGCGGCCACCACCTGCTCGACCCGCTGCGGGTCGCGGGCCGTGCCCTGGTCGAGGATCTTGCGGGCCAGCGCCCGGAGCAGTTGCTGCTGGTGCCGTTGCCGGGTGTAGTCGCCGCCCGCGGTGTAGCGCTGCCGCGCGTAGTCGAGCGCCTGCCAGCCGGTCAGGTGGCGGGTGCCCTTCTCGTAGACCATCTGCGGCCCGGTGTAGCCGCCGCCGGTCAGCGTCCGCATGGTGCCGTCCGGGCGGCGGTGCCGGGACTCGACCCGCTGGTCGACGTAGAGGTCCACCCCGCCGAGCGTGTCCACCAGCTTGTCGAAGCCGCCGAACGTGATCACCGCCCCGGCGTCGATGCGCAGGCCGGTGTAGCGGGAGACGGTGGTGCGCAGCAGCTCGTACCCCTGGGCGGTGCTGGGGTTGCGCTTGTCGCCCGGCACCCGGCTGCCGTAGCTCATCGCGTGGGTGAGCTTGGTCCGGCCGCCCGGGTAGCGGGCCTTCGGGTACGGGGGGATGTCCACGACCAGGTCGCGGGGGAGCGAGAACAGGTACGCCTTGTCCAGCCCGGCCGGTACGTGCAGCAGCAGCACCGCGTCGGCGTGCGGCTCCCAGCCGGGGATGCTGACCCGGGTGTCGACGCCGACGAGCAGCAGGTTGAGCGGGCCCTTCAGGTCGGCGCCGGGCGGGGGTGCCGGGCTGGCGGTGGTCGGGGCGGGCGTCGGTGAGGCCGGCGGCGCGGTGCTCGGTCCGGCGGCCGGGGCGGCCGGGCGGTTCGCCACCAGCCGGGTGGTCACCACCGCTCCGGTGGCCACCAGCAGCGCCGCCACCAGTGCGGCCAGGCCCAGCAGGCGTCGTCTCGTCACGTTCGTTCCTCCCCGTGGAGTTCGACGCGCCGGGGGCCGCCGGAGGTTGCAGCGGCGGGAATCCCGGCGAATCGAGCGCTCTGCATGATCTGCGAAAAACACTTGCTGGCGCCATAGCTACCGGTCGGTAATGATGCGTTCATGCGTTACGACGTGCTCGTCATCGGTTCGGGCTTCGGCGGCAGCGTCACCGCGCTCCGGCTGGCCGAGAAGGGCTACACGGTGGGCGTCCTGGAGGCGGGGCGGCGCTTCGCCGACGACGAGTTCCCGCGTACGTCCTGGCGGGCGCGACGGTTCCTCTGGGCGCCCCGGCTCGGCTGCTTCGGGCTCCAGCGGATCACGCTGCTGCGCTCGGCCGACCGCAAGGCCGGAGGCGGCGTGCTGGTGCTCTCCGGCGCCGGGGTCGGCGGTGGGTCACTCGTCTACGCGAACACGCTCTACGAGCCGCTCGACGCGTTCTACGCCGACCCGCAGTGGCGGGACATCACCGACTGGCGCGACGAGCTGGCCCGCCACTACGACCAGGCGAAGCGGATGCTCGGCGTCACCACGTACCCGATCGACACCCGCGCGGACCAGGCCGTCCGCGCGGTGGCCGAGCGGATGGGGGTGGCGCACACCTACCACCCGACGCCGGTCGGGGTGCACATCGGGCGCCCCGGCGAGCGGGTGGCCGACCCGTACTTCGGCGGAGCCGGGCCGGACCGCACCGGGTGCAGCCACTGCGGGTCGTGCATGACCGGCTGCCGGCACGGCGCCAAGAACACGCTCGTGAAGAACTACCTCTGGCTGGCCGAGCGCCTCGGTGTGCAGGTGCACCCGCTGACCACGGTCACCGCCGTACGCCCGGACCCGGCCGGCGGCTACGCGGTGCACACCGAGCGCACCGGCGCCTGGCTGCGCAAGCGGCGCGAGGTGATCCACGCCGACCAGGTGGTGTTCGCGGCGGGTGCGCTCGGCACCCAGCGGCTGCTGCACGAGATGAAGTCGACGGGTGCCCTGCCGGCGCTCTCGCCCCGGCTGGGCGAGCTGACCCGCACCAACTCCGAGGCCATCCTCGGCGCCTCGGTGGCGCCCGGCGCGGCCCGGAAGCGCGGCCTCGACTTCACCGAGGGGGTGGCGATCACCAGCTCGTTCCACCCCGACGCGCAGACCCACATCGAGCCGGTCCGCTACGGCAAGGGCTCCAACGCGATGGGCCTGCTCCAGTCGCTGCTCGTCGACGGCGGTCCCCGCCGGGTCCGGCGCTGGCTCGGGAGCATCGTCCGGCAGCCCGTCCTGGCGGCGCGGATGCTGTCGGTACGCCGCTGGTCCGAGCGCACCGTGATCGCGCTCGTCATGCAGTCGGTCGACAACTCGCTGACCACCCGCTACCGCAAGGGGCGGCTGGTCTCCGGCCCCGGCCACGGCGCGCCCAACCCGACCTGGATCCCGGCCGGCAACACGGCGGCCCGGCTGCTCGCCGAGGAGATCGGCGGCACCCCCGGCGGGGCGGTCACCGAGCCGTTCAACATCCCGGTGACGGCGCACATCCTCGGCGGCGCGGTCATCGGCGCCACCCCGGACGAGGGGGTGATCGACCCCTGGCACCGGGTGTACGGCCACCCGGGGCTGCACGTGGTGGACGGCGCGGCGGTCTCGGCGAACCTGGGCGTCAACCCGTCGCTGACGATCACCGCGCAGGCCGAGCGGGCCATGTCGTACTGGCCGAACAAGGGCGAGGCGGACCCGCGCCCGGCGCTCGGGTCGGCGTACACCCGGGTCGAGCCGGTCCCGCCGCGGCGGCCGGCCGTCCCCGCGCACGCCCCCGCCGCCCTGCGGTGAAAGGAAGGGCCCCTTCTTAACGCCTCCGGTAGAGGAAGGGCCCCTTGTTAACACGTTCACCCCGCCACACCGCCGGGGCGCGTCCGCGCGGCCGGTGACTGTCGGTAGGCTTTGCGCACATGAGCACGCCTCGCCCCGTCCTCGTGGTGGACTTCGGAGCCCAGTACGCCCAGCTCATCGCGCGCCGTGTCCGCGAGGCGAAGGTCTACTCGGAGATCGTCCCGCATTCCATGCCGGTGTCCGAGATGCTGGCCAAGAACCCGGCCGCGATCATCCTGTCCGGCGGCCCGGCCAGCGTCTACGCGCCTGACGCGCCGCAGATCGACGCCGGGATGTTCGACGCCGGCGTGCCGGTTTTCGGCATCTGCTACGGCTTCCAGGCCATGGCCCAGGCGCTCGGCGGCACCGTCGCGCGCACCGGCAACCGCGAGTACGGCGGCACGCCGCTGCGCCCGCGCCTGACCGAGCCCGGTGTGCTGCTGCGCGACCTGCCGGCCGACCTGCCGGTCTGGATGAGCCACGGCGACTGCGTCACCGAGGCCCCGGACGGCTTCACCGTGACCGCCGAGTCGGCGGGCGCCCCGGTCGCCGCGTTCGAGGATCTGGCCGGGCGCCGGGCCGGCGTGCAGTTCCACCCGGAGGTCGGGCACACCGCGCACGGCCAGGAGATGCTCAGCCGCTTCCTGTACGACATCGCCGGCATCGAGCCGACGTGGACGCCGTCGAACATCATCGACGAGCAGGTCGCCCGGATCCGCGAGCAGATCGGCGACAAGGAGGTCATCTGCGGCCTCTCCGGCGGTGTCGACTCGGCGGTCGCCGCCGCGCTCGTGCACCGTGCCGTGGGTGACCAGCTCACCTGCGTGTTCGTGGACCACGGGCTGCTGCGGGCCGGTGAGGCCGAGCAGGTCGAGAAGGACTACGTGGCGGCGACCGGCATCAAGCTCAAGGTGGTCGACGCGCGGGAGCGGTTCCTCGGCGCGCTCGCCGGGGTGACCGACCCGGAGCAGAAGCGCAAGATCATCGGCCGGGAGTTCATCCGCGTCTTCGAGGCCGCCGCCCGGGAGATCGCCGCGCACGGCGACGTGGAATACCTGGTGCAGGGCACGCTCTACCCGGACGTGGTGGAGTCCGGCGGCGGCACCGGCACCGCCAACATCAAGAGCCACCACAACGTCGGCGGCCTGCCCGAGGACCTGAAGTTCGCCCTGGTCGAGCCGCTGCGCACGCTGTTCAAGGACGAGGTCCGCACGATCGGCCTGGAGCTGGGACTGCCCGAGGCGATGGTGTGGCGGCACCCGTTCCCCGGTCCGGGCCTGGCCATCCGGATCATCGGCGCGGTCGACGAGGAGCGCCTCGCCGTGCTCCGCAAGGCCGACCTGATCGCCCGGCAGGAGCTGACCGCGGCCGGTCTGGACCGGGGCGTCTGGCAGTTCCCGGTGGTGCTGCTGGCCGATGTGCGCAGCGTCGGGGTGCAGGGCGACGGGCGCACCTACGGCCACCCGGTGGTGCTGCGCCCGGTCTCCAGCGAGGACGCGATGACCGCCGACTGGTCCCGGCTGCCCTACGACGTGGTGGCCCGGATCTCCACCCGGATCACCAACGAGGTCGCCGAGGTCAACCGCGTGGTCCTGGACGTCACCAGCAAGCCGCCGGGCACCATCGAGTGGGAGTGACGCGGCTCAGGCCGCGGGCGGCGTCTGCGGGCCGGCCTGCGGCCCGCCCGGCGTCCGCGGCTCGGTCGGCGTAGCCGGCGGGACCGGCCCGGCCGGCGGGACCGGCGGCCAGCCCGGCGCGGTGCCCGGCGGGTGCGGCCAGGCGGGCGCGCCGGCCGGCTCCTCGGGCATCAGGAACCACATGATCGGGTACGCGAGCGCGGCGAGCCCGCCGGTGAGCACGGTGGCGGTCGCGAAGATCACCCGGATCAGCGTGGGGTCGGCGGCGAAGTAGCGGCCGAGGCCGCTCGCCACACCGGCGATCATGCGGTCGCTGACCGGCCGGCGGAGCTGCTTGTACGGGGCCTGGGAGGGGTTCGGGAAGGTCATGTGTCAACGGTCCCGCGCGCCGCGGCGGGCGACCTCGGTGACCGCCCGGACGCCTACCCTGAGCTGCCCCTGAGACGCCAGCGGAGAGTCAGGAATCTGACTCTTTTCGATGTCGGTAACCCGCTACGGGGAGAATTTGCTCCCGTGACCACCTCGCTGGAGCCGCTCCGCAGGATCGCGGCATACGCAGTTTGTGCTGACTCAAACGGCCGAGTGTTGCTGGTCCGCGCATCGGAGCGCTCCGGCACCCCCGGCACCTGGTCGCTCCCCGGAGGAGCGGTCGACCACGGTGAGGACCCCAAACACACGGTCGTCCGGGAGACCGCTGCCGAGACCGGGCTCTCGGTGGCGGTCGCCGGCCTCCAGGACGTGCTCGCCGACATGCGGGCGCTGCCCGAGCGGCACATCACGATCCACACCGACCGGCTTCTCTACACCGTGTCGGTCCGCGGCGGGACGCTCACCGAGCGGGTCGACCGCCCGACCGACCTGGCCCGCTGGTTCACCCTCGACGAGGCCCGGGAGCTGCCGCTGCGGTCGTTCACCGCACGCGCCCTGGGCCTGCCCACCTCCACCGACGACATCGTGCCGGAGGAGGTGCCCGAGTTCCCCTCGTTCTACGCCGTCCCCGGCCCGGACGGGCTGCACCGGGCGCAGCGTTTCGCCGCGTACGCGGTGGTGACCGACCCGGAGGAGCGGGTGCTGCTGACCCGGGTGTCCGACGGCTACCCGGGCGCCGGCTGCTGGCACCTGCCCGGCGGCGGCACCGACTACGGCGAGCAGCCGGGCGCGGCGCTGATCCGGGAACTGGTCGAGGAGACCGGCCAGACCGGCCGCCTGGTCGAGTTGCTCGGGGTGGCCAGCCACCGGGACGCCGCCTCGCTCGGCCCGGAGGGCTACCCGATCGACTGGCACGGCGTACGCGCCTTCTACCGGGTGGTCGTCGACCAGCCCGCGCCGCCCACCGTTGCCGACATCGGCGGTTCGACCTGCGAGGCCCGCTGGTTCCGCCGCGAGGAACTCGGCGCCCTCCCCACCGACCGCCTCACCGAGGTGACGGCCGAAGCAGTCCAGGCCGCCCACCTCCTCTGACCCACCCACCCCCGCCCTCCGGGCGCCCACCCCGGCGATCATGAAGTTGACGGCGCGAAATGTCCGCCTCGGTACCGCTAACCTCATGATCGACGGAGTGGGGCGCGGGGAGAGCGCGGGGGCGCGCGGGCGGGGGAGGGTGCTGTGGAGCAGCGGCGGCGGGTCGGGGCCTACGGGGTGCTGCGGGACTCCGACGGGCGGGTGTTGCTGGCGCGCGGTTCGGCGAGGTGCCCGTACCCGGGGGTGTGGCAGTTGCCCGGCGGCGGCGTCGAACACGCCGAGCACCCGGCCGACACGGTGGTACGCGAGTTCGCCGAGGAGACCGGCCTGACCGTCGCGCTCGGCGCGATCCGGGCCGCGGTGGCCGACGTGGCCGCGTTCGCCGACCTGGGGATCGCGCTGCACACCGATCGGTTGGTCTTCGAGGTCGAGGCGCGCGGCGGGCGGCTGCGGCCGGAGCCGGCCGGTGGCAGCGACGAGGTCGGCTGGTTCACGCCCGACGAGGCAGCCGCCCGGCAGCTGATGCCGTTCACCGCCGAGCTGCTCGGCCTGCCTGTGACTCCGCTGCCGGCCGACCTGCCCCGGGCGCTGCCCGCCGAGCCGGCCGGGCCGTCCGTCGACCGCCGGCAGCGCTTCGCCGCGTACGGGCTGGTCACCGACCCCGCCGACCGGGTGCTGCTCACCATGATCGCCGACGGTTATCCGGGCGCGGGCCGCTGGCACCTGCCCGGTGGCGGCACCGACCACGGCGAGCAGCCGGCCGCCGGGCTGCTGCGCGAGCTGGTCGAGGAGGCCGGGCAGCTGGGCCGGGTGGTCGACCTGATCGCCGTGGACAACCTGCACAACCCGGCCGCGCTCGGCCCGGAGGGCCGCCCGCTGGACTGGCACGGCGTCCGGGTGATCTACCGGGTACGCGTGGACGCGCCGACCGACGCGGTGGTGACCGAGCTGGCCGGCGGCTCCACCGCACGGGCCGCCTGGTTCGCCCCGGAGCAGGTCACCGGTCTGTCGATGACCGACGTGGCGGCCCGGGCCACCGGGCAGCGGGTGAGCTGAATCGCTCGCCGAGCCGCCCTGGGTGACCTCCGGTACAGTCGGAAGTACGGCTGACCGACGAAAACGGGCGTTGAGGCCCGAGATGGGAATGAGTGGGCGGTTCGCGCGGTTAAGGGAGATATAAGTACCGCCGGCAGCTATCGCCAAGCCCCTGTCCCCTGTGCAATGGTGTACTCCGCAAAAGGGCTGCCGGACCCGAAAGGTCCGGCACGAGACAGCCGGACACCCGCCCCGCAGTGGGCGGCCAGCCGATCCGGTGATGGAGGAAACGTGCCGAGAGCCCCATGGCGCCGGCGTCGTACGACTGACAGTCCGCGCCCCGCAGGGCGTCGCTGGGCGGGCAGGTTGCGCCGCAGCAGTACGTTCGCCCGCCAGGTGCTGCTGGTCCGGGTGGGCCGCCGGGACGGCGCGGCCGTCTCCGGGACCGACCTGGTCACCCCCGACCACCGTTACGCCGACCGCCAGCGCCTCCGCTACGGCCGGCTCGACACCGACATCGAAGCGGTACGGCCCATCAGCCCGGCGCTTCCCCCGGCGACACCCGTCGACGACGAGTCCCCGGCGATGTCGATCCCGCTCCTGCCGGGTGAGCGCACCGCCGCCCGCCGGGCCAAGTTCGCGCTCGTCAACGCGTGCACGCTGAGCAGCCTCATGCTCGGCATGCTGGCCATCTTCCTGGCCATGCGCGGTGAGGTGCAGATCGCCGCGATCTGCCTGATCGCGTGCGTCGCGTTCGACGGCCTCGACGGCGCGCTGGCCCGCAAGCTCGGTGTGGCCAGCCCGTTCGGCGCGCAGATGGACTCGCTCGCCGACATGTGCTCGTTCGGCCTCGCCGCGCCGGTCGTGGTCTACGCCTCGCTCGCCGGTTCGGCGCCGCCGGCCGCCGCCGCGGTCTCCTGCGCGCTCGTCGCCGCGTGCGCGGCCGTCCGGCTCGCCCGGTTCAACGTCTCGCCGAAGGACGGCCGCTTCTTCTGCGGCGTGCCGACCACCATGGCGGCGGCAGTGCTCGCCCTGACCGTGGCCATCGGCGTGCCGGTCCCCGGCCTGGTCATGGTGGCCGGCGTGGCGCTGCTCGCCTTCGCCATGGTGTCCAGCTTCCCGTACGCGAAGCTCGCCCGGCTGCTGAAGCTGCCGCCGTGGCTCTGGCTGGCCCCGGTGGTCGGCGCGCTCGTCGACATCCGGCTCACGTTCGCCCTCGTGGTGGTGGGCTACCTGGTCAGCGGGCCGCTGCTCTGGCTGCACCAGCGCCGTACCGCCTGACCCGAGAACGACAGAAGGGGCGCCGCGAGAGCGGCGCCCCTTCTCTCATGTCCGGCGCTCAGCGCCAGCGGGCGATCACCGTCGCGCCGCCGACCACCTTGTCGCCCGGACCGACGAGCGGGTCCGCGGCGTCGGCCGGCAGGTAGACGTCGGTACGCGAGCCGAACCGGATCAGGCCGAAGCGCTCACCCCGGGCCAGCAGCGAACCCACGGGCGCCCGCTGCACGATCCGGCGGGCGATCAGCCCGGTGCGCTGCGCCACCACCACGGTGCCGTGGTCGGTGTCCAGCACCGTGTACGCCGCCACGTTGTGCTCGGCGTCCGGCTTCATGGCGTTGACGAACCCGCCGTCGGCGACGAAGTAGTCGACCACCTTGCCGGCCACCGGAGCGCGGTTGACGTGCACGTCCAGCACCGACAGGAAGACCGCGATCCGCAGCCACTCGCCGTCACCGAAGCGCTCGTCCTGAAGGCGCTGCACGGACAGCACCTGACCATCCGCCGAGGCGACCACCGCCGACGGGTCCTCCGGCACGTCCCGCTCCGGGTCGCGGAAGAACGCGGCCACCGGCGCGGCGGCCAGCGCCGGCAGCAGCCAGAGCTTCGACTTCGGCCGCGCGGCCCGGGCCAGGGCGGCCAGGCCGAGCGTGATGCCGGCCGCGGCCACCCCGTTCGAGTCGATGTGCATGCCCCGGGTCAGCGGCACGCTCGACGGCCGGTACGCAGGGGACAGCGAGGCCGCGAGCGCGACCGGCGCCGGGGTGAACCGCAGGTGGTGCACGCGTACCGGCGGGGTGTTGCGCAGCACCAGGTCGGTGCGTACGCCGTGCAGCACGCCCTGCCGGTCCAGCTCGCCGTCGGCGCCCTCGGTGCGGAACAGCGGCGCGGCGACGCTCAGCACCGCGCCCTCGGCGAGGTATTTCGCCAGCCCGTCGATCGCGACGCGCGCCTCGTCCGCGGTGCCGGTGAACGGCTCGGCGACGACCACCACCGCGGCGGCGTCCGCCTCGGCGAGGGTGTCGACCACGCGTACCCGGTCGGCGACCCAGCGGCCCTGCGCGGTCACGTGTTCGCGCAGCGCGGCCGCCGCGGCGCCCTCCGCCGGCACCACTGTGAGCCGGTCGCCGGGGAGCAGCGCCTCGATCGCGGCGGCCAGCACCGCGGACTCCGGGGTCGCGCCGACCAGCAGGCCGGCCTTCGGGTCGTTACGCCGGGCGAACTCGCTGACGAGCGTGCGGGCGGCGCGCTCGCCGATGCGGACCGCACCGGAGGGAGCGGTGACGCGCACGGCGGGGGACTGGGTCATGTCGGACGGGCTCCTGACGAGATAGCGAACGGACGGGGCGGCTCCGGCGACCCGGCCGGCGGCTCCGGCATGGTCGGGGTGCGCGGGCCGGCCGGCGGAGACGAGATCTCCGCCGACCAGCATAGGCCGCGTCCGGAGGGCGCCGCAGTGGCGCGGTCAGGCCGGATCCCCCGGCGTACGGCGCTGCGGAGCCGCCTCGTCGGCCGGTGGCTCGAGCGGCGGCAGTTCGCGGGTGGCCGGTTCCGCGGAGTCGGTCGTGGCCTCGGTGGCCCACTCGTCGGTGCGGTCGGGCGTCTCCGGGCCGGCGGTCGTCTCCGCGCTGCCGGCGGTCTCCGGGCCTGCGGCCGGGGAGCCGTACGGCGCCGAGACCGTGACGTCTGGCGCGGGCTGCGTGGTGGGCTGCTCCGGGGGGCGGCCCGAGCGCAGCGCGCCGATCAGCCCGAGCAGTCCGATCAGCACCAGCCCGCCGGCCAGGAACCAGCCGACCGGGGGTACGGAGAGGCCGAGGATCCGGGCCAGCAGCCACCAGACGGACAGGCCGAGGAAGACGAGTCCGAAAGCGAACGACACGATGTCGGTACGGTGTGCCTTCACCGGGTCACCTCCAGCTTGCCGGCGTTCACGTGGACGTAGAGGCGCAGCTTGCCGCCACCGGGACCGTCGGCGCCCGGGTCGGTGGTCTCCCACTGACGACCGCCGAGCCCGCCGCTGCGCCGGCCGAAGACAGTGGCGTCGCCGGCGTTCACGTCGGCCACAGTGGTCACGTCGACGTCCGGCGGTACGACAACTGTCGCGTTGCCGAGGTTCACGTCGACAGTCACCTGGACGTCCTGCTTGTCGAAGTCGATCCCGCGCAGGTCGAGCGTCGCGTCACCGAGGTTGTTCTCGTACCGGTCGGCCAGGTCGCGCAGGTCGGTCGGCGCCCAGGTGACGTTGCCGTCGATGCCGCGTACCCGGTCGTAGGACTCGGCGACGGTGGCGATGCCGAGCGCCGCCGCTGTCACCAGGCCCAGGGCGATCAGCCAGCGGGCCCGGCCGAACCAGGTGCCGACGAGCAGACCGAGGCCGATGGTCGCGAGTACCGCGGCGAAGTAGCCGGCGGCGCCGACCGGGAAGACGTCGAGCAGGTCGAGCATTGCGACCATGCCGAGCGCCAGGAAGATCAGCGAGAACGTGATCGCGCCGAGCGGCGAGCGCTCCTTGGGCCGCTTCGGCGGTCGCGGCGGCCGGACCGGTGGCGGAAAGGGCGGCGGGACGGGCGGCGATCCGGCGTACGGGCCGTGCGGGGCGAACGGCGGCCGGTAACCGCCGGGCGGCAGCGGTGCGCCCACCGGCGCGGGCGGCGGCACGGCGGCCGGCTCGTCCAGCCGGGCCCCGGCGTCCCGCGCGCCCGGCCAGGCCGGGTTCGCGCCGTACGCGGGCCAGGTGGCGGTGTCGGCGACCGGGCCGGTCACGTGCTGCATCGCGACGGTCGTCGGCTCGGACGGGCCCGGCCGGGTGCCGGCCGCGGCGGGCCAGCCCGGCGCCGGCAGCGTCGGGTAGCCGGTAGTAGGCCCGGGGTGGCCCGGCTCGCGCTCCGCCTCGGACGTGGCCGGGTGCCCCGGCTCGGACGGCGCCGCCGGCGGGTAGCCCGGCTCGGACGCGGACACCGGCGGGTAGCCGGGCTCGGACGCGGACACCGGCGGGTAGCCGGGCTCGGCGGGCATGCCGCCGGACGGCGCCGCCGCGGGGTGTGCCGGTCCGGCGGGTGTGCCGGTCCACTGTGCCGCGGGGGGAGCCGCGGTCCAGGTGCCCGGCGCCGGGGCCGGCGGCGCGGGCCAGGCCACCGGTGGTACCGGACCCGGCGGGGGACCGTGCGGCGGCGCCGGCTGAGCCGGCCGCTGCGCCGGGCCGCGCTGCTCGCGGTTGAGCAGGAGCGCGCCGCCGATCAGGATCACCGCACCGAGCAGGATCGCCCGGAACCCGTCGGTGACGACGTAGGCGAAGCCGAGCGCCACCACGATGCCGAGCACGATCACCGTGATGGGGGACATGCTGGACCGGCCCCGGCCGAGCATGGCCTCCACCGGCGAGGCGGTGTCGCCCTCGCCGGGGATGATCAGCCAGCCGGCGACGTACACGATGATCCCGATGCCGCCGAAGAAGCCGAGCACGGCCAGCAGCACTCGCCACAGCACCGGGTCGGTGTTCGTGGCCCGGCCGATGGCGGCGCACACCCCGGCCAGGTAGCGGCCCTCACGGGGGCGTACCAGGCCGTACCGGGTGGTGAAGCCGGCGGCGCCGGGCGGTGGGGCGTACCCACCGGGTGGCGGACCGCCGAACGGCGTGCCGCCGCCGGGCGGCGGGGTCGCCTGGTCGGTGGGTGCCGCTCCCGGCGGGGGCGGCGGGGCGTCCTGTGCTGCCGCCCAGGGGCGGGGCGGACGGGCAGCGTCCTCGTTCATGCCTTCGATACTGCTGCCCCGGCCGCCCGAGCAGCCTCCGGACCCGACCCTGACCCCACCCTGAGATCCTCCGCCGGTGAAACTCCGGGGCGTCCCCGTGGTCCCGGGCGTCGCGGCCGTGTGACGATCGGGGCGTCGGCGCCGCCGGCATGTCCGCCTCGACCTGGGAGCCTCCGATCAGCAGCACCCCCGCCCCGCACGCCCCGCGCCTCTACCGGGCCACCGACCACCGGCTGGCCGCCGGGGTGGCCGCGGGCATCGCCGAGCACCTGGGCATCCCGGTGCTGCGGGTACGCGTGGCGTTCATGGTGCTGCTCGGGCTGAGCGGTCTCGGCCTGTTGCTCTACGCCGCCTTCTGGGCGGTGGTCCCGCCCCGCCCCGGCGACACCGCCGTCCCGCCCCGCCGCGACCTCGCCCAGCTGCTGCCGTTCGTGGTGATCGGGCTCGGCGTGCTGCTGCTCCAGGTGGTGGCGTTCAACTCGGTGGGCGCGGCCGGCACCGCCGGCTGGCTGGTGGCGATCATCGCGGTCGGCGCGGGCGTCATCTGGCACCAGTCCGCCCCGGAGCGCCGCCGGCAGTGGGGCGACTCGGCGGTGCCCTGGCTGGGCGCGGTGGTGGAGGAGAGCGACAGGCGCGCGTTCGTGCTGCGCTTCATCGGCGGCGGCGTGCTCGTCGCGGTGGGCATCATCGGCGTGGCGGCCGTCTACTCGCCGGCGCAGAACTTCGACGCGGTGCTCAACGGCGTGATCTTCGCGCTGGTCGGGCTGGCCGGCGTGGGTGTGGTCACCGGTCCGGTGCTCTGGCGCACCTGGAACCAGCTCCGCTCCGAGCGGGAGGGCCGCATCCGTGAGCAGGAGCGCGCCGAACTGGCCGCGATGGTGCACGACCAGGTCCTGCACACGCTGGCCCTGATCCAGCGCAACGCCAGCGACGTCAAGACGGTGCAGCGTCTGGCCCGGGGCCAGGAGCGCTCGCTGCGCAACTGGCTCTACAAGCCGGCCGCCTCGCCCACCGAGCGCTTCGCGGCCGCCCTGGAGCAGGCCGCCGCCGAGGTGGAGGACACGTTCGCCATCACCGTCGAGGTGGTGGTGGTCGGCGACCGGGAGACCGACGAGCGGGTGGGCGCGATCGTGGCCGCCGCCCGGGAGGCCCTGGTCAACGCGGCCCGCCACGCCGGTGTGCAGACCGTGTCGCTGTACGCCGAGGTGGAGCCGGAGCAGGTGAGCGTGTTCGTCCGGGACCGGGGCAAGGGCTTCGACCCGGATACGGTGGAGAATCACCGGCACGGCGTCCGGGGCTCGATCATCGGACGGATGAAGCGGCACGGCGGCCGGGCGGAGATCCGGTCCGAGCCGGGGGAAGGGACCGAGGTCCGGCTGATCCTGCCGATCAGCGGCTCCGGCTCCACGGCGGAAAGGGACAAGTGACATGTCCGAGCAGGAACCGGTCGAGGGTACGGCGCCGAGCGGGCCGCTGCGGGTGTTCCTCGTCGACGACCACGCGATGTTCCGGGCCGGCGTCCGCGCCGAGCTGGGCACGCGCGTGGAGGTGGTCGGTGAGGCCAGCTCGGTGGCCGAGGCGGTGACCCGGATCGCCGCCACCGCTCCGGACGTGGTGCTGCTCGACGTGCACATGCCCGATGGTGGTGGCCGCGCGGTGCTGGAGGCGATGCGGCGTACCCACCCGCAGGTGCGGTTCCTGGCGCTGAGCGTCTCCGACGCCGCCGAGGACGTGATCGGCCTGATCCGCGCCGGCGCGCGGGGGTACGTCACGAAGACGATCTCGCCGGAGGAGCTGACCGACGCGATCCGGCGGGTGGCCGACGGCGACGCGGTGTTCAGCCCGCGGCTGGCCGGGTTCGTGCTCGACGCGTTCGCCTCCCGGCCGGACGCGCCGGTGGCCGACCCCGAGCTGGACCAGCTCACCAACCGTGAGCGCGAGGTGCTGCGGCTGCTCGCCCGGGGGTACGCGTACAAGGAGATCGCCAAGGAGCTGTACATCTCGATCAAGACGGTCGAGACGCACGTCTCCAACGTGTTGCGCAAGCTCCAGATGTCGAACCGGTACGAGCTGTCCCGGTGGGCCGCCGACCGCCGGCTGGTCTAGGAACCGACGCCCGCCCGGGGGCGGGGCCTCGGCGACCTCGTACCCCGGGGGTGCCGGTGGTGCCCGCTCGGTCGGCATGGCGTCATCCGGACGGACAAAAAACCCGGCAGCCGGGTGCCCGCGAAGGGGGCCGACGCCGGCGCGGTGAACGTCACAGCCTCCCGTGTCGCAGGGACGTCCGTCGACCTGTCTGTGCCCGTCTTGCCTGTTCAGGGCCCTATCGTCCGTGCGCTTTGTGATCTTTTCTCAAGTATCGGCAACGTGGCGACCAACTAACGGCTTGATAACGGCACCTTCACGGAAAGGGCCGGTTGGTGTCACAGTGGCAGCACCTCACCCCCCGGTGTGAGGCATCTCGTCGGGCCTGCCGACCACGTGACGCCGTCTTTCGCGCCGCCGCGTGGTCGCCGACCCTGCGCGGTGTCTCGTCCAGGGTGTGGCGCCCGGCGGATCGGTACCCCTGGGGTGTCCCGAATTCCTCTGCGGTAAACCGGCGTCCTGCGGTTCGGGTCGCCGGTGGTGTCACCCCCAAAGACGTGCGTGAAACTCACGACGGAACCAGGTTAGAAAGAGGAGGCCCCTCGGAATGAGAGTCTCGAAGCGGGCGAGCGGCGCGCTCGCGGTGGGCGCGGCATTCGCGCTCGTCGCGTCCGGCTGCTCCAGCGGGAACAACGACGGTGGCGACGCCGGCGCCAGCAAGGACGGCGCCATCGTCATCGACGGCACCCAGCCGGAGAACCCCCTGGTTCCGGCGAACACCACCGAGACCGGTGGCGGCGCGATCATCGACTGGATGTGGAGCGGTCTGGTCGAGTACCCCAACAACGGTGGGGCGCCGCAGAACCTGCTCGCCGAGTCGATCGACACGAGCGACTCGAAGGTCTTCAAGGTCAAGATCAAGCAGAACACCAAGTTCCACGACGGCACCACCGTCAAGGCCGAGAGCTTCGTCAAGGCCTGGAACTGGGCTGCGTACGGCCCGAACGGCGCGCAGAACGCCTCCTTCTTCTCCGACATCCAGGGCTTCGACGAGGTCTACACCGAGGACCCGGACGGCCCGGACGGCCCGCAGAAGGCCCCGGAGCCGAAGGCCAAGGAGATGTCCGGCCTGAAGGTCGTCGACGACTGGAACTTCGAGGTCACGCTCTCCGCGCCGACCGCCGTGTTCCCGACCAAGCTCGGCTACAGCGCCTTCGTGCCGCTGCCGGACGCGTTCTTCTCGTCCACCCCGGCTGACTTCGGCAAGAAGCCGATCGGTAACGGCCCGGTCAAGCTCGTCTCCTGGCAGGACGACGTCGAGATCAAGCTGACCCGCTTCGACGACTACAGCCTGCGCGACAAGATGAAGATCAAGGACGTCACCGTCAAGATCTACCAGGACGACGTTGCCGCCTACAACGACCTGGTTTCTAACAACCTGGACTTCCAGCAGCAGGTTCCGGTCTCCGCGCTGGCCGGTGAGAAGTGGAAGACCGACCTGGCCGAGCGGGCCATGGCCTCGACGACCCCGTCGACCGGCATCATCGCCTTCCCGATCTACGACAAGCGCTTCCAGAACCCGAAGCTGCGCAAGGCGATCTCGCTGTCCATCGACCGGCAGTCGATCACCGACAAGATCTTCTTCGGTACCCGTAAGCCGGCCGACAGCTGGGCCAACCCGCTGACCCCGGGCGCCGAGCCGGGCAACTGCACCGCCTGCAAGTTCGACGTGGCCCAGGCCAAGCAGCTCCTCCAGGAGGCCGGTGGCTTCCAGGGCAAGCTGACCCTGTCGTACAACGCGGACGCCAGCCACAAGGAGTGGATGGAGGCCGTCGCCCAGCAGATCAAGACCAACCTGGGCATCGACGCTGTTGCCGTCGGCGTGCCGACCTTCGCGGTCTTCCGCGCCAACATCAACGCCTACAAGATGACCGGTGCCTACCGGGCCGGCTGGCAGCAGGACTACCCGGACGTGGAGAACTGGATCAACCCGCTCTACGTCACCGGTGGTTCCTCGAACGACGGCAAGTACAGCAACCCGCAGGTGGACGCCCTCGCCAAGGAGGCCTCCGCGGCCCCCAGCATCGAGGAGGCCCACAAGAAGTTCGCTGAGGCCGTCAAGCTCATCGACCAGGACGTCCCGTCGATGCCGATCTACTTCGGTGGCCAGCAGTCCGGCCACTCGGAGAAGATCAAGAAGCTGGAGCTGACCAACGTCGGCGAGCTCGACATCACCTCGGTCGAGCTCTGATCCGAACGGTCTGACCCCGGGTCGGGCTCGCCTACCGGTGAGCCCGACCCGGGGCCGTTCCGCGAGGGGGTGTACAACGGACCCCTCGCACGTTGTCGCCGCCGCGCCGGCTCACCCGGCGCTCCCTGTCTGGAGGACCACCCCATGGGCCGTTATCTCTTGAGACGGCTGCTGCAACTCGTGCCGGTGTTCATCGGCACGACGTTCCTGATCTACTGGCTCGTCTGGTCGGTGCCCGGTGACCCCTTCGCCGGCAAGTGCGGCGACCGCGGTTGCCCCCCGAACTACCGGGCCATGATGACCGAGAAGTACAACCTCGACGAGTCGATCTGGGTGCAGTACGCCAGCTACATGAAGAACCTTCTGCAGGGTGACTTCGGTATCACGTTCGGCGGTCGCGAGATCAGCGACATCATCGCCACGTCGTACCCGAACACCCTGAAGCTGGCGGTGGTGGCCCTCGCCATCGAGGCCGTGATCGGTCTCGGCGCCGGCATCCTGACCGGCCTGCGGCGCAACGGCTTCCTGGACAACCTGGTCCTGGTCTCCACCCTCTTCCTGATCGCCCTCCCGGTCTTCGTCATCGGCTTCGTGCTGCAGTGGCTGCTCGGCGTGAAGTGGGGCATCATCAACCCGACCGTGTCCAACGAGATGCGGTTCAGCGAACTGATCGTGCCGGGCTTCGTGCTCGGGAGCGCATCGATGGCGTACATCGCCCGGGTGGCGCGTACGAGCATCGCCGAGAACCGGCGTGCCGACTACGTCCGCACCGCGATCGCCAAGGGTCTCCCGATGCGCCGCGTGGTCGGCGTGCACCTGCTGCGCAACTCGCTCATCCCGGTGGTCACCTTGCTCGGCACCGACCTCGGCGCGCTGATGGGTGGCGCGATCGTGACGGAGGGCATCTTCGGCATCAACGGCATCGGCCGGCAGGTGCTCCGCTCGATCGTCACCAAGGAGAGCGCTACCGTTGTCGGCATCGTTGTGGTGCTGGTGCTCGTCTATCTCATCATGAACCTGGTGGTGGACCTGCTCTACGCCGCCCTCGACCCGAGGATCCGCTATGAGTGACCGCCGCAGCGTACGAAACGTCCCAGCAGTCTGCGCGGGCAACCACGCCCGTGCCGAGCGCAGCGAGGTACGGGCATGAGTGACCCGAATACCGCGTCGATCGTGTCGACGCCGCCCGCGACCATGCCCACCGAGGCGGGGTCGGGCGCGCCCACCAACGCGGGCCTGCCGGAGAGCGCGAAGCAGAACAAGCCGCGTGGCCTGCTCGGTGACGCCTGGATCGACCTGCGCCGCAAGCCGCTGTTCTGGATCTCGGCGACGATCATCCTGGTCTTCCTCGTGATGGCGGCCTTCCCGTGGCTGTTCACCTCCGGCGACGCGGTGAACGGCTCGCTGGACCGCAGCCGGGTCGAGCCGTCGTCGGCCGCCTGGTTCGGCTACGACGTGCAGGGCCGCGACGTCTACGCCCGGGTCATCTACGGCGCCCGCGCCTCGATCGTGGTGGCTGTGGTCTCCACCTTCCTGACGCTGCTGGTCGGCGGCACGATGGGCATCATCGCCGGCTACCGCGGCGGCTGGGTGGACGCGCTGCTCTCCCGCATCGCGGACATCTTCTTCGGCCTGCCGTTCGTGCTCGGCTCGATCGTCATCCTGACCACGTTCAACGGGTCCGGCACCGACAACGGCGAGTGGACGATCATGGGGCTGGTCATCCTGTCCCTGAGCGTGCTGAGCTGGCCGGTCGTGATGCGGCTGATGCGCTCCTCGGTGCTCGCCACCAAGGAGGCCGACTACATCGTCGCGGCCCGCGCGCTCGGCGCCGGCACCGGCCGGATCATCCTCAAGCACCTGCTGCCGAACTGCCTGGCCCCGCTGCTGGTCTACGGCACGATCATGGTCGGCTCGTTCATCGGCGCGGAGGCCACGCTCTCGTTCCTGGGCATCGGCCTGAGGCACCCGGTCGTCTCCTGGGGCATCATGATCAGCGAGGCGCAGAACTACATCCGGGTCTCGCCCTACCTGCTGTTCTTCCCCGCCGCGTTCCTCGTCGCCGCCGTGCTGAGCTTCGTCATGCTCGGCGAGGCGGTCCGCGAGGCCCTCGACCCGAAGCTCCGATAGGGGAACTGAGTTGTCCGACATTCTCGTGTCCGAGCAGTCCGCCCCGGGCGCCGACGGATCCGGCCGCCCCTCGGGCCGCCTGCTCGAGGTCGACGACCTTCGGGTGGAGTTCCGCACCCGGGACGGCGTCGCCAAGGTCATCAACGGAGTCACGTACCACGTCGACGCGGGGGAGACCCTCGCCGTGCTCGGCGAGTCCGGCTCCGGCAAGAGCGTCACCGCGCAGACCATCATGGGCATCCTGGACACCCCGCCCGGCTTCGTCACCGGCGGAAAGGTCCGCTTCCACGGCAAGGACATGCTCACCATGTCCCCCGAGCAGCGGCGGCGGATCCGGGGCGAGGGCATCGCCATGATCTTCCAGGACTCGCTCTCGGCCCTCAACCCGGTTTTCACAGTCGGCTTCCAGATCGCCGAGCAGTTCCGCATCCGCCGCGGCATGAGCCGCTCGGACGCCAAGAAGCGCGCGATCGAGATGCTCGACCAGGTGAAGATCCCCAACGCCAAGGGCCGGTTCAGCAACTACCCGCACCAGTTCTCCGGCGGTATGCGGCAGCGCGCCATGATCGCCATGTCGCTGGCGCTGGACCCCGAGGTGCTGATCGCCGACGAGCCCACCACCGCGCTCGACGTGACAGTGCAGGCCCAGATCATGGACCTGCTCGGCGAGCTCCAGCGGGAACGGCAGATGGGCATGATCCTGATCACCCACGACCTCGGCGTGGTCGCCGACGTCGCGGACCGGATCGCGGTCATGTACGCCGGCCGGATCGTCGAGGAAGCCGACGTCTACGACCTGTACCGCAAGCCGGCGCACCCGTACACGCTCGGCCTGCTCAACTCGATCCCGCGGATGGACGAGAAGGGGCAGGAGCTCCGCACCATCAAGGGCCTTCCGCCGAACCTGATGAACATCCCGACGGGCTGCGCGTTCAACCCGCGCTGCCCGATGGCGCAGCCGATGTGCCGGGAGAAGGTCCCGCCGCTGCTGCAACTGGGCAACGGCCGGGCCAGCGCCTGCCACTTCGCCGAGGAACTGGTGAACCGTGACTGAGAACATCATCGAGGTTCGTGACCTGGTCAAGCACTACCCCGTGACCCGGGGCGTGGTGTTCAAGAAGACCATCGGTCACGTCAAGGCGGTCGACGGCGTCTCCTTCGACCTCAAGGCCGGCGAGACGCTCGGCGTGGTCGGCGAGTCCGGCTGCGGCAAGTCGACGCTGGCCCGGGTGCTGATGAACCTGGAGAAGCCGACCGGCGGCCAGGTGCTCTACAAGGGCCAGGACATCTCCAAGCTCTCCGGTGGCGCGCTGCGGCGGCTGCGCCGGCAGATCCAGCTGGTGATGCAGGACCCGTACACCTCGCTGAACCCCCGGATGACGGTGGGTGACCTGATCGGCGAGCCGTTCGAGATCCACCCCGAGGTGGCCCCGCGCGGCAGCCGGCGCAACAAGGTCAAGGAGCTGCTCGACCTGGTCGGCCTCAACCCGGAGCACATCAACCGGTACCCGCACCAGTTCTCCGGCGGTCAGCGGCAGCGCATCGGCATCGCCCGGGCGCTGGCGCTGCGGCCCGAGGTGATCGTCTGCGACGAGCCGGTGTCGGCCCTGGACGTCTCGATCCAGGCCCAGGTGATGAACCTGCTGGAGAAGCTCCAGACCGAGTTCGGGCTGTCGTACGTCTTCATCGCCCACGACCTGTCCGTGGTGCGGCACCTCTCCGACCGGGTCGCCGTGATGTACCTGGGCAAGATGGTGGAGATCGGCACCGAGGACGAGATCTACGAGCGGCCGACCCACCCGTACACCCAGGCACTGCTGTCGGCGGTGCCGGTGCCGGACCCGACCGTACGGGAGAGCAAGGCCATCATCCGGCTCCAGGGCGACGTGCCCTCGCCGGTCAGCCCGCCCTCGGGCTGCCGGTTCCGCACCCGCTGCTGGAAGGCGCAGGACGTCTGCGCCCAGGAGATGCCGCTGCTCCAGATCCGGCCGGGCTCGGACCACCCGAGCGCCTGCCACTTCGCCGAGAAGCGGGAGATCGTCGCAACAAGCGGAACGGGACTTGCTGAACGTTCCAGTAGCTGACATAGGTGCGCGCCGCGCTTCTCCCCCCGCCAGTAGGCCGGGGGGAGAAGCGCGGCGCGCTTGCTGTTATTCTACGAGCCGGTCTTTGATGTTGCCGAGTTCTAAATCGGCCGCAGATAGAACCAGATGGTGTTGTTTCCGCTGCAGATTGCAGTTTCGCCGGAAACTTGATTGGCGTTGAAATTCGAGGCGAAGCTGACTCGCGCACCTCGGCCGAAGCTCACGGTCTTATTGATCGTCCATGTCTTGGTGTATCCGGACGTGGGTGCCTGATAGGAATGATAGTAACTGCCCACCTGGGATCCGTTGCCGTCGGTCATATATGCGCCAGCGATAGTCATCGTCCTGCCGGGCTTATAGGTGATCTTTAGGGAATGCACATAAACAGAAGTGGACGTCACCTTGGACACTGTCCACGTAGGGTATTCGCTGATCCAGTTGTTGGGATTGCAGAGCGACGGGTTTAGGGCGTAGTTGTTCCAGGTCGCCGTCGGTGCTAGTACGGTTCGCACCTCTGACACCTTCTGGGCCGTCCCGTCTGAGTAGGGCTTGTGGGCCGGTGCGGCTGTGGCCGGTTGTGCAGCCGCCAGGAGGGCCAGGGCCCCTGCGAATGCCGCAGCGATACGGATTACCTTTTGGGTTCTGGAGCTTTCCCCCGTGGGAATGCTGTAATTCGCAGCCTTCACTATACTCCTTCGATTTGTTTTCCTGGACATCCTGCTAAGGGCTAAGATGTTCAGGCCAGCGCTTCTTGCGGCGGGAGAGCGCATGTTTCCCTTCAGCGCGCCAGCCGGTGAAATTGCTGCAGGCGCGTCGTTAAGACCAACTCTGCATTGACGGGTTTGATGAGTCAATATACCGAATCTGATTCTTGAGGGTTCCTTGAGGCTGGCGAAGGTTTGAACCCATTTATGGGTGTGTCGGGGCTAGTGAACGTTTTGTGGCCATGCTGCAGGGCTAATGGGGCGCAGGAAATTCGTTCTTACCTGTGGATACAGTGCGGTTTGTCCACGATGCGAACAGCGACCGTCGAGCCTGTGGGTGGGTAGACCAACAGCGGGCTTTTCGACATGATCGCGACGGGTTTTGGCCGGGCCCGTGCCACGGTGCCTTGTCAACGGCGGCTGAAATTCAGGTGGAGCCGACAGTGCCGGATACGAGATTTCGTGGCCGGGTTGCTGGCGCCGTTGCCGGTCAAGAACAGTTGGACGATTGCGGGCACGCCGGTGGTGGCGGTCCGGGTGGGAGCAGGATCTGACTAGCCGGGCCAACTTCGTCCGTGCTGGCGCGGGACTTCGTCGTGGCTCGTCCCGGGCACACTGTCAGCGTGCGACAGAATGATCCGGCACTACCGGGAGGATTGAGAGCTGCCGGCTCGCGATTCACTTGTCGTATGCCTCAGCGGCCAGGTGCGTGCTGGTTCGCGCGCACCGCCGTCGCCCGCTACTTGCCGAATTCGTGAATCGATGGCCCCGTGCGTCCGGCTGATACCGGGGAGTTTGACAGCTTCCGCTTCGCCACGAAACTGCAACTGGCACGTCGCCTCATTGACACAGTGGCAGTCGACGAGCTGCAGTTTCGGAGGTGTCGGCGACGAGGTTTGCGGTGGCAACCCGCATCTGGCCGCCGCGCTACCGGCCAGCGGCTCGGCTACGTCCTCGCGGTCGCCTGCTCGCATCGAGTCCCGGTTGGACTCGGTGTCGTACTGGTCGGCCAGATCACCACCTGTCTGCCGACACGGGCGAGGCAGCGGCTCCCGCCGGCAATGGTTCAAGTCGCGGTATTGACACGGCGAAAAAGATCAAGAGACGCAGGTGACGCATCGCCGCCGATAGCCTCGGCTTCTCTTGCGGTGATCGTCACCGCCGTGTCGGTGTAAAACTTCGACGCCGCTGGGCACCTTCTCCACAAACGGTCACCCGTGGTCCAGTCAAGGCATGGGTCAACGGCGGCTACAGTGAGCCTTTTTCATCCTGATCTTGCAGGTCAGCGTGGGTAGGCGGGGGCCGTAGATCGATGAGGGCGAGGCTCCAGGTAAGACAGCAAATCGACCAAAACCCGATGCCCCAACACGGGAGCCTCGCCTGTGCTGTCTTACCCGTCCACGATCTCGTTGTCCAGCCGGACCCTGAACCACCTCGCTGACCGTATCCGCCACCACCGTGACCAGCGTCGATCCAGGTGGCGGCGCCTCGACGCGGGACGGCAGGCACTGCTCGCTCTGGCTCACCTGCGCAACGGTGATACCTACACCCGGCTGGCCGCCGGGTTCGCCGTCGGCGTGAGTACCGCTTGGCGGTACGTGCAGGAAGCGATAGCCCTGCTCGCGATGGCCGCGAACGACCTGGCCACCCCCATCAACCGGATCCGCCGGCTGGCGTACGCGATCCTGGATGGCACCCTGATCCCGATCGACCGGGTCGCCGACCAGCGGCCGTACTACTCGGGGAAGCACAAGCGCCACGGCGTGAACGTGCAGGTCATCGCCGACGCGGCGGGCCGCCTCGTTTGGGCTTCGCCGGCGCTGCCCGGCTCTGTCCACGACCTGACCGCGGCCCGGACCCACGGCATCATCGAGGCGCTGACCAGCGCAGAGGTGACGACCTTCGCGGACAAGGGCTATCAGGGAGCCGGCGGGAGCGTGCGCACGCCGTTCAAGCGGCGCCGCTTCCGGCCCAAGCTGTCACGCCGACAGAAGGCCGTGAACCGGGCCCACGCGAAGATCCGCGCCCGCGGCGAACGGGCGATCGCCACCCTCAAGACCTGGAAGATCCTGGTCAAGCTGCGCTGCTGCCCACGGCGGGCGACCACGATCGTGCAGGCCATCCTCGTTCTGCACCACGTCGAAGCCAACCGCTACGCAGGATGAAAAAGGCTCAGTATCCGCCGTGCGGACCAACGGTGCCCGGCTTGGCATTGACGTCGAGCGAGTGCCTTGCTACGTGGTCGGTTCACAGCGGGCCGCGGCCGGCGCGCAGCAGCAGGAGCGCGAGCTGGGTGCCGTCGGCGCCGAGTTCGGACCGGAACCGCTCCAGGATCTCCCGCTCGCGGGAGAGCACCAGCCGGGTGCCGCCGGACGCCATCCGGGTCGCGCCGACCTCCTGGGAGAGCGCTGCCCGCTCCTGCCAGAGCGCGATGAGGGTGCGGTCGATCTCGTCGATCCGCCGCCGGATCTCGCCGATCCGTTCCGCCGCCGCCGCGTCGTCGGTGCCGGTCCGGGCCGCCGCGGCGCCGGTCGGGTCGCCGCCGGCCGGCCGGTCGTGCCGCGCCAGGCTGCCGCTGGACTCCACCACGTCAGTCATCATCGTCGTCCCTCTCGGGGCTCGGGCCCGGTACCCGGATCCCGGGACGGAAAAGCCCCGGGCTCGGGGAGCCCGGGGCGTTTCGTAGGTCTGTGATCAGGCGCGACCCACGGCTGCCGGACTCCCGGTGCCGTAGTAAAAGTAGAAGCGCTGATCGAACACGTCGTCGAGTATGCCGACCATCCGGGCGGGCGCGCAAGAAGACGCACCAACAGGTGAGACGTGACGGCGTGCGCCGGGCGGCGGCGCGGGCGGGGAAGTGTCCGCCCGGCGGCATAGACTCGGGCTGCGATGCATCCTCTCTTCGACATTCCCACATCCCCGCCCGCGCCGGAGTCCCCGCCCGCGCCGGAGTCCCGGCCGACCCCGCCGCGCCGTCCCGGGGGCGCCGGGTCGGACCCGGCCGCCCTCCTCGACGGCCTGAACGGCCCCCAACGGGACGCGGTGACCCACGCCGGCTCCCCGCTGCTGATCGTGGCCGGCGCCGGGTCCGGCAAGACCCGGGTGCTGACCAACCGGATCGCCTACCTGCTCGCCGCCCGCGACGTGCACCCCGGCGAGATCATCGCGATCACGTTCACCAACAAGGCCGCCGGTGAGATGAAGGAGCGGGTGGCCGCGCTGGTCGGCCCGCGCGCCCGGCTCATGTGGGTCTCGACGTTCCACTCCGCCTGCGTACGCATCCTGCGGGCCGAGCACGAGCACGCCGGCCTGAAGTCGACGTTCTCGATCTACGACGCGGACGACTCGCGCCGGTTGATGCAGATGGTCGCCCGCGAGCTGGATCTGGACCCGAAGCGCTACCCGGCCCGGGGCCTGGCCGCCCAGGTGTCGAACCTGAAGAACGAGCTGGTCGACCCGGAGGAGTTCGCCGGCCGGGCCAAGGGGCCGAACGAGCGGGCGCTGGCCGAGGCGTACACGCTCTACCAGCGGCGGCTGCGCGAGGCGCACGCGCTGGACTTCGACGACCTGATCATGACGACTGTGCACCTGCTCCAGTCGCACCCGCACGTGGCGGAGAGCTACCGGCGCCGGTTCCGGCACGTGCTGGTGGACGAGTACCAGGACACCAACCACGCCCAGTACGTGCTGATCAAGGAACTGGTCGCCGGTACCGAGGGGATCCCGCCGGCGGAGCTGTGCGTGGTCGGTGACGCCGACCAGTCGATCTACGCGTTCCGCGGCGCGACCATCCGCAACATCCTGGAGTTCGAGCGGGACTTCACCGACGCCCGCACGATCCTGCTGGAGCAGAACTACCGCTCGACCCAGACCATCCTCAACGCCGCCAACGCGGTGATCGACCGCAACACCTCCCGCAAGCCGAAGCGGCTGTGGAGCGACGCCGGGTCCGGCGAGCAGATCGTCGGGTACGTCGCCGACACCGAGCACGCCGAGGCCGACTGGGTGGCCCGGGAGATCGACCGGCTGGTCGACGACGGCGAGACCCGCCCGGGCGACGTGGCGGTGTTCTACCGTACGAACGCCATGTCCCGTGTGTTCGAGGAGGTGTTCATCCGGGTCGGCCTGCCCTACAAGGTGGTCGGCGGGGTGCGCTTCTACGAGCGCAAGGAGGTCCGCGACGCGCTCGCGTACCTGCGCGCCGTGGTCAACGACGACGACACGGTCAGCCTGCGCCGGGTTCTCAACACCCCGCGCCGGGGCATCGGCGAGCGGGCCGAGGCGTGCGTGGAGGCGCTGAGTGCCCGGGACCGCATCTCCTTCGGCGCCGCGTTGCGCCGGGCCAAGGACGCGCCGGGCATCTCCACCCGGGCGGCGAACGGCATCGCCGAGTTCGTCGCGTTGCTCGACGCGGCGCGGGAGCTGGCCGGCACCGGCACCCCGGAGGAGGTGCTGGAGGCGGTGCTGACCCGCTCCGGCTACCTGGCCGAGCTGGAGGAGAGCCTCGACCCACAGGACGCCGGCCGGGTGGACAACCTCCAGGAACTGGTGAGCGTCGCCCGGGAGTACACCGAGCGGATCGAGGCGCTCGGCGCCGACGACGAGCGAGCCACGCTCGCCGGTTTCCTGGAGCAGGTGGCGCTCGTCGCCGACGCCGACCAGATCCCCTCCGACGACCCGGACCACCAAGGGGTGGTCACGCTGATGACGCTGCACACCGCCAAGGGCCTGGAGTTCCCGGTGGTCTTCCTGACCGGCCTGGAGGACGGCGTCTTCCCGCACCTGCGCTCGCTCGGCGACACCCGCGAGCTGGAGGAGGAGCGGCGGCTGGCGTACGTGGGCATCACCCGGGCCCGCCAGCGTCTCTACCTGTCCCGCGCGGTGACCCGGTCGGCCTGGGGCGCGCCCGCCTACAACCCGCCGTCGCGGTTCCTGGAGGAGCTGCCGCCCGAGCTGGTCCGCTGGGAGCGCACCGAGGGGTCGTACACCTCGTGGGGCGGCGGAGGCGGGGGCGTCGGCGGCCGGGCGGACCGGCTGGGCCGCAGCGGCTTCGCCGGCGGCACGCCCAAGGCGACCGAGCTGGCGAAGCGGCTGGGCGTGGACGCCAGCCGGCTGGCCACCGCGAGCGAGCTGAAGCAGGCTCCGAAGGTCGCGGTGGGCGACCGGGTCAACCACCAGCGGTACGGCCTGGGCCGGGTGCTGGCGGTGGAGGGGGCCGGGCCGGGTGCGCGGGCCCAGATCGACTTCGGCGACCAGACCATGTGGCTGGTGCTGCGGCACGCCCCGATCGACAAGCTCTGAGCGTCAGGCGGACGGACCGCAGGCGTGGCCGGGCTGGAGACCGGCCCGGCCACGCCGGTGGACCACTGCGTCAGCAGGCCACGCCGATGCCCCGGGCACGCAGGAACGGCGCCGGGTCGATCTGGTTCCACATCGCGCCCTGGTGCACCTCGAAGTGCAGGTGCGGGCCGGTGGAGTCGCCGGTGGAGCCCTCGTACCCGATGACCTGACCGGCCTTGACCGTGTCGCCGACGCCGACGGCGAGCCGGCTCTGGTGGGCGTAGTGGGTCAGGTAGCCGTTGTGGTGGTCGATGAAGACCGAGATGCCGTAGCCGTCGCCCACGTCACCGGCCTTGACCACGGTGCCCGCTGCGGCGGCGTGGATCGGCGTGCCGGCCGGCATGGCGAAGTCGATGCCGGCGTGCTGGGTGCCCCAGCGGGGCCCGTAGCACGACGTGATGTCGGCGCCCTTCATCGGGATGACCCAGGTGGGCTTCTTCGCCACTGTCGTCTTCTTCGGCTTCGGCTTGGGTTTCGCCGTCGCCGTCTTCTTCGGTGCCGGGCTGGTCGCGCTCGCGCTCGGGCTCGGCGACGGGCTGGCCGGTACAGCGGACGGGGTGACCGGCTCGCGGGCCGAACGGTCGGCGCGGTCGGCGTCGTCGGCGCGGGCCGCTACGCCGAGGTCGACGGCGGCCGGCGTCGGGTCGGACGGGGCGGTGGTGACGACCACGCCGCCGATGCCGAGGCCGAGCAGGGCCACCGCGCCGGTGACCACGTAAACGGTGCGCCGGGCGCGGCGCGGGCGCCGGTGCCGGGCGGGAGCGTTGTCCGGGGTGGGGCTGCTGTGCTGCACGGGATCCTTCATCGGTTCGAGGGGCACGTGACCTCGAAATACTGGTGTCGGTGCAGGTCGCAGCGGGTATCGGGGGTGCGGAGGCGGTGGCCCGCGCCGCCACCGCGCGTCCGGTTTCGGACCGGCCGGCCGGTTCGGTCGAAGAGACGATCATTCGGCGATGTGCTCCCACTCACACCGGCCGGTGTGACGTGGCAGACATCGGCACAGACGAAACCGCCCGGACCGTGCGGTCCGGGCGGTGACGGGGCGGTACGGAGCGTCAGGACGCGGCTACGTCGCTGTAAACTGCCTCGACTTCGAGCTGAATGTCCACTCCGCGATCCTTGAGGAACGCCACCGGGTCCTGCGGCTGGCCCTTGACATGGATCTCCAGGTGCAGGTGGGAGCCGTAGGAGTGGCCGGTGTTGCCGACCAGGCCGAGCTGGTCGCCGGCCTTCACCTCCTGGCCCTCCTTGACCGTCACCGCGGAGGAGTGGCCGTAGATGGCCTCGCTGCCGTCGGAGTGCTGGACGATGACGGCGTAGCCGTAGCCGCCGAACCAGCCGGCCTTGGTGACGGTGCCGGCGTGGACCGCCTTGTAGGGCGTGCCCTCCGGGGCGACCAGGTCGATGCCGGTGTGCAGCTTGCCCCACCGCATGCCGTAGGGGGACTTGAAGTCGTAGCCGTGCAGCGGCAGGAGCCACGGGTCCTGCTCGGCGGCCTTGCTGTCGGAGCGGTCGGCACGGGACGGGCGCTCCGCGCTGTCGGCGCGGGCGGCGGCGTCCTGGCTGGCGACCGAGGCCTGCCGGAGCTCGTCGAGGACCGACGGGCTGACGCTCTTGGCGTCGGGGAGGGCGTTCGCGCCGATGGCGACGATGCCGGCGCCGACGAAGGCGGTGGTGACCACCGCGGCGTAGCGGCTCCGCGGGGGGGTGGGTACGCGGCGGCGGCCGCGATAGCGATCGGGCTCAGACGACAGGCGCTGGCGCACGCACACCCTCCGTTGTCGGGGATCCGATGCGACTCCGGACCGTTCGGTGAAGCTCGGTCGAACCTCCGGTGCCGCGTCGTCACCCGTCCGTGGACCTGATGACAACCGTGGACACGTTAGCCAACCGCCACTCCTGTCACAAGCCGAAGCGCCGAAATGCTGATTCGTTATGTCCAATTCCATCCGACCTTGTCATAGCTCGTGCCGCCGGTCGGATGGTATGTCGACTGCCCATTCGTCGCGGACAGTGACCGAACGGCGGAGGTGTCCGGCTTTCCGCGTACCCGGGTGGGCGGTAGTGGGGCGGCTCGTATGTGGGAAGGTCCGGCCCGGCTTCCCGCCTCCGGTCCGGCCGGGTTACCGTTCGTTCAGGTCAGGAGTGCCGGTGAAAGGTGTGCGCAGATGAGCTCTCGTATCCGGGTCGTCGTCGCGAAGCCCGGCCTGGACGGCCACGACCGGGGGGCGAAGGTGGTCGCCCGCGCCCTGCGTGACGCGGGCATGGAGGTCATCTACACCGGCCTGCACCAGACGCCCGAGCAGATCGTCGAGACCGCCATCCAGGAGGACGCGGACGCGGTCGGCCTGTCGGTGCTCTCGGGCGCGCACATGACGCTGTTCAAGCGCGTCGTCGAACTGCTCACCGAGCGGGACGCCACCGACATCGTGGTGTTCGGCGGCGGCATCATCCCCGAGGCCGACATCCCGGAGCTGGAGCGGCTCGGCGTCGCGAAGATCTTCACCCCGGGCGCCACCACCGGCTCGATCGTCGAGTGGGTGCGGGAGAACGTCGCCCAGCCGGTCGGCTGACCCCGCCCGGTTCCCGGCCCCTGCGTGCCCGGCCCCCGCGTTTCCGGCTCCGGGCACGGGGGGAGGGGCCGGACGCACCCCTCACACGCCCGGCCCCTCTATGCACGATGCCCCGCCGCCACCCCTCGACCGACAGGGCATCGGCCGCTCCCGTCGCCGCGCTTGACCAGCGCGCCGACATCACACTCAACGACGCCCCCGACGGGCGGTTACGCCCGGGCCCGGACATCCCCCGGACGGCTGACGCCCCCGTGCGCCGGGGCCTCAGTGATCGGCCCGGCCGAGCCCGGTCTGTGCATTACCGCACACCCCGCACCCGCTCGGTTGCCGCCCGTTCCCATCTCGTTAGGCTGCGGCAAATGGCCTGTCTCATCTGATGACAGGCGTCAAACTGATTTTCCGAAGCTGGTGGCGGCGCGACGGCGCGCCGCGGAGACGGGACGGGACGCGCAATCGTGGACCTGTACGAGTACCAGGGGCGGGACCTGTTCGAGCGGCACGGCTTGCCCGTGCTCGCCGGCGGCGTCGCCACTACCCCGGAGGAGGCCCGCGCGATCGCCGAACGCCTCGGCGGCCGGGTGGTCGTCAAGGCGCAGGTGAAGGTCGGTGGCCGCGGCAAGGCCGGCGGCGTGAAGCTGGCCGAGGGCGCGGAGGAGACGGTGGCTCGGGCCACCGACATCCTCGGCATGGACATCAAGGGTCACACCGTCCACAAGGTCATGATCACCGTGACCGCGGACGTGGCCGAGGAGTACTACTTCTCGTACCTGCTCGACCGGGCGAACCGCACCTTCCTCTGCATCGCCAGCGTGGCCGGCGGTATGGACATCGAGCAGGTCGCGGCCGAGACCCCGGAGCGGGTCGTGAAGGCGCCGATCGACGCCAACACCGGCGTGGACGAGGCCAAGGCGCGCGAGATCGTCACCGCGGCCGGCTTCCCGGCCGAGATCGCCGACCAGGTGGTCGAGGTCGCGGTCAAGCTGTGGCAGGCGTTCGTGGCCGAGGACGCCACGCTCGTCGAGGTGAACCCGCTGGCCACGACCAAGGACGGCAAGCTGCTGCTCCTGGACGCCAAGGTCACCCTGGACGAGAACGCCGGGTTCCGGCACCCGGACCACGAGGCCCTGGTCGACCAGGCGTCGGTGGACCCGCTGGAGCAGGCCGCGAAGGCCAAGGACCTCAACTACGTCAAGCTCGACGGCGAGGTCGGCATCATCGGCAACGGCGCGGGCCTGGTCATGTCCACGCTCGACGTGGTCGCGTACGCGGGCGAGCGGCACGGCGGCGTCAAGCCGGCCAACTTCCTCGACATCGGCGGCGGCGCGAGCGCCGAGGTGATGGCGAACGGCCTGGAGATCGTCCTGTCCGACCCGTCGGTCAAGAGCGTCTTCGTCAACGTCTTCGGCGGCATCACCGCCTGTGACGCGGTCGCCAACGGCATCGTGCAGGCGCTGGCGCTGCTGGAGCAGCGCGGCGAGAAGGCCACCAAGCCGCTCGTCGTGCGCCTCGACGGCAACAACGCCGAGGCCGGCCGGGCGATCCTCGACGGCGCGGCCAACCCGCTGATCCAGCGGGTCGACACCATGGACGGCGCGGCCGAGCGGGCCGCCGAGCTGGCAGCTGCGGGGGTCTGACAATGGCTATCTGGCTGACCAAGGACTCCAAGGTCATCGTGCAGGGGATGACCGGTTCCGAGGGCTCCAAGCACACCCGGCGGATGCTCGCCGCCGGCACCAACGTGGTCGGCGGCGTGAACCCGCGCAAGGCCGGCACGACCGTCGACTTCGACGGCACCGAGCTGCCCGTCTTCGCCTCCGTCGCGGACGCGATGAAGGAGACCGGCGCGGACGTCACCGTCATCTTCGTGCCGCCGCAGTTCACCAAGGCCGCCGTGGTCGAGGCGATCGACGCCGGCATCGACCTGGCCGTGGTGATCACCGAGGGCGTGCCGGTGCACGACACCGCCGCGTTCTGGGCGTACAACCGGGCCCAGGGCGAGCGCACCCGGATCATCGGCCCGAACTGCCCGGGCATCGCCTCGCCGGGCGCGTCGAACGCCGGCATCATCCCGGCCGACATCACCGGCTCCGGCCGGATCGGCCTGGTCAGCAAGAGCGGCACGCTGACCTACCAGATGATGTACGAGCTGCGCGACATCGGCTTCTCCACCTGCGTCGGCATCGGCGGTGACCCGATCATCGGCACCACCCACATCGACGCCCTGGCCGCCTTCGAGGCGGACCCGGAGACCGACGCGATCGTCATGATCGGTGAGATCGGCGGCGACGCCGAGGAGCGGGCGGCCGAGTTCATCAAGGCCAACGTCACCAAGCCGGTGGTCGGCTACATCGCCGGCTTCACCGCCCCGCCCGGCAAGACCATGGGCCACGCCGGCGCGATCATCTCGGGCTCGGCGGGCACCGCCGACGCCAAGAAGGCGGCGCTGGAGGCGGTGGGCGTCAAGGTCGGCAAGACCCCGACCGAGACCGCCAACCTGATGCGGGAGATCATGTCCGGCCGCTGAGCGGCCGAGCGACGTGTCGAGGGGGCCGACCGGGGAACCGGTCGGCCCCCTCGCGTTCAGCGATACCAGTACGGGTAGTACGAGTTGCCCCGGGCGCGCACGATGGCGCTGGCGACGATGTTGATCACGCCGAACGCGATGGCCAGCCAGCCGAGCAACTGCGACCGGCCGTTGCGCCGGGCGTCGCGGATCGACAGCGCGCCGAAGACGATGCCCAGGATCCCGCAGCAGAGCAGGCCGAAGACGATGCCGAGGACGCCCCAGAGCGTGGTCCGGTCCCGGCCGACGGCCGGTGGCGGCGGGGGCGGCGGATACGGAGCGTGCACGGCTTCCTCCGAGCGGTCGGCGCCGCGACGGGAACGGTCGCGTCTGAGGCCGAGGCTAGACCGGATCACCACCGCGGGACCGGGGTTCGGCGAACTCGCCACGCTGCCGACCCGGTATCGGACTGCCGTCCTTCCCGCGGCGTGCCAGAGTAGACACGATGTCACGCGTCACCCCTGACCAGCCCCGCCGTCCGGCCACCGGTCCCCCCGCCGGCGCCCGGCCGCCCGGCCGTGCCCGCCCGGCCGCGCGGGTGCCCGCACCCCGATCGGGTGAGGAGCCCCGCAGCCGGGCCCCGCTGCCGGTCGCCGCCGGGGTGGCCGCGCTCTGGGCGGCGCTGACCTCCTGGCTGCCGGTGTCCGCCGTGCTGGGCCTCGCCCAGCTCAGCGAGGACGCCGGATCGTTCGGCGGCGCGTTGCGCGCCGGCCTGGCCGGCTGGCTGCTCGGGCACGGGGTGCCGTTGCAGACCACCGCCGGGCCGCTCGGCCTGGCGCCGCTCGCGCTCAGCGCGCTCGCCGTCTGGCGGCTCACCCGCGCCGGGGTGCACGTCAGCCGGGCCGTCGGCGCGCGCGGGGCCGGCTCACCCCGCCAGGCGCTCACCGTCGCGGTCGCCGTCGGCATCGGGTACGCGCTGCTCGGCGCACTCGCCGCGTTCGCTGTCGACGCGGGCGGCCTGCGGGTCTCCCCGGTCACCGCCGCGCTCACGTTCGCCGCGTTCGGCGTACCCGCCGCCCTGGTCGGCGCGCTGCGCACCACAGGTGTCTGGGCGCTGCTGGCCGAGCGCTGCCCACCGCCGGTGCGCGACGGTCTGCGTACCGGACTGGTGGCGGCGCTGCTGCTGTGCGGCGCGGGTGCCGGTGCGGCCGGGCTGGCGGTGGCCACCGGTGGCGGCGACGCGGCCGACATGATCGGGGCGTACCGGACCGGGGTGGCCGGTCAGGCGGGCATCACACTGGTCAGCCTCGCCTACGCGCCGAACGCGACCGCCTGGTCGGCGAGCTACCTGCTCGGCCCTGGGTTCGCGGTCGGCACCGACACCGCCGTCCGCACGAGTGAGGTCTCCGTGGGCGCGCTGCCGGCCGTACCGCTGCTGGCGGGCCTGCCGCGCGGCCCGATGGACGGGCTCGGTGGCGCGCTGCTGGCCGTGCCGGTGCTGGCCGCGATGGCGGCCGGCTGGCTGCTGGCCCGGCGGCTGCTGCGCGCGGCGGCCGAGGAACGCACCGAGGTGGGCTGGCCGGCGCTGCTGCTGCCGGCCGCGCTCGCCGGACCGGTCGCGGGCGCGCTGCTGGGGCTGTTCGCGGCGGCCTCCGGCGGGTCGCTCGGCGGTGGCCGGCTGGCCGAGGTCGGGCCGTCACCGTGGGCGGTGGCCGCGGTGGCCACGCTCGTGATCGGAGTGGGCGCGGTGCTCGGCGCCGCCGCCACCCGCACGCTGACCCGCCCGACCCCTCCGCCCCGCGCCACCCCGGCTCCCCGCTGACCTCGCGGCGCGGCTCGGGAACGCGAGAGGGGCGCCCACCGGATGGTGGACGCCCCTCGTCGGACGCCGGTCAGGCGCCGAAGTTGTTCATGTTGATCGCCGCGCCCGCGATGGCGCTGACGATGCCGACGACCACGCCGACGGCACCGCAGATCAGGGCGGCCCGGGCCTGGCCGGCGTTGCTGGCCTCACCGGCCTGGACCTTCTTCTGGCCCAGCACGCCGAGGACGACGGCGACGATGCCGGCCGGGACGCCCAGCAGCGGGCAGCACAGGCCGAGCACGATCGACGCGATGCCGACGATCATGCCGGCCAGGCCCATGGTGTTGTTCTGGCCCTGGCCCTGCCCCGGCCCGCTGGGGTAGCCGGCGGCCGGGTACTGCGGCGCGGCGCCGTACGGCTGCTGCTGCGCGTACGGGTCCTGGCCGTAGGCGGGCTGACCCGACGTGGGCTGGCCGTACGGCTGGCCCGAGGTCGGCTGCTGGCCGTACTGCGGCTGCTGCCCGTACGGGGGCTGCTGGCCGTACTGCGGGGCCTGCGGCGGCTGCGCGTACGGGTCGTGCGGCTGCGCGTTCGGATCCTGGTTCGGCTGCTGGCCGTACGGGTCCTGTCCGGGGTAACCGGGCTGCATGTCTGGTGCTCCTCAGATCGGTTCGGGTTGTCGGTCAGTTGCTGCCGCTGTTGCCGGCGAGACCAGCAAGGCCGCCGAGGAGGCAACATCCCACCACGATGATGCCGATCCAGATCAGGCCGACGATGAGGGCCCACTTGGACCACTTCTTGGACTCGGCGGCGGCGGCTTGGGCGCCCGCGTAGTCACCCTGCTGGATCAGCGGGTTGACCTTCGACGCGTTGATGATGGCCGGGATCGCGAGCGGCCAGAACAGGAAGATCGCGACGATGGACATCGTCATGTTGTTGTCGATCTGCTGCGGCTGCTGCGGGGGGTATCCGGGCTGCATGCGAAGTACTCCTCGGTCCGGTGGCACGCGGCGTGCCGGGTTCACTGGGGGTGCGGGCCGGGCACGGGGCCGGACACCGGGCGACCGGCAGCGTACCGCGATCACGCCACCGGGGAGGTCACCCGATGAGCCGCCGCCCCGCGGCCGGGCCGCCTGACCTGCCCGATAGGGTTGCCCGGTGACCGAGCCCGCGTCCGTCGCCCGCCTCGTCGTCCTCGTCTCCGGTTCCGGCAGCAACCTCCAGGCGCTGCTGGACGCCACCGCCGACCCCGGGTACGGCGCCCGGGTGGTCGCCGTCGGCGCCGACCGGGACGGGATCGCCGGCCTGGACCGGGCCGCCGCAGCCGGTGTGCCGTCCTTCGTCGAGCGCGTCAAGGACCACCCCACCCGCGCCGACTGGGACAAGGCGCTCGCCGCGCGGGTCGCCGAGCACCGGCCCGACCTGGTCATCAGCGCCGGGTTCCTCAAGCTGGTCGGTCCGGAGTTCCTGGCCGCGTTCGGCGACCGCTACCTCAACACGCACAACACGCTGCTGCCGGCGTTCCCCGGCATCCACGGCCCCCGCGACGCGCTGGCGTACGGCGTCAAGGTCACCGGGGCCACCCTGTTCTTCGTCGACGCCGGCATGGACACCGGCCCGATCGTGGCCCAGGTCGCCGTGCCGGTGCAGGACGACGACGACGAGGACACGCTCACCGAGCGCATCAAGTCCGCCGAGCGGCGCCAGCTCGTCGAGCAGGTCGGCCGCCTGGTCCGTGAAGGTTGGACGATCACCGGCAGAAAGGTCACCATCCCGTGAACGCCACTGAGGACGCCGGCCGCCGCCCGATCCGGCGCGCGCTGGTCAGCGTCTACGACAAGACCGGCCTGGCCGAGCTGGCCCGTGCCCTGCACGAGGCCGGCGTGGAGATCGTGTCGACCGGGAGCACCGCGTCGACGATCTCCGGCGCCGGGGTGCCGGTGACGCCGGTCGAGCAGGTCACCGGCTTCCCGGAGATCCTCGACGGGCGGGTCAAGACGCTGCACCCGAAGATCCACGGCGGCCTCCTCGCCGACCTGCGCAAGGACGCGCACGCCGCGCAGCTCGACGAGCACGGCATCGCCGGCATCGACCTGCTGGTCTCCAACCTGTACCCGTTCCAGGCCACCGTCGCCTCCGGCGCCGACACCGACGAGTGCGTCGAGCAGATCGACATCGGCGGTCCGGCGATGGTGCGGGCCGCGGCGAAGAACCACGCCTCGGTGGCGGTGGTGACCGACCCGGCCGCGTACCCGGCGGTGGTGGCCGCGCTCGCGGAGGGCGGCTTCACGCTGGCCCGGCGCCGGGCGCTGGCGGCCCGCGCGTTCGCCGACATCGCCGACTACGACGTCGCGGTGGCCGACTGGTTCGCCACCACCGTGTCGCCGGCCGAGGACGGCTGGCCGGAGTTCGCCGGGCTGGCACTGCGCCGCCAGGCGGTGCTGCGGTACGGCGAGAACCCGCACCAGGCGGCGGCGCTCTACACCGACCCGGGCGCGCCGGCCGGGCTGGCCCAGGCCGAGCAGCTGCACGGCAAGGAGATGTCCTACAACAACTACGTCGACGCGGACGCCGCCTGGCGGGCCGCCAACGACTTCGCGGACCAGCCGGCGGTGGCGATCATCAAGCACGCCAACCCGTGCGGCATCGCTGTCGGTGCGGACGTGGCCGAGGCGCACCGCAAGGCGCACGCCTGCGACCCGGTCTCCGCGTTCGGCGGCGTGATCGCGGTGAACCGGCCGGTCGACGCGGCGATGGCCGGCCAGGTCGCGGAGATCTTCACCGAGGTGCTCGTGGCGCCCGGCTTCGACGAGGACGCGCTGGAGCTGCTGCGGGCCAAGAAGAACCTCCGCCTGCTGCGGGCGCCCGAGTTCGCCGTGCGGCCCGCGGAGTGGCGGCAGGTCAGCGGTGGCGTGCTGGTGCAGACGCGGGACGCCGTCGACGCGCCCGGCGACGACCCGTCCGGCTGGACGCTCGCGACCGGCGACCCGGCCGACGAGGTGACACTGCGCGACCTGGCGTTCGCCTGGCGGGCGGTCCGCGCGGTCAAGAGCAACGCGATCCTGCTGGCCCGCGACGGCGCCACCGTCGGTGTCGGCATGGGCCAGGTCAACCGGGTGGACTCGGCGCGGCTGGCGGTCAGCCGGGCCGGTGACGAGCGGGCCCGCGGCTCGGTCTGCGCCTCGGACGCGTTCTTCCCGTTCGCCGACGGTCCGCAGATCCTCATCGACGCCGGGGTGCGGGCGATCGTTCAGCCCGGCGGATCGATCCGGGACGAGGAGACCATCGCGGCCTGCAAGGCGGCCGGCGTGACCATGTACCTCACCGGCACCCGGCACTTCTTCCACTGACGAGTCCGGCCTCCGGGTGCGTCGGTCGTCCATCCGACGACTGACGCACCCGGACGTCGTGCCGTTGCCCGCCGCGGGAGGCGGTTGCTAGCGTGTGGGCGGCGACGATCGAGCGTCTCCGCTGTCTGTGAGCCCGGCAGGTGTGCCATGCACGTTCGCGACCGGTTGACCGCCGTCGTCGTCACGCTGGCGTTCGTCCTGGCCGGACTGGGAGCGGCAGCCGCACCCGCCGTCACCGCACCGGCCGTCGCCCCGATCGTCGAAGCGCTCGCCGCCGCGCGGCCCGCTCCCGACGTCGCACCACCCGTCGAAGCGCTCGCCGCCGAGCCGGCCGCCGCCTCGGCGAGCGGAACGAGCCCGGCCGCGCTGCGTGCCGCGTACCCCCGAATCTCCTGGTCGGAGCTTGCCGCCGGGCCGTGGGACGACCACGGCGGCGGTCTCGGCTACGCCGACGGACCGGACGACCTGGCCCCGGCCGCGCTCCCGCGCATGGCCGGTCCGGCGGTGCCGGAGCCGGTCGTGCCCGCGCCCCGGCCGCCTGTCGTGCCGCTGCCGCCGCGCGGCCCGCTCGCCGCGCGCGCCCCGCCGGCCGCCTGAGCCGCACCGAACCCGCAGCCCGCACCGGGACGCGCGCTCGCGCCGCACCGGACACCGCCGCGTCGACCCGGCGGTCTCCGCCGCGAGCTGCCGTCCACCGGTACGGCGGCGCGCCTCACGCCGCCGGGCCGCCTCGGGTTCGTCCCGGGTCCGCCTTCCGCACGCGTGCCCGCATCGGAGGCCCCGCCCCCTCTTCCTCCGGGGGACGGGGCCTTCGTCGTCACGCCTCGGTGCGTACCTCGGCGAAGTGGCAGGCGCTGGGGTGCGGGTCCGCCGCGCGCGGTACCGCCTGCGGGTCCTGCGTCGCGCAGACCTCCTCGGCCTTCCAGCAGCGGGTCCGGAAGTGGCAGCCGGACGGCGGCTCGGCCGGGCTCGGCACGTCGCCGGTGAGCCGGATGATGGTCCGCCGGTCGCGGGCCTCCGGGTCGGGCACCGGCACCGCCGACAGCAGCGCCTGGGTGTACGGGTGGGTCGCGCGCTGGTAGATCTGCTCCTCGGTGCCGATCTCCACGATCCGGCCCAGGTACATCACCGCCACCCGGTCGGAGATGTGCCGGACCACCGACAGGTCGTGGGCGATGAAGATGTACGACAGCCCCAGCTCGTCCTGGAGCTGCTCCAGCAGGTTGATCACCTGGGCCTGGATGGAGACGTCCAGGGCCGACACCGGCTCGTCGCAGACGATGATCTCGGGCCGCAGCGCGAGCGCCCGGGCGATGCCGATGCGCTGCCGCTGACCGCCGGAGAACTGGTGCGGGTAGCGGTTGACGTGCTCCGGGTTGAGCCCGACCACGTCCAGCAGCTCCTGCACCCGCTGCCGCCTGCTGCGCTTCGGTGCCGCCTCCGGGTGGATCTCGAACGGCTCGCCGATGATGTCGCCGACAGTCATGCGCGGGTTCAGCGAGGTGTACGGGTCCTGCATCACCATCTGCATGTTCCGCCGCAGCCGGCGCAGGTCCGCCCCTGCCGCCCGGAGCAGGTCGCGCCCCTCCAGCGTGACCCGCCCGGCGGTCGGCGTCTCCAGGCGCATGAGCAGCCGGGCCAGCGTGGACTTGCCGCACCCGGACTCGCCGACCACGCCGAGCGTCTCACCGCGCCGCAGCTCGAACGAGACGCCGTCGACCGCCTTGACTTGGCCGATGGTCTTCTTGAACAGCACGCCCTGGCTGATCGGGAAGTGCTTGACCAACTGGTCGACGGCGAGGATCGTCTCGCCGCGCACCTTGGCGGGTTCAGCCGTCGCGGTCATCGTGCACCTCCTGGGCGAAGTGGCACGCGCTGGTCCGCCCGTCGCCGAGCACCAGGTCGTGCGGCACCTCGTCCACACAGACCGGCTGGACGTACGGGCACCGGGGGTGGAACGGGCAGCCGGACGGGATCGCCATCAGGTTCGGCGGCAGCCCGCGGATGCTGGACAGCGCCTGGCCGCGCACGTCCAGGCGCGGGATCGACTCCAGCAACCCCTTCGTGTACGGGTGGGCCGGCGCCCGGTACAGCGCGTGCACGTCGGCGTGCTCGACGATGCGGCCCGCGTACATGACCGCGATCCGGTCGGCGACGCCGGCGACCACGCCCAGGTCGTGGGTGATCAGGACGAGCGCCATGCCGAGATCCCGGCGCAGGTCGGCCAGGAGGTCCATGATCTGCGCCTGCACCGTGACGTCCAGCGCGGTGGTCGGCTCGTCGGCGATCAGCACCTTCGGGTCCAGCGCCAGCGCCATCGCGATCATGACGCGTTGCCGCATGCCGCCGGAGAACTGGTGCGGGTAGTCGCCGAGCCGCTTCGCCGCGGCCGGGATCCGGACCAGGTCCATCAGTTCGACGGTGCGCCTGCGCGCGTCGGCCCGCGACATCCCGGCCCGCTCGCGCAGCGACTCGCCGATCTGCCAGCCGACCGGGAAGACCGGGTTCAACGCCGACAACGCGTCCTGGAAGATCATCGCGATCTCGGCGCCGCGAATCTGCCGGCGCTCCTCCTCCGGGCGGGTGAGCAGGTCCCGCCCCTGGTAGAGGATCTGCCCGGCGCGCACGTACGCGGGCGGGGTGTCCAGGATGCCCATGATCGCCTGGGCGGTGACGGACTTGCCGGAGCCGGACTCGCCCAGCACCGCGAGCGTCTCACCGGCGTCCAGGTGGTACGTCACCCCGTTGATCACCCGGGCCACGCCCTCGCGGGTACGGAATTCGACGTGCAGGTCCCGTACCTCCAGCAGGTGCCCGCCGGGCGGCGTGGGTGAGGCCGGCGTGGGCCGGACCGCGTTCTGCGTCATGAGGAAGTCACCGCAGCTTCGGGTCGAAGGCGTCGCGGATCGCGTCGCCGAGCATGATGAAGGCGAGCACGGTCAGGGCCAGGAACGTCGACGGCACGATCAGCGGTGTCGCGGACTCGCGCATGTGCACCCGGCCGGCGTCGATGTCGATGCCCCAGGAGATGGTCGGCGCCTTCAGGCCGATGCCGAGGAAGCTCAGCGTCGCCTCGGCCGCGATGAACGACCCGAGCGCGATGGTGAGCACCACGATGGCCGGGGCGAGCGCGTTCGGCAGGATGTGCCGCCACATGATCCGGCCGTTGCCGGCCCCGAGCATCCGGGCTGCGGCCACGTAGTCCTGCTCCCGGGCGGTGATCACCGAGGAACGGACCACCCGGGCCGCGGTGGTCCATCCGAGCAGCGCCAGGACGAGGATCACCGCGAACAGGCGTACCGTCTCGCCGCTCGTGCTCACCCGCTTGAGCAGCACGATCGCGGCGAGCAGCAGCGGGATGCCGAGCACGATGTCGATCACCCGGGACAGCACCGCGTCGACCCACCCGCCGAAGTAGCCGGCGAGCATGCCGACGACGAGCGCGATCACGCCGGTGATCAGCGCGGAGAACGCGCCCACGAGCAGCGAGGCGCGGGCGCCGTAGACCGCGCGGGCGAACGTGTCGCAGCCCTGGAAGTCGTACCCGAAGACGGCCCCGCCGGACGGCCCGGCGTGCTGCCGGGACAGCACGCAGTCGCGCGGGTCGTTGGCGGCGAACAGCCCCGGCGCCACGGCCATCGCGGCGACCAGCACCACCAGGAGCAGGCTGATCCAGAAGACCGGGTTGCGGCGCAGGTCCCGCCAGGCGTCGCCGGCCAGGCTGCGGGCCCGGTCCGGCCGCCCGGCCCGCCCGGGCGTGCCCGGTTCGCCTGACACACCGCGTCGCGCGGCCTGGTTCTCGGTAGCCGCCACCGTCTCGAAGTCGCTCACTGCGGCACCTCGCTGCGCTCACTCATAGCGGATCCTCGGGTCGAGGACGGCGTAGAGCACGTCCACCACCAGGTTGGACAGCAGGTAGACCACGACGAGCACGCTGACGATGCCGACCACAAGCGGGCCGTCCTCGGTGCGGATGCCGCGGAACAGGTTGAAGCCGACGCCCGGGACGTTGAACACGCCCTCGGTGATGATCGCGCCGCCCATCAGGTTGCCCAGCTCGACGCCGAGGAAGGTGACCACCGGGATGAGCGAGTTGCGCAGCACGTGCACGCCGACGATGCGGCGCCGCCGCAGGCCCTTGGACCGGGCGGTGCGGACGTAGTCGGCGCGCAGGTTCTCGGTCACCGAGGTACGCGTCAGCCGCAGCGCGGTGGCCAGCGACAACGAGCCGAGCACGATGCCGGGCAGCAGCAACGCGTAGAAGGAGGGTTGCGCTCCGGCGGTGGGCGGGAAGATCGGCCAGCGTACGCCGAGGAAGTACTGCGCCAGCGGGGCCAGCACGATGGTGGGGATGCCGAGCACCAGCAGCGTGAGCACGAGCGTGGCGTGGTCGAACACGCCGGAGCGCCGGATGGCCGCGATCACGCCGGCGGTGACCCCGAAGATCACCGTCACGGCCATCGCGATCACGGCGAGCTTCAGGGTGACCGGCCAGGCGGCGGCGAGGATGTCGCTGATCTGCCGCCCGGTCAGCGACTGCCCGAGGTCACCCTGGACCAGGCCGCCCAGGTAGTCGAAGTAGCGGTAGAAGAAGCCACCGACACCCGTCGCGTCCAGGTGGTACTTCTCGGTCAGGTAGGCCCGCTGCGCGGCGGTCACCGGCCGCTCCCCGGCGAGGGCCTGGATCGGGTCGCCCTGCCCGGCGAACATCAACGCGTAGACGATCAGCGTGGTCCCGAAGAAGGCGAGGACCATCTGGAGCAGTCGCCGCAGGATGAAGCGGAGCATGCTGGCAAGTCTGCCGAAATAAGGCTAAATACGTGCCAATGCGAGGGCCGGGCCACCCGGTGGGGGTGGCCCGGCCCGTCAGCGGGGTGTCAGGCGCGTTCGATCTTCAGCAGATCCACCCGGTCGAAGAGGTCCACGTGGACGTTCTTGACCTTGGTCGAGTGGCCGAAGTTGTTCTGCCCGTACCGCAGCGGGATCACCGGCATGTCCTGCGCGAGCAGGTCCTCCGCCGCCTGGTACTTCTTGATCGCCTCGTCCTCGGTCGCCGCGCGGGCGCCCTCGGCGAGCAGCTTGTCGAACTCCGGGTTGCTGTAGCCGTAGTAGTTCGACGAGCCGGTGGTGCTGTACAGCGGGCCGAGGTAGTTCTCCATGGACGGGTAGTCCATGACCCAGCCCATCCGGAACAGGCCGACCGGCTGCTTCTGCTTGAGCTTGGTCAGCAGGTCCGCGAACTTCGGCTCGGCGGTGCCCACGCACTCCACACCCAGGTTGGCCTTGAGCTGGTTGCACGTGGCGTCGATCCAGTCCTTGTGGCCGCCGTCGCCGTTGTAGGACAGCTCGATCTTCTTCGGGCCGCCCGCGGCCTCGTACATGGCCTTGGCCTTGACCGGGTCGAACGCGCCCGCCGTGCCGATGGTGTTCTCCCGGTAACCGGCGACCACCGGCGAGACGAACGAGCGAGCCGGCTGCTGCGAGTCCTTGAAGATCGACTTGGTGATCTCGTCCCGGTCGATCGCCATCGAGATCGCCTTGCGCACCTCGGGCTTGCTGAACTCCTCCTGGAACGTCGGGAAGGCCAGCACCTGCAGCGACGAGGCCGGGCTCTGCTGGAAGCGGTCGCCCAGGTCGGTCGAGGCGGTCGACAGGTTCTCGGTCGGGATCGTCTTGATCACGTCGAGGTTGTCCGACAGCACGTCCGCGTACGCCGCGGTCGGCTGCTGGTAGATGCGGAACTCGACGCCGCCGACCTTGGGCTGCTGGCCCGGGAACGCGTCGTAGCGCTCCACCTCGACCTTGGCGTCGTGCTGCCAGCTGCCCTTCATCTTGAACGGGCCCTGGCCGATCGGCGCCTGCTCGTAGCCCTCGGCGAGCACGCCCGGGGCGGAGAAGGCCGCCTTGGGCAGCGGGTAGAAGGCGGTGTAGCCGAGCATGGACTTGAAGTCCACGTACGGCTGGCTGAGCGTCACGGTGAAGGTCAGGTCGTCGACCTTCTTCAGGCCGCTCATCGTCGTCGCCTTCGGGCTCTCGCCCTGGAGGTCGTCGTAGCCGGCCACCTTCTCGAAGAAGTAGCTGGAGTTCTGGCCGTTCGGCGCGTACGCGCCGTAGTTCCAGGCGTCGATGTAGTTGTCGGCGGTGACCTTCTCGCCGTTGTGGAACGTGTAGCCGGGCTTCAGCTTGACCGTCCAGACCTTGTTGTCGGACGTCGTCACCGAGTCGGCCGCCACCTCGTGCGGCTTGTTCGCCTCGTCGTAGTCGACGAGCGGGCTGAACAGGGCCGACAGGACCTGGGAGCCGCTCGTCTCGTTGGTGTTTGTGGGCACGAGGTGCTGCGGCTCGGCGATCTCGATCCGCACGGCCGCATCGGAGTCGCCGGCACCGCCGCCGCCACCGCCCGAGCCGCAGGCCGTCAGGCCGAGCGTCACCGCGAGCGGAAGCGCGGCCCAGGCCGCGAGCCTACGAACACGCATGGAGTCTCCTCATCTCCTCACGCTGCGCGGTCGTCCCGGCGCTGGGTGACTCTGCGCAACGAGCGGTAACGGTAGGTCGCGATCCGGCCCGTCGACAACTAGTGCGTGGTCAACTGATGACGGATCGTGTTCGGCGGGCCTTGCCGCTGTTGTCCGCGCGTGCTAAACCTCGCCCCTACCTGGCCTTTTATTCGCCCCTGGTGGTCCGTTCGAGGTCGGTCAAGCGCGTCTGCGACGTCCGGCCCGCCTGTCCGGTCCCTGCCCGTCCGGGCGTGTCAGGGCCGCCGTGTCACGGTGACTGGTCGCTCTCCGTGAGTTAGGGCACGTTGCGGAGCGTGATCGTCGGCCGTCGTCGTCCGGGCCCGCCCGCAGCCGTGAGACGATCACGACGTGACGGCGACGATCCTGGACGGCAAGGCCACCGCGGCGGAGATCAAGGACGAGCTACGGGCCCGGGTGAAGGCGCTCGCGGAACGCGGCATCACCCCTGGCCTCGGCACCGTGCTGGTCGGGGAGGACCCCGGCTCCCAGGCGTACGTCAACGGCAAGCACCGTGACTGCGCCGAGGTCGGCATCGCCTCGCTGCGGGTCGCACTGCCGGCCGACGCCACCCAGGAGCAGCTCGACGCGGCGCTGGCCGAGCTGAACGCCGACCCGGCCTGCCACGGCTACATCGTCCAGCTCCCGCTCCCCGGGCACCTCGACACCCAGCGCGCGCTGGAGTCGATCGACCCGGACAAGGACGCCGACGGTCTGCACCCGGTCAACCTGGGCCGGCTCGTCCTCGGGTACGACGCGCCGCTGCCCTGCACCCCGCGCGGCATCGTGGAGCTGCTGCGCCGGCACGACGTGCCGCTGCGCGGCGCGAACGTGGCTGTCGTCGGCCGGGGCAACACGGTCGGCCGCCCGTTGGGCCTGCTGCTGACCCGGCGCAGCGAGAACGCCACCGTGACGCTCTGCCACACCGGCACGCTCGACCTGGCCGCGCACACCCGCGCAGCCGACGTCGTCATCGTCGCCGCGGGCGTGCCCGGCCTGCTGACCGCCGACATGATCAACCCGGGCGTGACGGTGGTGGACGTCGGCATCACCCGGGTCATCGGCGAGGACGGCAAGGGCCGCTACACCGGCGACGTGGACCCGGAGGTGGCCGAGGTCGCGGGCAAGCTGGTGCCGATGCCCGGCGGCGTCGGCCCGATGACCCGGGCGATGCTGCTGACGAACGTGGTCGAACGGGCCGAGCGGACCGCCTGACACCCACCCAGGTCATAACCGTCCGCCCCTGACCCGATCGGTGCCAGGATGGCTGATACGGTCCGGAAAACCGACTGGTATCAGGGAGTGGGACGACCATGGGTAAGAAGGTCACTGTCGTCGGCGCCGGCTTCTACGGCTCGACCACCGCACAGCGCCTGGCCGAGTACGACGTCTTCGACACCGTCGTGATCACCGACATCGTGGAGGGCAAGCCGGCGGGTCTCGCGCTCGACCTCAACCAGTCCCGCGCGGTCGAGGGCTTCGAGACCAAGGTCGTCGGCGTCACCACCGGCCCGAACGGCGAGGGCTACGAGGCCATCGAGGGCTCGGACGTCGTCGTCATCACCGCCGGCCTGCCGCGCAAGCCGGGCATGAGCCGGATGGACCTGCTGGAGACCAACGCCAAGATCGTCCGGCAGGTCGCCGAGAACGTCGCCAAGTACGCCCCGAACGCCGTCGTCATCGTGGTGTCGAACCCGCTCGACGAGATGACCGCGCTGGCCCAGCTCGCCACCCAGTTCCCCAAGAACCGGGTGCTCGGCCAGGCGGGCATGCTGGACACCGCCCGCTTCACCAACTTCGTCGCCGAGGCGATGAGCGTGCCGGTGAAGTCGGTACGGACCCTGACGCTCGGCTCGCACGGCGACACGATGGTCCCGGTGCCGTCCAAGAGCACGGTGAACGGCAAGCCGCTGCGTGACGTCATGCCGGCCGAGCAGATCGAGGAGCTGGTCGTCAAGACCCGCAACGGTGGCGCCGAGGTCGTCGCGCTACTCAAGACCGGTTCCGCGTACTACGCCCCGTCCGCCGCCGCGGCCCGGATGGCGAAGGCCGTGGCCGAGGACTCCGGCGCCGTCATGCCGGTCTGCGCCTGGGTCGACGGCGAGTACGGCATCTCCGGCGTCTACCTGGGCGTCGAGGCCGAGATCGGCGCCGAGGGCGTGAAGCGGGTCGTCGAGACCGACCTGGACGCCGACGAGCTGGCCGCGCTGAAGGAGGCCGCCGAGGCCGTCCGCGCCAAGCAGGGCGACGTCGCCACCATGTGACGCCCGTCCCACAGCATCGAAGGCCCGCCGGCTCCGCCGGCGGGCCTTCTGCCGTCCCGCCCGCGGTTCTCCCCGTCGGTCATGAAGTTGACGGCGTAGTCGATCTCCAATTCCGCCGTCAACTTCATGATCGACGGGGTGGGGGGTGGGGGGTGAAGGGGGCGGTCAGGTGGGGAGTGGCCAGGACGGTGGGGGAGAGGGACGTGAGCAGGTGCTGCCGGGAGTGGCGGGCCGTGGGCTGATCCTCCTCGTGGGCGTACGCCAGCTCCGGGTCGACCAACTGGATCGCGTGCACGAGCAGGTCGCCGGTGATCAGGAGGCGCTCGTCGTCCGCCTCGACCAGCACCGACTGGTGACCCGGCGTGTGGCCGGGCGTGTGCAGCAGCCGTACCCCCGGGGTGAGGGGCGTCTCGCCGTCGACCACCCGCAGCCGGCCGGCGGCGCGCAACGGCCTCAGCAGCCGGGCCGGCAGTTCCGGGTGGAACAGCTCCAGCGCGTCCACCTCGGCGCGCTGGATCACATGGTCCGCGTTCGGGAACAGCGCGCCGGCCCAGCCCACGTGATCGGTGTGCAGATGGGTGAGGACCACGGTGCGCACGTCGGCCGGGTCGATCCCGGCGGCGGCCAGCTCGGCCGGCAGCCGGCCCGGCACCGGCGCCCAGCTCGCGGCGAGGGAGTCGGCCGGGCCGATGCCGGCGTCGACAAGCGTGACCGGCCCGTCGCCGGCCCGCACCGCGAACGCGCGGAACCGCAGCCACCACCGGTCGTCGTCGGTGACGGCGCCCGGATCGAGCCGGTCGGCCGCCTGCCAGTGCGCTTCCGTGGCGTCGGGAAACGCCTCGCCGCGGGGCTGGAAGAAGGGCCCCTCGCCGTCGGAGAGCGCGGTGACCGTGATAGACCCGAGGGTGCGGCTGCGCGGCATCGGACGATGATGCCAGCGGGCCGAGGCGCGGCGCAGCCCGCTTTTCCGGCGGTCCACCCGGGCCGCCTGGGGACTGCCGGTCAGTTTCCAGTACGCTCGTACTGCTTGAGCACGTGTCCCCCGAGAGGAGCGCCGGCCGATGGCGAAGATCAAGGTAAACAACCCGGTCGTGGAGATCGACGGCGACGAGATGACCCGGATCATCTGGAAGCAGATCCGGGAGCAGCTGATCCTGCCCTACCTCGACGTCGACCTGCACTACTACGACCTGTCGATCCAGCACCGTGACGCCACCGACGACCAGGTCACGGTCGACGCCGCCAACGCCATCAAGGAGCACGGCGTCGGCGTCAAGTGCGCCACCATCACCCCGGACGAGGCCCGGGTGGAGGAGTTCGGCCTGAAGAAGATGTGGCGGTCGCCGAACGGCACCATCCGCAACATCCTCGGCGGCGTGGTCTTCCGCGAGCCGATCATCATGTCGAACGTGCCGCGGCTCGTCCCGGGCTGGACCAAGCCGATCATCATCGGCCGGCACGCGCACGGCGACCAGTACAAGGCCACCGACTTCGTCGTCCCCGGCCCGGGCACTGTGACCATCACCTACACCCCGGCCGACGGCGGCACGCCGATGGAGATGGAGGTCGCCAACTTCCCCGGCGGCGGCATCGCCATGGGCATGTACAACTACGACGAGTCGATCCGGGACTTCGCCCGCGCCTCGTTCCGGTACGGCCTGGACCGCGGCTACCCGGTCTACATGTCGACCAAGAACACCATCCTCAAGGCGTACGACGGCCGGTTCAAGGACATCTTCGCCGAGGTGTTCGAGAACGAGTTCAAGGCCGAGTTCGAGGCCGCCGGCCTCACCTACGAGCACCGGCTGATCGACGACATGGTCGCCGCCGCGCTCAAGTGGGAGGGCGGATACGTCTGGGCCTGCAAGAACTACGACGGTGACGTGCAGTCCGACACCGTCGCGCAGGGCTTCGGCTCGCTCGGCCTGATGACCTCGGTGCTGCTGTCCCCGGACGGCCGCACCGTCGAGGCCGAGGCCGCCCACGGCACCGTCACCCGGCACTACCGGCAGTACCAGAAGGGCGAGAAGACCTCGACCAACCCGATCGCCTCGATCTACGCCTGGACCCGGGGCCTGGCCCACCGGGGCAAGCTGGACGGCACCCCGGCGGTCACCGAGTTCGCCGACACGCTGGAGAAGGTCATCGTGGACACCGTCGAGGGTGGCCAGATGACCAAGGACCTCGCGCTGCTCATCTCGCGGGACGCCCCGTGGCTGACCACCGACGAGTTCATGAACGCGCTCGACGAGAACCTGGCGCGCAAGCTCGCCGCCTGACGTGCAAGGAAGGGCCCCTTCTTAACGCCTCGCGTTGTAGAAGGGGCCCTTTTTAACACCTCAGGCCCGCCGGGACGGCGTGACCTCGTTCGGTGCGCCCTCGTTGCACAGGGTGGACGAGATGCCAGTCGCGTCCATGAAGGTGGGCCGTGGCCGCGCGCCGGCCGGCCGACCTTCGAGGCTGCTGAGCGCAGCCAGCCGTCCCTTCCCTGCGGGGGGTCCTGTCCCGGGCCCCCCGCGCCCCATGCTCGGACCGCGGCTGTTAAGAAGGGGCCCTTCCTCTGCCGCAGGCGTTAACAAGGGGCCCTTCCTTTCATGCGGCGCGGAGCAGTTCGGCGGCGCGTTCCGGGGCGATGTCGTTGATGAACACGCCCATGCCGGACTCCGACCCGGCGAGGTACTTCAGCTTGTCCTTGGCCCGCCGGATGCTGAACAGCTGAAGGTGCAGGTGGCCCAGCTCCCTGTCGATCCGCACCGGCGCCTGGTGCCAGGCCGCGATGTACGGCATCGGCAGGTCGAACAGCTCGTCGAAGCGGCGCAGCAGGTCCAGGTAGAGCGGCCCGAAGGCGTCCCGCTCGGCGTCGTTCAGCGCCGGAATGTCCGGCACCGGCCGGTGCGGTGCCACGTGCACCTCGAACGGCCAGCGCGCCGCCGCCGGGACGTACGCGGTCCAGTGCTCGTTGCTCGTCACCACCCGCTCTCCGGAGGCACGTTCGGTGGCCAGCACGTCGGCGTAGAGGTTGCCCCCGGTGCGGTCGGCGTACCGCCGGGCGGCGGCCAGCATCGTGCGGGTGCGCGGCGTGACGAACGGGTACGCGTAGATCTGCCCGTGCGGGTGGTGCAGGGTCACCCCGATCTCCACGCCCCGGTTCTCGAACGGGAAGACCTGCTCGACGCCGGGTAGCGCGCTCAGTGCGGTGGTGCGGTCGGCGAGCGCGTCGAGCACCGTCCGCACCCGCTGCGGGGAGAGGCGGGCGAAGGAGGCGTTGTGGTCGTCGGTGAAGCAGACCACCTCGCACCTGCCGCGTCCGGGGCGTACCGGGGTGAACGGCGTGATCTCGGCCGGCTCGTCGGCCACCCGCTGGCTCAGCGAGGGGAACCGGTTCTCGAAGACCACCACGTCGTAGTCGGGTGCCGGGATCTCACTGTGCCGCTCACCGCGGGACGGGCACAGCGGGCACTGGTCGGCCGGGGGCAGGAACGTGCGGGTCTGCCGGTGCACCGCCACCGCCACCCACTCGTCGGTCAGCGGGTCGTACCGCAGCTGCGAGGCGGGCGGGGGAGGGGGCAGGTCACGCCGGTCCGGCTGGTCGCGGACCGCGTCGTCCCGCTCGTCGAAGTAGATCAGCTCGCGGCCGTCGGCCAGCGCGATCTGCGTACGCTTCACTCCGCCCCCCTCGTCGTGGGCACCGTCACCAGCTCACCCACCCTGTCGTCGAGTACCCGTCGGGCCTCGGGTGCCAACCGGTCGTCGGTGACCAGCACGTCCGCCGCCTCCAGCGGCACGATCGACGAGATGCCGACGGTGCCCCACTTGGTGTGGTCGGCGAGCACCACGAGCCGGTCCGCCGCTGCCACGAGCGCCCGGTTCGTGTCCGCCTCCATCAGATTGGGGGTGGTGAAACCGGCCCGTTCGCTGATCCCGTGCACGCCCAGGAAGAGCAGGTCCAGGTGGAGCGCGGCGATCGCGGCCACGGCGAGCGGGCCGACGAGCGCGTCCGACGGTGTGCGTACGCCGCCGGTGAGCACCACCGTCTGGTCGGGCCGGCCGCCGACGTGCAGGGCCTCCGCCACCGGCAGCGAGTTGGTGACCACTGTGAGGCCGGGCACGTCCACCAGCCGCCGGGCCAGCTCGGCGGTGGTGGTGCCGGCGGAGAGCGCGATCGCGGCGCCGGGCCGGACCAGCCCTGCGGCATGCTCGGCGATGGCGGCCTTCTCCGCCGACTGGCGGACGGACTTGGCGTGGAAGCCGGGCTCGTCGGTCGAGCCCGGACCGGCCGGCGTCGCGCCCCCGTGCACCTTGGCGAGCAGGCCCTGCTCGTGCAGCGTGTCCAGGTCGCGCCGGATGGTCATGTCGGAGACGCCGAACTCGGCCGCCAGCTCGGTGACCCGGACGCCGCCGGCGCGGCGCAGTCGTTCCAGGATGGCCGTCTGCCGCTGCCGCGCCAGCATCCCCGGCTCACCTCCGCGCCTCACCGACCCACGCGGGCGCTCCACGCGGTCGAACGTGTTCCAACAAAGACGAACACTACCGCGCAACGAGGGGTGATGCGAGACCGCCGCCGTCCGGAAGCCGGACGACGGCGGTCGAGGGTGCTGGAGTGCCGGGACTCGGCCGGCGGTCAGGCGGTCACGCGGGCTGGAGGCGGGGCTCCACCCAGCCGGTCTCGGTCAGGTGCTCCATCACCTTCCCGATGGCCTCCTCGACGCTCAGATCCGAGGTGTCCACCACCAGGTCGGCGTCGGTGGGCGCCTCGTACGGGTCGTCGATGCCGGTCATCCCGGTGATCAGGCCGGCCCGGGCGCGGGCGTACAGGCCCTTGCGGTCGCGCTGCTCGCAGACCGCCAGCGGCGTCGCCACGTGGACCAGCAGGAAGCCCGCCCCGGCCGTCTCGGCCATCTCCCGGGCGGTGGCGCGGGCCGCCGCGTACGGCGCGATCGGGCAGCAGATGCCGACGCCCCGGTGCCGGGCGATCTCGGCGGCCACCCAGCCGATCCGGCGCACGTTGAGATCCCGGTCGGCCTTGCTGAACCCCAGCCCGGCGGAGAGTTCCCGCCGCACCACGTCGCCGTCGAGCAGCGTGATGGTGCGGTCGCCCTGCTCGCGGAGCACGTCGGCCAGCCCTCGGGCGATCGTCGACTTGCCCGAGCCGGACAGGCCGGTCAGGAAGATCACCAGCCCTCGGTGCCGCCGCGGCGGGCGCGCCCGGGCCAGTTCCTTCGCCACCGCCGGCGGGGTGTGCCACTCGGGCAGCGGGAAACCCCGGTCCAGCAGGTCGTCGATCTCGCGCGCGCTCAGCGCCAGCCGCCGGTTGCGCGGCGGGATGTCCTCGCGCCAGCGCCACTGCCCGTCCCGGTTGTCGTAGGCCAGCTCGCGGGGGACCAGCACGCGCAGACCGGCGCCGGAGAGCATGCCCTCGGTGGAGAGCAGGTGGGTCACGCCGTACGCGGCGGCGACCCGGGCCCGCAGCAGCGCGTCGCTGATCTCGTCGCGCCGCCGGGCCAGCGGCACCGCCACGAGCGTCGCCGGGGGCATCCGGTCGCGGGCGGCGAACACGCTGCGCACCAGCGACTCGGCCGGCAGGCCGCCGATCGACTCCTCGCCCACCGGGATCATCACCAGCAGGTGCGCGCCGAGCGTACGGGCCGCGTGCGCGATCTGCGCCAGCTGCGGCCGGTGCAGGGGACGGTCGGCGAACACGCCGAGCACCCGGCCCGGCGGCAGCAGCCCGCGTACCTCGTCGGGGCCGCGCCGCAGCCGCTGGAACGGCCCGTGGCCGCCGTCGCCCAGGCGGCGCACCGTGCCGCCGACACCCACCATGCCCTCGCGGCCCGGCCAGACGTCGGTCACGTCCATCGCCGCCACCGGCGCGCCCTCGCCGTCGGTGAGCACCACCGCCCGGCGGGCCGGGTCGGCCGGGTCCAGCCCGTCGGCGAGCGCCGCCGGCACCTGGAGTGTCACCGGCACCGGCCACGGCGTGCCGTCGGCCAGCCGGCCGCGCCGGTTCAGCGAGGCCAGGTCGGCCCGGCTCATGAAACCGGTGAGCGGTGCGTACGCCCCGCTCAGCAACAACTGGAGATCGGCCAGCTCAGCGGGTCTGGGCGCGTACGACGGCGCATCCCGCAGAACGTCCTCGGGCAGCAGCCACCCGTTGCTCATCGAACCCCCAACTCACCGGCCGGCACACAGTTTCGCAGCCCACCGGCGATCGGTCGAGAGCGCCACCCGGCCACCCGGTGATCGCCTGTTCCGGCGACCGTGCCGAGGACGAGTCGGGGTCACCGAATCCTTACCGGCGGGCCGCGGCCGGTCGATCGTGCGAACGGCTGCCTGCGCGCGCCGACCGGCCGAGCGCGCGGTCCCGTACCCGCCGGACCGCTCGGCGGAGACGGGACCGGAGCCGGCGCGAGTCCTCCACCCGAGGCGCGCCGCCGTTCCCGCCACCTAAGGGCCGCGCAGGCCGAGGATCAGGGGATCGCAGGGGTCAGGAGAGGCTCCGGCGAGGCACCGGAGTTCTACGCTGAACGGCGTGACACTGCTCGCGACCGAGTCGCTGACCAAGACGTACGGAGGCCGGGTCACCGCGTTGGCCGACCTCACCGTGTCGGTCGAGCCGGGGATCATCGGGCTGGTGGGCGCGAACGGCGCCGGCAAGTCCACTCTGATCAAGATCCTGCTGGGTCTGCTCCCGCCGACCAGCGGCCGGGTGCAGGTGCTCGGCCTCGACCCCACCACCGACCCCGCCGCGGTTCGCGCCCGGGTCGGCTACATGCCCGAGCACGACGCCCTCCCGCCCGACCTGTCCGCCGCCGAGCTGGTCACCCATCTGGGCCGGATCAGCGGGCTGCCGCGCACAGTCGCCCGCGAGCGGGCCTCCGAGGCGCTGCGCCACGTCGGTCTGCACGAGGAGCGGCACCGGGCCGTCGGTGGCTACTCCACCGGCATGAAGCAGCGGGTCAAGCTCGCCCAGGCGCTCGTGCACGATCCCGACCTGCTGCTGCTCGACGAGCCGACCAACGGCCTCGACCCGGCCGGCCGGGACGCCATGCTCGCGCTGATCCACCGGATCGGCACCGAGTTCGGCATCTCGGTGGTGGTCTGCTCGCACCTGCTCGGCGAGGTGGAGCGGATCTGCGACACGCTCGTCGCCATCGACGGCGGCCGGCTGCTGCGCGCGGACCGGGTGTCCGCCATGACCACCGCCACCGACGTGCTCGCGGTCGAGGTGAGCGAGGGCACGGAGGAACTGGCCGCCCGGCTCACCGCGCTCGACCTGCCGGTGACCCGCGACGGGCGGCTGCTGCTCGTCCCGCTCGCCGACGACGCCACCTACGACCAGATCCTCGGCGCGGTCGCCGAGCTGGACCTGCCGCTGCACCGGCTGGACCAGCGGCGGCACCGGGTGGCCGAACTCTTCGCCGCGAGGGAGCCCAGCCATGTCTGACGCGACCGGGGTCATCCACGACATCGGCTACCAGCGCTACACCGGTCCGCGGCTCGGCCGCCGGCAGGTCTTCGGCGCGCTCTACCTGCACGGCGTGCGTACCGTCTTCGGGCTGGGCCGCAGCGCCAAGGCCAAGATCTTTCCGTGGCTGGTCGTCTCCGTGGTCACAGTGGTGGCCGCCGGCGTCACCGCGGTACGCAGCCAGATCGGCGAGGTGGTGATGACGTACGCCCAGTTCGCCGACGCGATGAGCTGGCTGGTCATCTTCTTCGCCGCGGTGGCCGCGCCCGAGCTGGTCTCCCGCGACCTGCGCAGCGGCGTGCTGCCGCTGTACTTCTCCCGGCCGCTGCCGCGCGGCGACTACGCCCTGTCCAAGCTGCTGGCGCTGGTGACCGCGCTGTGGCTGCTGCTCGGCGGCCCGCAGCTGGTGATGTTCCTCGGTGCCGCGTTCACCACGAACCGGGGCGTACGCGGGGTGTGGGACGAGCTGCTCGACCTGCTGCCCGGGCTGCTCTACGCCGGGCTGTGGGCGGTGGTGTTCGCCTCGATCGCCCTGCTCGTCGCCTCGCTCACCGGCAAGCGCGCGTTCGCCGCCGGCGGCATCGTGGCGGTCTTCCTGATGACCACGCCGGTCGTGGGCGTGCTGTCCATCCTGCCCTCGCGGACGATCAACGAGCTGGCCTTCGTGGCTTCTCCGCCGACGCTCGTCGGCGGCGTGGGCAACTGGGCGCTCGGCGACCGGCTGACCCAGGGACGGGGCGGCATGCCGATCGGCGACTTCGGGCCGGTCTACGCCGTGGCCGCCGTGCTGCTGGTCGCCGCCTGCGTAAGCCTGCTGCTCCTGCGATACCGGAAGGTGGCCGCCCGATGACGGCGATCAGCACCCAGTCGACGGCCGGCGCGCCCGCCGCCGCGACGAGCACGCTCGACCTGGCGGGCGTCTCCCGCTGGTACGGCAACGTGGTGGCGGTCAACGACGTCACCATGCGGCTCGGCCCCGGCGTGACCGGCCTGCTCGGCCCCAACGGCGCCGGGAAGACCACGCTGCTGCACATGATGGCGGGCTTCCTGTCCCCGTCGCGCGGCACCGTGACGCTGGACGGGGAGCCGACCTGGCGCAACCCCGCCGTCTACCGGCGGCTCGGCCTGGTCAGCGAGCGCGAGGCGGTGCACACGTTCCTCAGCGCGTACGAGTTCGTGCTCGCCAGCGCCAAGCTGCACCGGCTGCCCGACCCGGAGGCCGCCACCCGGCGGGCGATCGAGCTGGTCGAGATGGAGGACGCGCAGACCCGCCGGATCGGCACCTACTCCAAGGGCATGCGGCAGCGCACCCGGGTCGCCGCCGCGCTCGTGCACGACCCGCAGGTGCTGCTGCTCGACGAGCCGTTCAACGGGATGGACCCGCGCCAGCGGCTGCACATGATGGCGCTGCTGCACCGGCTCGGCGACGCGGGGCGGACCATCCTGTTCAGCTCGCACATCCTGGAGGAGGTCGAGCAGGTCTCCGGCACGGTCCAGGTGATGGTGGCCGGCCGGCTCGCCGCCTCCGGCGACTACCGGACCATCCGCCGCCTGATGACCAACCGGCCGCACGTGTTCGGGGTGCGTTCCACCGACGACCGGGCGCTGGCGGTGGCGCTGATGGCCGAGGCGTCGGTCTCCGGCGTCGAGCTGGACCGAACCGGCCTGACGGTCAAGGCCGGCGATTACGGCGCGTTCACCCGGGCACTGCCCCGGATCGCGCTCCGGCACGGCATCCGGGTCCGGCAGCTCCTGCCGGAGGACGAGTCGCTGGAGAGCGTCTTCTCGTATCTGGTGGAGGCATGATGTCGACAGTCACCTGGATCACCGCGCGCGGCCTGTTCGGCCGGAGCCGGTTCCTCATGCTGCTGCCGTTGCCGCTGGTCCTGATCGGCCTGGCGGTGCTCTGCCGGTCGCTCGGCGTCGACCCGGGCCAGTGGGGACCGCCGGTGCTCGTCGGCCTCGGCCTCGCGGTGGTGCTGCCGGTGGTGGCGCTGATCGTGGGCACCGGCGTGCTCGGCGCGGAGATCGACGACGGCACCGTCGTGCACATCCTCACCAAGCCGCTGCCGCGCTGGCAGATCGTGCTGCCGAAGCTGGCGGTCGCGGCCGGCGTCACAGCGGTCACCGTCGGCGTCCCGATCTACGTCGCGGGCGTGCTCGCCGATTCGGTACGCCTCGGGCTCGCACTGGTCGTCGCCTCGGCGGCGGGCGCACTGGCGTACTCGGCGCTGTTCCTCGCGCTGAGCCTGGTGACCCGGCGGCCGGTGCTGCTCGGCCTGGTCTACGTGTTGATCTGGGAGGGGTTGCTGGGCCGGTTCGTCGGCGGCACCCGGGTGCTGTCGATCCAGCAGTGGGTGATCGCCCTGGCCGACCGGATGGCGCCGACACCGCTGCTCGGCACCACCGTCTCGGTGCCGGTCGCGGCGGTGCTCACCGCCCTGGTGGCGGTCGGGTTCACAGTGCTGGCGATCGACCGCCTGCGCTCGTTCAGCGTGGCCGGCGAGACGAGCTGAACCCCGGGACGGAACCCGTTTTCCGGCACGAGCGCCGGAAAACGGGTTCTGCCCTGCCGTGTCCGGTCTGTTAGTTTGCGGCGGCTACGCACACCGACACGGGGAGAACACCTTGCGTTCAGCTCGCCTCGCCCTGCTGGCTCCGGCCGCGGTCGCGATGATCGTCATGTCCGGCTGCGATGACGACAAGCCCTCGGCCGGGCCGGCGGCGCCCTCCGCCCCCGCCGCCACCTCCGTGCCGCCGGTGACCCCGGCGCCGGCGGGCCTCGACGAGGCCACCCGGAAGACCTGCGCGACGGCGGAGAAGGACATCACGGCCGCCCTGAAGGAGGTGGCCGAGGCGGAGAAGATCGGCCCGCCGGCCGGCCACTCGGCGGTCAGCGCCCAGTACTCGGCGGGCGCGGCCACGCTCTACACGCACGCCTTCACCAGCAGCGACGAGGTGAACGCCGCGGTGAAGGGGGTCGCCACCGCCATGACCGACCTCGCCGACACCTGGGCCAAGGCGCCGGGCAAGGCGCCGAGCAAGGCGGATCTGACCACCGCCCGGGACAAGCTCAAGGCGGCCTGCGCGGCCGAGTGAGGCATGCACCGCCGAGGGGCCGGCCCGGTCGGCCTCCGGGGAGTTAAGAAGGGCCCCTTCTACAACGCCAGGCGTTAAGAAGGGGCCCTTCCTTACATCCGGCCGCCGTGCGGCGGTTCAGAACGCGCAGGCGATGACCAGTTCCGTGGTGCGGTCCGGCAGCAGGTCCAGCTTCGCGATCCGGCCCGCCGCGCGCAGGTCGTCGGCGACGGTCCCGAGCTGGTCGAGCACCGCCGCCGGTCCGAGCGCCTCGGCCAGCGGCACGTCCGCCTTCATCGACAGCTTCCGTTCCGACTTGGCGCGGCGCACCTGACCCAGCGCGTCAGCGGCCAGCCGCAGCAGCTCCGGGTCACCCGGCGCCTCCATGGCGCGGCCCACCTCGTACGTGGTCGGCCACGGTGAGCGGTGCACCGACCCGTACCGCCACCACGACCAGACCTCCTCGGTCACGAACGGCAGCACCGGCGCGAACAGGCGCAACTGCACCGACAGCGCGGTCGCCAGCGCCGCCCGGGCCGAGTCGGCGGCCGGCCCGGTGCCGTAGGCGCGCTCCTTCACCAACTCGATGTAGTCGTCGCAGAACCGCCAGAAGAACGCCTCGGTGGCCATCAGGGCGGCCGTGTGGTCGTACCCGTCGAAGGCGGTGGTCGCGGTCGCGACCACGCCGGACAGTTCGGCGAGCATCGCGGTGTCCAGCGGTTGGGTCGCCGCGGCCCGCAGCGCGTCGGCGGCGCCCAGCCCGAGCGCGAACCGCGACGCGTTGAGCAGCTTGGTGGCCAGCCGGCGGCCCACCTTGACCTGGGCCGGGTCGAAGGCGAGGTCCATGCCCGGCTTGCCGTTGGCGGCCCAGTAGCGGACCGCGTCGGACCCGTTGCGCTCCAGCAGCGCCATCGGCGTGACCACGTTGCCCTTGGACTTCGACATCTTCTTGCGGTCCGGGTCGAGGATCCAGCCGGAGAGCACAGCTGTGTGCCACGGCAGCGCGCCGTGTTCCAGGTGGGACCGGGCCACAGTGGCGAACAGCCAGGTCCGGATGATGTCGTGCCCCTGCGGGCGCAGGTCCATCGGGAAGACCCGGGCGAACAGGTCCGGGTCGGTCTCCCAGCCGCCGACGATCTGCGGGGTCAGCGACGAGGTGGCCCAGGTGTCCAGCACGTCCGGGTCGCCTGTGAAACCGCCCGGCTCGCCGCGCTGCGTCTCCTCGTATCCGGGCGGCGGCTCGCTCGTCGGATCGATCGGGAGCATCGCCTCGTCCGGTGTGAGAGGGTGGGACCAGTCCGGCTCGCCAGCGTCGTCGAGCCGGTACCACACCGGCACCGGCACGCCGAAGAACCGCTGCCGGCTGACCAGCCAGTCACCGGTGAGACCGCCCACCCAGTGCTCGTAGCGGTGCCGCATGTGCTCCGGCACCCAGCGCAGTTCCCGCCCCCGGGCCAGCAGCTCCTCGCGCAGGCCGGCGTCCCGGCCGCCGTTGCGCAGATACCACTGCCGGGTCGAGACGATCTCCAGCGGCCGGTCGCCGCGCTCGTAGAACTTCACCGGGTGGGTGATCGGCCGCGGCTCGCCGACCAGGTCGCCCGCGTCGGCGAGCAGCTCCACGAGCGTCCGCCGGGCGCCGTTCACGGTCTGCCCGGCCAGTGCCGCGTAGGGCTCCGCCGGCACGCCGGCCGGCGGCTCCGGCAGCAGGCGTCCGTCCCGGCCGATCACCACGCGGGTGTCCAGCCGCAGTTCCCGCCACCAGGTCACGTCGGTCAGGTCACCGAACGTGCAGACCATCGCGATGCCCGTGCCCTTGGCCGGGTCCGCCAGCGGGTGCGCGCGCACCGGCACCTCGACCCCGAACACAGGGGTACGCGCAGCCGCGCCGACCAGGTTCGCGTACCGCTCGTCGTCGGGGTGGCAGACGAGCGCCACGCACGCCGGCAGCAGCTCCGGCCGGGTGGTGTCGATCAGCACCTCGCGGCCGTCCGGCCCGGTGAACCGCAGCCGGTGGTACGCGCCGGGCCGCTCCCGGTCCTCCAGTTCCGCCTGCGCGACGGCGGTGCCGTACCCGACGTCCCACAGAGTCGGCGCCTCGGCCTGGTACGCCTCGCCCCGCGCCAGGTTGCGCAGGAACGCGCGCTGGCTCGCCGCGCGGGCCGCCGACCCGATCGTGGTGTACGTCAGCGACCAGTCCACCGACAGCCCGAGCCGCCGCCACAGCGCCTCGAACGCCTTCTCGTCCTCCACAGTGAGCAGCTCGCACAGCTCGATGAAGTTGCGCCGGGAGATCGCTGTCGGGTTCTTCCGGGCCGCGTCGTCCACCGGTGCGGCCGGCGGGCGCCAGTCCTTGTCGTACGGCAACGACGGGTCGGGACGCACGCCGTACACGTTCTGCACCCGGCGTTCGGTGGGCAGCCCGTTGTCGTCCCAGCCCATCGGGTAGAAGACGGTGCGCCCGCGCATCCGCTGGAACCGGGCCACCGTGTCGGTGTGCGTGTACGAGAAGACGTGACCCATGTGCAGCTCGCCCGACACGGTCGGCGGGGGAGTGTCGATCGCGTATACGTCCGACCGCTCCTTCGTGCGGTCGAACGCGTACGTGCCGTCCTCCTGCCAGCGGCGGGCCCAGGTCTCCTCGAGGCCGTCCAGGCTCGGACGCTCGGGGACGCCGCCGCGAGGGCTGATCGTCGTGTCGGTCATCAGCCGATGGTAGGCAGCCACCCCGCCGCACTCCACGACTTTCCCCACCCCGCGCGTCCTCGTCGATCTTGCACTTGCCGCCCCGGCACAAGCCACTGATCGGGCATCCCTCGGGCCGCAAGTGCAAGATCGACGAAGGGTGGAGGGGAGAGGGGCTAGAGGAGGGAGTCGCGCCACTGGCGGTGCAGGGCGGCGTAGCGGCCGTCGGCGGCGATCAGCTCGGCCGGCGGGCCGTCCTCCACGATCCGGCCGTCGTCGAGCACCAGCACCCGGTCCGCTGTCTCCACCGTGGAGAGCCGGTGGGCGATCACCAGGGCGGTACGGTCGCGCAGCACGCTGTGCAGGGCCCGCTGCACCAGCCGCTCGGTCGGCACGTCGAGCGACGAGGTCGCCTCGTCGAGGATCAGCACCCGGGGATCGGCGAGGAACGCCCGGGCGAACGCGACGAGCTGCCGCTGCCCGGCGGAGAGCCGACCGCCGCGCCGGTGCACGTCGGTGGCGTACCCGTCGGGCAGCGCGGCGATGAAGTCGTGTGCGCCGATCGCCCGCGCGGCCGCGACCACCGCCTCGTCGTCGGCGTCGGGGCGGCCGAACCTGATGTTGTCGGCCACGGAACCGCTGAACAGGTGCGTCTCCTGGGTCACCAGCACCACCGCCCGGCGCAGCTCGGCGTCTGCGAGGTCGCGCAGGTCCACCCCGTCCAGCCGGATCACGCCCGCATCCGGGTCGTGGAAGCGGGCCACCAGCTTCGCGACAGTGGACTTCCCGGCGCCGGTCGGCCCGATCAACGCCACTGTCTGCCCGGGCGGCACGGTCAGGTCCAGGCCGGACAGGATCGGCGCCCGGCGGCGGTAGCCGAAGTCGACGGCGCGGAAGGTGACGGCCCCGCGCGGCGGCCCGGCGGGCAGCGGCACCGGCCGCGCCGGTTCGGCCACCGCCGGGCGCTCGTCCAGCACGCCGGCCAGCTTCTCCAGCGCGGCGGTCGCCGACTGGAGCGAGTTGTAGAACTGGCTCAGCTCCTCCATCGGCTCGAAGAACCGGCGCAGGTAGAGCAGGAACGCGGCGAGCACGCCCACCTCCACGCCGCCGCCCAGCACCCGCCAGCCGCCGTACCCGAGCACCACCGCAGCGGTCAGGTTGCCGATCAACCGGATGCCCGGCGAGTAGATCGCGATCAGCCGGAACGCGCGCAGGCTGGAGCGCCGGTAGTCGTCGTTCACAGTGGCGAAGATGCGGTCGTTGCGATCCTCCCGCCGGTACGCCTGGACGGCCCGGATGCCGCGCAGCGACTCGACGAAGTGCACGATGACCAGCGCCACCGCCTCCCGGGTGCGCCGGTACGCCCCGGCCGAAGCGCGGGCGAACCAGCGCGACAGCACGAACAGGAACGGGAACGCGAGCAGCGTCACCGCCGCCAGTGGCAGGTCCAGCCAGAGCAGGATGCCCGCCACCGACAGCACTGAGAGCCCGGCCATCACCAGCTTGTCGATGCCGCCGTCGACCAGCTCGGCGATCGACTCCAGGTCGCTGGTCAGCCGGGACACCATCCGCCCGGACGTGTAGCGCTCGTGGAACCCGACGTCGAGGCGGAGGAAGTGCCCGTACACCCGGCGGCGCAGGTCCAGCAGGACGGCCTGGCCGATCCGGGCGGCGAGGGTGAGGAACGCGCGCCGGGCCGCGTACTCGACAGCGGTGGCGACCACGAACGCGGCGGCGACAGCGATCAGCGGGCCGGGATCGCCGGCCCGCAGCGGCTCGATACCCCTGTCGATGCCGAGCATGACCAGGTACGGCCCGGACATCGCGGCGGCGTTCTGGGCCAGCAGCAACGCCACCGCCAGCCCGAGGGCCCGCCGGTGCGGGCGCAGCAGCCGGCGCAGCAGCAGCCGGCTGCGGGCACGCAGCCGGGTCACCGCCTCCGGGGACGAGTCCTCGGCCCGGCTGCGGTCGGCGTCCGGATCGGTGGCCCGCCCTCGCCAGCGGGACAGGTCTTCACCGTCGCCGTGGCGCGCGCCGGTCGTCCCGTTACCGTTCGGCGCGTCGCGGGGCCGGGGCACCCGCGGCGCGCGGCCGGTCACGAGCGCACCAGGCCGACGCCGTCGCTCCGGCGCTCCGGCTCGGCGGACAGCACCGCCCGGTAGGCGGGTACGCGGGCCAGCAGCTCCGAGTGGGTGCCGACGGCGACGATCCGGCCGTCGTCGAGCAACGCCACCCGGTCCGCCAGTGCCACGGTCGAGGGGCGGTGCGCCACCAGCAGGGTCGTGGTGGCGGTGTCCCGCAGCACGCGGCGCAGGGCCGCCTCGACGAGCGCCTCGGTGTGCACGTCGAGTGCGGAGAGCGGGTCGTCGAGCACCAGCACCGCGGGCCGGCCGAGCACCGCACGCGCCAGCGCGAGACGCTGCCGCTGCCCGCCGGACAGCGACAGCCCCTGCTCACCGACCCGGGTCGAAAGCCCCCAGGGCAGCTCGTACGCGAACTCCGCCTGGGCCAGCGTCAGCGCGGCCCGGACCTCGTCCTCGCTCGCGTCCGGGCGGCCCAGTGTGAGGTTCTCCCAGACCGACATGGAGAACAGCGTCGGCTCCTCGAACGCGACGGCGACCAGCCGCCGCAACGACTCCAGCCGCAGGTCACGCACGTCGTACCCGTCGAGCGTGATCCGGCCGCGGGTGACCTCGTGCAGCCGGGGGACGAGCGACAGCAGCGTGCTCTTGCCGCAGCCGGTGGCGCCGACGAGCGCCATCGTCTCGCCCGGCTCCACTGTCAGGTCCAGATCGCGCAGCACCGGCGCGGACGTGCCGGGGTAGCGGAAGCCGACCCCCTCGAAGCGGAGCCGGCCGCGCACCTCGCCCCGGTCGAGCGGCCGGGCGTGCGGTGCGTCCACGATGGTCGGCGGCGTGTCCAGGACCTCCTGGATCCGGTCGGCGGCGGTCGCGGCCTCCTGGCCGTTGGCGATGATCCAGCCCAGCGACTGCACCGGCCAGATCAGCATGAGCTGGAGACTGACGAACGCGACCAGCTCCCCGATGGACAGCGCGCCGTCGGCGACCGCCGCGGCGCCGGCCACCAGGACCGCGCCGAGGGTCAGGTTGGGCACCAGATCGAACAACGCGGAGGTACGGGCCAGCAGCCGGGCCTTGCCGATCCCGGTGTCGTGCAGCCGGCGCGCGCCGACGGCGAACCGGGCCGCCAGTTCCGGCCCACGCCCGTACGCCCGCATGGTGCGCAACCCCAGCGCGGTCTCCTCGACCAGCGTGGCGACGTCGCCCTGCTGGTCCTGCATGCGCCGGGACGCCGCGTGGTAGTGGCGCGCGAAGCGGCGGCTGATCAGGAACAGCGGTACGGCGCTCGCCGCGACCAGCAGCCCCAGCCACTGGTGCAGCCGGATCAGCAGCGCCACCACCGCCGCGTAGGTGACCAGGTTGAGGACCAGGAACAGCAGCCCGAAGGAGAGGAACCGCCGGATCACCGAGAGGTCGCTGGTGATCCGGGACAACAACTGGCCGGACTGCCAGCGGTCGTGGAAGCCGGCCGGAAGCCGTTGCAGGTGGGCGTAGATGTCGGCGCGGATGGCGGCCTCCATGCCCACCGAGGACGACGACTGCGTCCAGCGGCGGATGAAGATGAGGACCGCCTCGGCCACGCCGAGCAGCAGCGCGAGGGCGCCGAGCCGGAGCAGCCCGGCCTCGTCGTGCCGGGCCACCGGCCCGTCGACCACCCGCTGCACCACGAGCGGAACGGCCAGGCTCGCCGCGGTGGCGGCAAGCGCCGCGACCAGCAGCCAGGCGAACTCCGTCGCGTACGGGCGCAGGTAGGGCCGCAGCCGCCAGAGGTTGCGCAGCGGCTGGGACCGGGCGCCGGAATGCGCCGCGGGGTTGCCGTCGCTGGACGCGGGCACTACCCGACGGTAGCCGCCGGGGGTGACAGTCCGGCTGTCAGCTAGCCGTCACCCGTCCCTCATGCCCGAGAAGCCACTTCTTCACGTCCAGGCCCCAGCGGTATCCGCCGAGCGAGCCGTCGGTGCGCAGCACCCGGTGGCAGGGCACGAACAGCGCGGCGGCGTTGCGTGCGCAGGCCGCCGCGGCGGCCCGGATCGCCGCCGGTCGCCCGGCCAGCGCGGCGAAGCCGGTGTAGGTGACCGGGTCGCCGGGCTTCACGTCGCGCAGCACCTGCCAGGCGTGCGTCAGGAATGCGCCGCCGGTGTGCTGCTCCACCGCTACCGCGTCGATCGCGGTGAGTTCACCGTCCAGGTAGGCCCGCACGGCGGCGGTCACCGGACCGAGGTCGGCCCGTTCCCGCAGCTCGCCGCGCAGGCTCGGGTGGATCAACGGCAGCAGGGCCGCCGGGTCGGCGGTGAAGCCCGCCGCGCGTACCGCCCCGGTCGGGCCGGCGAGCACGCTCAACGGGCCGGCGGGGGTGTCGATGACGGTGCTGTCCACAGTGCTCATGCTGCTCTCCAGAGTCGGATGGTCGCGTACGACCGCCAGGGGCGCCAGCGGTCGGCGTACGCGGACAGGGTCTTCGGGTCGTCGGACAGGCCGAGCGCCGCTGCGCCACGGCGTACGCCCAGGTCGGTGGTGAGCGCGACATCCGGGTCGCCGAGTGCGCGCATGGCCAGGTAGCCGGTGGTCCACGGGCCGATACCGGGCACCGCGGCCAGGAGCCGGACCGCCTCCTCCCGGTCGCCTCCGGGTTCCAGGTCGAGTTCGCCGTCGGCGACCGCGCGGGCCAGCGCACGGAGCGTCTCCCGGCGGGCCGCCGGCATCCGGAACGCCGTGTCCGGTGCCGCGAGCACCTCCGCCGGACCGGGGAACGCCACCAGGCCGTCCGCCGGGTCGTCGGCACCCGCCCCGCTCGCTGCCCGGGTGGCGGAGAGCAGGCGGGTGAGCGTGGTCCGCGCCGAGGCCAGCGAGACCTGCTGGGTGGCGACGGCGCGGACGGCCAGCTCGAAACCGTCGACCGCGTGCGGCAGCCGGACGCCGGGCTCGGCCGCGACGGCCGGGGCCAGCGCCGGGTCGGCGGCCAGTGTGGCGTCCACCGCTACCGGGTCGGCGTCCAGGTCGAGCAGACGGCGGCAGCGGGCCACCGCGGGGGCCAGGTCACGCATGTCGGCCAGCCGCAGCGTCGCGTCGATGTGGCCGTCGGCAGGGGCCAGCGCCACCGTGGCGGGCCCGTGCGGCAGTCGCAGCCCTCGGTGGTAGGTGCCGTCGCGGACCACCTCGACGCCGGGTAGCGCGCGCAGCGCGAGGAAGTCCAGCAGCGCGCCCGCGTGCAGCGGGGGCCGGTACGCCAGCCGTAGCGAGAGCGTGCCCGCCCCGGTGGTCGCCGCCGGGCCACGTCGGCCGGCCCGCAGCTCGGACGGCGTGCCGCCGTAGACCTCGCGGACCGTGTCGTTGAACTGCCGGACGCTGCCGAACCCGGCGGCGAAGGCCACCTCGGCCAGGCCGAGGCCGGTGGTCTCGATCAGGATCCGGGCGGTCTGTGCGCGCTGGGCCCGGGCCAGCGCCAGCGGGCCGGCGCCCAGCTCGGCCCGGAGCATCCGGTGCAGGTGCCGCTCGGTGTAGCCCAGCCGGGTGGCCAGCCCGGGCACCCCGTCCCGGTCCACCACGCCGTCGGCGATCAGCCGCATGGCGCGACCGACCAGGTCGGCCCGGACGTCCCACTGGGGCGAGCCCGGTGCCGCGTCCGGCCGGCACCGGCGGCACGCCCGCAGCCCGGCCCCCTGCGCGGCGGCGGCGGACGGGAAGAACCGGACGTTCTGCCGCTTGGGCGTCATCGCCGGACAGGACGGCCGGCAGTAGATCCCGGTCGACGTCACGCCGGTGTAGAACCAGCCGTCGAACCGCGGGTCGCGGCTGTCGACGGCTCGGTAGCACCGCTCGAAGTCCAGTTCCATGCCACGATCCTGCCTCGCAGCTCCGACGCTCGGCTGGCGGGATTCAGACATGACGTGCGGCAGTCGCGCCCGCCCGGGGAAGTGGCGGTATCCCGAGCCCCGGGACACCGCCACATCGGCGAGGTGGCGTGGATCATGACCGGCGGACCCGAGAAAGTGTCGTAAGTGGTCGGTAGCGTCCCGCCACCAACTCAAGAAGAGGTGCGGGGCATGGCGAGCGTGGCCGGGCGGGGTGTCCGCTGATGCGATCGGGGCGAGCACCGTTGGACGCCGCGGTGGTGGAGGGCTTCTACGAGCGGATGCGGGTGGTGGCGCCGGCCGCGTACGGCGCGATCGAGCGTGATCGGGCCGGTGACCCCGGTCGCCCCTTCGCGAACACCGCCTGCGGGCGGCTGGCCGGCTCCCTCGACCCGGACGGGCTGCGCGCGCTCGGCATGTGGGCCCACCACTGGTGCATGCGCTTCTACGACGACGACACCCGGGTCGGCCTGCGGCTGGTCCGCGAGATCGCCGCGCGCTCCGGCCTGGGCTGGACCGCCGACGAGGTGCGGTGGCTGCTCGACCGGTCGTACGCGGCCGGTCCCGCCGCCGCGCACCGGTTCACGCTGCCGCTCGCGGCCGCGGCGCAGTTGCCGGCCGGTGTGCTGCCCGAGGGCGTCACCGCCGAGGCGTGGCCGGAAGACTGGCGTCGGCTGCGGGCCGGCTGACCGCGCCGCCACCGCGCCGCCGTCCCGCCGCCTGCCCGAAGGTCGGCCGGCGTCGTCGTCGGGCTGTCCGCGCCGCCGCCCGGCTGCGGGCGCGGCGATCGACCCGGCATCTGCGCGAGCACCATCGCCGCCACGGCCACCGCGAAACCGGTGAGCTGGACCGGGTCCAGCGCCTCACCGAGCACCACCCAGCCGAGTGCCGCCGCGGTGAGCGGGCTCAGCGCGCCGAGCACCGACACGCGGGACACCGGCAGTCGCGCCGCGCCCCGGAACCACAGCACGTACGCCAGCGCGGTGCCGGCCAGCCCGAGCCACGCGTACCCGAGAAGGGCCGGCCCGTCGGGCACGGGCGGCGCGCCCTCGACGGCGGCGGCGACCGGCACGATCATCAGGCCACCGGCGACGAGCTGCCAGCTCGTCGCGGCGAGGACGCCCGTTCCGGGCGGCCGGCCCCAGCGGCGGGTAAGCACAAGTCCGGCGGCCATCGCCACGGCGCCGGCCAGTCCGGCGGTGACGCCGAGCGGGTCGAGGCCGGCACCTGGGCGCAGCACCACGAGGGCGACGCCGAGCGGGGCGACCGCGGCGGCGACCAGCGCCGGCCGGGTGGGGCGGTCACGGAGCAGCGCGACTGTCAGCACCGCCACCAGCAGTGGCTGCGCGGCGCCGAGGACGGCGGCGGTGCCGCCGGGCAGCCGGTACGCGGCGAGGAACAGCAGCGGGAAGAACACCCCGATGTTCAGCGCGCCGAGCACTGCGGCTCGCCCCCACCAGAGACCGCGTGGTCGTCGGCGGGTCAGGGCGAGCAGCAGCAGACCGGCCGGGAGGGCGCGGATCGCCCCGGCCCAGAGCGGCCGGTCCGGGGGAAGGAGTTCGGCGGTGACCAGGTAGGTGGTCCCCCAGGTGATCGGGGCGGCGGCGGTGAGCGCGACGTCGGTCCAGCGGCGGTTCATGTCGGCCTCTCTCGGCTCTAAGTATCTTAGCGCTAAGCTAATCAGGCCCGAGCGAAAAGGGGAAGTGGGACGTGCGGCACAATCGGCAGCCGTGACAGGCGACGAGGTGGACGCGATCGTCGAGCAGTGGCGGCGGGAACGACCAGGTATGCGGCCCGAGCCGATGGCCGTGTTCGGCCGCATCTACCGGCTGGCCCGGCTGGTCGGCGACGGCCAGGAGAAGGTGTACGCGGGCTGGGGCATCGGCCGGGGCGAGTTCGACGTGCTGGCCGCGCTGCGGCGCTCCGGCTCGCCGTACACGCTGGCGCCGAAGGCGCTCGCCGCCTCGCTGATGCTCACCTCCGGCGGCATGACCGGGCGGCTCGATCGCCTCGAACGGGCGGGCCTGGTGCGGCGCTCCCCGGACCCGGCCGACCGGCGGGCGCTGCGGGTCACGCTCACCGACACCGGCCGCCGGGTGGTGGAGGAGTCGGCCGAGGCCGGGCTCGCGGTGCAGCGGCGGATCCTCGACGCGCTTCCGCCCGCCGACCAGGACCGGCTGGCCGACCTGCTGCGCGCGTTGCTCGCGGCGGCCGAGGCCGGGCCCGCGGATCCGGCACAATGATCGGCACCGTCACCGCCCGGAAGGACGCCCATGCCCGCCACCGAACCGACGATCGTCGCCACCAGCATGGGTTTCGCCAGCCGTCGCCGTGGCCCCTGGGACGCGCGGCCCAGCGCCCTGTTCGACCTGATGGCCGAACTTGCCGGGGCCGGTGACGCGCCCCGCGTCTGCTACCTCGGCCAGGCCACCGGCGACCAGCCGACCGGGTTCACCGTCTTCTACGGCGCCTTCGCCGGCACCCGGTTCCGCGCCTCCCACCTGGCGCTCTACCCGATGCCCAACGTCGAGGACATCCGGGCGCACCTGCTCGCGCAGGACGTCATCTGGGTCGGCGGCGGCAGCGTGGCGAACCTCTGCGCGGTCTGGCGGGTGCACGGCCTGCCGGAGATCCTGCACGAGTGCTGGCAGGCCGGAGTGGTGCTCGGCGGGGTCTCCGCCGGCTCGATCTGCTGGCACACCGGCGGCGCCACCGACAGCTACGGTCCGACGCTGCGGCCCTTCACCGAAGGGCTGGGCTGGCTCCCGTACGGCAACGGCGTGCACTACGACAGCGAGGAGCAGCGCCGCCCGCTGATGCACCGGCTGGTCGCCGACGGCACGCTGCCGGCGAGCCACTGCACCGACGACGGCGTGGGGCTGATCTACCGGGCCACCCGGCTGGCCGAGGCGGTGGCGGACCGTCCCGGCGTGGCCGCGTACGAGCTGGTCCGCGCCGAGGACGGCACCGCCCGGGAGACCCGGATCGAGCCGCGCCTGCTGTCCGCCGAGCCGGAGTGACAGGCTTCGCGGACCTGCCTGCCCGGCGCGGCCGGCGAAGCGCGTAAGCTGGTTCGTCGTGAGTCTCACCATCGGCATCGTCGGCCTGCCCAACGTGGGCAAGAGCACCCTGTTCAACGCGCTGACCAAGAACGACGTGCTCGCCGCGAACTACCCGTTCGCCACCATCGAGCCGAACGTCGGCGTGGTCGGGCTGCCCGACGAGCGGCTGGCCAAGCTGGCCGAGATCTTCTCCTCGCAGAAGGTGCTGCCGGCGCCGGTCTCGTTCGTCGACATCGCCGGCCTGGTCCGGGGTGCCTCCAAGGGGCAGGGCCGGGGCAACGCGTTCCTCGCCAACATCCGGGACGCCTCGGCGATCTGCCAGGTGGTGCGCGCCTTCTCCGACCCGAACGTGGTGCACGTCGACGGCAAGGTCTCCCCGGCCGACGACATCGAGACGATCAACACCGAGCTGATCCTCGCGGACATCCAGACGCTGGAGAAGGCGCTTCCCCGGCTGGAGAAGGAGGCCAAGCTCCGCAAGGACCGGGCCGCCGCGGTCGAGGCAGCGAAGAAGGCGGTCGAGGTCCTCGACAACGGCGTGACGCTGTACGCGGGCGCCGCCGCCGCGAAGGTCGAGCTGGAACACCTGCGTGAGCTGCATCTGCTCACCACCAAGCCGTTCCTCTACGTCTTCAACGTCGACGAGGCCGAGCTGGGCAACGACGAGTTCCTCGACGAGCTGCGCGGCCTGGTCGCCCCCGCCGAGGCGATCTTCATGGACGCCAAGATCGAGTCCGAGCTGGTGGACCTGCCCGAGGACGAGGCCCGCGAGCTGCTGGAGTCGATCGGGCAGTCCGAGCCCGGCCTGAACCAGCTCGTCCGGGTGGGCTTCCGGACGCTCGGGCTCCAGACGTACCTGACGGCCGGCCCCAAGGAGGCGCGGGCCTGGACCGTCCCGGTCGGCGCGACCGCGCCGGAGGCCGCCGGGGTGATCCACAGCGACTTCCAGCGCGGCTTCATCAAGGCCGAGGTGGTCTCCTACAACGACCTGGTCGAGGCCGGATCGATGGCGGCGGCCAAGGCCGCCGGCAAGGTCCGGATCGAGGGCAAGGAGTACGTCATGCAGGACGGCGACGTGGTGGAGTTCCGCTTCAACGTCTGAGTTCGGTCTGTTGTCACAGGTCAGGAGATGCCGCCGTCGCTGCGTAACAGTTGGCCGTTGATCCAGCCCCCGTCGGGTGAGCACAGGAACGCGACGAGGTTCGCACAATCCCGCGGGCGTCCGAGGCGACCGAGCGGCTTGGCGGTCACGCCGAGGTGGGCCAGTTCTTGAGCAGCGGCCAGGGTGATCCGATCGAGAGCGCCTTTGCTGGCTCCGTAGGGAAGGTTGCCGACGGTAGCGTCACTGGTGAGGCTGACGATGCGTCCCGTGCCATGTGACCCTCGGAACCGTCGGGCGTACTCGCGGATCAGGAGCCAGCTCGCCCGGGTGTTGACCGCGAAGTGACGGTCGAAGCTCTCGATGCTGGTGTCGAGCAGGCCTGATTTCACGCTCTCGCAGTGGGCGAGGACGAGCGCGCCGACCGAGCCCAGCTCTCGCTCCACGGCCTCGAAGATGTCAGCCGTGGTGTGAGGATCAGCGAGGTTCGCCTCGACTGCGACAGTTCTTGCCCCATGCTCGGCGGCCTGGCCGCTGAGCTGCGTCATGGCCTCGGGATCGGCTCCCCAGGGCATCCGCTCGTCGTACGGGGTCCAGTAGGTGAAGCCGACATCCCAGCCGGTCCGAGCCAGCGTCACCACCACCGATGCAGCGATGCCGGCGCTGCGGCCGGCACCGGTCACCAGGGCGACGGGTCGATGCTGTTGGTCCCTGCCGTCCGTAAGAGGCATTTCGTGGTCGCACCCCCTCGACGCACCATCCTTGCTGCCCGCCCGAAGGCCGTCATCGGAATTACCCGGCCACCACAGCAGTGCCGGCGATGCACCGCGACGGCGCTCCCGCAGTCTCCTCGTCCACGGGGTCATGGTCCCGCACCCGGACGCGGGAACACCCGTGGGCCGGCCCTCGGTGTGGCCTGACCGATGTCTTCCCGGCGCCGTGCTGGTCTGTACGCCGAGTACCGACCCACGGGAGGCTGGCACGATGCGCAAACTGACCTTCGGCATGAACGTGAGCCTGGACGGCTACGTCGCCGCGCCCGGCGACGACCTCGGCTGGGGTGCGCCGAGCGACGAGTTGTTCCAGTGGTGGTCCGACCGGGTGGGGGCGACAGGCACGGCGCTCTACGGGCGGCGACTGTGGGAGGCGATGAGCTCCCACTGGCCGACCGCCGACCAGCAGCCGGGCGTCACACCGGCCCAGGTCGAGTTCGCCGGCCGCTGGCGGGACATGCCGAAGGTGGTGTTCTCCTCGACGACCAGGCCGGTCGACTGGAACACCCGCCTGGTCACCGGCGACGCGGTCACCGAGATCACCCGGCTCAAGGCCGAGGACGGCGGTCCGATGGACATCGGCGGCGCCACACTCGCCGCTGCGGCCATGCGGGGCGGGCTGATCGACGAGTACGTGCTCGTCACCCACCCGGTTCTGGTGGGTGACGGCAAGCCGTTCTTCACGGCCCTGGACAACTGGGTGAACCTGGCCCTGGTGGAGACCCGGACGTTCCCGGCCGGTGTGCTCCTGACGAGGTACGAGACCAGGCGCTGAGGTGACGCTCCACCAGTGCAGGTCGACAACCGATGCGCAAACGACCGCCGGCCCGCGTCCTGCGGACCGGCGGTCGCCGTGTGCGTAACCGTCAGGCGTTGGCCCGGCGGATGGCCGCCATACCCCCGAGCGCGGCCGCCGCCGCCACCAGGGCGGGCCATCCCACCAGCAGGCTGATCTGGTGCTGGCTGCTCAGCCACTGCCAGATGGCGCCGAACCAGCCCTGCCAGGTGATCAACGCGACGAGCAGGCCGGTCACCAGGATCAGCGCCGCACCGGCGCCGAGCAGGCCGTTCATGCCGAACCGGACGTACCAGACGGATACGAAGACGGAGAGGAAGTTCAGGAACAGGAACGGCACCGCGTAGACGGCGATCTGCAACAGCCCGTTGTCGACGTCGATGTACGGGATCCGGAAGAACCGGAGCTCGATCCCGAAGCCGCCGGTGGCGCCCTCGATCAGGTTGAGCAGGTAGAGCAGGACGCCGTAGACGACCGCCTGCACCACGTTGACGAGCACTGTGGCGAGGTAGAAGGTGCGCCGGGTGACGCCCATGCCGAGCGCGAACGGGAACACCTGGCTGATCGAGGCGGCGGCGATGATCGCGCAGACGATGTAGAGGCTGAGCAGACCGCCTGTGGTGTTCTTGCCCGGCGCCGCCTCGTCGACCGAGGCGAAGATCAGCAGGTTGACGCCGAGCGAGATGGCCATGATGCCCCACGGCCAGTCCAGCTGGCCGACCCGGGCGATGGTGTGCATCCGGGCGACGTCGAGGATGCGGGTCATCGGGTGTTCGTCCTTTCCGTCGTCAGGCGCACCACGGCCTGCTGGAGCGACAACGGTGCCAGGTCGATGCCGAGCTTCCTGGCGCGCATCCGTTCGGCGTTGTCGAACGACCCGCGCAGCGACGCGCGGACCGCGCCGCCGAGCTGCCCGCGGTGCAGCACCCGGTGTGCGGCGGCGAACTCGTCCACCGCCCCGGCCGGGCCGGACGCCTCCATCACCTCGCCGCGCAACTCGTCGCTGGGCGCGTCGAGCAGCAGCTTGCCGCGGTCGAGCAGCAGCACGTGCTCGATCAGGTCGGCCACCTCGTCGATGAGGTGTGTGGAGAGCACGACAGTGCGCGGATTCTCGGCGTAGTCGGCGAGGAGCCGGTCGTAGAAGAGCTGCCGGGCGACCGCGTCGAGACCGAGGTACGGCTCGTCGAAGAAGGTCAGCGGCGCCCGTGCGGCCAGTCCGATCGTCACGCCCAGCGCGGACAGCATGCCGCGGGACAGCTTGCGCACGTTGCGCTTGCGCGGCAGGTCGAAGTCGTCCACGAGGGACTGCGCGAAGTCCTCGTCCCAGTTGGGGAACAGCCGCCTGGCCAGGCTCAGGACGTGCCGGACCTGGTAGGTCGTGGGGTACGTCTGGCTCTCCTTGATGAAGACCACCCGCGACAGTGCCCGCTCGTTCTCGTACGGGCGCTCGCCGAAGAGCGTGAGGTCCCCGCTGATGCCGTTGTTCTGGCCGGTGATCAGCTGCATCAGCGTCGTCTTGCCGGCGCCGTTGCGTCCGAGGAGGCCGTAGATCTTGTTGCCCGTCAACGTGAAGGTGACGTCGTCGAGAGCGGTCACCTCACCGAACCGCTTCGTGAGGCCGGCTGCCGCCACGACGCTCATCGCTGTTCCTCCCCTGTCTCGATGAGCTTCTTCAGCTCCTCGGTGCCGATGCCCAACTTGCGTGCCTCCTCGATGAGGGGCCGCACGTACTGGTCGGAGAACTCGCGCCGGCGGCGTTCCCGGAGTGTTTCGACGGCCCCCGTTGCCACGAACATTCCGATCCCCCTGCGTTTGTAGAGAATCCCGTCATCGACCAGGCGGTTGATCCCCTTGGCGGCGGTCGCCGCGTTGATCCGGTGGAACGCCGCCAGCTCGTTCGTCGACGGCACCTGGGTCTCCTCCGCGAGCGTCCCGTCGATGATCGAGTTTTCGATCAGCTCCGCGATCTGGACGAAGATCGGCCGCCCGTCATCCATCCCGGTTCTTCGGTTCATTACTCATGTAACTAACCGTCGCACCTGGGCGCCGGAACCGTCAAGTGCCTTCGGGTACGCGCGGCGGCACGCGGGCTCGCTAGGGTTCGCGCCGTGGAACTGAGGATCGACGAGAGTACGCGCCAGGTACGGGAGTTCGTCTGCGGCTGTTGCGACACCGCCGCAGAGCGGACCTGGGCCCACATCCGCACCGACGACGCGACGGCGGCCGTCTACTTCGCGAGCTGCTACCACCACGACGGCGTGCACGAGGTCTGGATCGACGCGATCCTGGGCAGCTGGGGCCGCGACGACTTCGACGACCACGTCACCTTCGGCTGCCGGGTCGGGCCGGTGGCCGGCTCGCCGGGGCCGGCCGCGACGCTCGTCAACGGTGGTGAGGTCGCGGGGGACAGCCCGATCTTCGGCCGCAAGCTCAGCCGCGAGGAGGGCCTGACCCATCCCCGGCTCGCCGAGTTCTGGCAGATGGTCGACCTGATCCTGGAGCGGGACGCCCTGGTACGCCGCCACCTGGTCGGCACCTGACCAACCCGGTGATCAAGGGGTTTACGTCACCCGGAACGCGCCGACCGGACACAAACTCCTTGATCACCGGGGCGAGGGCGCGGGAGGAGGGAAGGGGGGTCAGATCCTAGGGCTGCGGCGTTCGATCAAGGTCACGTCTCGCCAGGTGCCGTGGTGACGGCCTACCCGCTCGCGGGTGCCGACGACGCGGAAGCCGCACGTCGCGTGCAGCGCGAGGCTCGCGGTGTTCTCCGGGAACACGCCGGACTGGATGGTCCAGATCCCGGCCGCCTCGGTGGAGGCGATCAGCGCGTCCAGCAGTGCTCGGCCGACCCCGCGACCCCGCCCCTTCGGGTGCACGTAGACGGAGTGCTCGACCACCCCGGCGTAGACGCAGCGGTCGGAGACCGCCGAGCAGGCCACCCAGCCGAGCACGTCGCCGTTCTCGTCGAGCGCCACCCAGCGGTGGCCGGGCAGCCGTGTGGCGGTGAACCGCGTCCAGTCCGGCGGCTCGGTCTCGAACGTGGCGTTCCCCTCGGCGATGCCGAGGCGGTAGATCTCCAGCACGGCGCCGGCGTGCGAGTCGTCCATGGCGGCGACTGAGACTGTCATCGGCCTCTCCTGTCCGGGCCCGGCGGTCGTCAGCGTAGTCGCGCGCCGAGAGGCCGGGACGTGATGCCCGGCCCCTCGGCGTGAGCGCTACCGCCGCCGGTAGACGGAGATGTGCGCGCGGCTGTCCGCCTCGAACGGCGTCCGGTCCCAGTCGGCGTACCGCTCGGTGAGCCGCAGCCCGGCCCGCTCCGCCAGTTCGTCGATCTGTTCCGGCCAGGCGTACCGCATGGCGAACGGCTTCAGGTGCACGCCGGAGGCGTCGAAGGTGACGGTCTGCCGCACGAACGTCTGCGCCGCCCGGTCGTACCGGTGCAGGCGGATGGTGGCCGAGTCCTCGGTCACCTCCCGCACCTGGACCTGCTCGTCCCGGTCGAAGTCCGCCGGGTCGGGCACGAAGGTCTCGATGACGAACGCCCCGCCGGGCGCGAGCACCCGGGCGACGTTGCGGAAGCACGCCGCCTGGCGCTCCTCCGAGACCAGGTTGAACAGCGTGTTGAACACCAGGAAGACCAGACGGTACGGCCCGGCGACCGGGACGTCCGACATGTCGCCGATGGTGACGGGCATGTCCGCGCCGCCCGGCTTGGCGCGCAGGTGCGCGACCATCTCCGGGGACGCCTCGACACCCTCCACGGCGAGGCCGCGGGCGGCCAGCGGCAGGGCCACCCGGCCGGTGCCCACAGCCAGTTCGAGCACCGGGCCGCCCTCGGCCAGCGGCGCGAGGAAGTCGACGGCCGGGGCCGGGTCGGGATTGCCGGGGCCGTCGTAGGTGGCGGCCCAGAGCCGGCCGAACAGGCCGGGATCGTCGAAGACGGACATCACGCGCCCTCCCGCCGGGCGGAAGGGACGCGACGCGGCGAGAGGTCAGTGACCTCCGCCGGAATGGGGTACGACAAGACGAAGCCTCGATTCGGATGAGGTGACGACGGGTCGGCTGGGCTTCGCAGCGTTCGGCATGGCGGTGCTCCCTCCGGTCGGCTTCGAGGGGTTCAGCAGATCAGCAGCCGTGCCGAGCAGACAACCCGATTAAGCCCGCAGCGCGTCGTCCACTCCGGTCTCCCGGCGGCCGAGGTGCACCGGGTCACGCCCGGTGAGCACGTCCACGGCGGCCTTCACGCACGCGCCGTACTCCCGGGTGGAGCTGATCCGCCACTGGTCGGCGTACCGGCGGGCGGTGTCGTCGCCGACGCCGACGGCCTCGATGCCGGCGTCCCGGCAGAGCGCCACCGCGCGCGGCAGGTGGAACGACTGGGTGACCACTGTGGCCCGCCGGACCCCGAAGACGCGGTGCGCGCGGACGCACGAGTCGTACGTGTCGAATCCGGCGTGGTCCAGCACCGTCTTCTCCGCCGGGACGCCACGCTCGACGAGCCAGCGCCGCATCGCGTCCGGCTCGTCGTAGTCCCAGTCCATGTGGTCGCCGGAGAGCAGGAGCACCTGGACCTTGCCGGAGGCGTACAACTGGCGGGCGATCTCCAGCCGGGCGGCGAGGAACGGCGCCGGCGTGCCGTCCGGCTCCACCTTGGTGCCCAGCACCAGGGCCACCGCTGTCTCCGGCACGTCCGCGGCGTCGAACAGGCGGCCCTCGGCGGCGCCGCGGACCCAGGTCGCGCTGGCGACCGTGGCGGCGCCGAGCAGCATCACGGCGGCGGTGGCGAGCACCAGGAGGCGGCGGAGCAGGCGTACGGCCCGCCGATGCTCGCCCCGCCAGGCCCGCCATCGCGCCCTCAGCCCCCGCATGGCGGCGATTGTGCCAGGCGGGTCAGGAGATGTGGTGCAGGATCACGTTGTGCACGTGGTGGCTCTTCTGCGCGCCCCGGAACTCGACCTCGTAGGTGTGCGTGCCGACGTGCACCGCGATGGACCCGGTGGAGAAGAACGAACCACCCCAGGACTTGTTGCTCACCACGCTCACGCTGGTGATCTTCGAGTACGGGATGCTGGTGATCGCGTACCGCTTGCCGACGAAGGAGCGGTCCTGGATGATCACCCGCCGGTCGGTCAGGCCGATGAAGCCGGTGCCGGTGCCGACCGCGTCGTAGACGGCGATGATCTGCTCACCGGGCAGCAACCCGCTCTGGATCTGCTGGAACTGTTCCTTGCGGTCGTACGTGGGGCCAGACATGCACCCGAGGGTAGGCGGGGCGTGCCAGCCGATCAGGGCTCGGTGACCGCGCGGACCGCGTCCTCGATGCGCGCCGCGAGCAGAACCTCACCCTCGGTGAGTGGCTCGCCGTCGTCGTGCCCGAGTCTGATCTGGGTACGGTCGGCCCGGCGGCTGATCTCGGGGCGCAGCCGCAGCGCGTCGGCGACCACCGCCACCCGCTCGGTGAGCGCGGCGTGCTGGGTGTCGTCGAGGACGATCGTGCGGCGGATCTGTTCGCCCTCGCGCGTCCATCCGGACAGCAGGGCTAGCGCGTCGCTGAGGTAGTCGTGCTTCGCCCGGCCGCTGAACAGCACGCGCATCACCGCACCTCCCAGGCGTCGTTGCCGGCTTGTGGCCAAATCGTCGCCATCCCGTGTCCCAGTCGACGCCCTCTAGTCTCTCGCCGCTCAGATGGTGTGTCCACGCCCACACTTCCGTGTTCTGCTGACCTGACGGCCGACGCAGCTACCCAAACCGCCGATTGATCTGGCACGCTGGTGGCCCGTGCGGACCGAACGGGTTAGCGGAAGCGGGCAGGCCGACCGGCGGGAGCCGAGGGTGGTCGTCGGGGCGGCGATCATCGAGGGTGGCCGGGTGCTGGCATGCGAGCGCTCCGCGCCCCCCGAGGTGGCGGGGCGATGGGAGTTCCCGGGCGGAAAGGTCGAGCCGGGCGAGGCCGAGACCGACGCGCTGGCCCGGGAGTGTGCCGAGGAGCTGGGCGTACGGGTGGCCGTCGGCGCGCGTGTCGGCCGGGACGTACGGATGGCGCACGGCCGGTCCGTGCTGCGCGTCTACGCTGCCCGCCTGCTGCACGGCGACGAGCCCGAGGCCCTGGAGCACGCCGAGCTGCGCTGGCTCTCCGCCGCCGAGCTGGACAGCGTCGACTGGCTGCCGGCCGACGTGCCGATCGTGGCCGCGCTGCGCCCGCTGCTCGACGCCCCCTGAACGACGGCGGCGCGAGCCGGGCCGTCCGGTGAACCGGACAGCCGGCCGGAAACGGGACGAGGGCCCGCGGCTCGTGCCGCCGGCCCCCGTCATCGTCGCGCTGCTGTTCAGTGCTTCGGCTCGTCCTGCTGCGGGTGAGCGAAGTTGAGGTGCTCCGGCGGCAGCGGGAACGTCACGTCGTCACCGAACGGCGACGGCGCGGCGGCCTTGTTGAACGTCAGTTCGGTCAGCGGCAGCCTGCCGTTGGCGTCCACCGCCGGGGCGGTCGGGTGCGGCACCTCGCGGTGCCAGTTGACGCCCTGCTGGGCCTGACGCTCGGCGGCGCTGTCGTGCGAGCCGCCCGCGTGCGAGTGCACCCCGCCGGCGTGCGAACCGCCGCCGTGCGCGTGCGCCCCGCCCTGCGCCCCTCCGGACGTGACGGCACCGCTCGAATGCCCGCTGGTCGCGCTGGTCTGAGGCACCTGACCCCTCCGGAAGATCTTGTTACCGAGCCACACAAGGGGATCGTACCTGCGGTCGACGACCCGTTCCTTCATGGGGATGATCCCGTTGTCGGTGATCTTGATGTGCTCGGGGCAGACCTCGGTGCAGCACTTGGTGATGTTGCAGAAGCCGAGTCCCATGTCCGACTGCGCGTACTCCCGGCGGTCGGTGCGCGCGTCGAGCGGGTGCATGTCCAGCTCGGCCGCCCGGATGAAGAACCGGGGACCGGAGAACGCCGGCTTGTTCTCCTCGTGGTCACGGATCACGTGGCAGACGTTCTGGCACAGGAAGCACTCGATGCACTTGCGGAACTCCTGCGAGCGCTCGACGTCGACCTGCTGCATCCGGTAGTCGCCGGGCGCCACGTCGGCCGGCGGCGCGAACGCCGGGGTCTCCCGCGCCTTCTCGTAGTTGAACGAGACGTCGGTGACCAGGTCCCGGATCACCGGGAAGGTGCGCAGCGGGGTGACGGTGACGGTCTCGGACTCCTCGAACGTCGACATCCGCGTCATGCAGCCCAGCCGCGGCTTGCCGTTGATCTCCATCGAGCACGAGCCGCACTTGCCGGCCTTGCAGTTCCACCGGCACGCCAGGTCCGGCGCCTCGGTGGCCTGGAGCCGGTGGATCACGTCGAGGACCACCTCGCCCTCGTTCACCTCGACGGTGTAGTCCTTCAGGTCGCCGCCGGTCTCGTCGCCCCGCCAGATGCGGAACTGGCGCTTACTTCCCATCAGTTGTTCGCCTCCTCGGTGAGGGCGTCGAACTCGGCGAGTTCCTCGTCGGTCAGGTACTTGGCCAGCTCGGCCCGGTCGAACAGCCCGATCAGCTCCGGCCGCATCTTCGGCAGCGGCTTGTGGGTCAGCCGGACCGTGTCGCCGTCCAGCGAGCAGACCAGGTTGACGCTCCGCCACTTCGGGTCCATCGCCGGGTAGTCCTCCCGGGTGTGCCCGCCGCGCGACTCCTGCCGCTCCAGCGCCGCCTTCGCGGTGCACTCCGAGACCACGAGCATGTTGCGCAGGTCCAGCGCCAGGTGCCAGCCCGGGTTGTAGCGCCGGCCGCCGACCGCGCTGACCTTCGCCACCCGCTCCCGCAGCTCGGCCAGCCGGGCGAGCGCGTCGGCCAGCTCACCCTCGCGCCGGATGATGCCGACCAGGTCGCCCATCACCACCTGGAGGTCCTGCTGGAGCTGGTACGGGCTCTCACCGGTGTCCCGCTGCAACGGCGCCAGCGCCGTCTCCACGGCGGCCTCCACCGCCGCCACCGACACCGCCGGGCGGGTGGTGAGCTGATCGGTGTACGTGGCCGCGTGCCCGCCCGCGCGCTTGCCGAAGACCAGCAGGTCGGACAGGGAGTTGCCGCCGAGCCGGTTGGAGCCGTGCATGCCGCCGGACACCTCACCGGCGGCGTAGAGCCCGCGCACGGTGCCGTACGCCGCGCCGGAGTCCGGGTCCACCTCGACGCCGCCCATCACGTAGTGACAGGTCGGGCCGACCTCCATCGGCTCCTTGGTGATGTCGACGTCGGCCAGTTCCTTGAACTGGTGGTACATCGACGGGAGGCGGCGGCGGATCTCCTCGGCCGACTTACGGGAGGCGATGTCCAGGTAGACGCCCCCGGCCGGCGTACCCCGGCCCTCCTTGACCTCGCTGTTGATCGCGCGTGCGACCTCGTCGCGGGGCAGCAGCTCCGGCGGACGCCTGTTGTTGTCCGGGTCGGTGTACCAGCGGTCCGCCTCCTCCTCGGTCTCCGCGTACTGCTTGCGGAACACGTCGGGCACGTAGTCGAACATGAACCGCTTGCCCTCGGAGTTCTTCAGCACGCCGCCGTCGCCGCGTACCGACTCGGTGACCAGGATGCCCTTCACCGAGGGCGGCCAGACCATGCCGGTCGGGTGGAACTGGAGGAACTCCATGTTGATCAGCGTGGCCCCGGCGCGCAGCGCCAGCGCGTGGCCGTCGCCGGTGTACTCCCACGAGTTCGAGGTGACCTTGTAGGAGCGTCCGACGCCGCCGGTGGCCAGGACCACCGCGGGCGCCTCGAACAGGACGAACTCGCCGGACTCGCGGTAGTAGCCGAACGCCCCGGCGACCCGGTCGCCGTCGAGCAGCAGCTCGGTGATCGTGGTCTCGGAGAAGACCCGGATCCGCGCGTCGTAGCTGCCGAACTCCTGCTTGTCCTCCTGCTGGAGCGAGACGATCTTCTGCTGGAGCGTACGGATCAGCTCCAGGCCGGTCCGGTCGCCGACGTGCGCCAGGCGCGGGTACTCGTGGCCGCCGAAGTTGCGCTGCGAGATCTTCCCGTCCTTGGTGCGGTCGAACAGCGCGCCGTACGTCTCCAGCTCCCAGATCCGCTGCGGCGCCTCCTTGGCGTGCAGCTCGGCCATCCGGAAGTTGTTGAGGAACTTGCCGCCGCGCATGGTGTCCCGGAAGTGCACCTGCCAGTTGTCGCGCGAGTTCACGTTGCCCATCGCGGCGGCGGCGCCGCCCTCGGCCATCACCGTGTGCGCCTTGCCGAACAGCGACTTCGAGATGATCGCGGTCTTCTTGCCGGCCAGCCGGGCCTCGATCGCCGCGCGCAGGCCGGCGCCACCGGCCCCGATCACGACGACGTCGTAGTGGTGTCGTTCGATTCGCGTCTCAGTCATGTCCAGGCTCTCAGTTGATGAACCGCAGGTCGTTGATCCAGCCGGCGGCGACCGCCATCACGTAGAAGTCGGTGAGTGCCAGGGTGCCGAGGGTGATCCAGGCGAGCTGCATGTGCCGGACGTTCAACCAGGACACCCCGGTCCACGCCTTGTAGCGCATCGGGTGCTTGGAGAAGTGCTTGAGCCGCCCGCCGATGATGTGCCGGCAGGAGTGGCAGGAGATCGTGTACGCCCACAGCATCACCACGTTGCCGATCAGGATGATGTTGCCCAGGCCGAAGCCGAAGCCCTCGGGGGAGTGGAAGGCCAGGATCGCGTCCCAGGTGTTGATCAGCGAGATGATCGCGGCGGCGTAGAAGAAGTAGCGGTGCAGGTTCTGCCCGAGCAGCGGGAACCGCGTCTCGCCGCTGTACGACTGGTGCCCGTCCGGCACCGCGCAGGCCGGCGGCGACAGCCAGAACGACCGGTAGTACGCCTTGCGGTAGTAGTAGCAGGTCAGCCGGAACAGCAGCAGGAACGGCAGGGTGAGCGCCGCGTCCGGGATGATCCACCAGCCGGGCAGGAACTGGCCGAAGTGCGAGGAGCCCTCGACACAGCGGTCGGTGACGCAGGGGGAGTAGAACGGCGTCAGGTAGTGGTACTGCTCCACCCAGTACCACTTGTGCATGAAGACCCGGACCGTCGCGTAGATGACCCACGCGCTGAGCCCCACCACTGTGATCAGCGGGGCGATCCACCATCTGTCGGTCCGCAACGTCTTCGCCGCGATGGCGGCGCGTGCCCGCCCTCCCCGCGGCTGCGGTCTCGGCGTCCTGGCCGACGTAGTTGTCATCTGAGTCATCTCCCTGACGTCACTGTCACGTCCTGCGCACGCGCGAGGCCACACCGGCGAACCGGTGCGGCTAAGTGACACACGTTACGCCGATCTTCACGGCCCGGCCGCGCAACGCAGTGTCCCGTGTGTCCCGCAGCTTGGAAAGAGTCAGTTCATGATCAATGTGGCGGGTCGGCCGAACGGTGCGCCGACCGGTGGCGTGGTGCGCCCGGCGGCGCGCCGGGTCACCCGGACGCGCCGCCGGTGAAGTGCCACGAGGACAGCCGCAGCGCCGGTGTCTCGTACCAGGAGCCGTCGATGCGGGCAGGCTGGCGGACCGCCGTCCGGCCCAGGCCGAGCACCTGGCCCGGCCCCAGCGCCCGGGGGTACGACTCGGTGAACCGGAAGTCGCGCACCGCGCGGGTCGGCACGCCGTCCTCGACCAGCCACACCCCGTTGCGGGTCAGCCCGGTGACCACCAGCTGCTTCGGGTCCAGCACGCGGGTGTACCAGAAGTCGCTGACCAGCAGCCCGCGCCGCATCCCGGCCACCAGCGCGGCGGTGTCCGGGTCGCCCACCGCCCCGGTCACGCCCGCGCTCACCGGTCCGGCGGCGACGGCCGCGCCTGCCACGCCCGCCGTGCCCGTCAGCAGGCGGACGTTGTGCGGGATCGGGCCGAACGTCGCGCTACCCGGCATGCCGTGCCCGGTGGACCCGGCGCCCGCCTCGGCGCCGCCGCGCCTGTCGTACGCCACCGCTCCTGTGGTGCCGTGCTCCACCAGCGGCAACGCCTGCCGGGGCGTGCCCTCCAGGTCGAACGGCAGCGTGCCGGCGTGCAGCGGGTCGTCCACCACCGTCACCGAGGGGTCGAACTGAGCGGTGCCCGGCTTGGCGAAGGACTGCCGTTCGGCGTAGCGCTTGCCGTTGAAGCCGTACCAGGCCAGGTTCTGGAGCAGGTCGGCGACGGCAGCCGGTTCGAGCACCACCTCGTAGTGCCCGGGCGGCAGCTCGACCGGGTCGGCAGCGGCGCGCGCCTTGGCCGCCGCGCGGGCGCCGAGCGCCGCGCCGTCGAGATCGGCCAGCCGGTCGGCGCAGAGCCGGGCCACCCCGTCGGCGCCGCCGGCGCGGGCGATGCCGTCCATCGCCGCCTCGGCCGCCCGGCCCACAGCCGTGTGCCCGGCCGAGTTGGCGAACGCCCCCGACCGGTACGAGGTCCGGCAGTAGCCGGCCGCCTCCAGCCCTTCGACCGCGTCCACGAACGCGCGTACCCGCTCGGCCCGCTCGTCGGGCGAGGCGAACGCGGTGTCCTCGTCGACGGCCGGGCCGGACGGCACAGGCGTCGGGGCGGTGAGTCCCGGCCAGGCCGGGTCGGGCGGCGCGAGCCGGGCCGCGGCCCGGGTCCGCTCGACCAGGGCGGCCAGCCCGTCGGCGTCGACCCGGCTGCCGCTGCCGGTAGCGGTCCGCCCGTCCACGTGCAACCGCAGGTGTACGGCGACACCGGTCTCGGACACGTTCTGGTGGACGAACGAGTTGGCGAACCGGGTCAGCGCCAGGTCGGAGCGGGTCACCAGCACCTCGGCCTCGGCGGCCGGACCGGCCGTGTGCCGGACCAGGTCCACCACCCCGGCCGCGATCTCCAGCTCGGCGTTCATGCCGCGCTCGCTCATGCCCGCACCCCCACCCGGACGCCGCGGAACCGGGCCGGCGCGGCCGGGTGGCCGGTGTGCCCGACCTGGCCGGGCTGCCCCTTCCCGCAGTTGGGCGTGCCCCAGGCGACCGTCTCCGAGGAGAGCATGTCCATCGAGCGCCAGAAGACCGGCCCGATGCCGGTGTAGGTGGGGTTGCGCAGCATCCGCCCCCGGCGGCCCTTCTTCACCTCCCAGCCGACCTCGCAGCCGAACTGGAAGTTGAGCCGCTTGTCGTCGATCGACCAGGACCGGTTGATGTCCATCAGCACCCCGTCGTCGGTGGCCGCGATGATCTCGTCGAGCGTGTGCGGGCCGGGTTCCAGGCCCACGTTCGTCATCCGCACCATCGGCAGCCGGGCCCAGCCGTCGGCCCGTACGCTGCCGCCGTAGTCAAGGCCCGCGACGGCGGCCGAGTCCCGGCCGGCGAGCACCCCGACCCACCGCCCCTCGCGGACCGCGTCCCGGGCGACCGCCGGGGAGCCCTCGTCGTCGTAGCCGAAGCTGCCCAGCGCGCCCGGGATGGTCGGGTCGATGGTCACGTTCATCAGCTCGGAGCCGTAGTGCAGCGAGCCGAGGCGGGCCAGGTCGAGCCAGGACGTGCCGGCGAACGCCGCCTCCCAGCCGAGGATGCGGTCCAGCTCGATGGCGTGCCCGACCGACTCGTGGATCTGCAACGCGAGCTGCTCACCGCCGAGGATCAGATCGGTCTCGCCGGCCGGGCAGAGCGGCGCGGTGAGCAGCTCGCGGGACTCCTCGGCGATCCGCGCGGCGTGCGCGGCCAGGTCGAGCGAGGTGACCAGCTCCCAGCCGGTGGTGCCGTACTGCCCGCGGTAGCTCGGGTAGGACCGCCGCTGGGTCTCGCCGTCACCGATCGAGGTGGCCGAGATGCCGCCGCCGCACTCCCGGATGCGCTGGTCGATCCGGTGGCCCTCGCTGGAGACGAACCACTTCGAGGTGTCCCAGATCTGGTAGAGCCCCTCGGCCAGGTCGGCGCCGTGCTCGCGCATCGTCGCCGTGGCGCGGACCAGCAGGTCGCCCTTGTCCGACAGTGGCACCCCGAGCGGGTCGACGGCGCACTCCGAGGCCCAGCTCGCCACCGCCGCCTCGGCCGGCACCAGGTCGATCGGCGGACCGGGAACCCGCGCGCTCGCGGTGGCGATCGCCGCGGCGCGCCGGCCGGCGTCGCGGGCCGCGGCGTCGGACAGATCGGGTACGGCGTGGAAGCCCCACCCCGATCCGACGAGCGCGCGTACGCCCAGCCCGATGCTCTCGTCCTGGCTCAGCTCCTCGATGTCGCCGTTGCGGGCCGACATCGACTCGTAGCGGCGGTGCATGACCCGGGCGTCGGCGTAGCGGGCGCCCGCGTCGAGAGCGGCCTGGACGGCGGCGGTCGCCGCGTCGAACTCGCTCATGCCGGCACTCCGCTTCGCTGCGTGCCGGCATGAGGCACCTTCGCGCTGCCCCGATGATTCGCTCGCCGGCGCTCGCTCATGCGCTGTCCTGATGGGTCGCTCGACGCTCGCTCATGCGCCCGACCCTAGGCGAGCGCACCGACATCCGTCAGGGGACGAGATCCGCCGGCCGGATCGTGGCCCGGACGGGCTCGGTCAGCTCCAGCGCGGAACCGGGCTTGGTCACCGACACCTCGCGGTAGTGCCGACCCTGCCGCCGGTGCAGGTGCAGCGTGCCGGTTTCCTGCTCCACCAGCAGGTACCACTCGATCCCCGCGGCGGCGTAGTAGTGCATCTTGAGCACCTTGTCGGTTGCCGCGTTGCCCGGTGAGATGACCTCACACACGAGCCGCACGTCCCGCGCCTCGATCATCGGCTGGTCGAAGTCGATCGGCTCGGTGACGACCAGGTCGGGAATCGGTATGCGGCCTGGCCGGAGCCGGACGTTCACCGTCTCCAGCAGTTCCAGGCCGACGTGCCCGGCCGCGGCCTCCAGCAGGTTGCCGAGGTTCCGCTGGATTCGTTGGTGCCGCGGGGTCGGTGCCGGTGTCACGTGCAGGCTCCCGTCGAAGAGTTCGACGCGTTGCCGCGTCTCGCCGAGGGCGAGGTACTCCTCTTCGGTCCACGGGCCGTCGTGGCCGAACACCGCCGCGGTCATCGTCGCCTCCACCTCGTGCCGACGGGAATCGTCCCTTCGTCGCCGGGACCATCGTCGCACCACAAGTGCGGCGACGAGGCGACGACGGCCAGTCGCGGGCGTGGATGTCCCAGGTGACGGGGGTGCGAGACGGAAACCCAGTCGTTACGCTCAGGCCGCTGACAGGCCGCTCGATGTAGCTTATTTTCGCCTCTGGGGATTTCCTGTAAGTTCTCTTCATCACCGAAGGGGAGGCGGTCAATGGGCAGGTCGGAGGCGGTGCCGTCCGGGGAGCCGGACCGCCCGGAGGTGCCGGAGCAGCGCTCCGGCGACGGGCCCTATCTCCAGGTCAGGGACCTGCGGGTGCGGTTCGACACCGAGGACGGTGTGGTGCGGGCCGTGGACGGTGTGTCGTTCGCTGTGGAGCGGGGTCGCACGCTGGGGATCGTGGGTGAGTCGGGTTCCGGTAAGAGCGTCACGTCGCTGGCGATTCTGGGTTTGCACAACGCGAAGCGGACGGTCATCTCGGGGGAGATCTCGGTGGGTGGGCGTCAGCTGGTGGGGTTGGGTGAGGAGGAGGTGCGGCGGCTGCGGGGCCGGGACATGGCGATGGTTTTCCAGGATCCGTTGTCGGCGTTGCATCCGTACTACTCGGTGGGTAGGCAGATCGCTGAGGCGTACCGGGTGCATCATCCGAGGGCCGGTCGGCGGGAGGCGCGGACGCGGGCGGTGGACATGTTGGGCCGGGTGGGGATTCCGCAGCCGGCGCGGCGGTTCGATCAGTATCCGCATGAGTTCTCGGGTGGGATGCGGCAGCGGGCGATGATCGCGATGGCGTTGGTTAATGATCCGGATCTGCTGATCGCGGATGAGCCGACGACGGCGTTGGATGTGACGGTGCAGGCGCAGATCCTGGATCTGCTTGCCGATTTGCAGGAGGAGTTCCGGTCGGCGATCGTGTTGATCACGCATGACCTGGGTGTGGTCAGTCAGGTGGCTGATGACGTGTTGGTGATGTATGCGGGCCGGGCGGTGGAGCACGGGAGTGTGGAGCGGGTGTTGCGGGTGCCGCAGCATCCGTACACGTGGGGGTTGTTGTCGAGTGTGCCGTCGTTGCACGGTGACGCGGACGCGGACCTGTTGCCGATTCCGGGTAACCCGCCCAGTCTGATCAACCTGCCGTCGGGGTGTGCGTTTCATCCGCGGTGCCGGTGGGCGGACGTGAACGGCGACCGGTCGCGCGCCGAGGTTCCGGAGCTGGTTCCGGCGGGGGCGGCAGGGCATCTGGTGGCGTGTCATCTGCCGGTCGCCGCGCGGGAGCGGATCTACCGCGACGAGGTCGCGCACGTGGGGGTGGCCCGATGAACGTGGTGGCGAACGGGCAGGCGCCGGTGGTGGCCGCCTCGGGGGCGGGGAGCGACCCGGGCGGCGCGGCCCGGCTCGCGGCGGAGCCGCTGCTGTCGGTACGCGGCCTGACCAAACACTTCCCCGTGCGGCAGGGGCTGCGCGCCACGGGTGCGGTGCGGGCGGTGGACGGGCTGGACTTCGACGTGCGCCCCGGCGAGACCCTCGGGCTGGTGGGGGAGTCGGGGTGTGGGAAGACCACGACCGGGCGGATGCTCGTGCGGCTACTCGAACCCACCGCCGGGTCGATCGAGTTCGCGGGGCGGGACATCACCCACGCGAAACGTGGTGAGCTGCGCGGGTTGCGGCAGGACCTGCAGATCATCTTCCAGGACCCGTACGCGTCGCTGAACCCCCGCCACACCGTCGGGCGGATCGTGGCCATGCCGTTGCAGGTCAACCGCATCACCCCACCCGGCGGCGTCAAGAAGCGGGTCCAGGAACTCCTGGAACTGGTCGGGTTGAATCCGGAGCACTACAACAGGTATCCGCACGAGTTCTCCGGCGGGCAACGCCAGCGCATCGGCATCGCCCGCGCCCTCGCCCTCAAACCCAAACTCATCGTCGCTGACGAACCCGTCTCCGCCCTCGACGTGTCGATCCAGGCGCAGGTCATCAACCTGCTGCGCAGCCTGCAACGCGACCTGGACCTGGCGTTCGTGTTCATCGCCCACGACCTCGCCGTCGTGCGGCACTTCTGCCACCGCGTCGCCGTCATGTACCTCGGCAAGATCGTCGAGATCGGCGACCGCGACACCATCTACACGCGGCCACAGCACCCCTACACCCGGGCGCTGCTGTCGGCGATCCCGGACGTCACCACCCTCGGCCCCGCCGGACGGATCCGTCTCACCGGCGACGTGCCCACGCCACTCAACCCGCCGTCGGGCTGCCGCTTCCGTACCCGCTGCTGGAAAGCCACCGACCGGTGCGCCACCGAAGAACCGGCGCTGACCACCCGCGACGACGGCAGACAGCTCGCCGCCTGCCACTACCCGGAGAGCGGACCGGTCGGCGTGCCGACCGGCGAACCCGTGGAGGTGTCCCAATGAGCCTGTCGCCGGTCGAGGGCGTCGCGCTCGCCGAGATCGAGTCGCCCGGCGAGGGCGACGAGAGCGGCAAGAAGGAGTTCGTCGGCCGGTCACCCGGCCAGCTCGCCCTCGCGCGGCTCAAGCGGGACCGCACCGCGCTGATCAGCGGCGGCCTGCTGGCGTTCTTCGTGCTCGTCGCGCTCGCCGTGCCGCTCATCGAGGCGCTGTACGGGGTAGGGCCGAAGGAGCAGTTCCAGAGCCGCCTCGACGGCTACGGCATGCCGTTGGGCTACGCCGGCGGCGTGACCGGTGAGCACTGGTTCGGCCTGGAACCCGGTCTCGGCCGGGACATCTTCATCCGGATGGTGCACGGGCTGCGGACGTCGCTGTTCATCGCGTTCGCGGCGGCCGTGCTGACCGCGGTGATCGGTGTGACGCTCGGGACGCTCGCCGGCTACCTGGGAGGCTGGCTGGACACGGTGATCAACTGGATCACCGACCTGACCCTGGCCATGCCGTTCCTGATCATCGCGCTGGCCCTGATGCCGACCGTCGCGCTGCGCTTCTACGGACAGCGCGAGGCCGTGCCGGCGTACTTCCAGATCGGTGTGCTCATCGCGATCTTCGCCCTGTTCGGCTGGACCGGTACGGCCCGGCTGGTCCGGGGTCAGATCATCGCGCTGCGCGAACGCGAGTTCGTGGAGGCGGCGCGGGCCAGCGGCGCGGGCCTCGGGCACATGCTGTTCCGCCAGTTGCTGCCGAACGCCTGGGCGCCGATCCTGGTCGCCTTCTCGCTGGCGGTGCCGCAGTACATCACCAGCGAGGCCGCGTTGTCGTTCATCGGCGTCGGCCTCACCGACGAGACGCCGAGCTTCGGCCGCATGATCTACCGCAGCCTCGACTACCTGCAGACCGACCCGGCGTACGTCTTCTTCCCGGGCATCACCATCTTCGCGCTCGTGTTCGCCTTCAACCTCTTCGGTGACGCGCTGCGCGACGCGCTCGACCCGAAGTCGTCCCGGTAGGAGGCCGGCCCATGACGCGATTCCTCATCCGCCGGCTGCTGTCCGCCGCGCTCACGCTGTTCGCGGTGAGCGTGCTCAGCTTCCTGATGTTCTTCGCGCTACCCCGCGACCCGGTCACCGGCATGTGCCCGAAGAACTGCAACCCGGAACGACTGGAGCGGGTCCGCCAGGAGCTGGGCCTGCGTGACCCGCTGATCAGCCAGTACGCCGGCTACATGAAGGGCATCTTCACCGGCCGGGACCTGGGCAGCGCCCAGGGCGGCCGGTGCGACGCCCCCTGCCTCGGCTGGTCGTACGTGTCGAACGAGGCGGTCTCGGACACCATCGCCCGGGTGCTGCCGGTGACGCTGAGCATCGTCATCCCGGCGGCGATCCTGTGGCTGCTGCTCGGCGTCGGCCTGGGCATGCTCTCGGCGCTGCGCCGGGGCAGCTGGCTGGACCGGGCGGCGATCGGCTTCTCGCTCACCGGCGCCTCGTTGCAGCTCTACTTCGTCGGCGCGGTGCTGCTCATCGTCTTCGTCTACAACCTGCGCCTGCTGCCGGTGCCCAGCTACACCTCGTTGTTCGACAATCCGTTGAAGTGGACGAGCGGGCTGGTGCTGGCGTGGGTGGCGCTGGCGTTCCTCTTCTCCGCGATCTACGCGCGACTGTCCCGGGCGCAGATGCTGGAGACACTCTCGGAGGACTTCGTCCGGACCGCGCGGGCGAAGGGCCTGGCCAAACGCAAGGTGTACGGCCGGCACGCGCTGCGAGCCGCGATCACACCGGTGGTGACGATCGCCGGTCTGGACGTGGGCGGAGCGCTGGGCGGCACGGTGATCACCGAGACGACATTCGGTCTTAACGGGATGGGGCGTACCGCTGTCGACGCGGTCCGCTCGGGCGACCTGCCGACGATCATGGCGACCGTGCTGATCGCGGCGGTCTTCGTGGTGCTGGCGAACGTGGTGGTGGACCTGCTCTACGCGGTGATCGACCCGCGGGTACGGCTCGGCTGAACCGCGACGAAATTTATCGACAACTGTTATCCAACTCGTAGCTTTTCTTCTTTACGATCCTCGGGACGTCGGCGGATGCGCTCGGCGCACGGGTGGAGGAGGTAGGACATGCGACCACGCGCAGCGGCCGCCGCTGGCGGCGCCATCGCACTGGTTGTGGCACTCGGTGCCTGCTCGGAGAACACGGGCGAAGGCACCAAGGTGGACGGCAACCGGCAGCAGACCGGGGTCATCGCGACCGACCCCAAGGACTCGCAGGGACCGGCCGCCGAGATCGACGGCGCGGCCAAGGGCGGGACGTTCACCATCATCCGGGAGACCCCCATCTCCCACCTGGACCCGCAGCGGACGTACTCGTTCGCCGGTCTGATGGCCAACCCGCTCTTCGCCCGCTACCTGACCACCTGGAAGGACGACGGCAAGGGTGGCCTGGTCCTCGTGGGTGACCTGGCCGAGACGCCGGGCAAGAACGTCAACAACGACTGCAAGGTCTGGGAATTCACCATCAAGGACGGGGTGAAGTTCGAGGACGGCAGCCCGATCACCTCGAAGGAGATCGCGTACGGCATCGCCCGCTCCTTCGACCCGGACCTCACCGGCGGCCCCACCTACATCCAGGAGTGGCTGGCCGACACCGCGCAGTACGACACCAAGTGGGACTTCAAGAAGAACAAGACGTCGCTGCCGCCGGGCCTGACCACGCCGGACGACAAGACGCTGCGCTTCGAGTTCGCCAAGCCGCGCTGCGACCTGCCGTTCGCGGTCTCGCTGCCCACCACGGCGCCGCTCAAGCCGGAGAAGGACACCGGGGTCAACCTGGACCAGAAGCCGTTCTCGTCCGGCCCGTACAAGATCGCGAAGAACCAGGTCGGGGTCCAGCTCACGCTCGACCGCAACCCGAACTGGGACGCGAAGACCGACCCGGTGCGGCACCAGTACCCGGACCAGTTCGTGTGGAGCTTCGGGCCGACCGCCGACGCCGCCAACAACCGGGTGATCGCGGACAACGGCGCCGACCAGAGCGCGCTGGCGTTCAACTCGGTGCCTGCCTCGCTCGTGGCCAAGGTCGCCGGTGACCCGGCGCTGAAGTCCCGGACGCTGCTGTCCCCGACCCCGAGCGCCAACCAGCTCGTGATCAACACCCAGCGGGTCAAGGACCTGAAGATCCGCCAGGCGCTCAACTACGCGATCGACCGCGAGGGCCTGGTCAAGGCGCTCGGCGGCCAGACCGTCGCGCAGCCGATCACCACGCTGATGCCGCCGTCGACCATCGGCTACAAGGCGTACGACGCGTACCCGGCCGGCGCCAACGGCAACGTGGAGAAGGCCAAGGAGCTGCTCGGCGGCCAGACGCCCGAGCTGGTCCTCGGCGTCGCCGACAACACGACCGAGCAGGCGGAGGCGGTCCAGCTCAAGGGCAACCTGGAGCGTGCCGGCTTCAAGATCACTGTCCGGAACATCCCGGACGACGCGAAGCTGGACGAGGTCAAGAAGAAGAACAACCCCTGGGACCTGTACATCGGTAACTGGGCGGCGGACTGGCCGAGTGGCGCGTCGATCCTGCCGGTGCTCTACGACGGCCGGACCATCAAGGCCGAGGGCAACAGCAACCAGTCGTACTTCAACGACGACGCGATCAACGCCGAGATGGACCGGATCCTGGCGCTGCCGCCGTCCGAGCAGGGCCCGGAGTGGGGCAAGCTCGACGAGCGGATCATGAAGGAGCACGCTCCTGTGGTGCCGCTCTACGTGGACGTGGCGTACAACGTGCACGGCTCCAAGGCGGGCGGGGTGTTCATCTCCTCCGTGTTCGGCTACCCGAACTTCGTCAACGCGTACGTCAAGCAGTAGCCCGTAGGTGAAGGAAGGGCCCCTTGTTAACGCCTCGCGTTAACAAGGGGCCCTTCCTCTACCGCAGGCGTTAAAAGGGGGCCCTTCCTTACAAGTAGCGGCGGAGGAAGTCGAGCTCCAGCCGGAGCAGGCGCTCGGACACGCCGCCGGCGGCCAGGTGGCTCGCGCCGGTCAGCGGCAGCACCGCGTGCGGGCGGCCCGTCGCCAGCAGCGCCGCGGACAGCCGCAGCGTGTGCGCGGCCAGCACGTTGTCGTCGGCCAGGCCGTGCACCAGCAGCATCGGCCGGGCCTGCGCCGGATCGCCGAGCGGCTCTGCGGCCAGCTCGACCAGCGAGTGGTGGGCGTACACGTCCATCCCGTCGTCCGGCATGCCCAGGTAGCGCTCGCTGTACGCGGTGTCGTACAGCGCCCAGTCGGTGACCGGCGCGCCGACGATCGCGCACTTGAACAACTCCGGGTGCCGCAGCACCGCGAGCCCGGCCAGCCAGCCGCCGAACGACCAGCCGCGCACCGCCACCCGTCCCAGGTCCAGATCCGGGTGCTTGTCGGCGAGCGCGGTGAGCGCGTCCACCTGGTCGGTGAGGATCACGTCGGCGACCCGCCTGTGGATCGCCTTCTCGAACGACGGCGCGATGCCCGGCGTACCCCGGTTGTCGATGGTGACCACCGCGAAGCCCTGCTCGGCCCACCACTGCCGTTCCAGCCAGACGCTGCGGGCCGCGACCACCTCCTGGTGGCCGGGGCCGCCGTACACGTCCAGCAGCACCGGCAGCCGGGTGCCCTTGACGTGCTCGGCCGGGTAGAGCACCGCGCTGGGCAGCCGCCGGTCGGTCACCCGGACCATCGTCGGCCGCGGCGCGTACGAGCAGGTGGCGGCGAACGAGCGCAGTTCACCGACCTCGCGGTCGCCGTGCCACACCCGCCAGCGGACGCCGGCGTGCTCCAGCGACGCGATGCCCACCGCCAGCGTCGACCCGCCGATCGAGGCGGTGTGCCAGCCGGGGTCGCTGCCCATCCGGCGGGCGTCCATGCCGCCGCCGATCGTGGTGCGCACCCGGTAGAGGTGACGCTGGCTCGGTTCGCCCTCGCTCGCCTCCACCAGCAGGTCGGCCGCCGCGTTCGGGCCGTTCGGCAGCCGCCCGACCACCCGCCGCACGTACAGCGACGGCGGGGTGAGCAGCGTGCCGTCGGCGAACAGGCAACGCGCGTCGTACCCGTCGTGGGCCAGCTCGCCGCCGACCAGCACCCGCCCGTCGGGCAGGTGCGCCGGGGTGCCGGGGATCGGCTCCACCCAGCGCGGGTCGGCCAGCTCGGCGTGCACCTGCGTCTCCCCGGTGCGCGGGTCCACCGCGAGCACCAGGCCGTGCTGCTGCGAACGGCGCAGCACCGTGATCAGCGGCCCGCCCTCGGTCCAGTCCACCGAACTCAGGTACGGATAGGTCTCGCGGTCCCAGTGCACGTCGACCCAGCCGCCGTCGAGGTCGAGCAGGTGCAGGCTCACCTCCGCGTTCGGCCCACCCGCCACGGGGTACGCGAGCGACGTCGGCGGGCTCGCCGGGTCGGCCGGGTCGTGCAGGTACCAGCGTTCCAGGCGTGATTCGTCGACCCGGGCGGCCAGCACGCTGCGCCCGTCCGGCGCCCACCAGTAGCCCCGGTAGCGGTGGAACTCCTCGGCCGCGATGTGCTCGGCCAGACCCCAGGTGACGCCGCTGTCCTCACCGGCGAGCAGGTTGTCCGTACCGTCCGGCTCCACCACCCGCAACTGACCCCGGCGCACCCCCTCGGCGGCGTCGGTGACGTACGCCAGCCGCTCACCGGCCGGGTCGGGCCGCGGGTCGATCACCGGCCCGATCGCTGCCACCTCGATCACGTCGCCGTGCACCAGGTCGGCCCGGAACAGCCGCCCGGCCAGCGCGAACGCGGCGACCCGGCCGGCCGAGTCCAGCGCGTACGAGCCGATGCCGCCGGAGCTGAGCCGCAACCGCTCGCGCAGCGCCCGTTCCCCGGGAGCGAGGCGGGCCGGCTCGGCGTCCGTGCCCAGCAGCACCGCCGGGTCCGCGACCAGTCGTTCCTCGCCGCTGTCGACGTCGAGCAGCCAGAGCGCGTCGGCCGGATCCTCCGGTCCCGCGGAACGCAGGAAGATCACCCGGGCGCCGTCGCCCGCGACGGTGACGGCGCGCGGCGCCCCGTGGCTGAACCGACGGGTACGGGCGGCCAGCTCGGGAAAGTCCACGCCTGCAGAGTAGGCGGGCGCCGGAGGTGATGTGGCCGACCTGGGCGGACGCATCACCGTCGAGCGGGCAGGACCGCCGGTTAGAGTGACGGGCGTGACGACCCTGCCCGACCGACGCCTTCTGCTGGTCCACGCGCATCCCGACGACGAGTCGATCGGCACCGGCGCGACGATGGCGCACTACGCCGCCACCGGTGCCCACGTCACGCTCGTGACCTGCACGCTGGGCGAGGAGGGCGAGATCCACGTCCCGGCCCTGGCGCAGCTCGGCGCGGCCGAGGCGGACCAGCTCGGCGGCTACCGGATCGGCGAGCTGGCGGCCGCCTGCGCCGCGCTCGGCGTGACCGACCACCGGTTCCTCGGCGGGGCGGGCCGCTACCGTGACTCCGGCATGATGGGCCTGGCCACCAACGAGCACCCCCGGGCGTTCTGGCAGGCCGACCTGGACACCGCCGCCGGGTACCTGGTGGAGGTCATCCGCGAGGTCCGTCCCCAGGTTCTCGTCACGTACGACCCGGACGGCTTCTACGGCCACCCCGACCACATCCAGGCGCACCGGGTGGCGATGCGGGCGGTGGAGCTGGCCGCGGCCGAGGGGATCGCCCCGGCGAAGGTCTACTGGACGGCTATGCCGCGCAGCGTGCTCGACGCGGGCCTGGAGACGTTCACCGAGTCCTCGGACAATCCGTTCGCCGGCATCGAGAGCGCCGACGAGCTGCCGTTCGGCACGCCGGACGCGGAGATCGCCGCCCGGATCGACGGCACCGACCAGCACGCCGCCAAGGAGGCGGCGATGCGCGCCCACGCCACCCAGATCCCGGCGAACTCCTGGCTCTACTCGATCGCCGGCAACTTCGGCGGCGAGTTCATGGGCGTCGAGTACTTCACGCTCGCGGTCGGCGAGAAGGGGCCGGGCGCCGGCCCGTACGGCTGGGAGGACGACCTCTTCGCCGGGATCGCCCTGGACGGTACGCAGCGGTCCCCGGTCGCGGCGGCCGGTCTCCGGTGACGCTGCCGGCCGTACCCGTGTCGACCCTTCCCGAGCAGCCGCCGACGGCCGCGACGCCGAGCCCGGCGGAGCGGGTGCTCGACCGCGCGCTGCGGGTGGCCGGCGGCGTCGTGACGGTCTGGGCCGGCGTCCTGCTGGCGCTGCTCGACCTGATCTTCGCGACCTGGGCCTGGGAGACCGTGCAGGGCCGCTCCGGCGGGCTGCGGGCGCTTCTCGGTGTCGGCCTGGTGGCTGCCGGCGTCGTCGCGGTGGTGGCGACGACTGTGCTGCTGGGCCGGTTCGCCCACCGGTCGACGGGTACGCGTTGGGCGGTGGCGCTCGGCGCGCTGCCGTGGTTCCTGGTGATCGTGGTGGGTGGTTTCCGGACCGTCGAGGGCGATCTGGCGCTCGCCGGTGACAACGTGCTCGGCCTCGCGTTGATCGTGGCCGGCGCGGTCACGTTCGCGGTGCTGGGCTTCCGGCACCTGGTGACGCCGCCCGACGCACGGTGAGGTGCTGACGCCGCACAGCTCGCGGTGGTAGACATTCCTGCCAGGAGGCCCGCCGAGGGAGCGGGCGGTACGGCGGGAGGCGTGCGATGGGTCAGCGGTGGCGTGCGGTAGGCGTGCTGGCGGCCGCGTTGTTCGGGGTGAACGTGGTGGCCCGGCTGGTCATCAAACTCGCGTTCCCGGACGACGACACCGCCTCCGGCCGCGTCTCGCTCGCCATGTTCCTGGTCATCGGGCTGATCCTGGCGGGCACCGCGTTCCGGTGGGGCGCTGACCGGCCGCTGAGCCGCTGGGCCGGCGACCTGGCCGCCGCGGTCGCGGTCGCGCTGGCGCTCACCGTGTTCGTCGGTCCGCTGCTGGTCGGGGAGAACCCGTTCGGCGGCGGCGCGGGCCTGTTCTTCGCCCAGATCTGGCTCTATCTCGCGGCCACCGCGGCGGGCGTGCTGGTCGGCTACCTGATCCTGACCGCGCTGGGCCGGGACTACCGGTCCCGCCAGCTCAAGCGGTACGCCGAGATGAAGCGCACCCGGCCCCGCAGGATCGTCCGGCGCTGACCGGAGCGCCGCTCAGGCCGCCGGGGCGACCCGGGTCAGGTAGGTGTGGTGGGTGGTGAAGCCGAGTCCGCGGTAGAGCGCCACAGCGCCGCTGTTGCTCTGTTCGACCTGGAGGAACGCGTGGGTGGCGCCCTCGGCGGCGCCCCAGCCGGCCAGGGCGCGTACGACAGTGGCGGCGAGCCCTCGACGGCGTGCCTCCGGCACCGTTTCCAGCAGGCTGACGCCGAGCCAGCGGCCTGCGCCGGTCACCGTGCCCCGCCCGACCGCGAGCAGCCGGCCGTCCTCGCGCAGTTCGGCGAAGCGGACCCGGGGCGTCCCGGTGAGCACCTGCCGGGCGGCGTCCGGCAGCCCGCCCTTGCGGCCGGCGGCGATCGCCAGCCAGTCGTCGGCGGGCGCGTCCGTCAGCGTCACCGGCGGCACATCGGCGGGGGCGTCGGCGGGGGCGTCGGTCGGCAGCGGGGTGGAGGTCGGCAGCGGAACAGCGGGCGGCACGGTCAGGGTGCGCAGCGGGACGGTCTGGACCAGCACCGGGGGCCGGGACGTCCAGCCGCGTGCGTCCAGCTCCGCGCCGACCGGGGCGGCCAGCGGCAGCGGGGTGTTCACCAGGGCGGATCCGCCGCGCTCGGCGTACCAGCGCTGCACCGCGTCCAGCGCGGCGGGCAGCGGGCGGTCCGGGTCGCCGACGGGTAGCGCGCTGTTCGCCCGCCCGGTCCAGCCGTCGGCCCAGCGCAGCCGCCAGTCGCCGAGCCGTCCGCGTACCGGTGCGGGCCAGGCCTCGTCGGCGGCCAGCTCCAGCGCGACCACGGCGGCGGCGGTGGGCCGCCGGGCCGGTGGCACCCGCTTTGCCCGGTGCACCTCGGCCACCGGTACGCGCAGCGGCCCGGCGTCGGTGGACAGAGTGATGTGGGTCTCGCTCAGCTCCACGAGCTCGCCGAGCGCGTCGGAGAACAGCGTGCGGCCCTCGCGAATCCCCACAATCCGGCGGACCACGATCCGGTGTCCCACGTCCTGCTGTCGGAGCACGATCGACCCCCTCCCCGGCGAGATACTAGGCTCTTACCGTTGCGGTTGATCGCGACGAGTCTTGCGGAGGAGAAGACCGGTGACCTACATCATCGCCGAGCCGTGCGTGGATGTGCTCGACAAGGCATGCATCGAGGAGTGCCCGGTCGACTGCATCTACGAGGGCAACCGGATGCTCTACATCCACCCCGACGAGTGCGTCGACTGTGGTGCCTGTGAGCCGGTCTGCCCGGTGGAAGCGATCTTCTACGAGGACGACGTCCCGGAGCAGTGGAAGGACTACACCGGGGCCAACTACGAGTTCTTCGAGGACCTGGGCTCGCCCGGTGGCGCCTCGAAGATCGGCAAGGTGGAGAAGGACGCCACCTTCGTCGCCGCGCAGCCGCCGCGCGGCGAGGGCCACTGAACCGGCGTACGCCGGTCTCGGCACGGCTGCCCGACTTCACCTGGGACACCCTGGACGCCGCGGCCGCCACGGCCGCGGCGCACCCGGACGGTCTCATCAACCTGTCGATGGGCACGCCGGTCGACCCGGTGCCAGACCTGATCCGGCAGGCCCTGGCCGACGCGTCCAACGCACCGGGCTACCCGCTGACCGCCGGTACGCCCGCCCTGCGGAACGCGATCGCGGGCTGGGTCGCGCGGGCCTGCGGCGCGGGCGTCGACGGCCTGGGTGTGCTGCCGACGATCGGCTCCAAGGAGCTGGTGGCCGGGCTGCCCACCCTGCTCGGGCTCGGCCCCGGTGACGTGGTCGTGGTGCCGTCGGTGGCCTACCCGACCTACGAGGACGGGGCCCGGCTGGCCGGCGCGACGACGGTACGCACCGACTCGCTGACCGCGCTGGGCCCGGATCCCCGGGTCCGCCTGGTCTGGGTCAACTCGCCGGGCAACCCGACCGGCCGCGTGCTGCCCGCCGCCCACCTGCGCAAGGTGGTCGAGTGGGCGCGTGAGCGCGGGGCGGTGGTCGCCAGCGACGAGTGCTACCTGCCGCTGGGCTGGGACGCCGAGCCCGTCTCGGTGCTCTCGCCCGAGGTGTGCGGTGGCTCGTACGACAGTGTGCTGGCGGTGCACTCGCTGTCCAAACGCTCCAACCTGGCCGGCTACCGGGCCGGGTTCGTCGCGGGCGATCCGGCGCTGGTGGCCGAGCTGCTCAAGATCCGTAAGCACGCGGGCCTGATCGTGCCCGCCCCGGTGCAGGCCGCCATGGTGGCCGCGCTCGGCGACCAGGAGCACGCCGACGCCCAGCGCGAGCGCTACCGCGTCCGGCGGGAGAAGCTGCGCGAGGCGTTCACCGCCGCGGGTTTCACAGTCGAGCACTCGGAGGCCGGGCTCTACCTCTGGCTCACCCGGGACGAGGACTGCTGGGAGACCGTGGACCGGCTGGCCCGCCGGGGCATCCTGGTGGCCGCCGGTGTCTTCTACGGCCCGGCCGGCGCCCGGCACGTCCGGGTGGCCCTCACCGAGTCCGACGAGCACGTGGACGCGGTGGCCGGGCGGCTCGCCGGGGCCTGACGTGGCGGGCGGGCTGGCGCGGGCAGCGGTGGTCGGCACCGGGCTGATCGGCGGTTCGGTGCTGCTGCGGCTGCGCGACGCCGGGCTCGACGTCGCCGGCTGGGATCCCGATCCGGCGGCCCGCCGGCAGGTACGCGACCGGGGCGTCGACGCGCCCGACACGGTCGAGGAGGCGGTCACCGGCCGGGACGTGGTGTTCCTCTGCGGCCCGCTGCCCACGCTGCCGGCGACACTGGCCCGGGTCGCCGCCGTGACCGACGACGACTGCGTGCTCACCGACGTGGGCAGCGCCAAGGCCGAGGTGGGCACCGCCGCCACCGTTCAGGGGCTCGGGCACCGCTTCGTGCCGGGCCATCCGATGGCCGGCGCGGACCGGGCCGGCGCGGCCGCGGCCGGCCCGGACCTGCTCGACGGCGCCGCCTGGGTGCTCTGCCCGGGGCCGACCGGCCTGGGCGCGTTCCGGCGGCTGGCAGTGCTGCTGGTGGACGTCTTCCACGCCCGGGTGGTGCCCATGTCCGCCCCGGAGCACGACGGCGCCGCCGCGCTCGCCTCGCACGTACCGCACGTGCTGGCGGGCGCGCTGGCCGGCACCGTGCACCGGTCGGCGTTGCGGGACGCGGTGCTGACGCTCGCCGCCGGCAGCTTCTCCGACGGCACCCGGGTCGCCGGCGGGCCACCCGAGCGGACCGCGAACATGCTGCTCGGCAACCGGGACCGCGTGCTCGCCGAGCTGGACGCGCTCGGCGCGTTCCTGACCGAGCTGACCGAGGCGCTGCGCGCCGGCGACGCCGGTGCGCTGGCCGACCGGTTCGCCGAGGGGCGGGACGTCCGCTCCACGCTGCGGGCACGCGTGTTCAGCGCGCACCGGCGGGAGTTCCCGGCGGCCGCCGACCACGTGGGCGAGCTGGCGTACCTGCGGGAACTGGGCGCGGCGGGCGGCCACCTGAGCGAGGTGCGGGAGGCGGCCGGCGCGGTCACCTACATGGGGCACCTGCCGGCCACCCCGCCGTTAGGCTGAGCGGCATGGCTGACGCACCGGTCGTGGCGGTACGCGGTGAGGCGTACCGGGAGGTGGCTCCCGAGCTGGCCCGGTTCACCGTGACAGCGGTGGCGCGCGACCGGGACCGGGAGACCACACTGACCCGGCTGGCCGAACGGGCCGCCGCGGTGCGCGCGTTGCTCGACGCGGCCGGGCCCGTGGTGGAGCGCCGGGAGACCGGCCAGGTCCACGTCTGGCCGGTGACGAAGCGCGCCGGCGAGCGGGTGGTGGCCTACCAGGGCAGCGTGAGCACCACAGTGACGACCACCGACTTCACCGCGCTCGGTGACCTGATGCTCCGCCTGGCCGACCAGGAGCAGGTCGAGGTGGCCGGGCCGGTGTGGTCGCTGCGTCCGGACAGCCCGGCCTACCGGGAGGCGCGGCAGGCCGCGATCGCCGACGCGCTGGTCCGGGCCCGGGAGTACGCCGAGGCGCTCGGCGCCCAGGTGATCGCGTTGCGCGAGCTGTCCGACACCGGGATGAGCGCCGGGCCGCCGATGATGATGGTCGGGGCGGCGTACTCGCGCTCCGGCGAGCCGGAGCGCGAGCTGGAGCTGGACCCGGCGCCGCAGCCGGTGCAGGCGGCGGTCGAGGCGCGGTTCACCATCAGCGAGCCGGTGCTGGGCTGATGCCACAGGCGGAGGTGCTCGGGCTCGACGAACTCGTCGCCCGGGCGCGGGCCCTGGCCGAGGACGGCCCGCGTCAGCTGCTCGGCATCGCGGGCGCGCCCGGCGCGGGCAAGTCCACGCTGGCGGAACGGATCGTGGCCGCGCTCGGCCCGGTCGCCCGGCTGGTCCCGATGGACGGGTTCCACCTGGCCGGGCCGGCGCTGGCGCGGCTCGGCCGGGCCGACCGCAAGGGCGCGCCGGACACGTTCGACGTCAACGGCTTCGTCTCCACGCTACGCCGGTTGCGCCGGGTGGAACCGACGTCGGTATGGGCGCCGGAGTTCCGCCGCGACCTGGAGGAACCGGTCGCCGGGGCGATCGAGGTGCCGCCCGAGGTGCGCCTGGTGGTCACCGAGGGCAACTACCTGCTGCTGCGGGACGACCCGTGGGAGGAGGTGCGCACGCTCGTACACCAGATCTGGTTCCTGGACCTGGACGCGGAGCTGCGGCTGCGCCGGCTCACCGCGCGCCACGAGGCGTACGGGAAGTCGCCGGAGCAGGCCCGCGCGTGGGCTCTGGGCAGCGACGAGGAGAACGCCCGGCGGGTCACCGGCACGGCCGGGCACGCCGACCTGGTGGTACGCCTGGCCGACCCGCCGCAGGCGTGACGCCGGGCCGGGGCGCCGGTCCGTCGCGGGCGGGAGGCCGGGCGAGGTCAGCCGGTCCGCTGCCGGGGTGACGGCACGGTGCGGCGCAGCAGCCGGGACACCACCGCCCGCTCGCGGGTGAACTCCACCGCCTCCGGATAACCGCTGTGGCTGCGGATGGGCGGGTCGGCCACCTCGCCCCCGGACGGGTGCAGCGCCTCCGGGTCGGCCACCGGCACGTCCCGCTGACCGGCGCTGACCTGCCAGCCCAGCGGGTCGGTGTCCCGCCAGAAGTTCGTCCAGGCCACGTGCCCGCCGGGCCAGGTGAGCGCGCCGGCCAGCGCCCGCAGCCGTTCCGGCCCGAAGTAGGACGGGAAGACCCGCCCGTAGAGCCGGGTGAGCTGACAGCCGTAGGAGAAGAACCAGGTCCGTCGCCGCCACCGGCGAGGCAGTTGCAGCAGCACCGCGGCGCAGATGACGGTGCCCTGGCTGTGCCCGGAGAGGATGACGCCGTCCATCCGGTCGCCGTGGTGCGGCGGCAGCGCCAGCAGCCCCGCGACCCGGGTCTGGAGTTCCGGTACGGCCCGTTCGGCGTAGCTGGGCGGCGCGAGCGGATGCGCGGCCCGGGGCCAGAACGTGCACACGTCCCAGATCACGCCGACCGAGCGGCGTACCGAGTCGGTGCGGTAGACGAGCAGCCCGAGCGCCGCCATCACCACCGGCAGCCAGCCGAGGAGCGTGTCGCCGCGCTCGGCGGTCCAGTGGATGGCGGTCTGCCAGCCGGACGGGGACAGCGGGCTGGGCCGCTCGCCGGACAGCGCGGCGGCGCAGCAGAGGGTGACCAGGATCGCGCAGAACGCGGCGTAGCAGCCCACGAGCCGTACCGCGTGCTCGCCGACCAGCCGGTGCAGTGCCCGGTAGGTGCTGACGTCGCGGCAGCGCCGCAGGTCGTGCGCGGACAGGCCGGGCGTGGCGGCCAGCCCGGCGTACTCGACCCGGCGCAGCCGGTGCAGCAGGACGACGGCCCGGACCAGCAGCCCGATCAGCGCGGCCAGGCCGATCGCGCAGGCCAGCCCGGCCCAGAAGACGGCGAGCGGCGGCACGACCCGGCTCGGGCCGCTCGGCTCGGCGGACGCGTCGAGCCGGTCGCTGACCCAGTAGAGCAGCCCGGCGCAGTACGCCACCGCCATCATCCAGCCGAACCCGGCGATGACCGCCGGGGCGCAGCCATGCCAGGCGAGATCGGTGTACGCGCCGAGCGGCTGGGTCGGCACCGCCGGCCGCAGACGTGGCAGGAACAGTCCGGCGGCGGCCAGCGCGACGGCCGGGCCGACGAGCATCCAGGTGTGCAGCTCGTCCGGTGCGGCGGGCAGCACGGGCAGGCCGCGTTCGATCCAGGCCGCGCCGAGCGGCAGCAGCAGCATCCCGGTGGCGGGTCCGATCAGCGCCCGGCGGCCGGAGCGGTTCGCCGCGGCGATGGCGAGCAGCAACAGCACCTGGTACGCGACGAGCCAGGCGATCGCGGTGTCGTACCCGGGCAGTGACCGGTCGGCGCGACAGCCGGCGGTGTCCGGTTGCGCCGCGCACCCGTCCGGCGGCCGGTACGCCGACAGCGGCTGCCCGGCCGCCCCGTCGGGGAGCAGCAGCAGGACGAACGCCCCGACCAGTCCGAGCGCGGTGAGCGTCGCGACCGCCGCGCTCCACCGGCCGAGCGGCGTGGCGCCCTGCCGTCGGCTCAGCCAGGGCCGGGCGACCGCTACCACGGCGATCACCACCACGGCGGCGAGCAGCGCCACAGTGGGCCAGGCGACGGCGGCCCGTACGCCGCGCGGCGGATCCATGATCAGCACCGCGGCGACCGGTACGGCTGCGGCGCTGACGGCGCCGGTGCACAGGTGCAGCACGGCGGCCCGGCGCAGTTGCCCTTCCCCGTTCCAGAACGTCGGGTCCTGGAGCGGGTTCTGCGGGGGCTCGCGCGGGTTCGGTCGTTCGACCGGCTCACCATTCTCCCGGGCCGGCGCGTGGTGGTGCGGGTCGGCGGGCATCTGCGCCTCGTACTGGTAGGTGCGGAAGGCGACGAGCCCGATCGCGGCCAGCACGAGCAGCGGCAGCAGCAGCCCCAGCGCGAGCGTCCGGGTGCCCTCGCGCCACCAGGAGTCGCCGAGGAACTCCCACGGGCCGGGGAGCCGGCCGAGGCAGGCCGCGTCCACGCACTGCCAGCCGACCAGGTCCACTCCGACACCGGTCACTGTGACGACGAGCGTGCAGGTCAGGCTCAGGCAGAACAGGCGGATCAGCCAGGCGGTGATGCCGGACCGGCTGGCCCAGCGTTCCTGGTCCGGGTCGGGCGGGATGCCGGCGCGGGCGTGCAGCGCGACGTTCGCCAGCGCGAAAGGGAGCATCAGCGTCCACAGCGCCCGTTCCACGTCCCGCCGGGTCCGCGCGCCGGAGGTCAACTGCCCCCAGCTGTACGCCTCGACCGTGATCGGGTCGTCCCGGCCGGCGGTGCTGGACCGGTAGAAGCCGGTGGTCTGACCGCCGGCGACCAGTGTTGGTTGCGCACCGTCACCGTTGACACCGGCGGTCAGGCCGAGCAGCTGATCCGGCGGGGTGTTGGAGACCCCGTGCACCCGCAGTTCGAGGACCCGTTCCATTGTGCCTCCCGGTAAACGCACTACTACCCAGAGTGCGTGACCGGACGGGAATCCGCATCCGCTGGAACGGTTGTTCCCGCAGCTCAGGACGGTTGACCCAGGTTCCTGATCGGGCGAGCGGGGTTACCCACCGCCACCACGTTGGCCGGTAGGTCGCGGGTGACCACCGCGCCGGCGCCGACCACCGTGTTCTCGCCGATGGTCACCCCGGCCAGCACGATCACGCCCCCGCCGAGCCAGACGTTGTCACCGATGGTGATGGGCTGGGCTGACTCCCACTTGGCCCGGCGCGCCTCCGGCTCCACCGGGTGGGTGGCGGTGAGCAGCTGCACGTTCGGTCCGATCTGGACGTCCGCGCCGATGGTGATGCGGGCGACGTCGAGGAGGACCGCGTTGAAGTTGACGAAGGTGCGCGGGCCGATGTGCGTCTGGAAGCCGTAGTCGCAGTACAGCGGCGGCCGGACCCAGGCGTCGTCGCCGAGCGAGCCGAGCAGTTCGCGCAGCGCGGCGAGGCGGCCCGCCGGGTCGTCGGCGGAGCTGCGGTTGAAGCGTTCGCCGAGCCGGGCCGCGCGCTCCAGATCGGCGATGATCGCGGGGTCGTCGGCGATGTACTGCTCGCCGGCCAGCATCCGGTCCTTCATGGAGGTCATTGCTCGATCGTCCCGGCCCGCCCGGGACCGGGGCGGCGGTTCCGTCGGATCGGCGACTTCCCGATGCATACGCGGTATGCAATCCTGATACCCGCGTCGATGTGTCTCTCATCGATGAAACGTCCGACGAAGGAGGAAGGTTGCTCCGGAACCGCAGAAAGATGACGGCGCTCGGCCTCGGCCTGGCGCTGGCGCTCGGCCTGCCGGTGCCCGCGCTGGCCGCCGCGCCCGCCGCGCCGACCGGCCCGTCCGCCCCTGCCGGCCCGTCCGCCCAGCCCGGCGCCGGCCCGGTCACCGTCACCCTGATCACCGGCGACCGGGTCACAGTCGCCTCGGGCGGCCGTGCCGCGGTACGCCCCGGCGCCGGCCGCGCCGGCATCCAGTTCCTGGTCGGGCGGGAGCGCGACCGGCTCACCGTGCTGCCGCAGGACGCGCTCCCGCTGGTCCGCGCCGGCAAGCTCGACCGGCGCCTGTTCGACGTGAGCGGGCTGATCGAGGCCGGGTACGACGACGCGCGGCGCGGCAGCGTACCGCTGCTCGTGACGTACCGGCCGGGGGTGGCCCGGCGGACGGCGGCCCCGCTCGCGGGCGCGCGGGTGACCCGCGACCTGCCGGCGATCGCCGGCGCGGCCGTCGTCGCCGACAAGGGCGACACCGGCGCGCTCTGGAAGGCGGTGAGCGCCGACCGCTCCGGCGCCCGGCTCGACGCGGCGGGGGGTGTCGACCGGATCTGGCTCGACGGCCGGCGGCGGCTGACACTCGACCACAGCGTGCCGCAGATCGGCGCGCCGACCGCGTGGGCCGCCGGCTGGACCGGTAAGGGCGTGCGGGTCGCGGTGCTCGACACCGGCGTCGACCTCAGCCACCCGGACCTGGCCGGCAAGGTCGCCGAGTCGCGCAACTTCACCGAGGAGGCGGACCCGGACGACATCGTCGGACACGGCACGCACGTGGCCTCCACCATCGCGGGCAGCGGCGCCGCCTCGGGCGGGAAGTACCGGGGCGTGGCGCCGGACGCCACGCTGCTGTCCGGGAAGGTCTGTGAGGTCTACGGCTGCACCGAGTCGGCCATCCTGGCCGGCATGCAGTGGGCCGCGGCCGAGCAGCACGCCACTGTGGTCAACATGAGCCTCAGCGGCGGTGACACCCCGGAGGTGGACCCGCTGGAGGAGGCGGTCGGTACGCTCACCGAGCAGCACGGGACGCTGTTCGTGATCTCCGCCGGCAACGACGGCGCCGACGGTTCGGTCGGCTCGCCGGCCACCGCCGACGCCGCGCTCGCGGTCGGCGCTGTGGACCGGGACGACGTGCTCGCCGACTTCTCCAGCCGCGGGCCCCGGGTCGGCGACGGGGCGATCAAGCCGGACATCACCGCGCCGGGTGTGGAGATCGTGGCCGCGCGGGCCGCGCACGGCCAGATCGGCGACCCGGTGGGGGACCGGTACGCCTCGCTGTCCGGCACGTCGATGGCCGCCCCGCACGTGGCCGGCGCGGTCGCGCTGCTCGCCCAGCAGCACCCCGGCTGGACGCCCGAGCGCTACAAGGCGACGCTGATGGCCTCGGCGAAGCCGCACCCGGAGCAGACCGCGTTCCAGCAGGGTGCGGGCCGGGTCGACGTCGCCCGCGCGATCACCCAGCAGGTGACGAGCGAACCGGCGTCCGTCTCGTTCGGCGTGGCGGCCTGGCCGCACACCGACGACCAGCCGGTCAGCCGGACCGTCACCTACCGCAACGGCGGGACCGCCCCGCTCACGCTCGATCTGAGCACCGAGTTCACCGGACCGGGCGGGCGGACCGCGCCGGCCGGCATGCTCACCCTCAGCACCTCGCGGCTCACCGTTCCGGCGGGCGGCAGCGCCCAGGTGACAGTGGTGATCGACACCCGGCTCGGCGGCGCCGACGGCTACTGGACCGGCCGCCTGCTCGCCCGCGCCGGCGACGCGGCGGTGGTGACCCCGCTCGCTGTCGACCGCGAGGTGGAGAGCTACGACCTGACCGTGACCCACCGCAACCGCTCCGGCGCCCTGACCGACGGCTACTACACCGTCCTGCTCGGGCTCGACGACGGCACCTACCGGGACGTCTACGGCGCCGGCGGCGAGACCCGGATCCGGGTGCCGAAGGGCCGGTACGGCGTACAGAGCCTGATCTTCGTCGACGGTGACCAGGGCTGGTCGGAGGTCTCCTTCCTCGCCCAGCCGGAACTGGTGGTGGCCGGGAACCAGCGGCTCGCGCTGGACGCCCGGCGGGCGAAGCCGATCCGCACCACGGTGCCGCAGCGCGGCGCGGCGCCACTGCTGATCGACCTCACAGCGGCCTGGGGATTCGGCGACTACTACAACAGCTTCGGGCTGTGGACCGACAGGTTCGAGGGCCTCTACTCGGCCCAGATCGGCCGTACCGTCTCCGACAAGGTCTTCGTCGGCGCGCTCGCCAGCCAGTGGGTCGAGCCGACAGCGCCCGAGCGCAGCCCGTACTTCTACGGCCTGAACGACCTGTTCCCGGGCCGGTTCCCGACCGGCTTCGTCCGGCACTACCGGCCGGCCGACCTGGCCACCGTCACGAACCGGTTCGCCGCCGGCTACGCCGGGATGGACAACGAACTGGTCGTCTACGCGGAGCGCGACTACAACATGGGCGGCTCGGCGATCGTCCTGCCCGTCCAGGTGCCGGGCAAGCGGATCGACCACCTCAGCGTCACCCGGACCCGCTGGAGCGCCGAGCTGGCCTTCGGTGAGCGGGCCGAGGAGGGCTGGCTGGAGCCGCGGGCGGCGCTGGAACGAGTGCCGACCCGCTACCGGGCCGGGCACAGCTACCGCGACGAGTGGAACAAGGCCCCGTTCGGCCCGTCGTTCCCGCAGCCGCAGTGGCCGGAGCAGGGCATCACCCGTACCGGCGACACCGTCATCGTCTCGCTGCCGGTGCACAGCGACGCGGCCGGGCACCCGGGCGGCTCGCTCAACGACACCGAGCACACCCGGCTCTACCGCAACGGCAAGCTGGTCGACGAGTCGCCCTACCCGGGTTACGGCGAGTTCACAGTGCCGCCGGGAACGGCGAACTACCGGCTGGAGACCAGTGCGACGCGCGGCTTCACCGACCTGAGCACCGAGGTCACGGCGAGCTGGACGTTCCGCTCCAAGCGGGTACCGGGCGACGTGCCGGCCCGGCTGCCGGCCATGGCGGTCCGGTTCACCCCGCCGCTGGCGGCGGACAGCTCGGCCCCGGCGGGCCGGACGTTCACCGTGCCGGTGACGGTGCAGCGTCAGCCCGGCGCGCCGTCCGGCCGGGTCGTGGCGCTCACCGTCGACGTCTCCTACGACGGTGGCAAGACCTGGCAGAAGGCGGCGCTGAAGAAGCAGGGCGGGGCGTGGACGGCCACCGTCCGGCACCCGGCCGGCCCGGGGTACGCGTCGCTGCGGGCCACCGCCCGTGACGACGCCGGAAACACCGTGACCCAGCGGATCATCCAGGCGTACCGCCTGCGGTGAGCCGGCCGTCCGGGTCCGCGCGGCGGTCGCCGTCGCGGACCCGGACGGGGGTACGGCTCAGTCGTTGGCGTGCAGCGCGGCGTTGAGCGCGATGCCCTGGCCGGTGCGGGGCTTCGCCTCCAGCGCGCCGGTCACCGAGTTGCGCCAGAACAGCAGCCCGTCGACGCCGGACAGCTCGCGGGCCTTGACCGTCCGGCCGTCCGGCAGGGTGATCTTCGAGGCGGCGGTGATGTAGCAGCCGGCCTCCACCACGCAGTCGTCGCCGAGCGTGATGCCGACACCGGCGTTCGCGCCGACCAGGCTCCGCTCACCGATGCGCACCTTCTCGGTCCCGCCGCCGGAGAGCGTGCCCATGATCGAGGCGCCGCCGCCGATGTCGGAACCGTCGCCGACAACCACACCCTGCACGATGCGGCCCTCGACCATCGAGGTGCCGAGCGTGCCGGCGTTGAAGTTGACGAAGCCCTCGTGCATCACGGTGGTGCCGGACGACAGGTACGCGCCCAGCCGGACCCGGTCCGCGTCCGCGATCCGCACCCCCGACGGCACCACGTAGTCGGTCATCCGGGGGAACTTGTCCACCCCGTACACGGACAGGTGGCGGCCGGCGGCCCGCTCGATGACACGCAGCTCGTCCACCCGCTCCGGCGGGCACGGCCCGGCCGACGTCCAGGCCACGTTCGCCAGCTTGCCGAAGATGCCGTCGAGGTTCAGCTCGTTTGGCCGCACCAGGCGGTGGGAGAGCAGGTGCAACCGCAGGTACGCGTCGGCGGCGTCCTTGATCGGGTCGTCCAGCGAGCCGATCACAGTGGTCACCTCGACAGTGCGCAACCCGGGCAGCGCCCGCTCCCCGATCGCGCCCGGAGGCAGGTCGAGCACGTCGGCCCGGTCCTCGCCGGGCACCAGAGGCAGCTCGCCCAGACCCAGCTTGCCGGTCGGGTACCAGGTGTCGAGCACCTGGTCCTGCGCGGTGACGGTGGCCAGGCCGATGCCCCAGGCGGATGGTGCGGACGTCACTGTGTCACCTCTCGTTCCGGCGGCGGCGTCCGCCGCTGCTCGCGGCCGGGGGCGCGGCACGTGTCCCTCGCGCCCACCGAGGATGACGGTACCGTGCGAGACATGCAGAACCCGTTGACCCCCGAGGTCCTGGCCGATCCGGTGGCGCTGACCCGCGCCCTGGTCGACATCGAGTCGGTATCCCTCAACGAGAAGGCCATCGCCGACTGCGTCGAGGAGGTGCTGCGCGGTGTGCCGCACCTGACCACCTACCGGCACTCGAACACCGTCATGGCCCGGACCGACCTGGGTCGGGCGCAGCGCGTGGTGCTCGCCGGCCATCTGGACACCGTTCCGCTCAACGGCAACTTCCCCTCGACCATGCGTGGCGACCTGATGTACGGCTGCGGCACCTCCGACATGAAGTCCGGGGTCGCCTTCGCGCTGCACCTGGCGGTGACGCTGCCCGACCCGCGCTACGACGTCACGTACTTCTTCTACGAGGCGGAGGAGATCGAGTCGAAGTACAACGGCCTCACCCTGGTCGCGCAGAGCCACCCCGAGTGGCTGGAGGCCGACTTCGCGGTGCTGCTGGAGCCGACGTACGGGATCGTCGAGGCGGGCTGCCAGGGCACCATGCGGGCGGTGGTCACCACGCACGGCGAGCGGGCCCACGCGGCGCGCTCCTGGCACGGCGTCAACGCCATCCACGGCGCGAGCGAGGTGCTGCGGCGGCTGACCACGTACGAGGCCCGCCGGGTGACGATCGAGGGCTGCGACTACCGCGAGGGTCTCAACGCGGTGCGGATCACCGGCGGGGTGGCCGGCAACGTCATCCCGGACCGCTGCGAGATCGAGATCAACTACCGGTACGCCCCGGACCGCGACCCGGCGGGCGCCGAGGCGCACCTGCGCGAGGTCTTCGCCGGCTTCGAGCTGGAGGTCACCGACGCGGCGGCCGGTGCGCCGCCCGGACTGGAGAGCCCGGCGGCGCAGGAGTTCCTGGCGGCGGTCGGTGCGGCGCCGATCGGCAAGCTGGGCTGGACGGACGTGGCGCGGTTCGCGGCCATGGGCATTCCGGCGCTGAACTTCGGCCCGGGCGACCCGAACCTGGCGCACCACAAGGACGAGCACGTCGAACTGACCAAGATCCGGGACGGCGCGGCGACGCTGCACCGCTGGCTGGCCCCGGCCTGACGCGCTGCGATCCCGGGGTCCGCGCCCGCCTCGCGGACCCCGGGACCGTCAGACGGTCGTCGTCAGGGGTGCTTCCGCCTCGCCGGTCTCGCCGGTCAGGTCGGACCGGTGGGTCTCCATCATCCGGGCGCGGCGGCGCTCGGCCACCACGTCACGGATCCGCCGCTGCATCTGACGGCGGATCCGGATCATCTCGCTGTTACTGATCAACGCTGGCTCCTCCCCCGAAGGCGCGTCGCCCGGGGTATACCGGGTATGTGAATAGTAAGACGTACGTGCGACCGAATTAGTTGCCCGGATCCCAAAGATTTCTTCGGCTCCCGGGCCTGCGCGCCCCGCCGGAGCCGCTCTACTACGGTGACCCCATGGGCGAGAGCAGCGGAATGTCGGCCGGGCACGGCCAGCGGGGGGAGCGGCACCGGGGAGAACGGCACCGCGGCGCGGTGACGCTGCGCAACCGGGCGATTCCGACGAGTACGGCCGACCAGCGGCTGCTCGACTCCCGGGGACGCAGCGACTGGAAGACCAAGGACGCCTGGCGCGCGCTGCGGATCCTGTCCGAGTTCGTCGAGGGCTTCGACACCCTCGCCGACCTGCCCCCGGCGGTGAGCGTGTTCGGCTCCGCCCGCAGCAAGCCGGACAGCCCCGAGTGCCGGATGGCCGAGGAACTGGGCGGCGCGCTGGCCCGGGCCGGGTACGCGGTGATCACCGGTGGCGGTCCCGGCGTGATGGAGGCCGCCAACCGGGGCGCCGGTGAGGCCGGTGGCCTCTCCGTCGGGCTCGGCATCGAGCTGCCGTTCGAACAGGGCCTCAACGACTGGGTCGACCTGGCCATCGACTTCCGCTACTTCTTCGCCCGCAAGACCATGTTCGTCAAGTACGCCCAGGCGTTCGTGGTGCTGCCCGGCGGCTTCGGCACCCTGGACGAGCTGTTCGAGGCGCTCACCCTGGTGCAGACCGGCAAGGTGACCCGCTTCCCGGTCGTGCTGATGGGCACCGACTACTGGCAGGGCCTGCTCGACTGGCTGCGCGGCACCATGGCCACCGAGGGCAAGATCGGCCCGGCCGACCTCGACCTGATCCGCCTCACCGACGACGTCAACGAGGCGGTCCGGCACATCGTGGAGGCCGAGGCCGTGCTCTCCGCCGAGCAGGAAGCCGTCCGCGAGGAGGCGGTCGCCCGGGTGGCCGCCGACCAGCGCGCGGCCGCCGAGGCCGCCCCCGAGGGCCCGGCGGGACGGAGCTGACCCGTGGCCAACGTCTGTGTCTTCTGCGCGTCCTCCCGTACCCTCGACGCCCGCTGGCTGGCGCTCGCCACCGAGACCGGTGAGGAACTGGCCCGGCGCGGCCACACCTTGGTCAGCGGCGGCGGCTGCGTCGGGATGATGGGCGCCGTGGTGCAGGGCGCGCGGGCGGCCGGCGGTCGCACCGTCGGCGTCATCCCGCAGTCCCTGGTCGACCTGGAGGTCGCCGACCTGGACTCCGACGAGCTGCTGGTCACCGACAGCCTGGCCAGCCGCAAGACGCTGATGGACGAGAAGTCCGACGCGTTCGTGGCGCTGCCCGGCGGGCTCGGCACGCTCGACGAGCTGTTCGAGGTCTGGACCACAGCCACCCTGGCCCTGCACGCCAAGCCGATGGTGATCGTCGACGTGGACGGCTTCTACCGGCCGCTGCTCGACTGGATCCGCGGGCTCGGTGAGCAGCGGTTCCTCAAGCCGGCCGCGCTGGACCTGCTGCTGGTCGCCGACAGCGTCCCCGCCGCCCTGGACCTGATAGACACCCGCCTGACCTGACCCCGCCCGCCCGGTCGGCCCGTCCTTGTGCACCACCGTCTCGGCGGGCTTGATCGACACCACTTCGGGGAGGTGGTGGTGTCCGGGCGTGTGTGATGTGGCCATTTCCCCGAGGTGATGTTGATCTAGGGGTGGGATGCCGCCACTTCGCCGAAGTGGCGTGAACACCTGAGAGACGGGTGTGTGGCAGAGCCGGGCAGTGGTGCAGGCCGCGGGCAGGTGAGCTGGTGACGGACGGGATGGCGGTCGGTTTCCGGGTGTCGTACCGGCGTGGTGGGATGTCGGTGATGCAGGCGTACCGGTTGGTGCGCCGGCCCGGCGGCGCGGAGGCGGGGGTCACCCACGACGCCGGGGCGGGGCAGGGGGTGGGTCGGCCCGGTGGGCCGGCTGATGCGGAGCCGCGATCCGGGGGGTCGGCGGGCGATGCCGCACACCCGGAGACCATCACGCCGCCCGCCGACGCCACGACTCCCGCGACACCCGGCACCGGCACACGCGGAGCTGCCTCACCCGCCACCACGCCGGATGCGGGGGGCGAAGAAGCGCGGACTGGCGACGAGACCCGGGAGACCGGGGCCGGGCAGGGCCTGAGCCGTGTGCGTGCGGTGGACCCGGTGCAGGCCGAGGTGATCGCGCACACCGACGGGCCGATGCTCGTCGTGGGCGGCCCTGGCACCGGCAAGACGACGACGCTCGTCGAGGCGGTCGCGGCCCGCGTGGCCGAGGGTGTCGACCCGGAGCGGATCCTCGTGCTCACCTTCGGCCGGCGTGGCGCCACCGAACTGCGCCACCGGATCGAGGCGCGCATCGCCGAGGCCGGGCACCGGGTGATCCGTGAGCCGCTGGTGCGCACGTTCCCGGCGTACGCCTTCGGGCTGCTGCGCCGCGCGGCTGCCGAACGCGGTGAGCCCTCGCCCCGGCTGCTCACCGGCCCCGAGCAGGACCTGATCATTCGTGAGCTGCTCGACGTGGTGGGGGAGGAACCCGGCGACGACCCGGTCGGCTGGCCGGAGGACCTGCGCCCCGCGCTGCGTACCCGGGCGTTCGCCCAGCAGCTCCGCGACCTGCTGATGCGTGCCGCGGAGCGCGGCGTCGGCCCGGTCGAGCTGGCCCGGCTGGGCGAGAAGCTGGGCCGCGCCGACTGGCCGGCCGCCGCGCGCTTCCTGCGGGAGTACGTCGCCGTGCTCGCCCTGCGCGACGTGAGCAACCGGGGCTCGGTGGCGTACGACCCGGCGGAACTGGTGCGCGCCGCCACCGGCATGTTGCTCGACGACCCCGAGCTGCTCGCCGCCGAGCGTCGTCGCCTGACCCACGTGTACGTCGACGAGCTGGCCGACACCGACCCGGCCCAGCTCGACCTGCTCGCCGTGGTGGCCGGAGGCGGCCGGTCCCTCGTCGCGTTCGCCGACCCGGACTCGTCCACGTACGCGTTCCGCGGCGCCGACCCGGCGGGCGTCACCACGTTCCCGCACCGCTTCCGCACCGCCTCCGGTGCTCCGGCGGCGCAGGTCACGCTGACCACCTCGTACCGGGCCGGGCCGGAGCTGCTGGCGGCGACCGCCCGGCTGGCCCGGCGGCTGCGCGGCCCGGCGGGGCACCGGCGGCTGCGCCCGCTTCCCGGCGTGCCCGCCGGAACGGTGGAGGTACTGACGTTCCGGTCCGCCACCAGCGAGTCGGCGTGGCTGGCGCACGCGTTGCGCGAGGCGCACCTGCTCGACGGCGTGCCGTGGTCCCGGATGGCGGTGCTGGTCCGCTCCACCGGCCGGCAACTGCCGTCGCTGCGGCGCGCGCTGCACACGGCCGGTGTGCCGACCGTCGTGCACGGCGAGGACCTGCCGCTGCACCTCCAGCCGGCGGTCGCCCCGCTGCTGCTCCTGCTGCGCTGCGCGCTCGAACCCGACCGGCTGGACGAGGAGGCGGCGGTCGCGCTGCTGCACTCCCCGCTGGGCGGGGCCGACCCGCTGGCCGAACGGCGGCTGCGCCAGGGGTTGCGGGCGCTGGCGCTGGCCGCCGGCGACCGCCGTCCCTCCGGCGAGCTGCTGGTGGAGGCACTTCGCGACCCGGCCGAACTGGCCACCATCGAGCGTCGCTGGGCGGCCCCCGCGCAGGCCGTGGCGCACCTGCTCGCGACCGCCCGGGAGACGGCCGGCCGGCCCGGCGCCACAGCCGAGGACGTGCTCTGGGCGGTGTGGCGGGAGAGCGGGCTGGCCGAACGCTGGGCCGGGGCGATCACCCGGGGGCGGGCGGCCACCGGCGAGCACGAGACCGCCCAGCGCTGGCGGGCCGAGGCCGCCGACCGTGACCTGGACGCCGTACTCGTCCTCTTCGACGCGGCGGCCCGGTTCACCGACCGGTTGCCCGGCGCGCGTACCGAGGTGTTCCTCGACCACGTCCTCGGGCAGGAGCTGCCCGCCGACACGCTCGCCGCCGCCGCCGACCGGGGCGACGCGGTACGCCTGCTCACCGCGCACGCCGCCAAGGGTCTGGAGTGGGATCTGGTCGCGGTGGCCGGGGTGCAGGAGGGCGTCTGGCCGGACCTGCGCCTGCGCGGCAGCCTGCTCGGCTCGGAGCGGCTCGTCGACGTGCTCGCCGGTCGCGCCGACGGCGCCGGGCTGCGGGCCAGCCTGGTCGGGCAGACGTCGGCGCTGCTGGACGAGGAGCGGCGGCTGTTCCACGTCGCGATCAGCCGGGCGCGGCGGCGGCTGCTGGTCACCGCTGTCGCGTCCGCCGCGGTCGGCGGGGACGACCACGAGGAGCAGCCGAGCCGCTTCCTGCACGAGCTGGCCGCCGCCGACCCACCCGCCACCGGCGGAGGCGGCGCCGCCCCGACCGGCCCGAACCCGGCCGGCCCGAACCCGACCGGCCCGAACCCGACCGGGAACGGCCCGACACGTACGGCCACGCGCGGGGGCATCGTGGACGGGCCGGTGCCGCACGGGGACGAGCATCCGCAGGACGGGCCGCCCGCGGCGCTCCCGGTCACCCTGCCGCCGCGTGGGCTCACCCTGTCCGCGCTGGTGGCGGAGCTGCGTACCGCAGTCACCGACCCGGCGACGCCGATCACCCGGCGGCACGCGGCGGCGGGTGAGCTGGCGCGGCTGGCCGCCGCCGGCGTGCCCGGCGCGCACCCGGACGACTGGTGGGGGCTGCGCGGCCTGTCCGACGACCGGCCGCTCGTCGACGAGGGCGAGCCGGTACGGGTCACCCCGTCGGCGATGGAGAGCGCGTTGCGGTGCAGCCTGCGCTGGCTGCTGGAACGGCACGGCGGCAGCGGCCCGGCCAGCGCCGCGCAGGGCGTGGGCAACCTGGTGCACGCCGCCGCGATGCTGGCCGAGGATGCCAGCGTCGACCGGGAGGCGCTGCTGGAGTACGTGGCCGCCCGGTTCGACGCGATCGAGCTGGCCGCCCGGTGGATGGCCGGCCCGGAGCGGCAGCGCGCCGAGGCGATGGTGGACAAGCTGCTGCGCTGGCTGGCCGGCAACCCGCGCCGGCTGCTCGCGATCGAGCACGAGTTCGCGGTCCGGCTCGACGACCCGTCCCGTCCGATCGAGCTGACCGGCCGGGTCGACCGGCTGGAGGTCGACGACGAGGGGCGGCTCGTGGTGATCGACCTGAAGACCGGCAAGTCGACGGCTGTCACCGAGCGGGAGGTGGCCGAGCATCCGCAGCTCGGTGCGTACCAGGCAGCGGTGGAGGCGGGCGGGTTCGCCGAGTTCGGCGAGGAACCGGGCGGGGCGGCGCTGGTGCAGCTCGGCACCGGCGCGCGGGACGCCAAGGAGCAGACCCAGGCGGCGGCCGGGGAGGGCCCGGAGGCCGGGTGGGCCACCGCGCTGGTGCGCCGTACCGCAGACACGATGGCCGCCTCGACGTTCGCCGCAGTGGCCAACTCCAAGTGCCGGGTCTGCCCGGTACGCACCAGCTGCCCGGTGTCCGGCCAGGGCCGCCAGGTGGTCGAGCCGCCACCGGAGAACTCATGACTGTTCAGCCGGCGCTGTTCGGCGCCTCCGCCACGCCCGCGCCGCGCACCGCCGACGCGGGGCCCCGCTACACGCCCGTCGAGCTGGCCCGGCTGCTGCGGCTGCCGGCGCCCACCCGGGAGCAGGCCGCGATCATCGCCGCGCCGGTGGAGCCGCTGCTGGTGGTCGCGGGCGCCGGCTCGGGCAAGACCGAGACGATGGCCGCGCGGGTGATGTGGCTGGTCGCCAACTCCTACGTACGCCCCGAGCACATCCTCGGCCTCACCTTCACCCGCAAGGCGGCCGGCGAGCTGGCGCACCGGGTCCGCACCCGGCTCGACCAGCTCATCCGGCGGCTCGGCCGGCAGGGGCGGGATCCGCACGACGACCCGCTGGCGGGCGAGCCGACCGTGTCCACGTACCACTCGTACGCCGGGCGGATCGTCACCGAGCACGGGTTGCGCGCCGGGTACGAGCCGACCACCCGGCTGCTCACCGAGGCGTCCCGCTGGCAGCTCGTCGACCTGCTGGTGCGCAACTACGACGGCGACATGTCCGAGGTGGACCGGATGCCGTCGACCATCACCGACGCCGTGCTGGCGCTCGCCGGTGAGCTGGACGAGCACCTGGTCGACCCGGACGAGCTGGCCGCCTGGACCGGCCGGTTCTTCGCCGACGTGCAGTCCCGGCCGGGCCGGGTCTACGCCGACGTCCGCAAGGCGCTCCAGCTCCAGCGGACCCGGCTGAAGCTGCTGCCGCTCGTGCGCGCGTACGCCCGGCGCAAGGACGACTTCGAGGCGATGGACTTCGCCGACCAGCTCGCCCGCGCGGCCCGGGTGGCCCGTGACCATCCCGGCGTCGGGGTGATCGAGCGGGACCGGTTCCGGGTGGTGCTGCTCGACGAGTACCAGGACACCAGCCACGCCCAGGTGGTGCTGCTCAACGCGCTGTTCGGCGGCGGCCACCCGGTCACCGCGGTCGGCGACCCCTGCCAGTCCATCTACGGCTGGCGCGGGGCCAGCGCCGGCACGCTCGACCGGTTCCCGGCCGAGTTCGCCCGCACCGACGGCAGCCCGGCCGACGTGCTCAGCCTGACCACGAGCTGGCGCAACCGGCCGGAGATCCTCGGCGTGGCCAACACGCTGTCGGTGCCGCTGCGGGCGGCCGGCGCGCGGGTGCCGGAACTGCACGCCGCGCTCAGCGTCCGCGACCCGATCCCGCACCGCACGCCGGGCGGGCAGGCCGGCGGCACCGTGCGCTGCGCGCTGCTGGAGACGTACGCCGACGAGGCCGACTGGATCGCGGACAGCGTGCTGGCGGCCTGGCGGGGCGCGGCCGGGATGCCCGGCGCGCTGCCCGAGCACATCCCCGCCGACCGCCGCCCGACCACTGCGGTGCTGGTGCGGCTGCGCAGCCAGATCCCGGCGATCGAGGCGGCGTTGCGTGCCCGCGGACTGCCGGTCGACGTGGTCGGCCTGGGTGGGCTGCTGGACACCCCCGAGGTACGGGACGTGGTGTGCACGCTGCGCGTGCTCGCCGACCCGACCGACGGGGCGGCGCTGCTGCGGCTGCTGACAGGCGCGCGCTGGCGGATCGGCCCGCGTGATCTGGTCGCCCTGCACCGCCGGGCCCGCGCCATCGCCCGCAGCCGCCGGGAGCTCACCGGCGACGAGGGCCCGGAGATCACCGTGGACGCGCTGGACGAGGCCACACTGGTCGAGGCGCTGGCGGACCTGGGGCCGGCGCAGGCGTACTCGGCCGAGGGCTACGCGCGGCTGCGCTCGTACGGGATGGAGCTGGCGCTGCTGCGCTACCGGCTGGACCAGTCCCTGCCGGAGCTGATCGCGGACATCGAGCGGACCATCGGGCTCGACGTCGAGGTGGCGGTCCGGGCCGGCCGGGACGGCGCGGGCGACGCCGGGCTGGCCCGCGCGCACCTGGACGCGCTCGGCGACGTGGCGGCCCGGTTCAGCGGCGAGACGCCCGGCGCCACGCTGGCCGGTTTCCTCGCCTACCTGGCCGCCGCCGAGGACGAGGAGCGCGGGCTGGCGCCCGGCGAGGTCGAGGTGGTGGCCGGCGCGGTGCAGGTGCTCACCGCGCACGCCGCGAAGGGCCTGGAGTGGGACGTGGTGGCGGTGGCGGGGATGACCCGGGGCGTCTGGCCGGGGCCGGTCCGCAACTCCGACCACTGGCTGGGCGGGCTGGGCGTGTTGCCGTTCCCGTTGCGCGGCGACGCGGACGGGCTGCCCGAGCTGGCCCTGCCGGAGGCGGAGGACCAGCGCGGCGTGGCCCGGGCGCTGACCGACTTCACCGACGCCTGGCGGGCGCACGACGAGCGGGAGGAGCGCCGGCTGGCGTACGTGGCGGTGACCCGCCCGCGCCGGCTGCTGCTCTGCTCCGGCTACTGGTGGGGGGAGGGGACCAAGCGGTTCCGCGGCCCGTCGGTGTTCCTGCGGGAGGTGCACGACGCCTGCCTGGCGGGCGCGGACGGGCACGTGGTGGACGCGTGGACGCCGGAGCCGGCCGGGGACGCGGTGAACCCGACCACCGAGACGGTGCTGCGGGCCGAGTGGCCGGCCGACCCGCTGGGCACCCGCCGCCCGGCGCTGACCGAGGCGGCGGCGCTGGTCCGCCGCCACCTGGCCGACCCGGAGACGGCCCGTCGCGAGGCGGCAGTGCTCGCCACCACGGGAGCGGCGGACGACGCCGAGGTGGCCCGCTGGCGGCGCGAGGCCGATCTCCTGCTCGCCGAGCGGGCGGAGCTGGCCCGGCAGGCCGAGGCGGTCGAGGTCGAACTACCCGGCCAGCTCTCGGTGACCCAGCTCGTGGCGTTGCGCCGCGACCCGGAGGCGCTGGCCCGTACGCTGCGCCGCCCGATGCCGACCGAACCGAACCCGTACGCCAGGCGCGGCACCGCGTTCCACGCCTGGCTGGAGCAGCGCTTCGGCACCGACCGGCTGCTCGACGTGGACGAGCTGCCCGGCGCGGCGGACGAGGACGCGGCCCCGGACGAGGCGCTGGCCGAGTTGCAGGAGCGCTTCCTGGCCGGCGAGTGGGCCGACCGGGTGCCGGTGGAGGTGGAGGTGCCGTTCGCCACTGTCATCGCCGGGGTGGTGATCAGGGGGCGGATGGACGCCGTGTTCGCCCGCCCGGGTGGGCGCTACGACGTGGTCGACTGGAAGACCGGGCGGCAGCCGGCCGGCCGGGAGGCCGACGCGGCGGCGGTGCAGCTGGCTGTCTACCGGCTGGCCTGGGCGGAACTGGCCGGGGTGCCGGTGGACCGGGTCGGCGCCGCGTTCCACTACGTGCGGGACTCCGCCACCGTCCGCCCGGCCGATCTGCTCGACGCGGAGGGACTGGCCGCCTTGGTGGCCGCCGTGCCGGAAATCCCGGGGGATCTCCCGGAGCGCGCGAATCCGTGATACGTTGGCTGGGTTGCAGTTTTGGTTTCCAGAGACTCTGTGTGCGCCTGGCGGATTGTGGCCCCAGGCGCTCTTTGTTGTGTCCGGAGTTCTCCGGGCGGGGCGACCAGCAGCGACAGGCACGCCGCGTATTCCACGCGCGGGGTGCTCCTCTCCGGCCCGCAACACGTGCGGGCCGACCGTTCCGTCAAGGAGACGAAACACATGGCAATTGGCACCGTCAAGTGGTTCAACGCTGACAAGGGCTTCGGCTTCATCACCCCGGACGACGGCGGCGCCGACGTCTTCGCCCACTTCTCGGCGATCCAGACCTCCGGCTACCGGAGCCTGGACGAGAACCAGCGGGTCGAGTTCGAGGTGACCCAGGGCCAGAAGGGCCCGCAGGCGGAGAACATCCGCCCGCTCTGATCTTCGGATCAACCGGCACCACCATCGCGCCCTCTCGGGCGTGGTGCACGGGCCGGCCCGCCTCTGCCGGGCCGGCCCGTCCCTTTCGGTTCGTGCTTGTGACCACCGGCGACGCCGGTGACGCGCCGCTGTCCGGCGCCCTTCCTCGACACGTGCCGCCTCGAGGAAGGCTTTCCGCATGACCACGACCCTGCCCACGTTCGCCGCCACCGGCCTGGCCCCGGCGCTCGTCTCCGAGCTGGCCGCGCAGGGCATCTCCGCGCCGTTCCCGATCCAGGCGGCGACGATCCCGGACTCGCTGGCCGGCCGCGACGTGCTCGGCCGGGGCCGTACCGGCTCCGGCAAGACGCTCGCGTTCGGGCTGCCGCTGCTGCACCGTACGGCCGGCCGCCGGGCCCGACCGGGCCGCCCGCTCGCGCTGGTGCTCGTACCCACCCGTGAACTGGCCGCGCAGGTCACCGAAGCGCTCGCCCCGTACGCCGCCACGCTCGGCCTGCGCTGCGCCACAGTGGTCGGCGGGCTCTCGCTGACCCGGCAGGCGGCCGCGCTGCGCGCCGGCGCCGAGGTGCTGGTGGCCACGCCGGGCCGGCTGCACGACCTGATCGACCGCGGGGACGCCCGGCTGGACCAGGTGGCCATCACCGTGCTGGACGAGGCGGACCAGATGGCCGACATGGGCTTCCTGCCGCAGGTGACGAAGCTGCTGGAGCAGGTCGCGCCGGGCGGGCAGCGGATGCTGTTCTCGGCCACGCTGGACCGCGGCGTGGACCGGCTGGTCCGCCGGTTCCTCACCGACCCGGTGACGCACTCCGTCGACCCGGGCACCGCCACCGTCACCGCGATGACGCACCACGTGCTGCACCTGGACGCGGAGGACAAGCCGGCCGCGCTGGCGCACATCGCCGCCCGCGAGGGCCGCACCATCGTCTTCATCGCCACCAAGCACCGCGCCGACCGGGTGGCCCGCCAGCTGCTCGCCAAGGGCGTACGCGCGGCGGCGCTGCACGGTGGCAAGTCGCAGCCGCAGCGCACCCGCATCCTGGAGCAATTCCGCACCGGCCAGGTCACCGCGCTGGTGGCCACCGACGTGGCGGCCCGGGGCATCCACGTCGACGGGCTGGACCTGGTCGTCAACGCCGACCCGCCCACCGAGGCCAAGGACTACCTGCACCGGGGCGGCCGGACCGCCCGGGCCGGGGAGTCGGGCACTGTGGTCACGCTCGTGCTGCCGGACCAGCGCCGCGACGTCGCCCGGATGATGACCACCGCGGGCATCAACCCCAAGACCACGCGGGTACGCGCCGGCGACAGCGAGCTGAGCCGGCTCACCGGCGCCCGGGAGCCGTCCGGCGTGCCGGTGACCATCACCGCGCCCGCCGCCGCGCATCCCGCCCCGGGAACCCGTCCTCGCCGGCGCCCGCGCCGCCGCTGACCGCGGCCTGCGCCTGACCGGCTCGCCTCCGAGCGGGCCGCTTCCGAGCGGGCCGCTTCCGATCGGGCGGAGAGTTCGCTCCTGAGTCGGGAATCAGTCGATGTTCGGTCGGCTGCCCGACTGTGCGACCGGAACCCGACGGTGATGCTGCTGCGCGGGGGACCGGTCGGGGGGTCGGCCGGACGCGGAGGGAGCGGTTCATGGCGGGGGAAGCCGGATCGGGCGGAGCGCGGGAAGTGGTGCTGGTGCTCGCGGTGGCGGGGGCCGGCCTGGCGCTCGCCGCGGTGGCCGCGTTCGGGCCGTGGCAGCCGTCCGACGGCGGCTCGCCGGATCGCGGCGCCGCCCGCAGCTTCACGCCCGGGATGCGCGCCCCGCACACTCAGTAGCCGCCCGGGGCGGACGATGCCGAGATACCGATATGACCCTCAGGCATAAATATGCCCCAGAGTCATATCGGCCGGGAGTCATGCCTCTGCGGCCGACGACCGCCCGGGCGCGTCGCCCTGGGCTTCCGCACAGCGATCATGCGGTCCCGCCGCCGGCCCCATGACGGACGCGCGTCAGGGCGCCGTGGCCCGGTCGCTCAGCAGATCGGCGAGCGTGGTCCGGTCCACGACCAGGGCGATGGCGCCGTCCACCGCCAGCCACACGTCCCGCAGGCCGGTGGCCACGCCGTGGTAGCCGGCCCGGTCGGCGGGGATGCCCCGGACGCTCGTGATCGCGCCGCCTACCGCGCGCAGCACGTCGCCCACACTGATCTCGTCCGGTGGGCGGGTCAGCGCGTACCCGCCCTCGGTGCCGCGGTGGCTGTGCAGCAGTCCGGCCCGCCGCAGGTCGAGCAGGATCCCCTGGAGGAAGCTGAGCGGGATGTCCTGGCTCTCGGCCAGGCTCGCCGCCTTGACCAGCTCGCCGCCGCCGGCCGCCGGGTCGCCTGTGGTGACGGCGGCGTCGGCGACGGCGAGCATGGCCCGGAGCGCGTAGTCGGCGCGCGCGGAGATGTACACGACGTCAGTTGCCGGCCTGGTCCAGCACGCCCCAGCGGCGGCGGATCGCCTTGTCGGCGGCCCCGAACGCGGTGTCCACGAGCAGGCCCACGACCAGGATGACGATCATGATGGCCATCAGGCGGGGTGCCTCGCTCAGCTCGCGTGCGTACGTGAGCTGCGCGCCGATCGAGGTGCGGGTGGCGATGACCACCAGCAGCTCACCGGCCATCAGGCTGCGCCAGGCGAACGCCCAGCCCTGCTTGAGCCCGGCCACGATGGCGGGGAGCGCGGCCGGCGCGATCACGTACCGGTAGAGGTTGAGCCCTCGGGCGCCGAGGTTGCGGCCGGCCCGGACCAGCAGCGGCGGCACGTAGTCCACGCCGTGGATGACGCCGTTGGCGACCGACGGCGCGGCGCCGAGCACCACCACGAAGAAGATCGCCTGCTCGCTGAGCTGGAACAGCAGGATGGCCAGCGGAAACCAGGCGATCGACGGCATGGTCTGCAACGCGGTGATCATCGAGCCGAGCGCGGCCCGGAGCACCTTGACCCGGGCCACGCCCAGGCCGAGCAGCAGGCCGACCGCGACCGCGGCGGCGAACCCGACCGCCGCGCGCCGGGCGGTGGTGGCGAGGCCCTCCCAGAGCGCCGAGCTGAGCAGGTAGTCCCCGAGGTCGCCGAAGACCACCGCCGGGCCGGGCAGCGCCCACGGCTCCTTCCATCCGGACCAGACCACCGCCTGCCAGATGGCGACGGCCAGCGCGAGCGCGGCGAACTTGGGCCAGGTGGCCGACCACAGGCGGCGTACCCGGGACGGGCCCTTCTCCCGGCCGGCGATCTCCAGCGCGTCGAGTCCGGAGATCTCCGCGTCCGTACGCGCCGACCCGGTGAGGGTGTCACTGGCCATGCCGGCCCACCTCCTTGCGCAGCCGGTCGGTGACCTCGGCGGCGATGGCCGAGACCTCCGGCGAGTCGATCCGCCGGGGGCGCGGCACGGCGACCTCGGTGGAGTAGATGATCCGGCCGGGCCGGCTGGAGAGCAGCACGATGCGGTCGGCGAGCCGGGCCGCCTCGCGCACGTTGTGCGTGACGAACAGGACGGTGAGCTTGCGCTCGGTCCAGATCCGCTCCAGCTCGTCGTGCAGGATGTCGCGGGTCATCGCGTCCAGCGCGCCGAACGGCTCGTCCATCAGCAGCACCGGCGTCTCCAGCGCGAGCGTGCGGGCCAGCGCGACCCGCTGCCGCATGCCGCCGGAGAGCTGGTGCGGCCGCTTGCGGCCGAACTCGGACAGGTGGACCGTGCGCAGCAGCTCGGCCACCCGCTCCTTGCGCTGGTCGCGGGGGAGTCCGCGCAGCTTCAGCGGCACCTCGATGTTGCCCTCGACGGTCAGCCACGGGAACAGCGCCGGCTCCTGGAACATCAGTCCCGGGTTGACGCCCTCGCTTAGCTCGATCGCGCCGCCGCTGGCCCGGTCCAGCCCGGCGACCAGGTTGAGCAGCGTGCTCTTGCCGCAGCCGGACGCGCCGACCATGCAGACGAACTCGCCCGGCGCGATGTCCAGCGACAGCCCGTCCAGCGCCAGGACCGCCTGCTCGCCCTGGCCGTACACCTTGGTCACGCCGCGCAGCGCGACCGAGCCGGTCGCGCTGCGCGGGGTCGTGCTCGTCGACGTCACGGCTGGCTGACCTCGGCCTTGCCCTGCGTCTTGAGCACCTCGTTGAGGTACTTCAGGTCGTAGAGGCCGTTCAGGTCGACCGGCTGGGTGAGCCCGACCGCGACCGCGTGGTCCAGGCCGGTCTTCAGCGACGACGGGATCGGGTCGTTGGTGAACTCCAGCGTCGGCCAGGCCTGCTTGATCAGCTTGAGGTCGAGCGGCTTGCCGGTGATCTTGCCGATGTGGTCGGAGATGGCCTGCTGCGCCTCGTCCGGCTTGGTGTTGACGAACTCGTTCGCCGCGACCTGGCCCTCGACCAGCTTCTTCACCACGTCCGGGTGCGCCTTGAGGAACTTGGTGCTGACCAGCAGGTTGGTGATGACGAACTTCTTGTCCGGCCAGAGGTCACGCTCGTCGACGAGCACCTTGCCGCCGGCGTTCACCAGCCGGGAGACGAATGGCTCGGGCACCCAGGCGCCGTCGATGGCGCCGCTGCCGAACGTCTCGACCGTCTGCGCGTTCTCCTGCGGCACGATCTTGACGTCGCCGCCGCCCTCCTTGGTGGTCTCCAGGCCCTTCTCCTTGAGCCAGAAGCGCAGCGCCACGTCCTGGGTGTTGCCGAGCTGCGGGGTGGCGATCTTCTTGCCGCGCAGCTGCTCCACCGAGGTGATGCCGGGCTTGACCACGAGCGCGACGCCGCCGGACGCGGCGCCGGAGATGACCCGGACCGCCTCGCCCTTGGACTTGGAGAAGGCGTTCACTGTCGGGTTCGGGCCGATGTACGTGGCGTCGAGCGCGCCGGAGAAGACGGCCTCGATGGCGGCCGGGCCGGCGTTGAACGTCTTGGTGTCCAGCTCGACGTCGCTGCCGAGCTTCTCCTTGAAGATCCCCTTCTCGACGCCGACCACGGCCGGGGCGTGCGTGATGTTGGGGAAGTAGCCGAGGCGCAGCGTCACCGGGCCGGAACCGGCGGCGGCGTCGCTGTCCTCGCCGCAGGCGGCGGTGGTGCCGAGCGTGGCCGCGCCGACGGCGGCCAGGGTCGCCAGGGTGACCAGGCGGCGCAGGGGAAGCCCTCTCATCGAATGTCCAATCCGCAGTATTCCTATTTAGTTGGTAGGAAGAGTGGGGCAAGCGGCCGCCGGCGTCAAGTCCCGTCCCGCGACAGTCCACCGTTCGGCCAGGGCACACCGGCGGTAGAGCCGGTACCGAGGCGCTAGTGTCGATCTCGTGCCGACGCGGAGAGCGAAGATCCCAGCGACGAAGTACCCGGTCGAACGGTTCACCCTCGACAACGGCCTGCGCGTGGTGCTCACGCCGGACCGCAGCGCCCCGGTCATCGGGGTGGCTGTGGTCTACGACGTCGGCATCCGCTCCGAGCCCGAGGGGCGCACCGGGTTCGCCCACCTCTTCGAGCACCTGATGTTCCAGGGCTCGGAGAACCTGGAGAAGCTGGCCCACTTCCGGCACGTCCAGGGCGCGGGCGGGACGTTCAACGGCTCCACCCACCTGGACTACACCGACTACTTCGAGACGCTGCCCGCCAACGCACTGGAACGGGCGCTGTTCCTGGAGGCCGACCGGATGCGCGGCCCCCGGCTGACCGAGGAGAACCTGCGCAACCAGGTGGACGTGGTGAAGGAGGAGATCCGGGTCAACGTGCTGAACCGGCCGTACGGCGGGTTCCCCTGGCTGACGCTGCCCCCGGTGATGTTCGATACCTTCCCCAACGCGCACGACGGCTACGGCTCCTTCGTCGACCTGGAGTCGGCCACCGTGTCCGACGCCGCCGACTTCTTCCGCCGCTACTACGCCAGCGGCAACGCGGTGCTCGCGGTCAGCGGCGACATCGACGTGGCCGAGGCGACCACGCTCATCGAGCGGCACTTCGGGGACGTGCCGGCCCGGCCCGCTCCGCAGCGGCCCGACTTCGCCGAGCCCGACCTGACCGCCGAGCGGCGCAGCACGTACACCGACGCGCTGGCCCCGCTCCCGGCGGTGGCCGGCGCGTGGCGGGTGCCCGACCCGATCAGCGACTTCGCCGGCTACCTGCCCTACGTGGTGCTGGCCGAGGTGCTCACCGACGGCGACGCCTCCCGGCTGGTCGAGCGGCTGGTGCAGCGCGACCGGTCGGTCACCGGCCTCGGCGGGTACCTCGGCTTCATGGGCGACCCGTTCGACGTGCGCGACCCCACCGCGCTGCTGCTCCAGGCCCACCTGCCGCCCGGCGGCGACGTGGACAAGGTGCTGCGCACCGTCGACGAGGAACTGGACCGGCTGGCGGCCGACGGGCTGACCGACGGGGAGCTGGCGCGTACCCAGGCCCGGATGGCCACCCACCTGCTGCGCGACACGGACGCGGTGCTCGGCCGCGCGTTGCGGATGGCGGTGCTGGAACAGCAGCGCGGCGAACCCGGCCTGCTCAACGACCTGCCCCGGCTGGTCGGCGAGGTGACCGAGGAACAGGTCCGCGCCGCCGCCGCCACCCTGCGGCCCGAGCGCCGCGCGGCAGTCGAGGTCGTTCCCGGAGGTGCCCGATGACCACCACCACCGTCCGGCCGCTGCCGGCGCTGCGCCCGAACCGCCGCCTCAAGGTGCCCAAGCAGGCCGAGCGCACGCTCCGCAACGGCCTCACCGTGATCGCGGTACGCCGCTCCTCCGTACCGCTCGTCGAGCTGCGACTGTGGATGCCGTTCGGGCGCACCCACCTGGCCCGCGGCGCGATGCTGGCGCAGACCATGCTCTCCGGCACCGAGGCGCACAGCGCCACCGAGCTGGCGGCCGAGTTGCAGAAGGTCGGCGGCGGGCTGACCGCCGGTCTCGACCCGGACCGGCTGATGCTCTCCGGCGCGGGCCTGGTCACCGGCCTGGACCGGATGCTGGAGCTGCTCGCCGAGGTGCTCACCGGTGCGACCTACCCCGCGGACTGGGTGGAGACCGAGCGGGACCGGCTGGTCGACCGCATCCAGGTCGCCCAGAGCCAGCCGTCGCACCTGGCCCGGACCGCGCTGCTCAAGCGGGTGTACGGCCGGCACCCGTACGCGGTGCAGACGCCCGACCCGGACCAGGTGCGGGCGGTCCGCCCGGCCGCGTTGCGCCGGCTGCACGCCGAGCGGGTGCATCCGGCCGGCGCGGTGCTGGTGCTCGTCGGCGACGTGGCGCCGGACCGGGCGCTGGACGCGGCCGAGCAGGCGTTGTCCGGGTGGCGCGGTGACGGCCACGTCGCCGAACTGCCTCCCGCACCGCCGCTGGAACCCGGGCCGCTGCTGCTCGTCGACCGGCCCGGATCGGTGCAGTCCTCGGTACGACTCGCGCTGCCGGCCGTGCCCCGCACCCACCCGGACCACGCCGCGTTGCAGCTCGCCAACCTGATCTTCGGCGGCTACTTCTCCTCCCGCTGGGTGGAGAACATCCGCGAGGACAAGGGCTACACGTACGGGCCGCACTCGCTCGTGGAGCACTCGGTGGCCGGCTCGCTGCTCGTCGCCGGCGCCGAGGTGGCCACCGAGGTGACAGCGGCGGCCCTGGTGGAGACGAACTACGAGCTGGGCCGCCTGGCGACGGTGCCGCCGAAGGCCGACGAGCTGGAGCAGGCCCGCCAGTACGCGCTCGGCACGCTCCAGCTCGGCATGTCCACCCAGGCCGGTCTCGCGTCGCTGACCAGCGCGTACGCCGGCAACGGGCTGCGGCTGGACTTCCTCGCCGAGCACGCCGCCCGGCTGGCCGCAGCGACAGTGGACGACGTGGCCGAGGTGGCCGCCCGCTACCTGGCCCCGGCCCGCGCGGTCACAGTCGTGCTCGGCGACGCCGAGCGGGTGGCCGACTCGCTCGCCGCGCTGACACCGGTGCGTACGGAATCGGCATGAGCGGCGAATCCGACCCGCCGCTGGCCCGGTCGACGCTCGACCGGGCCGCGCACCGGCGTACCGATCCCGCCTGGCTGACCGAGGCGTGGGAAAGGGCCCGGGTGCTGGTGCTGGATTCCACCGCCGAGGGGCGGGCGCTGGTCCGGGGCGCGTCTACCCCGCCGGAGCTGGTCCTGGTCGGCCCCGGTGAGCTGCCCGAGGTACCCCGGTCGGTGCCGATGTTCCTCGGCGTCGAGCCGGACGGCGTACCCGTGTTCGCGGTGGACGGGCCGCTGCCGGCGCTGCCGGACACCCGCCCGGCTCACCTGCGCGAGGTCGGCCACCTGATGACCGACCGGGACGCGGGCCTGTTCACCACCGCGCTGGCGCTGCTCAACTGGCACCTGCGGCACGGCTACTCGTCGACGACCGGCAAGGCGACGAGCGCCGACGAGGCCGGCTGGTCGCGGATCGACCCGGACGGCGGCCGGGTCTGGCCGCGTACCGATCCGGCCATGATCGTGCTGGTGCACGACGGTGTGGACGGCCCGGACGGCCGTTGCCTGCTCGGCAACAACGCGACCTGGCCGCGCACCCCGGGACAGCGCCGCTACTCCTGCCTGGCCGGATACGTCGAGCCCGGCGAGTCGGCCGAGGCCGCCGTGCTGCGCGAGGTCCGCGAGGAGGTGGGCGTCCCGGTCGAGGAGATCGCGTACGTGGGCAGCCAGTCCTGGCCGTTCCCCGGCTCGCTGATGCTCGGCTTCCTGGCACGTGCCGACGCGGACGCGCCGATCCGGGTCGACCTGGCCGAGATCGCGCACGCGCGGTGGTTCACCCGCCGGGAGATCGGCGCGGCGCTGGCGGGCGAGCCGGTGCCGGTGGGCGGGGGAGACCGGCTGGTCCTGCCGCCGCCGTCGTCGATCGCGTTGTTCCTGGTGCACCGCTGGCTCGACGGCCACTGCTGACCCGGCCCGGCCCTCGTCGGGTTGCCGTGTTTCGGTCGGTGCGGCGGCGCCGGTTCGGGGAAGTGGCGTGGTCGAGGCCGGTCCATTACCGCCACTTCGCCGAGCTGGCGGGGTGGGGGTGGGTGGGATGCCGCCACTTCGCCGAGCTGGTGGGTCGGCCGGGTTTCGGTGGTCGTGCCACCGCCGGGTGAGTGCGGCGGGACTCGCGGTCGGGTTGGCGGGTTTCGGGCTGGTGGGTGGCACCAGTTCGGGGAAGTGGTGTGGTCGAGGGCGGTGGGATACAGCCACCTCCCCGAACTGGCGAGGCCGGGCGGACCTGGGCCGGGCGGACCTCGGCCGGGTGGAACGGGGGTGGGGCGCGGCCCCGACCCGGACCGTCGTTGCCGCGACGGTCGCGGGCCGGGAACACGTGCCGTCGAGGCCGGGTGAGGCGGGTAAACGGCGGGGGAGGCCGGTCCGGCCACGACGGACGTCAGCGTCCGGTCATCCACCGTCCCAGCGGTACGGGTGCCCGGGAGCAGATTCCTCGATCGGCAGCACTTTGACCCGGTGTCGGCCTGTGCGTACCGCACCGACGGCGGACAGTGCGCGGGCGAGCAGGAGCGCGGCGTCCCGGTCCTCGGCGTGGACGACCTGGCGGCGGGGCTCCGGCGTGCTCGTCTCGTCCCGCAGGCGGCCCCCGCCGGCCCAGGCGGCGGCGATGTCGGCGTCGGCGGCGGTACGGATCTCGGTGCGGACGATCAGGAACCGCATGGTGTCCCCCGGACAATCGGCGGTTACACGCTGGAACTTCCACGTCACTCCCGCGTCATGTTACGCCGATGTGACAGCCCGGCAAGGGGAACGCGCCAGCTCGACCGATCGGGGGATCCCAGGTCAGCACCGTTGTCGGGGGTGGACGCGCGAAGGGCCGCCGGCGCACGCCGACGGCCCTCCGGGGATCGCCGGATCAGTCCAGATCGAACTGACCGCTCTTCGTTCCGGCGAGGAAGCCGAGCCATCCGGCCCGGTCGAACAGCAGGACCGGTCCGCTCGGGTCCTTGCTGTCCCGCAGCGCCACTGTGGCCGGCCCGGAGTCAAGCGGCGCGACCTCCACGCAGTTGGAGGTCTGGCTGCGGGTGCTCTTGCGCCAGGCGGCGCCGGCGAGCCGTCCCGAGCGGGCGGTCGTGCTGGTGTGGATCTCGTTCATGGTGCTTGCTCCTGGTGAGGTGCTCCGATGGGTCCGAGCGACGCCGGAGCGCGGGCGGTGTCCGTGCCGGATCACCGTTCCGTGGTGAGGCGCCCCGAGTCCCGGCGTCGCTGGGCCGGCGCCGTTGCCGGCCCGTACGCCACCGTGGACTCGACTGCCGTGCCGGTCAGCCGTCCCGTCGCCTCGATCAACCAGGAGAGGGTGTCCGATGCGGAGAGCGCCGACGAGCATAGCCACTCGAACACCACTTTATAGCGATTTAGGGTGTTTACCTCGGTCGACATGACGTCGGTGAACCCACCTTCGATGGCGAGTGTCTCCGGATCGAGGGGATCGGCGAACCGGTAGACCGAGAACGCGGTCGGCGGAAGGTACCAGTCACCGACCCGGGTGTCCCGAAGCAGCAGGCGCAGCGTCACGTTCGGCAGCAGTGCCATCTCGCACAGGTGGACGAGCTGCTCGTGCAGCACCTCCGGTGGCCCGGCACGGCGGCCGAGCGCCGCCTCCTCCAGCACCGCCGTGTAGCGGGGCACGTCGGGGGAGCGGGTCAGCAGCGACTGGCGGGCCTGCCGCGCGCGTACCTCGGTCTCGGGATCCTCGGTCTCCGGGTCGCCGGCCTCGGCGGCGACCTGCGCGGCGGACATGATCCGGTGCCGGGCGTACCCGGGCGTCTGCAGCAGCCCCGGCACCAGCACCGGGTTGTACTCGGAGATCTCCGCGCAACCCGCCTCCAGCTCGGCGAAGGCGCGCTGCTGCTGGGTCATCACCGGGAAGTTGCGCAGCCAGCCGCGCATGTCGCCGGCCTCGTGGGTGATCCCGGTCAGTTCCGCGCGCTGCTCCTCGTCGGCGCCGTAGAGCGTCAGCAACACGTCCACGTCGTCCGGGTCGGGACGGCTGCGGCCGTTCTCCAGACGGGACAACTTGGATGCGGAGGCCCAGCCGATCCGCTCGATGACCTGGTCACCGGTCAGACCGGCCTGTTCGCGGAGCCGACGCAGCTCGATGCCGAGTCGACGACGGCGCAGAATCGGGCCTGGTACGGCAGGAGGCACGGCGTCCTCTTTCCCGTCGACCGTCGCTTGACGCGACGGTAACTGTATGAAATTCGCCCCCCACGGTCAGTATGGACGGCGCGACCGGCGTCGGAGGTTCCGGCAAGGGCGTGTCACGAGACAAAAAGAGGACCGTGGAGGGTGTCTTCACCAGCGCCCGCCCCCGACGCGCCCTGGTGGCGCACCCCTGCCGGAGGGAACCGATGCGCACCGTCCTGCGCCGCCCCGACTTCCGTCTCCTGTTCGCCGCGCTCGTCGCGAGCATGGCGGCGGAGTCGGTCCTGCTGCTCGCCCTGGCCGTCTGGGTCAAGGATCTGACCGGTTCGGACAGCATGGCCGGGGCGACCATCTTCGCGGTCATCGCGCCGATGACGCTCGCCCCGCTGGTCGGCTGGGTGGTCGACCGCTACCGGAGGCGACAGTTCTTCATCGCCGCCAACCTGGTCGCGGCAGTGCTGCTCGGTCCGCTGCTCACGGTCCGGGACCGGTCCGACGTCTGGGTGATCTACGTGGTCGCCGCGCTCTACGGACTGTCGTACATCACGCTCACCGCCGTGCTCAACGGACTGATCCGGCATCTGGTTCCGCCCGATCTGCTCGCCGACGCGAACGGACTGCTCCAGACCGTCCGGCAGGGTCTGCGGCTGATCGGGCCGCTGGCCGGGGCCGGTGTCTACGCCGCAGTCGGCGGCTGGCTGCTGGTCCTGCTGGCCATGACCGGCTTCCTCGTCGCGGCGGCGGTGGTCGGGCGGCTGCGCGTGGAGGAGAGCACGCCGTCGCGGCCGGGTCGGCGCGGGCCGTCCGAACTGGGCGCGGGGCTGCGGCACCTGACCGGCGAGCCGGCGCTGCGCCGGGCGCTGCTCGGGTACGGGCTCGGCTCGCTGGTGATGGGCTTCACCGAGTCGCTGATCTTCGCGTACGTCGATCTGGGCCTGCACCGCGACGCCGCGTTCGTCGGCGTGCTGGTCATGGTGCAGGGCGTCGGCGGGCTGGTCGGCGGCCTGTTCTCGGCCGCCGTGGTCCGCCGGTTCGGCGAGGTCGGCGCGCTCGCCGCGGGCGTGACGTTCTTCGGGCCGGCCGCGCTGGCGCTCGCGTACCCCCGGTTGTGGCTCGGGGTGGTGGCGCTGCTGCTGGCCGGCCTCTCGCTGCCGCTGACCATGGTGGGGTTGAACACGCTGATCCAGCGGCGGACGCCGCCGCGGCTGCTGGGCCGGGTCACCGCCGCGTCCGAGGCGCTGGTCAGCGGCCCGCAGGCGCTCTCCATCGGCACCGGCGCGCTGCTCGTCGGCGTGTTCGACTACCGGCTGCTGTTCGCCCTCGTCGGTGCGGTCACCACGGCGGCCGGTTTCTACCTGTGGCGAGGTCGCGGGCTGACCATGCCGGTCGCCGGACCGGTGCGGATCCCGGCGCCCCGGAAGCCGGCCGACGACGGGGTGCTCAGCCGCGGTGGTTCCTGAACGACGGCGAGCGGCCGCACCCGGATCGGGTGCGGCCGCTCGTGGCGTCGCTGGCGGATCAGCCGGGCAGCGCGGCCAGGTGCTGCTTGACCTGGGTGATCGAAGGGTTGGTCAGGGCGCTGCCGTCGGCGAAGCGCAGCGTCGGGACGGTCTGGTTACCGCCGTTGACGCCCATCACGAAGTCCGCGGCCGTCGGGTCCTGCTCGATGTCGACCACCTCGTACGCGATGCCCTCCCGGTCGAGCTGCGACTTCAGCCGGTGGCAGTAGCCGCACCACGGGGTGGAATACATCGTCAGCATGGTCTGGTCCTCCAAGGGGTGGCTCGCGCCCGGTCCGATCAGGCCAGGCTAACCGCTGCAACGTCACACGATGCTGGGATGATTCCCTGCTGTGGGCGTTCACTCAGCGGCGGAACGGGTGCTGGCCGGGCTGGATCCGGAGCAGCGGTCCGCGGTGACCGCCCCGGCCGGTCCGGTCTGCATCCTGGCCGGCGCCGGCACCGGCAAGACCCGGGCGGTGACCTCGCGGATCGCGTACCGGGCGCTGACCGGCGACATCGCCGGCCGGCATGTGCTGGCGGTCACGTTCACCGCCCGTGCCGCCGCCGAGATGCGCAGCCGTCTCACAGTGCTCGGGGTGCAGGGTGTGCAGGCGCGCACGTTCCACGCCGCGGCGCTGCGGCAGGTCCGCTACTTCGCGCCCCGGCTGCTGGCCGGCCGGGCCATGCCGGAGCTGCTGGACAGCAAGGTGCGGGTGGTCACGCTCGCCGCCGCCAAGGTCGGCCTGCGCGCCGACCGGGCCGCCGCGCGGGACCTGTCCGCCGAGATCGAGTGGGCCAAGTCGTCGCTGGTCGAGCCCGGGGAGTACGTCGTCGCCGCGGCCAAGGCGCTGCGCGAGACGCCGTACGAGCCGGCCCGGGTGGCCGACGTGTTCGACGCGTACGAGCGGCTCAAGCGCGGCAACGGGGTGATCGACTTCGAGGACATGCTGCGCGCCGCGGTCTGGGGCATCGAGGAGCACCCGGATGTGGCCGAGCAGGTGCGCAACCAGTACCGGCACTTCGTGGTCGACGAGTACCAGGACGTCAACCCGCTCCAGCAGCGGCTGCTGGAGGCGTGGCTGGGCGGCCGGGACGACCTCACAGTGGTCGGCGACGCCAGCCAGACGATCTACTCGTTCACCGGTGCCACCTCGTCGTACCTGGTCGACTTCCCCCGGCTGCACCGCGGCGCGACAGTCGTCCGGCTGGTCCGCGACTACCGCTCCACACCGCAGGTGGTCGGGCTCGCCAACGCGGTGATCTCGCAGGCCCGGGGCACCGAGGCGCGGCTGCGGCTGGAGCTGCACGGCCAGCGCCGGCCCGGCCCGGAACCGGAACTGCGGATCTTCACCGACGAGCCGGCCGAGGCGAACGCGGTCGCGGCCCGCTGCCGGGCGCTCGTGGCGGGCGGCACCCCGGCGCGGGAGATCGCGGTGCTGTTCCGCACCAACGCGCAGTCCGAGGCGTACGAGAAGGCGCTCTCCGAGGCCGGGGTGCCGTACGTGCTCCAGGGTGCGGAGCGGTTCTTCGAACGGCCCGAGGTGCGCCAGGCGATGATCGCGTTGCGCGCCGCCACCCGGTCGGCCGACGCGGGAACCCCGGTGCCGGCCGCCGTGGTCGAGGCGCTCACCGCCGTCGGCTGGGCGCCCGACGCGCCCCCGCCCGGCGGCGCCGCACGGGAGCGGTGGGAGGCGCTCGCCGCGCTGGTCCAGCTCGCCGAGGAGTACGCGGCGCAGGCCGAGGAGGAACCGGGCCTGACCGGGTTCACCGAGGAACTCGCCCGGCGGGCCGCCCAGCAGCACGTGCCCACAGTCGAGGGGGTGACGCTCGCGTCGCTGCACTCGGCGAAAGGGCTGGAGTGGGACGCGGTGTTCCTGGTCGGGCTGGCCGAGGGAACGCTGCCCACCACGTACGCGAAGACCATGGAGCAGGTCGAGGAGGAACGGCGGCTGCTCTACGTCGGGATCACCCGGGCCCGGGAGTGGCTCTGGCTGTCGTACGCCACCGCGCGCTCGCCGGGTGGGCGGGCCCGGCGGCCCTCGCGGTTCCTGCCGCAGCTCGACCGGTCCGGCGGCGGGGAGCGGGCCGGCGGCGGCGGGCCGGCGCGGCGGGCCGAGCGGCGGGCCGAGCGACGGCGGCCGCAGGTGGTCTCGTGCCGGATCTGCGGCGCCACGCTGCTCGCCGGCGCGGACCGCAAACTGGGCCGCTGCCCGACCTGCCCGTCGGACATCGACGAGGAGCTGTACGAGCGGCTGCGCGAGTGGCGGCAGCGGGTGGCGGGCGCGCAGAAGGTGCCGGCGTACGTGGTCTTCACCGACGCAACGCTCACCGCGCTGGCCGAGCGGAAGCCCGGCCGCACCGAGGAACTGGTGGCGATCGCCGGGATCGGGCCCCGAAAAGTCGGGCTTTACGGGGATACGGTGCTCGCCCTGGTGGCGGGCGCCACGGTGGACGAGGTCTGCCCACAGAAAACTTCTGAAAACTAGCCGTAAATCGTTTGCCCTCCCCCGAGGGCTAGGAATAGCCTCATGACACACCTCGCGAGCGGCGCCGTTCTGGCTGCTCAAAGGGGATGAGTCCACGGTCGGCACGAGGAGAGTAGGGAGGTGGCACCAATGAAGCTCTTCACCTATGAGCGTCTTGCGGCGATGCCGTCTGCCGTCGCTCCGCTGTCGGCTGTCCGGGTGGCCCTCGCCGCTCGACCGTCGGCTCCGCAGGTGCACCAGGTCCCGGTTCAGGCCGAGCTGAACCTGACCGTTGCGCCGATCGCCGGAGTCGAGGGGACCAGTGGCTTCGCGGGCAAGGGCATCGATGGCGCCAAGAAGCGCACGGATGTCCGCGGTGTTCCACCTCGAGGTAGACCGGTCTGATCCATCAGACCACCGGCTCACCTCGAGGCCGCGGAACCCGCATACCGGGATCCGCGGCCTCAGTTTTTTGTCCCGCCGAAGTACGTCGGAATGCGATCCACGAGATCGAAGTGAGAGAGAGGTGACCGGAGGATGAGTCTGGCGTTGGCCCCCCTCGACGTGAGCGTCGACGTGGAGGCGAACCTGCCCTGCCGGAAGTTCGACCCCGACCTGTGGTTCTCCGACTCGCCCGCCGAGCTCGAGCTGGCCAAGTCGCTCTGCGGGGACTGCCCGCTGCGCGTCGAGTGCCTGGCCGGGGCGGTGGAGCGAGCCGAGCCCTGGGGCGTCTGGGGCGGCGAGATCTTCGAGCGTGGCGCGGTCGTCCCGCGCAAGCGGCCCCGTGGCCGTCCGCGCAAGGAGGACCTCGCCCGTGACGCGCAGCTCCGGGTCGAGGCGGAGGCGCGACTGGCGGCCAGCGGGCTGTCCGAGTCGCGTAGCTCCGTCCGGCTGGCAGCCTGACAAACCTACGTTCCGAAACCGACCGATGCCGGTGTCCCTCCACCGGCCGACCTGAGAGAGAAACCCTGATGCTGAACCTGCCGAACGGATTCGAAATGCAACTACTCCACGAAGCGTTGTCCAGGGCTCGAATGCGCCGGCCTCAGGCCGGTCGCACCACCACGAGCACTGAGGCAACCCGTTCCGCCCGTACCGTCGCCATGCGGGGTCGCAGCCAGTCGGCCCGCGACCTGGGCGTTCTGTAGAACGATCGCGTGAGGAAGGGGCGGTGACCGACAGGTCACCGCCCCTTCGCCGTGCCCGCTCGCCGGCCCGCGCGCTCGCCGGCTTGCGCTCAGACCACCGGCGCGAAGCCTGGTAGCCAGCGTTCCAGGATCGACCGGTAGGACGCCTTCGCCTCCAACTGGCAGAGCACCCCGATCGAACCCAGCGTGACCCGGTGGATCATCAGGTACGACGGGGGCAGGTTGAGCTGCCGGCTGAGCTGGTAGGCGGGGGAGCGAGGGCTGGCCAGCCGGGTCGCCTCGCCGCGCAGCCAGGCCCGGGTGAAGCGGAACTCCTCCGCGGCGATCGGCTCCAGCATCGGACGCAGGAAGTCGAGCACCGCCGGGGCGTCGATCGACTCGGTGCGGCTGACGAAGCCCTCGGCGCGCAGCCCTTCCACCACCGCGTCGGCGTCCCCGCGCAGCGCCAGTGCTGCGATCCGGCCGATCGGCTCGGGCGTGCCCTGCGGCATCCGGGCCACCGCTCCGAAGTCGATCACGCCGAGCCGGCCGTCCGGGAGCAGCCGGAAGTTGCCCGGGTGCGGGTCGGCGTGCAGCAGCCCGGCCCGCTCCGGCGCGGACAGGTGCAGCTCGGCCATCAGCCGGCCGGCCTCGTTCCGCTGCTCCTCGGTGCCCTCCCGGATGATCTGGGACAGCGGAATGCCTTCCACCCACTCGGTGATCAGCACCCGCGGCGCGGCGTCGAGCACCTCCGGGATGAAGATGTCCGGGTCGTCGGCGTACGCGGCGGCGAACGCCCGCTGCGACTCCGCCTCCAGTTCGTAGTCCAGTTCCTCGGTGATGCGCTCGCGCAACTCGGCCAGGAGCGGCTTCACGTCCAGCCCCGGCTGGATGGCCCGGAACATGCCGCCGAGCCGGGAGAGCTGCTTGAGGTCGGCGAGCAGGGCGTCACCCGCCCCCGGGTACTGGATCTTCACGGCCACGTCCCGGTGCTGGGGGCCGCCGTTCGGCCCGTACCCCGGGTCGCGCCAGACCGCGCGGTGCACCTGGCCGATGCTCGCCGCGGCGGCCGGGGTGTCGTCGAACTCGACGAACCGGTCGCGCCAGTCCGGGCCGAGCTGCTCGGCGAGCACCTTGTGCACTGTCGCCGCAGGCAGCGGCGGCGCAGCCTCCTGGAGCTTGGTCAGCGCCTGCCGGTAGGGCGCGGCGACCTCCTCGGGCAGCGCCGCCTCGAACACCGACAGGGCCTGGCCGAACTTCATCGCCCCGCCCTTGAGCTGCCCGAGCACGCTGAACAACTGCTCGGCGGTGCGCTGCTGGATCTCGGCGGAGATGACGTCGGACGCGAGGCCGGTCACCCGCTTGCCCATGCCGAGGACGGTTCGACCGGCGAACCCGAGCGGCAGGGCGGCGAGTTTGGCGGTGCGGGACACGGCCCGGCGCGGGATGTCGGTCACCCGGCCATTGTTACCGACGCGGGGCCTCCGCTGCTGCCGTGCGGCGGGTAGTGGCCGGGGCCGACCGGATCGGGCGACGCCGGCAGCAACCGCAGGAGGGGTGTGGGGGCCACCGTCGGTAGCGGACGCGACCCGGACCCCGGACCTCCACCGCGCCGCCGAGCGTCTCCGGCTGGGCGCCGTCGAGCTGGGCCAGCACCTCGGCCGTGGCGAAGGCCGCCGCGGCGAGCCCGGTGGCGGCGGCGCAGGCCCGCGCACCCCGGTCGGCGGCGAGCTGGGCGGCGAGCGCGGGCCAGTCCGGATCCCGGTCGCCACGGTGCAGGTCGAGGCAGCGCAGGCAGGGACCGGCGGGCGGGCGGACCAGCGGACCGACCACCGGTACGCCGCCGCGCAGGTCGAGCAGCAGATGGGGCTGACGCCGGCGGGCGTACCCGGTGGCCAGCAGCTCGGCCGGACGGTCGACGCCGAGCTGCACCACCAGGTCCGGCCGGGCCGCCCGGGACGGGCCGGTGACAGTTCCGGGCGCGCACCGTTCCAGCGCCGCGCGTACCGCCGGGGCCAGCGGACGGCCCAGCTCCGCGGCGGTCAGGCCGGTCCCGACCAGGTCGCCGGCGCCGACCGGGCCGGCCAGATCGGGTACGACGTGCCCGACCCCGGCCTGGGCCAGCGCGACGGCGACCGCTGCGCCGAGGCGTCCCGTACCGGTGACCAGCACCCGGGCGGCACGGCGGCGGCGCAGCAGCCGGGCCGGTGTGCCGGGCAGGTCGGGCGACGCGAGCGCCAGTGCGGCAGCCTCGGCGGCCAGCCGGTCCCGGGCCGCTCCGGCCAGCTCGCGGGGGAGCAGTGCCTGTGCCGGCACCACCAGCCCGGCGTCCCGGAGCGTGTCGAGCAGGGCGCGTGCCTCCTCGGGCGGGACTCGCGCGGCGCCCGCCCCGGCCAGCACGGCGCGTTCGCTGCGGGTGCCGTCGAGCAGGTCGAGCAGGCGGGCCGTTCCCGGCGAGGACATCTCCAGCAGCACCGCGCGGCCGGGCGGCTCGCCCAGCTGGAGCGTGTGCCGGTCGCGCCAGAGCCGGGTCAGGCCGGGCAGCAGGACGGGACGGACGAGCGGTGTCGGATCGGTCACGCCACTGATCGTGACCGTCTCCACGCGCTCCGTCGCTCGTTGTCCACAGGTGCGGCGAGCCGTGGCCAGCGTTGTCCACAGGATCTCGCCGGTTTTCCACAACCAGCCGGTAACTGTGTCGGCTACACGACGGAGGAGGACGGCCGACGGCCGTCCTCCTCCGTTTCTGCCGTACGGGTCAGACCTTGGCCTTGCCCAGGATGCGGTTCACTGTTGTGCCGCACACCGGGCACTTGCCCTTGGCCATGTTCATGCCGGTCTTCGAGACCTCCACGTGCCCCTCGAAGTCCCGCTTCTCCTTGCACTTCACGCAGTAACCGTTGTAGGTCTGGGCCTGGTCGGCCACGGTAGCCTCCTCGTCTCGTCCGCCGGAGGTGTCCCGGCGGGTCTCCCTGCGGCGGCCCACGCGTGGCACCGGCGCCGGGGGTTCTCCGCGGTCAGTCACCTGACCGTGGTTGGCGGACCCTACCCAGGTCTGGGCGGTTCCATGGCAGCTGTACGCCGACTCTGTGAGCAAGTCGACGTCGAGAGTGTGCATGCCGAGTAACGTCGGATAAGTCAGTTTCGCGCGGACACGCCGGATGAATGCACCCAGATCCGCTTCGCGCGGCCCCCCGACAGTCACCCGTCGTAGATCACTTAACGTGAACAGGGTCGGTCAGGTGATGGTCAGCTACCGTCGCAAAGAATTTTTTCCGGACTCCTGACAATCAACCGCCACTTTCCGGGCGCGTGTCGTCGTGTTGACTCTTGCGGAGTCCTGGTCAGTACGCATTAGCTTTCCATCGTGACAGTCAACCGAGGCTGCGCGGACCGGTAATGGCCGTGACGCGGAAGCCCGTCGTCGAGGTGCGGCGCAGCCAGCGTCGGCGGCGCACGGTGTCCGCGTACCGGGACGGTGAGCGCGTCGTCGTGCTGATCCCCGACCAGTTCTCCCGGGCCGAGGAGAGCGAGTGGGTCGACCGGATGCTCGCCCGGCTCGCCGCCCGCGAGGGCCGGCTGGCCCGCTCGGATGCCGAACTGCTCGCCCGCGCCACCCGCCTGATCGACCTCTACCTGCCCGAACACGGGTCGGCTGCCGCGCCGGCCAGCGTCCGCTGGGTGACCAACCAGAACGGCCGCTGGGGCTCCTGTACGCCCGCCGACCGCACCATCCGGATCTCGCACCGGGTCCAGGACATGCCCGACTGGGTGATCGACTACGTGCTGCTGCACGAGCTGGCGCATCTCATCGTGCCCAGCCACAACGCCGACTTCTGGGCGCTGGTCGCCCGCTACCCGAGGTCGGAGCGCGCCCGCGGCTACCTGGAGGGCGTGGCCGCCACCGCCGCCATCCCCTGACCACCGCCCATCGCGGTCGATCATGAAGTTGGCCTGGCGTTTCGTCCGCTTCGTCACCGCCAACCTCATGATCGTGAACGGACGCGGGTGGGGCGGGGGTTAAGGTCGGCGAATGTCGCGACGTGTGGTGGTGGCGCTGCTCGGCCCGGTGACCTGGACGCCGCCCGGAATCGATCCGGCGCGATGGCGTACCGCGCTCGCCGAGGACGTGGTGGACCTGCTCGCCACGCTGAACGAGGTGGAGACCGCGGTGGCGGTCACCAGCCGGGACCGATGGCTGGCCGACGCCGTGGTCTGGCCCGGCACCCAGGTGTACGAGGTGCCCGAGCCCACGTCGAACGCGGTGTTCGCGGCGCTGGCCGGTGACCGGGCGGCCCGCGATGGCGGGGTGGCCGGCTACGACCAGGTGGCGGTGGTGGCGGCGGACGCGCCGGACGTGCCCGGTCTGACGCTCGGCAAGCTGCTCCGGCCGCTCACCACCCGGCCGGTGGCGGTGGCCCCGGTCGAGGGGAGCGGAACCGGGCTGCTGGGAGTGGCGGCGCGACTGCCCGTACCGGCGTGGCTGCCGGCGCTGGACCTGGACACCACCGCGCCGGCCGAGGTGCGACGGGCGGCACCGAGCCCGGGCGACGTGGCGGTCACCGCCGGCTGGCACCGGATGCGCGGCCCGGCTGACCTGGCCGCACTCGATCCGGCCGTCGAGGGCTGGGAGGCGACGCGCGCCCTGCTGTCCGGCCGCCCCGTCTGACCCCCACCCTCCGTTCCCGGCCCGCCGATCTTGCACTTTGGTATCCGACAGAAGCCGCTTTCAGGACATTCCGAGGGCCACAACTGCAAGATCGACGGGGTGGGCGGTGTCAGTGCTTGTCGTCGTCCTCGCCGGGGGACTTCTCCTCCGGGGCGCCGGGGGCGGAGAAGTCGAAGTTCGCCAGCTCGTCGTCGAGATCGGTGCTCGTCGTGGCGAACGCCTCCGGGGCGGCGAAGTCGTCGTCGGAGGGCAGCAGGTCCGGGTGGCCCCAGACCGCGTCCCGGCCGGCGATGCCGCGGTGCTCGGTCAGCGCCGCCCACAGCACCGTCGCCTCACGCAGGCGGCGGGGCCGCAGTTCGAGACCGACCAGCGCGGCGAACGTCTGCTCGGCCGGGCCACCCGCGGCGCGGCGGCGGCGGAACGCCTCGCCGAGGCGTACGACGTTGGGGAGGCGGTCACCGGCGGCGCTGTCGACGACGTGGCAGACCCAGCCCTCGACCAGGGCGAGCACGGTCTCCAGCCGGGCCAGCGACGCCTTCTGCGCGGGCGTGTCCTCCGGCGTGAAGATGCCCTCCAGCGCGATCGCCTGCATCGACTCCGGGTCGGTCGGGTCGACCCGGCCCATCGCCTCCTCGATCGCCTCCCGGTTGACCCGGATCCCCGCGGCGTAGTTCTCCACAGCCGTCAGCACGTGCCCGCGCAGCCACGGCACGTGCTGGAACAACCGCTGGTGGGCGGCCTCGCGCAGGGCCACGTAGAGGCGTACCTCGTCCTCGGGCAGCTCCAGGCCCTCGCCGTACACCTTGATGTTGGCGGGGACGAGCGCGGCGGTGCCGGCGGGGCCGAGCGGCAGGCCGATGTCACCGGCGGAGAGCACCTCGGCGGCGAGCGAGCCGAGCGCCTGGCCGAGCTGGCCGCCGAAGAGGGCGCCGCCGAGCGTGGCGACCATCGACTGCATCGGGCCGAGCTGGGCGCGGGCCTCCGGCGGCACCAGGTCGCCCATCGCGCCGACCATCCGGCTGGCCACCGGGTCGCAGAGCTTGCGCCACACGTCGAGCGTCTTGAAGATCCACTCGTTGCGGTTCCAGGCGACCGAGGTGCGGATGCCGGAGGGCCACGAGGTCGCCGGCTCCAGCCAGAGGTCGGCGATGCGCAGCGCCTCCTCGACCGCGTTGCGTTCGAACGGCGACACCGCCGGGTCGCCGGCGGCGGCGAGCTGGCTGGCGGCTACCTGCCGGGCGAGGTCCCAGTTGACCGGCCCGCTGCCCGGCGCCGAGAGCAGGTGCTGCAACTGCGACATGAACTGCTGCATCGCCGCGGGATCGTTGGGGTCCGGTGGTTGACCACCCGGGAGCGCGAAGCCGAACGGAATATCAGGCACGACCTCTACGGTACGCGGGGCCCGCCGCAGGTCGTGCCACTCGGCGTTGCGCTGAGGGCGAAGTCCGCCGGTCACCGCGCCGGACGGCACGGTACGGATCGGTACGCTCTGGCCCATGAGACGTCGCGGCGTGACCGTCCTCCTCGGTGCCCTGCTCACCGCCCTGCTCAGCGTCGGCGTGCTGAGCGTGCCGCTGCCGTACGTGGTGCTCGGCCCCGGTCCGACGGTGAACACGCTGGGCAGTGAGGACGGCAAGGAGGTCATCCAGGTGACCGGCCGCGCGACGTCCACCTCCGCCGGTCAGCTCCGGCTCACCACTGTCGGTGTGCAGCCGACCGTGCGGCTGCGGTCGGCGCTGGCCGGATGGTTCTCCTCGGACGAGGCGGTGGTGCCGCGGGAGCTGGTCTACCCGCCGGGGGAGTCGCAGGAAGAGGTCGAGAAGCGCAACGCGGAGGACTTCCAGAACTCGCAGACCAGCGCCGAGACGGCGGCGCTGCGCGAGCTGGGCTACCCGATCAAGGTGCTGGTCAAGGCGGTCACGCCGGGCGGCCCGTCGGTCGACGTGCTGCGCCCCGACGACGTGGTCACGTCGGTCGACGGGGTGCCGGTGACGAGCGCGGCCAAGCTCACCGAGCTGATCCGGGCGAAGCCCGCGGGCACCGCGCTGACGATCGGCTACACCCGGGGTGACACCCCGGGTACGGCGACGGTGACCAGCCGCGAGCAGGACGGCCGGCCGCGCATCGGTGTGGAGATCGACCAGCAGCAGCCGCACCCGTTCACCCTGAAGATCGACCTGGGTGACATCGGCGGGCCGAGCGCCGGGCTGATGTTCTCGCTCGGCATCATCGACAAGCTGGAGCCGGCCGACCTCACCGGCGGGAAGATCATCGCCGGTACCGGCACCATCGACGACGAGGGTCGCGTCGGTCCGATCGGCGGCATCGCGCAGAAGCTGGTCGGTGCCAAGGACGCGGGCGCGAAGGCGTTCCTGGTGCCCGCCGACAACTGCGCCGAGGCGGTCCGCAACCCGCAGCCGGGACTGCCGCTGCTGAGGGTCGCCACGCTGGGTGAGGCATTGAAGGCACTCGAGACGCTGCGCGCCGGGGGACAGCCGACGCGCTGCTGAGGCGGGCCGGGCGGCGGCCGGCGGGCGGATCGTGACGTGACCTTGACCCGACGTGCTCAGGAACACCCCGTACTCTTGGTGCCTGGTCGGAGCCGATCACATCGAGCGTGCGGAGCCAACAGTGGTCATGCGTAGCAGTCCCTTACCGAGGATGAGCCGGCGCGGACGCGTCACCATCGGTGTCCTGATCGGGGTGTTCATCTTGTTCACCCTCCTCGGGTGGGGCGTCAACGCCTGGACCGACTGGCTCTGGTTCGACGAGGTCCGCTACACCCAGGTCTTCACCGGAGTGCTCGCCACCCGCCTGCTGCTGTTCCTCGTGGTCGGCGTCGGCATGGCGCTGCTCGTCGGCGGCAACCTCTGGCTGGCCCACCGGCTGCGGCCCAAGATGCGTCCGCACTCGGCCGAGCAGGCCACGCTGGAGCGCTACCGGATGCTGCTGAGCCCGCGGCTCGGCACCTGGATCGCGCTCGCCGCCGCCGTCGTCGGGCTGTTCGCCGGCCTCTCCGCGCAGAGCCGCTGGGGTCAGTGGCTGCTGTTCCGCAACGGCGGCGACTTCGGCGTGAAGGACCCGGAGTTCGGCGTCGACGTCGGCTTCTACGTCTTCCAGCTCCCGTTCTGGCGCTACCTGCTCGGCGTCGGCTTCACAGTCGTGGTGCTGTCGCTGCTCGGCGCGCTGGCGGTGCACTACATCTTCGGCGGCGTGCGCCTCCAGGGCGTCGGCGACCGGATGACGAACGCCGCCCGCGCCCACCTCAGCACGCTGGTAGCCGTGTTCGTGCTGCTCAAGGCCGTCGCCTACGTGCTGGACCGGCGGGCCATGCTGCTGGAGTACAACGAGGGCGCCAAGCTCTACGGCGCCGGCTACGCCGACGTGAACGCGCTGCTCCCGGCGAAGGAGATCCTCGCCTGGATCTCCGTCCTGGTGGCGCTGGCGATCATCGTGTTCTCCAACGCCGTCATGCGGAACCTGGTCTGGCCGGGCATCTCGCTGGCCCTGCTGGGCGTCTCCGCGGTTGCGATCGGCGGCATCTACCCGTGGGCCGTGCAGACGTTCGAGGTCAAGCCGAGCGCCCGGGACAAGGAGGCGCCGTACATCGAACGCAGCATCAAGGCCACCCGCACCGCGTTCAGCCTCGACGGCACGAAGACCACACCGTACGCGGCCAGCAACCTCGTTCCACCCGCCAGCCTGGCCACCGACACGTCAGTGGTGTCGAACATCCGGCTGCTCGACCCGCAGCTGGTCTCCGAGACGTACACGCAGCTCCAGCAGGTCCGCGGCTTCTACGACTTCGGCTCGAAGCTGGACATCGACAGGTACTCGGTCAAGGACAAGACCTCCGACTACGTGGTCGGCGTCCGTGAGATCAACTACGGCGAGCTGACCGACCAGCAGAGCAACTGGATCAACCGCCACACCGTCTACACCCACGGGTACGGCCTGGTGGCCGCCCCGGCGAACCAGGTGGTCTGCGGCGGCCAGCCGTACTTCGTCTCCGGCTTCCTCGGCGACAAGGCACAGGAGGCGTGCTCCGCGCCGGCCGAGGAGATCCCGGCCCAGCAGCCGCGGATCTACTACGGCGAGCGGATGGAGCCGGACGACTACGCGATCGTCGGGCAGACCGGCGAGCGCAACGTCGAGTTCGACCGGCCCACCTCCACCGGCGGCGAGCAGTACTACACCTACACCGGTGAGGGCGGCGTCAAGATCGGCTCGTTCCCGCGCCGGCTGCTCTACGCGATCAAGGAGCAGGAGTCGAACTTCCTGCTCTCCGAGGCGGTCAACGAGAACTCGAAGCTGCTGTACGTGCGTAACCCGCGCGACCGGGTGGAGAAGGTCGCGCCGTTCCTCACGCTCGACGGCGACCCGTACCCGGCGGTGGTCAACGGGCGCGTCCTGTGGATCATCGACGGCTACACCACGGCCGCGACCTACCCGTACGCCGAGCGGGTCAACCTCCAGGCCGAGACCGCCGACGAGCTGACCGGCCGGGGCACGTTCCAGCTCGCCCGGGAGAACGTCAACTACATCCGCAACTCGGTGAAGGCGACTGTCGACGCGTACGACGGCACGGTCAAGCTCTACTCGTACGACGACACCGACCCGGTGCTCAAGGCGTGGAACAAGGCGTTCGGCGGCGACCTGGTGCTGCCCAAGGGCGACATCCCGGCCGAGCTGGCCGAGCACTTCCGCTACCCGGCCGACCTGTTCAAGGTGCAGCGCAACCTGCTGACCAAGTTCCACGTCACCGACCCCGGCGACTTCTACTCCGGCCAGGACTTCTGGCAGGTGCCGAACGTGCCGGACGCGCCGGACAGCGGGCAGAAGCAGCCGCCGTACTACCTGTTCACCCAGTTCCCCGGGCAGGACGGTCCACGCTTCCAGCTGACCTCGGCGGTCACCCCGAACGGGCGGCAGAACCTCGCCGCGCTGGTCTCCGGGTCGTACGTCGACGGGCAGCCGAAGCTGGAGGTGCTGGAGCTGCCCGACCAGACCCGCATCTCCGGGCCGACGCAGGTGCACCAGCAGATGACCAACAACGGTGACATCCGGCAGCAGCTCAACCTGCTCTCCTCCAACCAGGCGCAGGTGCAGTACGGCAACCTGCTCTCCCTGCCGTTCGCCGACGGCATGCTCTACGTCGAGCCGGTGTACGTGAAGAGCAGCAGCCAGGACGCGTACCCGCTGTTGCAGAAGGTGCTGCTCTCCTACGGTGACGGCGGCTCGTACGTGGTGCTCGCCAACAACCTCAGCGACGGCATCAAACAGCTCGTCGAGCAGGGCAAGCGGGCGCCGAACAACAACCCGCCGCCCAGCACCGACGACAACCCCACGCCGCCGCCCACCGGGGGCGACAACAACAACACGCCGCCGCCGATGAGCGGGGAGCTGGCCCAGGCGGCCGCCCGGGTGCAGACCGCGATCGCCGAGGTCAAGGCCGCGCAGACGTCCGGCGACTTCGAGCGGTACGGGCGTGCGCTGAAGGCGCTGGACGAGGCGATGAGCGCGTTCCAGCAGGCCCAGGCCGCGGCGACCGGCTCGGGCAACCCGGCGCCGTCGGGCAGTGTCTCGCCACCGGCGCCGACGTCGCCCGCGCCGACACCGGGCGGCTGACGCCGAGCTGACACCACGAGCCCGTGGTCCGGGACCGCAACGGTCACCCGGGCCACGGGCTCGTGTCGTGAAGCGGACTCCCCGGCCGCAACCCCGCACCCCGCCGTGCCGTCAACAGTGCAGGTGAACGTGTGGGGGCGGGAGGGCACATGCGGGACGCGGACAGCTTCGACGACTTCTACCGCAGCACGTCGAGACGGGCCGTACGGTACGGCTACGCGGTGGCCGGCGACCCGGCCGAGGCCCAGGATCTCGTGCAGGAGGCGTACGCCCGGGCCTGGCGGCAGTGGGCGAGACTCGCCGGCCATCCTGCGCCGGAGGCGTGGCTGCGGCTGGTGATCAGCCGGCTGGCGACGGACCGGTTCCGGCGGCTGCGCGGGTGGCGCCTCGCGGCCAGCCGCACCGGCCCGCCACCCGACGTCGGGCCGCCGGGCGAGGACACCGTGCTGCTGGTCGCGGCGCTGCGGCAGCTCCCGCCCCGGCACCGGCAGGCGCTCGCCCTGCACTACCTGTTCGACCTGCCGGTGGAGGAGATCGCCCGGGAGGCCGGCGTGCCCGCCGGCACGGTGAAGTCCTGGTTGTCCCGGGGACGGGCCCGGCTGGCCGAGCTGCTGCCCGGCGTCGCCGCCGAGGAGCTGGAGGTCAACGATGTCGCGTGAACTGCACCGCTACTACCGGTCCCTCGCCGCCGACACCGACGAGCGGGTGCTGCCGGCGCCGGACCGGCTGCGCCGCAGCGCCGACCGCTGGGCCCGGCGCCGCGCCGCGATCACCGTCCTGGCCGCCGCCGGGCTGGTCGCGGGCACTGTGGCGGGGAGCCAGCTGGTGTTCGCCGCCGGGCCGGGCCCCGACCCGGTTCCACCCCCCGCGGGTACGCCCACCCCGCGGCCGTCGTCCGCCGCGCCCTCGGTCGCGCCGTCGACCGCCACGCCGTCGCCGACCGTCGGCCGTACCTCCGGCTCGCGGAGCCCGGTCGTGACCACCACGCCGCCCGCCGCGGCGACCCCGACCACCATCCCGGACCGGGCGTTCTTCGTCCTGCCCGCCGCGAACGACGCCGGTACCGGCAACTACTTCGGCCCGGGACCGGTGCTGCCGGCGCTCTGCGGCGCGACGCCCGGCGACGAGCGGGTGGTGGCGCAGCGGGCCCGGTCGCTGCCGTACCGCCGGGCCGGCGCGCCGGCCGACGAGGTGCCGTCCGGCAACTACCGGCACAGCATCACGATCTACCGGCCCGGGGGCGCCGGCGCGGCGCTGGCCGAGCTGCGCGCGGCGGTCCGGGCCTGCCCCGAGCAGCCCGCCCGGGGTACGCCGCCGGCGACGGTGCGGCAGCGTCTGCTGCCCGACAGCGGGTACGGCGACGAGTCGGTGCTGTTCGAGACGCGGACGCCGTACCGGGACGCCAACGGCGATCCGAGCGGCGGCGACGAGGTGCACCTGGTGCGCGCGGTGCGCTCCGGCGACGTGGTGACGGTGCTGTGGGAGCAGGGCTGGGAGAGCACCTCGACCCAGCGCGCCCAGTTCGACGCGGACAGCCGCCGGGCGGTCGAGGCGATCCGGCGGTGGCTGGACTGAGTACCCGTTTTGCGCCTCCCCGGGTCGGTGCGCTACGGTTGTCGAGCCGACGCGGGGTGGAGCAGCTCGGTAGCTCGCTGGGCTCATAACCCAGAGGTCGCAGGTTCAAATCCTGTCCCCGCTACTCGTGACGAAGGGCCCCGGAGTTCTCTCCGGGGTCCTTCGCCGTTCCGGCCCGAGGCGCCCCGGGAACGGCCGGTGGCGGATCCGGGTACCCGGCTGATCTCCAGGATCGGGGTGCGATAAGCTGTATGAGCCGACGCGGGGTGGAGCAGCTCGGTAGCTCGCTGGGCTCATAACCCAGAGGTCGCAGGTTCAAATCCTGTCCCCGCTACAAAGGTTCAGGCCCGGAATCCACGGATTCCGGGCCTGAACTCATTCCGGCGCCGTCTCGGTGAGGGCGAGCAGTTCCGCGCGGGCCAGCCGGAGCTGCTCGTCCGTGACGTAGGCGGTGCCGATGCCGATGGCGATTCCCTCCGCGGCGTAGCGGACGGCCCAGACGCGGCCCGGCGGCAGGCCGTCGGCCTCGAAGGCACGGTTCCAGCGTGCCGGGTCCTCGGGATCCACAGCGAGCACGTGCTCCATGCTGTCGACCCCGAGTTGCGCGAGCAGGCCGGTGGCGCTGTTCAGTTCCGCCAGGTACGCGCTGTCTCCGGTGAGGGCGCGCACGTACCCGCGGGTGAAGGCTCCGGGCCGGTCGTCGGCGGGGTCGACGTGGGCGTTCACCTCCGCCCAGAACCGGGTGATCACCTGCTCGACCAGGGCGGCGAACAGGTCCTCACGGGACGGGAAGTGGTGCATCAGGCCGCTCTTGGTGACACCCGCCTCCCGGGCGATGGCGGCCAGGCTGACGTTGGCACCGTGCCGGGTGACCACCCGTTCGGCGGCGTCCAGCACTGCTCGCCGGGTGCGTGCACGATCGCGGATCGGACGACGGTCAGTGGTCGACACGGACACCTCCACCGGACACGGCCTCGGATGGAATGATCTTCCAGGCCACCACCGCGGCGCCGACCAGGATCACGGCGGCCACGAAGGTGGCGGACTGCATCGCCTGGGCGAAGGCGTCCTGCGCAGCGGCCACGACGCCGGGCGCCGGTGACCCGTACACGGCCGCGGCCAGGGAGTCCTCCGCCAGCGCCCGGTCGGCGGCGGTGGTCCCGGCGGGGAGCGTCAGCGACGAACGGTAGAGCAGCCCGTGCAACGAGCCGAGGACGGCGATGCCGAGCGCGCCGCCCAGCTCGTACGCCGTCTCGGCCACCGCCGACGCGGCGCCCGCGCGCCGCTCCGGGACGGCGCCGACGACGGCGTCCGTCGAGAGCGTCATGGCGACACCGATGCCGAGCCCGATGACGGCGAGGCCGATGCCCAGGCCCCAGTAGCTCCGGAAGTCGACGCTCGTCCCCATGACGGCGAGCCCGACGGCGGCGACCAGCAGCCCCAGCCCGATCGCGCGGCCCGCCCCCAGCCGCGACAGCAGGACGCCGATCAGTGCCACGACGAGCACCGCGGCGAGTGTCCCGGGCAGCTCGGCGGCGCCGGCCTTCAGAGGGCCGAAGCCGCGAACCAGCTGGAGGTACTGGGAGAAGAAGAACAGCAGCCCCAGGAACCCGAAGATGGCCAGCACGTTGGCTGCAAGCGCGCCCGAGAACGCCGGCACCTTGAACAGCGAGACGTCGAGCAGCGGCACCGCCAGCCGGTTCTGCCGCCGCACGAACCACCATCCGGCCAGCAGCCCGACAGCGGTGGCCGCCACGGTGAGGGCGTCGACGCCGTCACTGAACAGACGCTTGAGGGCGAAGACCAGCGGGACGATCGTGACGATGGACAGCGCCGAGGAACCCACGTCGATCCGCGCCGGCGCCTCGCCCTTCGACTCCGGCAGCAGCAGCCGTCCCGCCACCAGCGCCAGCACCATGACCGGCACGTTGATCAGGAAGACCGATCCCCACCAGAAGCGCTCCAGCAGCGCGCCGCCCACCAGCGGGCCGAGCGCGGCCCCGGCGGTCGCCCCGGCCGACCAGAGCGCGATGGCCCGGGCCCGCTGAGCGCGATCGGCGAACATCGACCGGACGATGGAGAGCGTCGACGGCATCAACGTGGCGCCGGCCAGGCCGAGAAGCGCACGGGCCGCGATCAGCACCTCCGGGGTGGAGGCGAAGGCCGCCAGCACGGACGCCGAGCCGAAACCCACAGTGCCGATCATCAGCAGGCGCTTGCGGCCGATCCGGTCGGCCAGGTTGCCCATCGTGATCAGGAGCCCGGCGAGCACGAAGGCGTAGATGTCCCCGATCCACAGGATCTGCGTGGCGGTGGGCCCGATGTCCTCGGTCAGTGACGGGACCGCGAGGTAGAGGACCGTCCCGTCGACGGCCAGGAGAAGGACCACGAGGACGAGTACCACGAGGGCAGCCCATTCCCGCTTCCCGGCGAGGGCCGGTGCGGGGACCGAGGGCGGGGAGGAGGTCACCAGGAAACCGTAACAGTCCAAATGGACGGCTAATCGTGAGTAAAGCCACCCGGCCTGCGGCGACGACGCGACGTGTCCGGAGACATCCGCCCTGTCCGCCGTGCCCCGGTTGCAGGCCTCGGCGAGGATGGGGACATGTCTGCATGGAACAAGTGGTGGGGCCGCCTGGGCGCGGTCCTCGGTACGGTCGTGCTCTCGGTCTTCGTACCGGTCGCGGCCTGGGCGTCGTCCGGCACCGGCGAGATCGTGGTGGAGGCGGCGCGCCGGCGGTCCCGTGGCGGGTTCGGCATCCTCGGCCTGCTCTGCTGCCTCGTGGTGGTCGGCGGCATCGTGCTGCTGGTGGTGCTGCTCACCCGCGGCCGCCGCAACCGCCCCCCGCGCTGACACCCCTGCCCGCCCCGCCCACGCCGGGCGGGGCAGGGCGGGTCACTCGGCGAGGGCGGCGTTCGCCTGGGCCATGAAGCGGGAGGTGGCGGTACGGGCGCCGGCCCGCTTGCCGCGGATGCTCTCGGCCGCGTCGATCAGCAGCTCGCGCACCTCGGCGTGCCCCTTCGGCGGCGGCGCGGGTGACGGGCCGGCCAGGTCGTCCAGCTCGGCGCCGAGCGCGGCCATGCGCTTCTCGGCCCGGCCGGTCACCTCCGCGGCGACGAACGAGCGCACCTGCTTGCTGGTGTTCAGGCCGCGCTCGACGCCGAGGAGCCGGCCGGCGGCCACGTTCGTGGTCAGGAAGTCGAGCACGTCGACCACCGCCTCCGGGTGGCGGGTGCCCCGGAAACCGGCCCAGTACATCGATGCGCGCGGCCACTGGGCGGCGGGCGTACCCGGGAAGGCGACAGCGCCCAGCTCGTCGTCGGTCAGGCTCTGCAACTCGGGCAGCTGGTGCGACCAGGCGAAGGAGGCTGCGGTGTGCCCGGTGACCACGAGCTGGCGGGCCAGCTCGCCGCTGTCGGCCTGCTCGACCAGCGCGGCGCTCGGTGTGGCCCGGTCGAACCGCGCCACCTCCCAGAACTCGAACCAGGCGAGCAGTTCGGCGGAGCTGAAGCCGAGCTGCCGCCCCTGGTACAGCTCGCTGCCCTGGCCGCGTAGCCAGAGCCAGAACGCCCGGTAGTCGCCGGAGGCGTCCATGGTGCCGGCCACCCGGTTGCCGGAGGCGCGCGTGACGCGCGCGGCCCAGCTCACGTACTCCTTCCAGGACATGCCGGTACGCGGCTCGGGCTGGCCCAGCCGGCGTAGCAGCCGGCGGTTGAACACCAGCGCCGCGCTCGTCTGCGCGGCCGGTACGCCCACCGTGCGCTCGTCCACCCGGCCGTAGCGGGCCAGCTGCTCCGGCACCTCGCGCAGGTCGAGCCGATCGTCGGCGACGTACCGGGTCAGGTCGAGCAGGATGTCCCGGCCCGCGTACTCGGCGAGCAACGTGTCGTCGATCTGGAAGAGGTCCGGCGCGTTCCCGCCGGTGGCCTGGGTGGCGAGCCGGTCGTAGTAGCCGCCCAGCCCCTGCCAGGTCACCCGGAAGCTGACCCGCGGGTTCTGCTGCGAGTACAGCCGCAGCGCCTGTTCCGTGGCCGCGGCCCGGCGGGCGCCGCCCCACCAGAACACGGACAGCTCGATCGGGCCGTCGTCGGCGGCCACCTCCTCCGGGCTGCACCCGGTGAGCAGCGGCAGCCCGCCGGCGATCGGCAGCCCGGTGAGCGCGCCGAGGAACCGTCGCCGGTCGAGCCCGGGACGGGGTACGGACTGCGGAGCGCGCAAAGGTCTCTCCGAAGGTGGGGTGGACGGATCATTTCACCGGCCCCCGGCGGGGTGTCAACGCCGGGCGGGCCCGGTGGGCGCGCCGGGCGACCCCCGGCGGTCATGGTGTACTAGCGCCGTGGAACTTCTGCACTCGGGCAAGGTCAGGGACGTCTACGCCGACGGCGAGGACCTGATCCTGGTCGCCACGGACCGCGTCTCCATCTACGACGTGGTGCTGCCGACCCCGATCCCGGACAAGGGCCGCCTGCTCACCGCGCTGTCGCTGTGGTGGTTCGAGCAGCTGTCCGACCTGGTGCCGAACCATGTGATCTCCGCGACGGACGTGCCGGCGGAGTTCGCCGGCCGGGCGATCCGCTGCCGGCGGCTGGACATGGTGCCGGTCGAGTGCGTGGCCCGGGGCTACCTGACCGGCGGCGGCTTCGCCGAATACCAGCGCACCGGCTCGGTCTCCGGGGTGCCGCTGCCCCGCGGCCTGGTCGAGGCGTCGATCCTGCCCGAGCCGATCTTCACGCCGTCGACCAAGGCGCCGAAGGGCGAGCACGACGAGCCGATCACGTACGAGCAGGTGGTGGACAAGGTCGGGCCGGAGGTCGCCGAGCGGCTGCGGCAGATCACCGTCGACGTCTACCGGCGCGGCGCGGAGATCGCCGCCGAGCGGGGCATCCTGATCGCCGATACGAAGCTGGAGCTGGGCTGGGCGCCGGACGGCACGCTGGTCCTCGGCGACGAGGTGCTCACCTCCGACTCGTCCCGGTTCTGGCCGGCCGAGTCGTACCAGCCGGGCCGCGCCCAGTTCTCCTACGACAAGCAGTACGTGCGGGACTGGGCCACGTCGAGCGGCTGGGACAAGCAGCCGCCCGCCCCCGAGGTGCCGGCCGAGGTCATCGAGGCGACCCGGACCCGCTACGTCGAGGTGTACGAGAAGCTGACCGGCAACCGCTGGGACTGACGCTCAGTCGACCCAGTCGAGCGTGCGCCGCACCGCCTTGCGCCACTGGCGCATCTCCTGCTCCCGGTGCGCCGGGTCCATGGTCGACTCCCACTGCGCGTCCGATCGCCACTTCTCGCGCAGCGTGGCCAGGTCCGGCCAGAACCCGACGGCCAGGCCGGCGGCGTACGCGGCGCCGAGGCAGGTCGTCTCGGTGATCCGGGACCGCACGACCGGCACGTCGAGCACATCGGCGAGGAACTGCATCAGCAGCTCGTTGCCGGTCATCCCGCCGTCGACCCGCAGCCGGCGCAGCGCCACGTCGGAGTCGGCGTTCATCGCGTCCACCACCTCCCGGGTCTGGAAGGCCGACGCCTCCAGCACCGCGCGGGCCAGGTGCCCCTTGGTGATGTAGCCGGTCAGCCCGGCGATCACGCCCCGGGCGTCGCTGCGCCAGTGCGGGGCGAACAGGCCGGAGAAGGCCGGCACCACGTAGCAGCCGCCATTGTCGTCGACGGTGCGGGCCAGCTCCTCGACCTGCGGGGCGGAGGAGATCAGGCCGAGGTTGTCGCGCAGCCACTGCACGAGCGAGCCGGTGACCGCGATGGCACCCTCCAGCGCGTACACGGCGGGCTGGCCCTCGATCCGGTACGCCACGGTGGTGAGCAGGCCGTGCCGCGACGGCACCGGGCTGGCGCCGGTGTTGAGCAGCAAGAAGCTGCCGGTGCCGTAGGTGCACTTGGCCTCGCCGGGCTGGAAACAGGTCTGCCCGAACAGGGCCGCCTGCTGGTCGCCGAGCGCGCTCGCCACCGGCACCCCGGCCAGCACCCCCTGGGCGGTGCCGTACACCTCGGCCGAGCTGCGGATCTCCGGCAGCACGGCGGCCGGGACGCGCAGCGCGTCGAGCAGCTCCGGGGCCCAGTCGAGCGTCTCCAGGTCCATCAGCATGGTGCGGCTGGCGTTCGTCACGTCGGTGACGTGCCGGCCGGTCAGCTTCCAGATCAGCCAGCTGTCCATGGTGCCGAACAGCACCTCGCCGCGCTCGGCCCGCTTGCGCAGCCCGTCGACGTTGTCGAGCAGCCAGCGCAGCTTCGGGCCGGCGAAGTAGGTGGCCGGGGTCAGGCCCGTGCGGGCCCGCAGCCGCTCCTCGTCGTACGCCTCGGTCAGCTCCCGCAGCAGCGGACCGGTGCGGGTGTCCTGCCAGACGATGGCGTTCGCCACCGGACGGCCGGTCTCCCGGTCCCACACCACAGTGGTCTCGCGCTGGTTGGTGATGCCCACCGCGGCCAGCATCTCGGTGCCGATGTCGGCGCTGGCCAGCGCCTCGCGCACCACGTGCTCGACGTTCGTCCAGATCTCCTCGGCGTCGTGCTCCACCCAGCCGGGCCGGGGGAAGATCTGCCGGTGCTCGCGCTGGGCCACGGCGACGATCTCACCGGCCCGGTCGAAGACGATGCAGCGCGAGGACGTGGTGCCCTGGTCGATGGCGGCGACGAACTCTGCGGTCACGGCAGCACCGTACCCGCCGCGAGCGTCCACCGTCTCCCTCCGGCGGCCCGTACGATCATCAGACGTGCGTGACATTGCCGTGTTCAGCGGATCAGCCCATCCCGACCTCGCCGCCGAGATCTGCGCCCACCTCCACGTCCCGCTGCACCCGGTACGGGTGTCCCGGTTCGCCAACGACTGCCTGGAGGTGCAGTTGCAGGCGAACTGCCGGGAGCGCGACGTCTTCCTCATCCAGCCGCTGGTGCCGCCGGTGCAGGAGCACCTGGTCGAGCTGCTGCTCATGATCGACGCGGCCCGCGGCGCGTCGGCCGCGCGGATCACAGTGGTGCTGCCGCACTACGCGTACGCGCGTTCGGACAAGAAGGACGCGCCGCGCATCTCCATCGGTGGCCGGCTCGTCGCCGACCTGCTCACCTCCGCGGGCGCGGACCGGGTGCTGGCCATGACGCTGCACTCGCCGCAGGTGCACGGCTTCTTCAGCGTCCCGGTGGACCACCTGCACGCGCTGCGCGAACTGGCCGCCCACTTCAAGGGGTACGACCTGAGCAACGCGGTGGTGGTCTCGCCGGACCTGGGCAACGCCAAGGAGGCCGCGGCGTTCGCCCGGATGCTGGGTACGCCCGTGGCGGCCGGCGCGAAGCAGCGTTTCAGCGACGACCGGGTGCAGATCAGCACGATCATCGGTGACGTGGCGGACCGGGACGTGATCGTGCTGGACGACGAGATCGCCAAGGGCAGCACGGTGATTGAGCTGATCTCGCATCTGCGGGAGCGGCGGGTCCGCTCGATCCGGCTGGCCTGTACGCACGGCCTGTTCTCCAGCGGGGCGCTGGAGCGGCTGGGCGGGCAGGAGGGCGTCCTGGAGATCGTCTGCACCAACACGGTGCCGATCCCGGCCGAGAAGCGGGTGCCGAAGCTGGAGGTGCTGTCGGTGGCGCCGGCGCTGGCCGAGGCGATGCGGCGGATCCACAACGGGGAGTCGGTGAGCGCCCTGTTCGCCTGACGCCGGCGGCGGGGTCAGCCGTCCAGCGGGCCGGTGGCGGGCTGGCGGGTGGCGAGCGCGGCGGTGATCCGGACGACGGTGCCGGCGTCGCCGGTCTCCACCTCCATCGCGTCGCTCAGCTCCCGGGCCAGCCAGAGGCCCCAGCCGCCGGCGGTGTCCGGCGCGGGCCGCTCGCGGTCGCGCAGCCGCCGTTCGCTGATCCCGGGCCCGTGGTCGGCGACCTCGCAGACCAGTTCGCCGTTCCGCTCCCAGAGCCGCAGCCAGCCCTGCCCGCCGCCGTGCCGGACCGCGTTGGTGATCAGCTCGTTGACCGCCAGCACGAAGTCGTCCAGCCGCTGGCCGGACAGGCCCGAGCCGTGCGCACAGGAGGTGACCGAGTGCCGCAGCCCGGTCACCTGCGCCTGGTCGAAGGCCGTGGCGAGAAGCAGGGAAGGTTCGATGGGCACAACCGTACGCGGTGCGGGGAGTTCTGCGTCTGTCATGACCCCGTCCCGACGATGGTTCTCGACGACTTTCGCGGCATTTCCACCGTACGTCAGGGTTTCTCGGGCCGCACCGCCCGGGGTGCCCTGGACCGGCTGTGACAGGGTGTCGCACATGCCGTCGTCCTCCGGCCTCGAGGGCCCCTTCTGGCGATCGATAGCGGTGTTCCGCTTCGCCGCGCTCGCGTACGTCGGACTGGTCGTGCTGCGCGACGCGGACCGCTACGCGCACCCGGTCGCCGCGGGCGGTGTCCTGCTGGCGATGCTGGCGTGGAGCGGCGTGACGGCGGCCGGTTACGGCCGTCCGGCCGGGCGGCGCTGGCCGCTGCTCTTGGCCGACCTCGGCGTGGTGCTGGCGATCATCCTGGTCACGCCCTGGGTGGTGGGCCGCGCGGCGCTCGCCGCCGGGGTGCCGATGCTGACCGCCGCCTGGCTGGCCGGGCCGGTGCTCGCCTGGGCGGTCTCCGGCGGGCGGCGGCGCGGCGCGGTGGCCGCGATCGTCCTCGGCGGCGCCGACCTCGCCACCCGCGACCGGATCAGCCCGTCCGCGCTGACCGGGGCGATCCTCATGCTGCTCGCCGGCGTGGTGGTCGGGCACGTGGCCCGGCTGGCGGTGCAGGCGGAGGAGCGGTTGCAGCGGGCGGTGGAGCTGGAGGCGGCCACCCGCGAGCGGGAACGGCTGGCCCGCGACATCCACGACTCGGTGCTCCAGGTGCTCGCGCTGGTCCGGCGGCGCGGCGCGGACCTGGACGGCGAGGCGGCCGAGCTGGCCCGGCTGGCCGGCGAGCAGGAGGCGGCGCTGCGGGCGCTGATCGGCCGGGCGGGCGCGCCGCCGGACCCGGGCGGGGACGAGCAGGACCTGCGCGATCTGATCGACAGGTACGCCTCGGCCACCGTCGTGGTGTCCGCGCCCGCCACACCGGTGCCGTTGCCGGCGCGGGCCGCCGGTGAGCTGGGCGCCGCGGTCGGCGCGGCGCTCGACAACGTGGCCCGGCACGCCGGCGGGCGGGCCTGGGTGCTGATCGAGGACGAGGAGGAGACGGTGACCGTCTCGGTACGCGACGAGGGACCGGGCATCCCGGAGGGGCGGCTGGCGGAGGCCGCCGCGCAGGGGCGGCTCGGGGTGGCGCAGTCCATCCGGGGCCGGGTGGCCGACCTGGGCGGCGAGGTGCGGATCGTCTCCGCGCCCGGCGCCGGCACCGAGATCGAGCTGGTCGTGCCGAGGAGCCACGGGTGAGCATCCGGGTGATGGTGGTCGACGACCACCCGATGTGGCGCGAGGGTGTCGCCCGTGACCTCACCGAGGCGGGCCACCAGGTGGTGGCGACCAGTGGTGAGGGGCGGCAGGCGGTACGGGTGGCCGCCGCGGCCCGTCCCGACCTGGTCGTGCTCGACCTCCAGCTGCCGGACATCTCCGGCGTCGAGGTGATCCGGGGCCTGCGCGCCGCGCTGCCCGACGTGCGGGTGCTCATGCTCTCGGCCAGCGGCGAGCCGCAGGGCGTGCTGGACGCGGTCAAGGCCGGCGCCACCGGCTACCTGATCAAGTCGGCCGCACCGGCGGAGTTCCTGGACGCGGTGCGCCGCACGGCGGCCGGTGAGCCGGTGTTCACGCCCGGCCTGGCCGGGCTGGTGCTGGGGGAGTACCGGCGGCTGGCCGCGGAGCCGCCCGCCCCGCACGACGACGCGCCCCGGCTCACCGAACGGGAGACCGAGGTGCTGCGTCTGGTCGCCAAGGGGCTGTCCTACAAGCAGATCGCCGACCGGCTGAGCCTGTCCCACCGGACCGTGCAGAACCACGTGCAGAACACCCTGGGCAAGCTCCAGTTGCACAACCGGGTCGAGCTGACCCGGTACGCCATCGAGCGGGGCCTGGACGACTGAGCGGTCAGCGCGCCTCCGGCGGCCGGGTCTCGTGCACCGCCAGCTCCTCCGCGCTGGCCCCGCCACCGGCCGCGCCTGCGTCGTACGCGACGTTGTCGGTCTCCTGGTCGGTGTGCGCGCCCTCGTCCGGCTCGACCAGCCGGCCCACCTGGTGGTCGGCGACGGTACCGAGCTGGCCGTGGTCGTACACCGACACCGGGGAGTGCGGGTCCGAGACCGGGCCCGGGTCGATCACGTCGGCGTCGAGCTGGGCCTGCGCGGCGGCCTCCTCGCTGTCCGCCTCGGCGGCGATGTCCGGGTCGACCGGGCCGGCGAGCGGGTCGTCGGCGGGGCGCTCGTACTGCTCGCGCTGGAGCTTGTAGTCCAGCGACTCGCCGTCGAGCTGCTCCTCCGCCGTGGTGCCGAACTGGTCCACGGCGACCGGCGTGCGGTCACCGGGGAGCTGGGCCGGCTCGGGGCCGTCCGCCTCGCGCCCGGTCAGCACGTCGTCGTTCGCGGTGGAGTCGTCGTCGGCGGTGTCGGGCAGGCCCGCCGCCTCGGGATCGGACACGGGGGTGGGGTACTCGTCGTCGCGCATGCCCGGGAACTACCCACTGCGCTACCCGGCCTAACCGCGACCGGCCGGGTGGATCGGGAGAAACAGTGCGAAAAGCACCTCAGTTGCGATACGCCGCCTCGTCCTCGGCGTACAGCACGCACCACACCACCTTGCCGTCGGGCAGCGCCGTGCTGCCCCAGCGCCGGGCCACCGTGTCGATGAGCAGCAGCCCCCGCCCGCCCACCGAGTCCACCGGCGCGGGCCCGCCGTACGTGGGCCGCCCGGTCGAGTGGTCCCGGACGGCCACGTGCAGCGCGCCGCCGCGCGGGGCCAGCCGGAGCGTCATCGGCGTGACCGCGTGCGCCACCACGTTGTTGACCATCTCGGTGACCGCGATGCAGGCCGGCTCGGTCAGCTCCGGCAGTCCCCACCTGGCGCAGCCGCCGGTCACCAGCACCCGCGCCTCCCGGGCGGCCTCGGCCACCGGGGGCAGCTCGGCGTCGAGCGGCTCGGGCGGGGCGTCCGGTGGCGGCCCGTGCGGGTCGAGCAGCAGCCGCGCGGCGGGCCAGTCGTCGACCGCCCGGCAGACCTCGTCCAGCGCGTCGCGTGCCACCGGGTCGGGGATCCGCACCCCGGACAGGTCCACGAGCAGCACCCCGGGGTGCCGCCACAGCCGGGCGAGCAGCGCGTCCCGTACGGCCTCCACCTCGGAACGGTCGAGGACCCCGGTCAGCCGGACCGTCGGGGAGGACTCGTCGGTCTCCACCAGGCAACGCGCATCCGTCGGCATGATCGCCCCATTGTGCACGTCGGTCCGCGCCCGCGCACCGGTCCGGTCGACGGGACTCACGGCCGGTCGGCCCGGGACCGGCGGCTGAGCGCCGCCACCGTGCCGACAGCCGTGCCGGCGGCCAGCCCGACCGCCGCGGTCAGCCGCAGCACCTGCCCGCGCCGGCCGGACCATCCGTCGGTCCGCTCCGCCGCCGAGTCCGGCGTGAACACGGCGCCTGTGGAGTCGTCGCGTACGCCGGGACCGAACTGGGTGCGCGCGGTGTACCAGCCCAGCGCCCGCTCGGCCAGCGCCGGGGCGAGCCGCCACTGGAGGCCGATCAGCCGGGCCGCGCCGCCCGCGTACGCCTCGCGCCGGGGCCGGCGCAGCAGCCGGACGATCGTCTCGGCGACCATCTCCGGCGGGTACACCGGCGGCGGCGGGGTCAGCTCCCGGCCGGAGTGATTGGCCGCGTGCCGGAAGAACGGCGTGTCGATGGTGGCGGGCAGCACGGTGCAGATCGAGATGTTCCCCCGGCCGGTCACCCGCAGTTCCTGCCGCACCGTGTCGGCCAGCCCGCGGATCGCGTGCTTCGTCGCGTTGTACGCCGACTGGTACGGCATCGCCACCTCGGCCAGCACCGAGGCGTTGTTGACGAGCACCCCGCCGCCGGCCGCGCCCAGCCAGGGCAGCGCGGCCCGCGTCCCGTACACGGCGCCGAGCAGGTTCACGTCCACCACCCGGCGGAACTCGGCCACCGGGATCTCGTCGAACAGCCCCACGGTGCCCACTGCCGCGTTGTTGATCCACGCGTCGATCCGGCCGAACTCGGCCACCGCCCGCCCTGCCAGCCGCTCCACCGCCTCCGGGTCGGTCACGTCGGTGGGCACCACCAGGGCGCGCCCGCCCAGTTCCCGGCAGAACGACGCGACCCGGCGCAGCGCGGACTCGGTCCGGGCGGCCAGCACCACGTCGGCGCCCCGGCGGGCCAGCGCGTACGCGGTGGCCGCGCCGATCCCGCTGGAGGCGCCGGTGATGACGACTGTGGCGTCGGAGAGGCTGCGGGTCAGCGGCATTCCCCGTCGGTACCCCGGGCCGGGGCGGTCATGCCGACCGTTTTCGCCGGTGATCGGCATCGGTCGGCTGTCCCGCCCACGGGACGCACTGGCCGGGTGACCCCGATCTGTCAGGTTTGGACGCACCGGACCTGGGTTAATGGGACGCTCTGACCGGAGACCCCGCTCGCGAGAAACGCATGGAGGTGCACCATGCGCGTCGGCCTTGTATGCGCGCACGCCGGCTCGTCCACCGACGGTCCCACTGTCGGGACGCAGGAGCACATTGCGCGCGTGGCGGCGGAGCTCGCCGCCCGGGGCCATGACGTCCGCGTCTACGAGCGTCGTGCCGCGTCCGCCCAGCCCGCCCTGACCGAACTCGACGGCTACCGGGTGGAACGTGTCCCGGTCGGCCCGCCCGACATGCTCTCCACCGCTGAGCTGGTCCCGTTCGTCGCCGAGTACGGCCGCTGGCTGGCCGGGCAGTGGGCCGGGGACTGGACGCCCGACGTGGTGCACGGGCACTACTGGGTCGGCGGGCTGGCGGCCGCCCACGCGGTACGCGCGACCGACATCCCGGTGGTGCAGACGTTCCACTCGCTCGGCGTGGAGCAGTTGCGTCACCTCGGCCGGGAGTACAGCGGGCCGGGGGAGCGCATCCCGCTGGAACGGGCGCTGACCCGGGCCGTGGACGTGGCGGTGGCCCAGTGCAACGACGAGGTCGACGAGCTGACCCGGATGGGCCTGCAACGGACGTCGGTGGCGATGGTGCCGACCGGGGTGGACACCGGCCAGTTCCACCCGGACGGCGAGGCGGCGCCGCGGGACCAGCGGCCGCGGATCCTCTCCGTCGGCGGGCTCGCGCCCGGGCACGGCCAGGACGACCTGATCCGGGCGATGCGGCTGGTCGGTGACGCGGAGCTGGTGATCGCGGGCGGCCCGCCGGCGGAGCGGCTGGACGGGCACACCGAGGCGCGCCGGCTGCGCGAGCTGGCCGAACGGGCGGGCGTGGCGGAGCAGGTGAAGCTGGTCGGCGCGGTGCCGCACGACCAGATGGCCACCTGGTACCGCTCCGCCGACCTGGTGGCCTGCACGCCGCACTACGCGTCGGCCGGGCGGGTGTCGCTGGAGGCGATGGCCTGCGGCGTGCCGGTGGTCGGCTACGCCATGGGGGGCATCGCGGACGCGGTGGTGGACGAGGTGACCGGCAAGCTGGTGCCGCCGGGTGACGTGCGCATGCTCGGAGTCACGCTGCGCCGGCTGCTGTCGGACAACGCCGGCCGGTTCGCGTACGGGCACGCCGCGGTGGACCGGGTCCGGTGCAGCTACACCTGGGAACGGACCGCCGCCGCGCTGGAGCGTCTCTACGAGCGGGTGATCGGGCGGCGCCGCCCGGCTACGCCGATCGAGCCGACGTCGGTCGAGGTGACGCCGCCGGTCGAGGTGGTCGTCTCCGAACGCGGGCCGGTCGAGGCGGCCTGAACCGGCACCATCCCGGCGCCCACCATTGCCTTCTGGCGGGCGCCGGCGTGGTGGTGCTGCGGTTCGGCGTACCGGGTCAGGCCGACCACCGCCGCGAGCGTCACCAGGAAGCCGAGCCCGGCCAGCCACTCCCGGCCGGGCCAGATCTTGTCGTTGAGCAGCAGCAGGCCGACGATCGCCGCTGGTACCGCGCCGGCGGCGTCCATCGCGGCCACCGCCGCCGTGGTCGACCCGCGCTGCATGGCCAGCCCGAGCAGCAGCTGGCCGATCACCGAGTGGACGATCAGCAGGTAGAGCAGCGGGTCACGGACGAACGCCTCCACCGACCCGGCCGAGGCGAGCGGGCGGGCCGCCACCGCGGCGGCGGAGAACGCCATCCCGGCCAGTGAGCCGAGCACCACCGACCCGAGCGCGCCGTGCAGCCGGGCGGCGAAGAAGCCGGAAGCGGCGATCGCGACCACCGCCACCGCCAGGCCGACCAGCCCGGCGGTGCCGAGCTGCCGCGACGGCGCGGGCTGGGCGGAGAGGACGAGCGCGGTGATGCCGGCGAACAGCAGCACCAGCAGCACCACCTCGGCTGCCGGCAGCCGCCACTTGAGCACCAGCACGCCGAGGACGGCGGTCACCCCGAGCCCGGCCGCCACGCTGGCCTGGACCAGGAACAACGGCAGGTCACGGCGGGCCAGGAAGGCCAGCACGAAGCCGACGACCTGGCAGGCCAGGCCGATCAGGTACGTCCGGTGCCCGGCGAGGCGCAGCAGCAGCCCGGGATCGAACGTGTGGTGCACTGTGGTCCGCGCGGCGGCGACCGACTGGAGAAGGTTGGCGAAGCCGTACGCGATGATCATCGCCGCCAGGAAGCACCAACCGGAGGAAACCACCTGGCGAGGATAGAGGCTTCCCCCGGGTCAGCGCTCGGCTGGACGGCCGAGCCGGGCCAGGATGTCGTCGTGCAGCGCCCCGTTGCTGGCCACGGCGCTGATGTCGGCGGAGTCGGCGCCGGCCGGGGCGGGCCGCCCGGCCAGGTCGGTGACGATTCCGCCCGCCTCGGTGACGATCGGGACCAGCGCGGCGATGTCCCACAGCGACAGCTCGGGCTCCACCATCACGTCCAGTGCCCCCTCGGCCAGCAGCATGTAGCCGTAGAAGTCGCCGTACGCCCGGCTGCGCCAGGTGTCGCGCATGAGCTGGAGCACCGCGTCCAGCCGCCCGGCCTGCTCCCACCCGGTCAGCGACGAGTAGCAGAAGCTCGCGTCGCCGAGCGCTGTCACGCCGGAGACCCGGATCGGCGTGCCGTCCGCCGGACCGGTGCCGGCGAACGCGCCCGCGCCGAGCGCGCCCCACCAGCGGCGGCCCAGCGCCGGGGCGGAGACCAGGCCGAGCACCGGCCGGTCGTGCTCCAGCAGCGCGATCAGGGTGGCCCAGACCGGTACGCCCCGGACGAAGTTCTTCGTGCCGTCGATCGGGTCGATCACCCAGCGCCGCCCGTCGGGGCCGGCCGGCGGCTGCTCGCCGTACTCCTCGCCGAGCAGGCCGTCACCGGGACGGTGGGCGGCCAGCAGCGCCCGGATCTCCCGTTCGACGGCGGTGTCCGCGTCGGAGACCGGCGTCAGGTCCGGCTTCGACTCGACGCGCAGGTCGAGCGCGCGGAACCGGGCCGAGGAGACGGCGTCCGCGGCGTCGGCGAGCAGGTGGGCGAGGGCGAGGTCGTCGGCGTACCCGGTCATGACTGACACGCTAGTGGCGGCGGCCCGGCCTTCGACGGCGGGTCGCCGCCGGTCTGCCGCTCAGGACCCGGCGAGCGGGTCGCCGGGGTTGCGCTCCGGCTCGCGCGGGTCGCCCTCGCCGCTGCGGGAGGCCAGCAACCGGCGGTACGAGGCGAGCCGGCGCGCGTCGGCCTTCCCGGCGGCCACCCAGGCGTCGAGCGCGCAGTCCGCCTCGTCGGCGGTGTGCGGGCAGTTGGCCGGGCAGTCGACTGTCGCCTCGACCAGGTCGGGGAAGCCGTGCAGCAGGCTCTCGGCGGACACGTGGGCCAGCCCGAAGCTGCGTACCCCTGGGGTGTCGACGATCCAGCCGGTGTCGCCGTCGGCGCCGGGCTCGGCGGGCAGGCGCAGCGCGACCGCGCTGGTCGAGGTGTGCCGGCCCCGGCCGATCGCGCTGACCGTGCCCACCGCCCGTTCGGCGTCCGGGACGAGGCGGTTGACAAGCGTCGACTTGCCCACCCCGGAGTGGCCCACCATCACCGAGACCCGGCCGGCGAGCAGCGCCCGCAGCGCGGCCAGGTCGGAGTCCGGGCGGATCAGCACGTACGGCAGCTCCAGCTCGGTGTAGTAGCCGAGCACCGCCTCCGGGCCGGCGAGGTCGGCCTTGGTGAGGCAGAGCAGCGGCTCGATGCCGGCGTCGTACGCGGCCACCAGGCAGCGGTCGATGAACCCGGTACGCGGCGGGGGGTCGGCGAGCGCGCTGACGATCACCAGCTGGTCGGCGTTGGCGACCACCACCCGTTCCAGCCGCCCCTCGGCGGTGGTCTCGTCGTCGTCGGCGGTACGCCGCAGCACCGAGGTCCGCTCGGCGATGCGCACGATGCGGGCCAGCGCGCCCGGCGCACCGGAGGTGTCCCCGACCAGCCCCACCCGGTCGCCCACCACCACCGACTTGCGTCCCAGCTCGCGGGCGCGCATGGCGGTCACGAGCGGCGCGTCCGGTCCGGCGCCGGGGATCACACAGGTGTAGCGGCCCCGGTCGACGGCGATGACGAAGCCGTCGACGGCGTCTGCGTGCAGGGGCCGGGTGCGTGTACGCGGGCGCGAGGACCGGCCCGGTCGTACCCGGACGTCGTCCTCGTCGTACTCGCGCCGCTTCGTCGTCAGGACGTCCCCCCGCTGTCAGTTCTTGCCTGTCACCATCCCCGACCATAGTGCCGGGAACTCCGGCATGGTCTTGGAGGTGCACGCCACGTCGTCGACCTCGATGCCGGGGACGGCGAGCCCGGCCACCGCCGCCGCGTGCGCCATCCGGTGGTCGGCGTACGTGCGGAACGTCCCGCCGCGCAGCGGCCGGGGCCGGATGTCCAGGCCGTCGCGGGTCTCGGTGATGTCCGCGCCGAGCGCTGTGAACTCCTTGGCCAGGGCGGTGACCCGGTCGGTCTCGTGACCGCGGATGTGGCCGATGCCGGTGAGCCGGGACGGGCTGTCGGCGAGCAGCGTGAGCGCGGTCAGCACCGGGGTCAGCTCGCCCACGTCGGAGAGGTCGGCGTCCAGCCCGCGCACGGTGCCGGTGCCCCGCACCGTCAGGCCGTCGGTGCCGAGGCTCACCTCGCCGCCCATCCGGTGCAGCAGCTCGCGGAGCTGCTCGACCGGCTGGAGGCTGCTGCGCGGCCAGCCCTGGAGCGTCACCTCGCCGCCGGTGACCAGCGCGGCGGCGAAGAACGGCGCGGCGCCGGACAGGTCCGGTTCGATCTCCCACCCGCGCCCGGACAGCGGGCCCGGCTCGACCGTCCAGACGTCGGGCGTGGTGTCGTCGACGGCGGCGCCGGCGGCGCGGAGCATCTGCACCGTCATCCGCAGGTGCGGCGCGGACGGCACCGGCGGCCCCTCGTGCCGGACCACGACGCCCCTGTCGAAACGCGGCGCGGCGAGCAGCAGACCGGAGACGAGCTGGCTGGACGCGGAGGCGTCGATCACCACGTCACCGCCGGTCACCCGCCCCGCGCCGAGCACGACGAGCGGCAGGCTGCCGGCCGGGGGCGCGTCGATGCGGACGCCGAGCGTGCGCAGCGCGCCGATCAGCGGCCCGAGTGGGCGGGTCCGGGCGTGCGGGTCGCCGTCGAACGTGACCCGCCCGGCGGCCAGCCCGGCGACCGGGGGCAGGAAGCGCATCACGGTGCCGGCCAGGCCGACGTCGACGTGCGCCGGGCCGGCCAGCGGGTAGGGACGGACCAGCCAGCGGTCGTCGTCCGAGATCGACATGTGGGCGCCGAGTGCGCGCAGGCCACCGGCCATCAGTTCGGTGTCCCGGGCGCGCAGTGGACGGGCGAGTGTCGACGGCCCGCCGGCGAGCGCGCCGAGCACCAGGGCCCGGGCGGTCATCGACTTGGAACCGGGCAGGCGCAGCGTCGCGGCGACCGGGTCGCTCGCGGTCGGCGCGGTCCACGGCTGCGGCGGACTCGTCGCGGTCGGATTGCTCACCGTTACATTCTGCCAAGCTCACGGGCCGGTGGAACCGCCCGTCGCCGCTGCTCCCGTTGGGCGGGACAGCCGGAACGTCCGGATGCGGCTAGCGTGGGCGCCATGTGCGGGAGGTACGCCACGACCCGGAGCGCCGCCGATCTGAGCGCGCTGTTCGAGTCGGCCGACGAGACCGGTGGGGTGGCGCCGGACTACAACGTCGCGCCGACCGACCCGGTGCCGCTGGTCCGGCTCGCCCCGGAGGGGCACAGGCTGCTCTCCCTCGGCCGCTGGGGCCTGCTCCCGCAGTGGTCGCGCAGCGCCGCCGGGGCCGCCCGCATGATCAACGCGCGGGCCGAGACGGTCGCCACCAGCCGGGCGTACGCGCCGTCCTTCGCCCGCCGCCGCTGCCTGGTCCCCGCCGACGGGTGGTACGAGTGGGTCCGCCTCGCCGACGGCGGACGCCAGCCCTACTTCATGACCCCGCGGGACGGCTCGGTCCTGGCCTTCGCCGGCATCTGGTCGGTCTGGGAGTCGGCGGGCGCGGCCCGGCTCACGTTCAGCGTGCTCACCACCGCTGCGGTCGGCGAGCTGGCCGAGGTGCACGACCGGATGCCGCTGCTGCTGTCGCCGGAGCGCTGGGCGGAATGGCTCGGCCCGGCCGAGGAGCCGGCGGAACTGCTCACGCCGCCGGACGCCGGCCTGCTCGCCGGGTTGGAGATCCGGCCCGTCTCCCGGGCCGTCGGCGACGTCCGCAACGACGGCCCGGAGCTGATCGCCGCGGTGGCTCCGGCGGGTGTCGGGACGGCCGCCGGACCGACGCTCTTCTGATCACGCTCCGCCACATTTGCGTGCCCCGTTTGCCGGGGTTGGGCCGGAAAAGTCGCCCGGACGTTCAGTCAGTTTCATTGAAGACTCTTGTCCTTACGTATTCGAATGCGATAGAACACAGCGCCGGTGATGGGCGTCTGTTCGCACGGGGCGGATGACACCCATCGATCTTGTAAAGATCTACGCCGGTTCCCACGGGGGAGGTGGGTGTATTGACACGGGCACGTATGCCGCGTCCGCACGAGGTAGCCGCCGCGCGGCGCGATCCGCGACTGCTGCGGGCGCTGAGCGAACGACGCCAGGACGACGCGTGGCGCACCAGAGGCACCTGTCAGAACGTCGATCCGGAGACGTTCTTTCCGGCACCGAACGAACCGGCCGACGCGGCGGTGGCGCTCTGCCGCACCTGCGACGTCCAGGGCTCCTGCCTGGCCTGGGCGCTGGAGGTGGGCGACTGTCACGGCGTCTGGGGCGGCACCACGCCGCGTGAGCGGCGCGCCATGCTGGTGGCCTGGCGCAGCGAGGTGCAGCCGGATCCGGACGCGCTCGACGACGCCGGTCCGCCGGTGCGCGACCGCCTGCTGACGCTGGTCCCGCTGAGCTGATCCCGACGTCGCCCGTGGCCCGCTCCGGCAGGCCGCGGGCGACGTCCGTTTCCGCGCCCGATCACCGGCGGGCCGGCCGGCCGCGCAGAATGAGCCGGTGCGGCACGACGACGAGATCGACACACCACGGGGGCCCGCCCGGCTCCGGTTCGACCCACCCGCCGACGGCACCACGGTGCTGGTGCTCGGTCACGGCGCCGGCGGTGACGTGGACGCGCCCGACCTGACCGCCGTTCGGGACGCGGTGCTCGCCGCCGGGGCCGGGGTGGCCCTGGTGACCCAGCCGTACCGGGTTGCCGGGCGACGCGCGCCCGCTCCCGCCGGGCACCTCGACGAGGCGTGGACGGCGGTGCTGGCCGACCTGCGCCGGCGTGCCCCGCGGGTGCGCCACTGGGTGGTCGGGGGCCGGTCCAGCGGCGCCCGGGTGGCCTGCCGTACCGCCGCCGCCGTCGGGGCGGCCGGAGTCGTCGCACTGGCGTTCCCGCTGCACCCGCCGGGACGACCGGAGCGATCCCGGGCCGGGGAACTGCTCACCGGCCTGCCCACGCTCGTCGTCAACGGCGACCGGGATCCGTTCGGCGTGCCCGAGTCCGGCCCCGGCATCGAGGTGGTGGTCCGGCCGGGGGAGCGCCACGACCTGCGCGGCGACCCGGCCGGCACGGCCGCCGTGGTGCGGGACTGGTTGCGCGTACACGGGTGGTCGTCCTGACCGGGCGGCGCGCGCCGTGACCGTCCGCCGCGGCGGGTCGTTGCACCGGTTGGTGCCGGCCGCCCGGTTCGGGCGCGCCGGGGCCACCCTCCCAGGCCCTTCCTGGTCCCAGCGTCGGTCGCGGCCGAGGCCGGGACCAGGATCGGGTGGGGCCGGAGGAATGCCATGCCCCACAACTCGCGTTATCTCCCTTGGACGACGACAGAGCCAGCGCGAGGGGGGTGACCGGTGCCGATCGAGACACGGAGCCGGGAACGGGACGAACGGGACGAGCGTCAGCTCCGGCGGCTGCTCGACGCGCCGGAGTGGCCCGCGGCGGCGTCGGTCGTGAGCACCGGCACACACTCCGGAAGTGAATCTGCCGGTAGGTGGGTACGCGTATCCTCGGCGGGAAAGCATCCGACGCGAGGGGATGTGCGGTTGACCACCGAGAAGACGGACGAGCGCAGGGCCCGCTTCGAGCGGGACGCGATGCCCTTCGTCGATCAGCTCTACGCTGCCGGACTGCGGATGACCCGCAACCCGGCGGACGCGGAGGACCTGGTTCAGGAGACGTACCTGAAGGCGTACGCCGCCTTCCACCAGTTCGAGCAGGGCACGAACCTGAAGGCCTGGCTCTACCGGATCCTGACCAACACCTACATCAACACCTACCGCAAGCGGCAGCGCCAGCCCATCCAGGCGCCGACCGAGGAGATCACCGACTGGCAGCTCGCCGAGGCGGAGTCGCACACGTCCAGCGGCCTGCGCTCGGCCGAGACGGAGGCGCTCGACCGGCTGCCGGGCAGCGACGTCAAGGAGGCCCTCCAGCAGCTGCCGGAGGAGTTCCGCCTGGCCGTCTACCTGACCGACGTCGAGGGTTTCTCCTACAAGGAGGTCGCCGACATCATGGGCACGCCGATCGGCACCGTGATGTCCCGTCTGCACCGTGGCCGACGTAATCTGCGGAAGCTGCTGGAGCAGTACGCGGCGGAGCGGGGTTTCAGCGCCGCCTCGTCGAAGAAGGGTTCGACCGCCGCCGCCGGCCGGGAGGTGTGACCGTGAGCTGTGGACAACCGCACGAGACGGACTGCCGCGAGGTGCTCGCCGAGGTCTACCTCTACCTCGACCTGGAGTGCGCCGAGGAGCGCCGGGTGCTGATCCGGCACCACCTGGACGAGTGCGGGCCGTGCCTGCGCGAGTACGGCATCGAGCAGGAGGTCAAGGCGCTCGTGGCCCGGTGCTGCGGCAACGAGGCGGCCCCGGAGAAGCTGCGTGAGCGGTTGCGCCTGCGGCTGACCGAGCTGGTGGTCTTCGAGAGCACCGAGTCCCGCGAACTGGCCGACTGACAAGCGACGCAACGGCCCGGGTCCGACACGGACCCGGGCCGTTGCGCTGTCCGGCGACTGCGCCGCCTGATCGGATGATCAGGAGTTGGGGCGCTTGCCGTGGTTGGCGCTGCTCTTCTTGCGGGCCTTCTTCTTGCGGGCCTTCTTCGCCATGCTCTGCCTCCTTGTGCTGGTCACGGTTCCGTCCGCGGCTGGGCGCGGCGGAGGTCGCGGTGCGGCCCTCCGGGCTCGCCGGTGGCCGACCCGCACGATGCTAGTGCCGTCGCCGGCGGTCGGGGCGCGGCGGGGCGGATCGCGCGCGGCGGTGGTGCGCGGCCCGGCGTGACCGGCGTCATGATTGGATACCGTTCGCAGGATTGTCGGGGAGCTGTCGGGGAGAGGGAGGGCCGAGATGGCCGAGGAGATCCGCGCCGAGATGGTGGCGAACGTCTGGAAGGTCGTCGTGTCGGCCGGTGACACGGTGTCCGAGGGCGACACCCTCGTCATCCTGGAGTCGATGAAGATGGAGATCCCGGTGGTCGCCGAGTCCGACGGCGTGGTGCAGAAGCTGGCGGTCAACGAGGGCGACGTGGTGCAGGACGGCGACCTGATCGCGGAGATCGGTTGACCGGCCTGCGGGTGCGCCGCGCCGAGCCGGCGGACTTCCCGGCCGTGGCCCGGCTGACAGTCGCCGCGTACGAGGCGGACGGCCAGCTCAAGGACGAGAGCGGGTACGCGCCGGTGCTCGCCGACGTGGCCGGCCGCGCCGAGACCGGCGAGGTGCTGGTGGCCGTCGACGACGCCACCGGCCAGGTGCTCGGCGCGGTGACGTTCGTGCTGCCCGGCACCCCGTACGCCGAACTGGCCGGCCCGGGCGAGGCCGAGTTCCGGATGCTCGCTGTGGATCCGGCCGCGCAGGGCCGGGGCGCGGGCGCCGCGCTCGCGGCCTCGTGCGTGGCGCGCGCCACGGAGTTGGGCTGCACCGCCGTGGTGATCTGCGTCCGCGCCGGGATGGCGGCGAACGCACACCGCCTCTACGAGCGGCTCGGTTTCGTCAGGTACCCGGAGAAGGACTGGACGCCGCTGCCCGGTATCGACCTGCGCGGCCTGCGGCTGGATCTGGCCGCGGCGGGCTGAACCGGCTCAGCCCTGGCCGGTCTCGCCGATCTTGGCGAGCAACTCGTCGGCCACCTGGAGCGCGATCCGCTTGCGCTCGTCGTCGGTGATGCCCGGCACGCGTACCGCGAACCAGCTGCTGTGCACCGCGAACAGCGTGAGCGCGGCGCGGAGCTGGGCGGCGGGCGAGTCGTCGCCCCGGCACAGCTCGTGCGCCAGCCGCATCATCCGGTCCCGCATCTGCTGGCCGGCGACCAGGCTCTTGAGCACGGTCTGGTTCTGCTCGAAGAAGCGCATCACCTGGGGCAGGTCGCCGGCGAACATGCTGTCGGCGTACCTGCCGATCAGGGCGCGCCGGGTGGCCAGGGTGGGCGGCTGGTCGGCGGCCCAGGCGATCAGCTCGTCCATCCGGCGCAGCCGGTCGTCGACCAGGCTGGTGACGATCTCGTCCTTGCTCTTGAAGTGGTAGTAGAGCGCCGCCTTGGTCACGCCGAGCCGCTCGGCGATCTCCCGCAGCGACGTCTTCTCGTAGCCCTGCTCGGTGAAGAGTTCCAAGGCGACGGCCTGGATCCGCTCGCGCGTGCCACCTGTGGTCTCCCTCACCGGCCGACATCCTTCCAATCCGCTTGACGTGCGCCCGCCATCAGCTTACCGTCCGGCTAGTAAGCAAACTAGCCGGGCGGCAAGTAAGTCGATCATCCGATCTGCGGGGGAGCCTACCGATGAGTCAACCAGCCCAGGTGACCACGAGACCCAATGTCCGGGTCGTCCTGTTCGGTCTGATGATCGCGATGATGCTCGCGATGCTCGACAACATGATCGTCAGCACCGCGCTGCCGCGGATCGTCTTCGAGTTCGGCGGCGCCGACCACTTCACCTGGGTGGTCACCGCGTACGTGCTGGGCACGACGGTCTCCACGCCGATCTGGGGCAAGCTCGGCGACCTCTACGGCCGCAAGACGGTCTTCCTCACCGCTGTGGTGGTGTTCCTGGTCGGCTCCGCGCTCTGCGGCATGTCCGGCTCCGGCGTCTTCGGCGGCGCCGACACCGGCATGACCGAGCTGATCGCGTTCCGTGCCGTCCAGGGCCTCGGCGCCGGTGGCCTGATGGTCGGCGTCATGGCGATCATCGGTGACCTGGTCCCGCCGCGCGAGCGGGGCCGCTACCAGGGCATGATCGCCGGGATCATGGCCATCGCCATGGTCGCCGGCCCGCTGGTCGGCGGCTTCATCACCGACAACCTCTCCTGGCGCTGGGCGTTCTACGTCAACCTGCCGCTGGGCGGCGCGGCGCTGCTGATCCTCGCCACCACCATGCACCTGCCCAAGTACCGCACCGAGCACAAGATCGACTGGTTGGGCGCGGCGCTGCTGTCCGTCGGCATCACCGCGATCGTGCTGGTGACCACGTGGGGCGGCAACGAGTACGACTGGGTATCGCCACAGATCCTCGGCCTCGCCGTGCTGGCGGTGCTCGCCCTCGGCGCGTTCGCGGTGGTGGAGCGGCGCGTGCCGGAGCCGATCCTGCCGCTGAGCCTGTTCGCCAACCGCAACTTCGCGCTGATCTCGGTGATCGGGTTCCTGCTCGGCTTCGCCATGTTCGGCGCGATGAACTTCCTGCCGCTCTACCAGCAGACCGTGCAGGGGGCGTCGGCCACGAACAGCGGCCTGCTGCTGCTCCCGCTCATGTTCGGCATGCTCGTGGTGTCGCTCGTGGTCGGCCGGACCATCACCAGGACCGGCCGCTACCGCCTCTTCCCGATCGTCGGCGGCGTGGTGATGGTCGCCGGGATGGGCCTGCTCAGCCTGCTGGACGTGGACACCAGCAAGGCGCAGTCCTCGATCTACATGATCGTGCTCGGTGTCGGCATGGGCTTCCTCATGCAGACCTCGATGCTGATCGCGCAGAACAGCGTGGAACAGAAGGACCTCGGCGCGGCCAGCGGCGCTGCGACCTTCTTCCGGTCCATCGGCGGCTCGTTCGGCGTCTCCCTCTTCGGCGCGATCTTCGCCAACCGCCTCGCCGACTCGGCCGCCGGTTCCGCGTTCGCGGGCTCGGGCGGCGAGGGCGGCGCGATGGACCTGGAGGCACTCAAGAAGCTCACCGGCCCGATGCGCGAGGCGGTGCTCGGCGGCCTCTCCGACGCCATCTCGCACGTCTTCTTCTGGGCGGTCCTCTTCACGGTGGCCGTACCGGTGCTCGCCTGGTTCATCAAGGAGGTGCCGCTGCGCGCGACGAACGACGTACCGCCGGCCGGCGCCACACCGGAGGACGAGGCCGAGGCCGCGCTCGGCAAGGCCCCCGTCGCCTGACGTGCCTCGCGCCCGCTGCTCGCCAGCTCGGGTAGTGGCGGGTTCGAGGGCGAGTTGATCGCGCCACTTCGGCGAAGTGGCGGCGGTCAGTTCCGGCGGAACAGGGCGGTGAACCGTCGCCAGAGACGGCGCAGCGGACCGCCGGCGGCGCCGGCGATGAGCGAGTCGGCGGTGGCACGTGCGGCCGGGTCGAGGGCCGGGGTGGCCCGCGCCAGGTACGCCAGCGACACCGCCACCGGGGTGCGCCGCATCGGCCCGGCCGCCACCTCGGCGATCCGCCCGGACACCAGCGTTGCTACGTCGGCGCGGGTGTCCGGGTGCACCCAGGCGGCGGTGACCAGGGCGAACAGTGCCGCCTCGGCGGCCGGGCCGAGATCACCGGCGGCCAGTTCCCCCAGCACCCGACGCCGGGTCGACAGCTCCCACGGCTCGTCGGTGCGGTGGTGCAGCAGGCCGAGGCAGGCCCAGACCTGCGCGCAGCGCGTCCACAGTGCCGGATCCTGCCCGCCGAGCACCCGGCCCAGCGCTGTCGCCGGTGCCTCCGGCGGGTGTGCCAGCAGGGCGAGCAGGTCGGCGAGGTCCAGTGTGGCGAGCCCGACCGCGGCGTCGTACGCGGCCGGCGGATGCGCCCACGCCGGGTGCGCGAGCTGCTGGAGCCGCCGTACCGCTGCCGCCGAGGGGGCGGGACCGTCGAGGGCCGGGGTGTCGTCGCCGGCCGGGGTCACCTGCCCGAGCCAAGGGCGGCCCCGGCAGCACTCGGCGAGGTCACCGTGCTCGTGCGTGTCGTCGGGGTGGTCGCGGACGAAGTCGGCGAGCGCCACCAGGTGGTCCACGTCGCCGTCGCGCAGGTAGCGCAGCCGGTGCGCGGTGTGCACCGCGCAGTCGAAGGTGGGGTCCTTCGCCAGCGCCCGGTCGATCCAGCCCAGCGCCGCGTCGAGCCGGCCGTTGTCGGCCAGCGTGCCGGCGATGTCCGCGTAGACAGCGAGGTCGTCGGGGTCGAGCGCGACAGCGCGTTCCAGTGCGGCGAGCGCCTCGGCGGTCCGGCCGGCGCCGCGGTACGCGTACCCGAGCCACACCTCGCCGAGTTTGGTGGGCTGTGCGCGTACCCCCCGGGTGGCCCAGGTGACGGCGAGGGTGACCTCGCCGAGGCGCCGGGCCAGCGCGGACGCCGCGCCCAGCAGCAGCGGATGGGCCGGATGGACGGTGATCGCGTTGCGGGCCAGCGTGAGGTACGGCGCGAGCGGCTCGCGCAGCCGGCGCGGCGCGGGGTCCGGCGCCGCCGCGCAGACCTGCATGAGGATCCGGGCGGTGCGCTCGGGATCGAGGCGTTCCGGCAGGTCGGCGGCGGTCACCCAGGGTACGGCGGCCCAGGGCGCGGCCGGCGCGTAGCCGGTGGCGGCGGCGAGCAGGTCGAGCCCTTCGGCGGGGCGGCCGGCGGCGGCGAGCAGGTGCGCGCGGGCCACCACGGCGCCGACGAACGCCTGCTGACCGAGCGGGAAGAGGTCCAGGTCGCCGCCGCTGGCCGCGTTCAGCCGGGCGAGCGTCTCGTGCGCCTCGGGCAGCGTGGGGGAGCGGACCAGCGCGGCGGCCACGTGGTCGGCGGCGTGCCGCAGGTCGCCCTCGCCCAGCGCCAGGCGGGCCAGCGCGAGTTCCTCCTCCGCCGACAGCGCGGCGTCGTCCTCGGGCACGTCGTCCTCTCGCCGGTCGGGTCGGTCAGCCGGGCAAGCCTAGGGGATCTTCCGTCAGTTAGTGATCCACTGCGCACTCCTGCTCGTTGCGTTGATTGAGGCTACTGAAACGTGCAAGACTGAGCATCGAACGCGCGGGAAACGCGCAGAAGGAGGTTCCGGAGTGACGCAAGCAGGGGCCGGTATGGCCGCCGACATCGACGAGCAGCCGGCCGGTTACGAGCGTCTGCTCTCCACCGAGCACGCGGCGGCCATCGCCGAGGTGGCGGCCGTCGTCGCCGAACGCCGCCCCCGGCACGTCGTCTTCACCGCCCGGGGCACCTCCGACCACGCCGCGCTCTACGCGGCCTACCTGACCGAGATCCGCCTCGGACTGCCCGCCGGGCTGGCCTCCCCGAGCGCGATCACCGTCTTCGGCGCCCGGCCCGACCTCTCCGACGCGCTCGTCGTCGGCGTCAGCCAGAGCGGCGGCTCGCCCGACCTGGCCGAGGTGCTGCGGGTCGCCCGCGCGTCCGGCGCGCTCACCCTCGCGGTCACCAACAACCCCGGCTCGCCGCTGGTGGAGACCGCCGAGCTGAGCGTCGACATCGCCGCCGGCCACGAACGCGCGGTCGCCGCCACCAAGACCTACACCGCCGAGCTGCTCGCGCTGCTCATGCTGATCGAGGGCGTACGCGCCGGCGACGGCGTGCTGCCCGCCGAGGAGCACGCCGCCCTGAGCCGCCTGCCCGAGCTGGCCGCGCAGACGCTCGCCGACGACACCCCGGCCCGGCTCGCCCCGCGCTACCGGTTCGCCGCCCAGCTCGTCACCACCGGCCGGGGGTACGCGTACCCGACCGCCCGGGAGGCGGCGCTGAAGCTGATGGAGACGTCGTACCTCCCGGCGCTCGCCTTCTCCGGCGCCGACCTGCTGCACGGCCCGCTCGCCATGACCGACCCGGACGTCCCGGTGCTCGCCGTGGTCGGCTCCGGCCCCGGCGGCACGTCGATGCGCGAGGTGCTGCCCCGCCTCGGCGAACGCCGCGCCGACGTGGTCGTGGTCGGCTCCGCCGAGGTCGGCGAGACCCGGATGGCGGTTCCCGAGGTCGACGAGCGGTACGCGCCGCTGCTCGACATCCTGCCGCTGCAACGGCTCGCGCTGGCCCTGGCCCTGGCCCGGGGCGAGGACCCGGACGCGCCGCGCGGCTTGAAGAAGGTCACGGCGACGATGTGAGGTCCGGCGTGGCACGCTGTGTGGCGTGTCCACCCTCCGTGACCTCGCCGAGGAGCACACCGCGCTCCGCCCGGCCGACATCGACCATCTGCACCGGATCGCCGGCGACTGGCAGCTGCTGTCCGACCTGTCCTTCGCCGACCTGCTGCTCTGGGTGCCGGTGGACGGTGACGGCACGTTCCTCTGCGTGGCCCAGGTCCGTCCCACCACCGCGCCGACCGCCTACCTGGACGACCAGGTCGGGCGCATCGTCGGCGGGGCCGAGGTGGCCCACCTGGAGGTGGCCCACCGGCAGGGACGGATCTGGCGCGAGGGCGACCCGGTCTGGTACGGCGACGTCCCGGCCCGCCACGAGGCGATCCCGGTCCGGCTGCGCACCGGCGACGGTGAAGCCGGCGAGGTGATCGCCGTGGTGGGCCGGGACACCAACCTGTCCACCGCGCGCACCCCGAGCCAGCTCGAACTGAACTACCTGACCACCGCCGACGACCTCGCCCAGATGATCGCCGACGGCACGTTCCCGCCGCCCCGGCACCCCGGCGAGACCACCTCGGCGCCTCGGGTCGGCGACGGCCTGGTGCGGCTCGACGCCAACGGCAAGGTCACCTACGCCAGCCCGAACGCGCAGTCCGCGTACCGCCGCCTCGGCTACGCCTCCCACCTCGTCGGGGAGGACCTGGCCAAGCTGCATCGCCGGCTCGCCGGCGACCCACTCGAAGGCACCGACGCGGGCAACGCCGTGCTCGCCGCGCTGCGCGGCGAGGCGCCACCCCGCCGGGAGATCGACGCGCGGGGCGCCACCATGCTCACCCGGGCGCTGCCGCTGATGCCCGCCGGAGTGCCGATCGGCGCGCTGGTGCTGGTCCGCGACATCACCGAGGTACGCCGCCGCGACCGCGCCCTGATCACCAAGGACGCCACCATCCGGGAGATCCACCACCGGGTGAAGAACAACCTCCAGACCGTCGCCGCGCTGCTGCGCCTCCAGGCCCGGAGGGTCGCCATGCCCGAGGCGCGGGTGGCGCTCGAAGAGTCGGTACGCCGGGTCGCCTCGATCGCTCTCGTCCACGAGACGCTCTCCATGTCCAGCGACGAGGCGGTCGAGTTCGACGGCATCGTGGACCGGGTCGCCAGCGCCGCCACCGAGGTCGCCGCCACCGAGGTGAGCGTCGGCATGCGCCGCCGCGGCACCTTCGGCGTACTGCCCGCCGAGATCGCCACCTCGCTGGTGATGGTGCTCAACGAGCTGCTGCTCAACGCCGTCGAACACGGCTTCCCGCCGGCCGACGAGGAGGCCGGTGCCCCCTCGCCCTCGCCCTCGCCCGCGGACGCGGCCCGGCCCGAGGCCGTGGTCTCCGCGCCCCGGCCCGAAGTGGTGGTCTCCGCGCACCGGGCCCGCAAGCAACTGCACGTCACTGTCACCGACAACGGCCGAGGGCTGCCCGAGCAGTTCGACGCCGAACGCGGCGGCAACCTGGGCCTCCAGATCGTCCGGGCGCTCGTCACCGGCGAGCTGCGCGGCACCATCGACCTGCGCAACGGCGCCGACGGCGGCACCGAGGCGGCCATCGTCGTACCGCTGGCCCGCGGCACCACCGACCGCCTCACCGGACGAGCAGGGCCACCGTGATCCCCGGCCGCGGCCACACCTGCCGCACCGTGTAGCCCGCGCGCAGCGCGTCGCCCTTCGCGCCAGGCACCGCCGCCGGCGGGTCGGCGCGGCGGCCGGTGACCACCAGCCACACCCGGTCCACCCCGGCCAGGCACCGCGCCGGGTCGTCGCACTCCACGGCCCAGAGGCTCGCGTCCTGCCGCTGGTCGCGGACCACGAGCACGTCGCGCGGCAGCCTCGGCCCCATGTGGTACGCCATGCCGAGATCCGGGAACAGCCACCCGTCCCGGGGCGAGTAGACGATCGCATCGCCCGGCCGCTGCTCGGCGCGGATGATCCCGGCCGCGCCCGCGTAGTCGACCGGTGCGCTGCGCGGCCACTCGTGGGTACGGCGCAGGGCCACCTGGTCGGGCAGCCCGAGCAGCCCGGCCAGGACCACCACCGCGATTCCCGCCGCGATCCGTCCGCGCGGCGACGTCGGTCCTTGCTCTGCTTCCGCGGGCGCGGCAGTGCGGCCGGCTGCGGCGGGTGTCGCCGTGCACTCGGGTTCGGCGGGCGTCGCTGTTCCCGGCGTTCGGGCCGGCGCGGGAGTGACCCGCGCGGCAGCCAGCGCGGCGCCGGCAAGTACACAGGCGAACGGCATGGTGAAGACGAGGTAGCGGGTCACCCACAGCGGCACAATCGTTCCGGCGGCGAAGACCAGCACCACCGGCAGCAGCACGGCGGCGACCGGCAGCAGCGCCCGGCGACCCAGCCGGGCCGCGCCGAGCGCCGCGAGCGCGAGCACGAACCCGCCGACGACACCGCTCTGCGCCAGCGCGCCCGGCAACGCCGCCAGGTCGGGCAGGCGCGCCGGGTCCACCCAGTCGAGTTGCCGTCCACGCTGCCCCCGCGCCACCAGCGCCAGTGGGGTGACGAACACGACGACCGGCACCAGCGCCAGCAGCCACCCGGCCAGCACCCGTCGGCCGGGCGCCGACCCCTCCCGAGCCTCGCCGGTCACGTCCTGCCGTTCCGCTTCCGGCGCGTCCGTGCCGTGCTCCCTGCTCCCGGGATGCGGTGACACCCGTGGCGTTCCACCGGCGCTCGATCTCGTGGCTGGGTGGAACGCCGCGGGTGTCTGCGGGGCGCCGTGACACCCGTGGCGTTCCACCGGCGCTCGATCTCGTGGCTGGGTGGAACGCCACGGGTGTCTGCGGCATGGCCGGCTCGCGTCGGGCATCTCGGCTCGGGACCGGCCGGGCGGATCGACGACCGCCGCGGGGCCACGTGCGGCGGTCAGCAGCACCACCACGGCGTGGGCGGCGAGCAGGGTGAGCGCGATCAGGTGGAGCAGGGCGAGCGCGGCGACGGCGAGGGCGTACCCGGCCCAGCGTCGCCAGGTCGGCCGGCGCAGCGCCTCGACCAGCAACAGCGTGGCCAGCACGGCGAACAGCGTGGCGAGGGCGTACGGGCGGGCCTCCTGGCCGTACCGCGAGGTGACCGGCAGCACCGCGAACAGCAGTCCGGCCAGCAGCCCGGCGCGACTGCCGACGAGCATCGCGCCGAGGCGGGCGGTGAGCGCGGCAGCCACTGCCATCGCGAGCGCGGAGGGTAGCCGCAGCGCGGTCGGCGACGCGCCGGCCAGGGCGGTCCAGCCATGCATGAGCAGGTAGTACGGCCCGGTAGCGGCGTCGATCGTGCGGGTCATCCGGACCAGGTCCGGTACCGGGCGAATGGCGGCGCTCCAGGTCGCCAGCTCGTCCCGCCACGGCTGGGCGTGCCCGATGCCGGTCAGTGTCACAGCGAGCGTGAGCAGTCCGGGTATCACCCACACCACCGGACCCGGCCGGCTGCGGACGGACGCGGGCGCGAACCTCCTCACCCCCGCAGCCTCACACGCCCAGCCCTTCCCGCCCGTCCGCTCCACCGATTCCCACCCACCCGGCCCCCCGACCCGGCCCTCGCCCCGGCCCCACGCCCGGACCCGGTCGATCATGAAGTTGACGGCACGCACCGTCCCTTTTGTCCCCGCCAACTTCATGATCAATGGAGCGGGTGGGTGGGGTTGAGCTTGTTGACCAAGGAGATTGCGGCCTGGGGTGGTGGGTTGGGGGATGCTAACTCCTTGATCACCGGGGAGAGGGCGGGGAGGGGGATGGGGGTCGATGTGGGGGTGGTGGGCCCGTGATGTGGGATCACAGTGCGGAGCTGTGGTCGTGCGGGGCGTGGTGTGGCAGCATGAGGCACATGACCGCCGCTGTCGTCCGCCGCTTCGTGGCTCGTCGCCACGTCGATTACGGCCGCGTGCGCAGCGCGATCTGTCCGGCCCACTGACGACGCCCGACCTTTCCGTCTCGGGCGCGTACTCGCGCCGGCCGTCATCGACATCGCCGTCCACGGCCCTCTCCAGGGCCGGCCGCCGCGTCCGCGCTCCAGGCACCGCAGCAGACCATGGAGGACGCCGCGATGGCGGTCAGCAGCACCCCGACCCGTCCCGACACCCCGGCGCCTGCCGCCCGTGCGCCCCGCCGGCCACGCGGCGAGGGGCAGTGGGCGCTCGGACACCGTGAGCCGCTCAACCCCAACGAGCGGATCAAGAAGGACGACGACCCGCTGAACGTGCGGGACCGGATCGAGAACATCTACGCCCACAACGGTTTCGCCTCGATCGACCCGCAGGACCTGCGCGGCCGGTTCCGCTGGTGGGGCCTCTACACCCAGCGCAAGGCCGGCATCGACGGCGGGCGTACCGCGGTGCTGGAGCCGCACGAGCTGGAGGACGAGTTCTTCATGCTCCGGGTACGGGTGGACGGCGGCCAGCTCAACCTGGCCCAGCTCCGCGTGATCGCGGACATCTCCCGCGAGTTCGCCCGGGACACCGCCGACATCACCGACCGGCAGAACATCCAGTACCACTGGATCCGGGTCGAGGACATGCCGGAGATCTGGCGCCGGCTGGAGGCGGTCGGCCTGCAGACCACCGAGGCGTGCGGCGACTGCCCCCGGATCGTGCTGGGCAGCCCGGTCGCCGGGGTGGCCCGGGACGAGGTGCTCGACCCGACGCCGGCGATCGACGAGATCGTCCGCCGGTACGTCGGCGACAAGGTGTACTCCAACCTGCCCCGCAAGTTCAAGACCTCGATCTCCTGGCTGGTCGACACGCCGTACGAGGCGAACGACATCGCGTTCCTCGGCGTGGAGCACCCGGAGCACGGGCCCGGGTTCGACGTGTGGGTCGGCGGCGGGCTCTCCACCAACCCGATGCTCGCCAAGCGGCTCGGCGTCTGGGTGCCGCTGAACGAGGTACCGGACGTGTGGGCCGGTGTGGTCGGCATCTTCCGCGACTACGGCTACCGTCGGCTGCGCAACCGGGCCCGGCTGAAGTTCCTGGTCGCCGACTGGGGCGTGGAGCGCTTCCGGGAGGTGCTGGAAAAGGAGTACCTGGGCCGCACGCTGCTCGACGGTCCGGCCGCCGACCTGCCGGCGAAGCCGGTCGACCACATCGGCGTGCACCGGCAGAGTGACGGCGCGAACTACGTGGGCGCGGCCCCGGTGGTGGGCCGGGTCTCCGGCACCCAGCTGGCCCAGCTCGCCGACGTGGTCGAGGCGCACGGCAGCGACCGGGTGCGGCTCACGCCGTACCAGAAGCTGCTCGTGCTGGACGTGGCGCCGGAGCGGACCGACTCGCTGGTCACGGCGCTGCGCGGGATCGGCCTGGAGGCCCGGCCGTCGGCCTGGCGGCGCGGCACGATGGCCTGCACCGGCATCGAGTTCTGCAAGCTCGCCATCGTCGAGACCAAGCGGCGCGGTGAGGAGCTGGTCGCGCGCCTGGAGGAGCGGCTGCGCGACTTCGACGCGGACATCTCCATCCACCTCAACGGCTGCCCGAACGCCTGCGCCCGCACCCAGGTCGCCGACATCGGGCTCAAGGGCCAGCTCGTGGTCGGCCCGGACGGCCGGCAGGTCGAGGGCTTCCAGGTGCACCTCGGCGGCGGCCTCGGCATGGCGCAGGGGCAGACCGCCGGCTTCGGCCGCAAGCTGCGCGGTCTGAAGACCACCGCCGAGGAGCTTCCGGAGTACGTGGAACGGCTCGCCCGCCGCTACCTGGCCGGCCGGACCGAGGGTGAGACGTTCGCCAACTGGGTGATCAGAGTCGACGAGGAGGAGCTCCGATGAGCGATGCCCGATCTGCGCCTCTCTACTGCCCGTACTGCGGCGAGGAGGACCTGCGACCGCACGAGGCCGGGCACGGCGCCTGGGAGTGCCACGCCTGCGCGCGGGTCTTCGCGGTGAAGTTCACCGGCCTGCTGAGCCGGGCGGTGACCCGGTGAGCGGCCTCGTCTCCGCCGCCGGCCTCGGCCTGATCGGCGCGGCCGAGCCGACGCGCCGCGACGCGGAGGAGCTGCGCGCGCTGGCCGAGGAGGCCGGCCGGGAGCTGGCCGACGCGCCCGCGATCGAGATTGCCCGGTGGGCGGTGGAGACGTTCGGCGAGCGGTTCTGCGTGACCAGCTCGATGGCCGACGGCGTGGTGGCGCACCTGGTCTCCCGGGTCGCGCCCGGCGTCGACGTGGTGTTCCTGGACACCGGCCTGCACTTCCCGGAGACGCTGCGCGTCCGCGACGAGGTGGCCCGGCGGATGCCGGTGCGGGTGCGCTCCATCCGGCCGCGGATGACTGTGGGGCAGCAGGACGGCCAGTACGGTCCGCGCCTGTTCAACAGGTCCCCGGACGACTGCTGCCAGCTGCGCAAGGTGGAGCCGCTGGAGCGGGCGCTGTCCGGGTACGACGCCTGGGCCGCCGGGCTGCGCCGGGACGAGTCGCCGACCCGGGCGAACACGCCGGTGGTGGGCTTCGACGCGCGGCGCGGCAAGGTCAAGGTGAACCCGATAGCGGCCTGGACGCAGCGGGAGGTGGACGCCTACGTGGCCCGGTACGACATCCCGGTCAACGAGCTGTTCGCCCGCGGCTACGGCTCGATCGGCTGCTGGCCGTGCACCCGGCGGACGAAGGCGGGGGAGGACCCGCGCGCCGGCCGCTGGGCGATGTTCGAGAAGACCGAGTGCGGCCTGCACACCTGAGCGCCGGGCCGCCGGTGGTGCTGGTGGCGCACGGCAGCCGTGACCCGCGTGCGGCGGAGGCGACCCGGGCGCTGGCCCGGGCCGTGGCGGACACCTGCCCCGGCCGTCCGGTGCTGCCGAGCTGGCTCGACCACACCGATCCCGGGCCGGCCGAGGTGCTGCGCGGGCTGGCCGACGCCGGTCACTCCCGGGCGGTCCTGGTGCCGCTGCTGTTGACCGCCGCGTACCACCGGAAGGTGGACATCCCGGCGGCGGTCGCGGCGGCCGGCGCGGACATCGAGGTACGGGTGACGGATGTGCTGGGGCCGACCGGTGGCGGGGTGGACGGCGGGCTGCTGGACGGGCTGCGCCGCCGTCTGGCGGAGGCGACCGGTGACGGGCCGGGTGGTCTGGACGCGGTGGTGCTGGCGGCGGCCGGTACCCGGGATCCGGCGGCGCGCGCCTCGGTGGGCCGGGTCGCCGCGGCGTTCGGCGCCGGGCTCGGAGTGCCCTGCCGCGTCTCGTACGCCTCGGCGGCGCCCCCGGAGGTCGGCGGCGCGGTCACGCGACTGCGCGCCGCGGGCGCCCGCCGGGTCGCGGTGGCCGCCTACTTCCTGGCGCCGGGCCGGTTCCACGACGGGGTACGCGCGTCGGCCCGTTCGGCCGGCGCGGTGGCGGTGGCGGACCCCCTGACCGACCTGCCGGAGCTGGCGGACCTGGTCCGGCGGCGGGTGGAGGCGGTGGCGGGCTGACCCGGTCCGGGACAGCAGAACGCCCCGGCCGGAATCCCGGCCGGGGCGGTCAGCGTGTACGGGTCAGGCGGAGTGAGCGCGCAGCACCCGGAGGCCGCCGCGGCGCTTCACCGCGCGACGCTCCTCTTCGCTCATCCCACCCCAGACGCCGGCGTCCTGACCGGACTCCAGCGCCCACTGCAGGCACTGGTCGGTCACGGGGCAGCGCCGGCAGACGGCCTTCGCCTGCTCCACCTGAAGGAGGGCCGGGCCGGACGTCCCGATCGGGAAGAACAGCTCCGGGTCCTCGTCGCGGCAGACCGAATCGTGGCGCCAGTCCATGGCGGCAACACTCCTCATTCTTAGTGGGTGGCCAGATAACGCTTCGTTGTTGCTATTTCTATATGCGTCCGCATTGCCGAATGGTGACGGTCAGCATCCATCAATTCGGCGCAGCGTGAGCAGGCTGTGGGGTGCCCGGACCTGCTGGAACAGCTCAACCGAACGAGCATATCCAGGCAATGTCCCGGCAACACGAGTTCGCTTGTGAATACTTTCACGAACTACAGCGATGTCAAGGGTGACGCTCGGAAAAACTCCGAACAGTGAGCGGGCTCACCACCCATTTGTCCGGGTTTGCCAGAGCCCTGGTTACCCGGCGTGCCACAGTCGATAATCAATGTAGTACGGTCTGCGTGACGTTGCTGACATTTCCGGCACCCTTCCTCGGCGTGGCGGCCACCGCGCCCGCGCGGCGGGCGGTCCGCGTCAACCGACTGGGATACCCGAGACCTAGCAGATTACTCTCAGTGCGGCCGGTACGGATGTGAATCGGACTTTCTCCCGCTCGCCGAGGTAGTCCCCGTCCAGCTGGAACGGCAACGGCCGGTCCGAGACCAGCGTGAACTCCGCCACGTCGTGCAGCCGCAACACCTGCTTGCCGTGCGGATCCGGTTGCTTCGAGAAGAACTGCACCGCCGTACGGGCCGTGCTGGCGACCCGGAGCCGCCGCAACGCGAGCACGTCGAGCCCGAGATCGAACGACGCCTCCGGGTTCGGGTTGATCTCGCGGTCGCCCAGGTACGTCCACGGCGCGGTGTTCTGGATGATCGCCGTGGCCAACTCCGTCGCGGGCGCCTCACCCGGGCGCTCCAGCGTGATCGACGGGTGGCGGCGGTCCGAGCCGACGAAGTACTGACTCGCCGTGGAACGGAAGTAGAGCGCCGGAGTGGAGACGCGCCCCTTCTTGCGGGCCTGCTCCACCCGGCGGATGACGGCCGCGTCCAGCCCGAAGCCGGCGCAGAACGTGAAGTAGCGGTCGTCCGCACGGCCCAGCCCGATCGTGCGGGACCGGCCCAGTCGCAGCCCTTCCAGGATCATGCTGGTGCCGTCCGGCCACTCCCGGGGCAGCCCGAGCGCGCGGGCGAACACGTTCGTCGAACCGCCCGGCACGGTGGCCAGCGCGGGCAGCCGCTCGGCCGAGGTCTGTCCGGTACGGAACGTCGGCGGCTCCGCCGCCATCAGGCCGTTCACCACCTCGTTGACGGTGCCGTCACCGCCGAGCGTGACGACCAGGTCGACGCCCTCCTGGGCGGCCTCCCGGGCCAGATCCGTGGCGTGGCCCCGTCGGCGGGTGTAGCGCACCGACAGGTCGACTTCACTGCGCAACGCCCGGACCAGCACGTCCCGGCTGCGCTCGCTGGTGGTGGTGGCCTTCGGATTGACCACCAGGACGGCCCGCATGGGCGGCACTGTACCGCGACTACCCACCGGTATCGTGGCGCCCGTGACGATCGACTCCGACCCGCTCCCCGGCACGCTGCGCGCCGCGGTGCTCCTGCTACGTGCCCAGGCGGTGGCGCTGGGGCTGATCGCGGTGTGGCTCATCTGGTCCGACCTCACCGCCGACACGACGGATCTGACCTCGGCGCTGCTGGTGACCGTCTTCGCCGTCGGCGGTGCGGTGGCGCTCTGGGCGCTCGGCGGCGCGCTGTCCCGCCGCCGTGCCGGGGCTCGTGCGCCGGCGATCGTGCTCCAGCTCATGCTGCTGCCGGTCGGCTGGTTCATGATCGAGGGCGGCATGGGCTGGCTCGGGGTACCGCTGATGGCGCTCGGGATCGGCATGGTCGGGCTGCTGGTGAGCGGTCCGACGAACCGCGCGCTGGGATTCGGCGAGCCGGCCGGCTGAGCGCCGCCCGGTCTTGACGCGGCCCGTTCTGGACCGCAGCCGGGCCTGGGGCGCAGCCGGGTCTGGACGCCGCCGGGCCGTGGCCGCCGCCGGGCCGTGGCCGCGCGTCGGTCAGTAGACGCCGGCGCGGCGGGTCAGCAGCGAGATGGTGGCCCGGCCGCCTGATGCGTGGGCGTTCGCCCCGGTGGTCAGCGCGGTCAGCACCTTCCAGGCGAACGACGACTCGGACGGCAGCGTGGCGCCCCGGACCGTCGGCACCGTCACCTCGACGGTGAGCGCGTCGTCGGTGACCGCGAACCGGCACTCCAACTCGGCGTCGCGGGTGGCGATGGCGAGCAGCATGGCGCACGCCTCGTCGACGGCGATGCGCAGATCCTCGATCTCGTCGAGGGCGAACTGGAGCCGGGCCGCGAGGCCGGCCGTGGCGGTGCGGAGCACGCCGAGGTAACCACCGTCGGCGGGCACGGTGAGGTGGACGACGTCGTCATCGGTCGTCGGGTGCCCGGTCAGTTGAGTCACGGCTCCTCCCCCCGGTGCGGGACTCTACCCGGTCAGCGGGCGGGGCGCGTGGGCGCGGCCGTCGCGTGCGTCGCTAGCTCGTGCAACGCCGGCCCGGCCAGGCGGTACGGCGTCCACTCGTCCATCGGCGTGGCACCGATCGCGGCGTAGAAGCGGGCCGCCGGGTTCCAGTGGATCATCCACCACTCCAGGCGCTGGTAGCCGCGCTCGACGCAGATCGCGGCCAGCGTGGCGAGCAGCATCCGGCCCGCGCCGGTGCCCCGGGCGTCCGGGCGGACGTAGAGGTCCTCCAGGTAGATGCCGTGCACGCCGGCCCAGGTGGAGAAGTTGAGGAACCAGAGCGCGAAGCCGACCGGCTGGTCCGAGGCGTCGACGGCGACGTGGCCGTACAGCGCCGGGGACGGGCCGAACAGGGCCGCGTCGAGCTGTGCAGTGGTGAGGTGGCACTGCTCGGGTGCGCGCTCGTACTCGGCGAGTTCGTGCACCATGGCGACGACGGCCGGTACGTCCTCGGGACGTACCGGCCGGATCGTCGGAGTGCCGTCGGGCGACGTCACGCCTGCTTGGTCTCCCAGAAGATCTTCGAGATCTCGTCGATCTTCGCCAGCAGCTCGTCGGCCTTGGCCGGGTCGGTGCCGCCCTTGGCGCCGGCCGCGCCGGCCAGCTTGGTGGCCTCGTTGAACAGCTGGTGCAGGTGCGGGTACTTCTCGAAGTGCGGCGCCTTGAAGTAGTCGGTCCAGAGCACCCACAGGTGGTGCTTGACCAGCTCCGCCCGCTGCTCCTTGATCAGGATGGCGCGGGTGCGGAACTCCGGGTCGGTGTTGGCCTGGTACTTCTCGCAGATCATTTTGACCGACTCGGCCTCGATCCGGGCCTGGGCCGGGTCGTATACGCCGCAGGGCAGGTCGCAGTGAGCGCTGGCCGTCACCCGGGGCGTGAGGATGCGGGGAAGGCGCATCAGGGTCCTCCATGGGTTGTTTGCGATGATCCAAGACGACATTACTCCTGGAGACGCCCTCCGGGGCTGGGAGGTGACATGGCGCCCACCGGTGAACCTCCGGCCCTGCGCGGCCCGCTGGTGCCGGTGCTGGTGACCGGCCCGTCCATGGCCCCGACGCTGCGTCACGGCGACGCGGTGCTGGTCCGCACGAAAGGCCGGCCGGTACGCCCCGGCGACGTCGTCGTCGCCGTGTTCCGCAGCCGCCCCGACCTGCTCGTCGTCAAGCGGGCGGTGGAACCGCGCGACGGCGGATGGTGGTTGCGCGGCGACAACGAGTTCGTCGCCGACGACTCCCGCGCGTACGGCGTGGCCGACGTCCGGGGCCGGGTGGTGGCCCGCTGGTGGCCGCGTCCGGGACGGGTCAGGGGACGGTAACGACCGGAGCGGATATGACCCCGCTCACATACTGGGTGCCGAAGCGTGACTATGCTCGAAAAGTGCCCGGGTGACCCCCGCACCGCCGCGCCGCCGGTCGCTGACCACCGCTGACCACGCCGGCCGGTCCGTCTGCTCGACAGATCCTGGAGTCACCATGTCTTCGTCCACCCCGGACCCCGCCGATCCCGTCTTCCGCCTGCACGTCGGCGGCAAGATGGCAGTCGCCTCCACAGTGCCGCTGACCAGCCGCGAGGACCTCTCCCTCGCGTACACCCCGGGTGTGGCCCGGGTGTGCGAGGCGATCGCCGCCGACCCCGCGCTCGTCGACACCTACACCTGGGTGTCGCACACCGTCGCCGTGGTCACCGACGGTTCCGCCGTACTCGGTCTCGGCAACATCGGCCCGCGCGCCGCGCTGCCCGTGATGGAGGGCAAGGCGGTGCTGTTCAAGCAGTTCGCCGGCGTGGACGCGGTGCCGGTCTGCCTGGACACCCAGGACGTGGACGAGATCGTCGCGACGGTCAAGGCGCTCGCGCCCTCGTTCGGCGGGATCAACCTGGAGGACATCAGCGCCCCGCGCTGCTTCGAGGTGGAGCGCCGGCTCGACGAGGCGCTGGACATCCCGGTCTTCCACGACGACCAGCACGGCACCGCGATCGTGGTGCTCGCCGCGCTGCGCAACGCCGCGGCTCTGCTCAACCGCAAGCTCGGTGACCTGCGGGTGGCGGTCAGCGGCGCGGGTGCGGCCGGGGTGGCGGTCACCAAGATGCTGATCGCCGGCGGCGTCGACCCGGACCGGGTGGTGGTGTGCGACTCGCGCGGCATCATCGGCCGGCACCGCGAGCTGACCGGCACCAAGGCCGAACTGGCCGAGCTCACCAACGCCGAGGGCCGCCAGGGCGACATCACCGAGGCGCTGCGCGACGCGGACGTGCTCGTGGGCGTCTCCGGCGGCCAGATCCCGGAGGCGGCGGTGGCCGGCATGGCCCCCGGCGGCATCGTGTTCGCGCTGGCCAACCCCACTCCGGAGGTGCACCCCGAGGTGGCCGCCCGGCACGTGGCGGTGGTCGCCACCGGGCGCAGCGACTACCCGAACCAGATCAACAACGTGCTCGCGTTCCCGGGTGTGTTCCGGGGCGCGCTGGACGCCGGGGCCACCCGGATCACCGACTCGATGAAGGTGGCCGCCGCCGACGCCATCGCGGGCGTGGTGGCCGAGTCGCTGACCGCCGATGCGATCGTGCCGTCGCCGCTGGACCCGCGCGTCGCACCGGCGGTGGCCGAGGCGGTCGCGGAGGCCGCCCGCCGCGACGGGGTCGCCCGCCGCTGAGATGTAAGGAAGGGGCCCTTCCTAACGCCTCCGGTAGAGGAAGGGCCCCTTCTTAACTGCTGCTCAGCTTGTTACCGTGCCGATCATGCGTGCTGCCTATGCCTCGGCCTTCGACGCCGACAACCCGCTCGCCGCGCTCGCCGTCGGCGACCGTCCCGAGCCGACCCATCCGCAGGACGACTGGGTCACCGTGCAGGTCCGGGCCAGCTCGCTCAACCACCACGACCTATGGTCGCTGCGCGGCGTGGGCCTGACCGCCGGCCAGCTCCCGATGATCCTGGGCTGCGACGCGGTCGGCACCGACCCGGACGGCAACGAGGTGGTCATCTACCCGGTGGTGCCCACCCCCGGTGACCCGCGCGGGGTCTCCATCCTCTCCGAGCACTACCAGGGCACGTTCGCCGAGCGTGTCGCCGTACCCCGGATGAACCTGCTGCCGCTGCCCGACGGCCTGTCGGCCACCGACGCGGCGTGCCTGCCCACGGCCTGGCTCACCGCGTGGCGGATGCTGACCACCAAGGGCCGGGTCGCCGACGGCGAGTCGGTGCTGGTCCAGGGCGCCGGCGGTGGCGTGGCCACCGCGGCCGTCGCGCTCGGCGTCGCGCTCGGCAAGCGGGTGTACGCGACCAGCCGCGACGCCGCCAAGCGGGAACGGATCGCCGAGCTGGGCGCGACCGCGCTGGAACCCGGCGCGCGGTTGCCGGAACGGGTCGACGTGGTGATCGAGACGGTCGGCGCGGCCACCTTCGACCACTCGCTCAAGTCGGCCGCCCCGACGGCCCGGATCGTGGTCTCCGGCGCCACCTCCGGGCACGAGCCCAAGATCAACCTGCGGCGGGTCTTCGCCATGCAGCTGGAGATCCTCGGCACCTCGATGGGCACCCCGGACGAGCTGACCGAGCTGCTCGCGTTCTGCGCCGAGCACGAGGTGCGCCCGGTGGTCGACCGGGTGGTGCCGTTCAGCGAGATCTCCGAGGCGTTCGCCCGGCTGCACTCCGGCGACGTCTTCGGCAAGGTGGTCGTCGACCACACCGCCTGACGCGGACGGCGCGCGGCGCGGGCGGCGTGTTAAGAAGGGGCCCCTTCTCTACCGGAGACGTTAAGAAGGGGCCCTTCCTTACAGGCGGTCGTCGAGGGTGGCCAGGCCGCCCCGGGCGGCGTCGGCGGGGAGGCGCTTCTTCGCCGCCGGGTCGCCGTAGAGCGTCCAGCGGAGGAACTCGACAGTGGTGTCGGCGACCACGCCCAGCGCCTTGCCGTCGCCGAGCAGCGCCCGGCCGTGGTCACCCTTCGGCAGGCTGAGCATCGCCTTCGGCCACGGCACCACGTCGTACACGGCCTTGCCGGCGGCGTACGACACCACCTCGTCGGCCTCGCCGTGCACGAACAGCTGCGGCGCGGCGGCACCGGCGAACGCGGTGCCCACACCGAGCGCGGTGCCGGCGAAGACGATGCCCGCGTCCAGCCGCTCGTCCCGGCCCGCGGTGAACAGCCCGATCGTGGTCACGCCACCGGCGCTGTGCCCGGTCGCGGCCACCCGCTCCGGGTCCAGCCGGCCGCGCAGCGGATCGCCCGCCTTCTCGCCGAGCGCGAGCACGCGCGTCAGCACGTACGACACGTCGGCCGGCTGGTTGAGCACGTCCAGCGGGTTGCCGTCGGTGCCCCGGGAGGTGTGCGGGAAACGCGGCGCGGCGACCACGAACCCGGCCGCCGCCCAGCGGGTCAGCAGCGCCTGGTAGTCCTCCGGCCGGGCGCTGAGCCCGTGGCTGAACAGCACCACCGGGAACCGCCCGTCCGCCGCCGGGGCGGAACGCTCGACCGCGCCACCGGCCGCGCCCGCCGCCGGGTACCAGAGCGTCACCGGCAACGGCCGGTCGCCGTCGCGGTTCAGCTTCACCTGGCGTACGCCGACCGCGAAGCTCTCCGTGGGCGCCTTGCCGGCGGGTACGCGCGGCGCCGGCGTGGCACTGGTCGGTGGGACGTCGGGGGCGGGCCGCCCGGCCGGGGCGGTGGGCTGCTCCGAGCAGCCGGTGAGGGCGGCGCCGAGCACGGCGGCGGTGATCAGGGCGGCGGGACGACGGCGCATGAACTCGATTGTGCCTCGCGATCGCGGCGGCCAGGCCCGGTCAGCGCGGCGGGTGACCGCCCGCTGACGCCCGGAGACGAGCCAGGTCGGCGGCGTCCTTGGCCCGGCGCGGGCGCCCCGGCATCCAGACCGGGAACATCTCCTTGAACTCGATCTGCGCCGCGACGCTGATCACCGGTGCCGCGAGCGTGCCGATCCGGCCGGGCGGCCCGGCCAGCATGCCTTCCGGCAGGGCGGTGCCCGCCCACGGTCCGGCGCCGACGACGACCCGGCCGTCCGCGTCCCGGTCGAGGTACGCGAAGCTCAGCTCGACGTCGTCGCGCAGCAGGTCGAGTTGCGTCGTGGCGGGCATCCGGGGGTCGGGGCGCCAGCCGAGCGCACCGAGCCGGTCGGCCAGCGTCTCGGCGTCGCGCCGCCAGCAGTACCAGTCGACGTCGACATGCGGACGGGTCACCTCGCCGAGGTGGAAGTCCATCGCCCAGCCCCCGCGCAGCCACACGTCGATCCCGCACGCGCCGGCGACGTCGACGACCTCCCGGATCGCCCCCAACTGCCGGCCCGCCACCCCGTCCACCCCGCGCACGCTACCCACCCCGCCCGGACCCCGCTGCCCGCCCAGACCCTCACCCCCCCCCGGGCCCAGACCCGGTCGATCATGAAGTTGGCGGCGACAAACCGGACAGTGAACGCCGTCAACTTCATGATCGACGGGACAAGGGGGAGGGTGGGAGGTGGGAGGCGGGAGGTGGGGGGCGGGACGCTTCAGGTGGGGAGGGCGCGGGTGGTGAGGGTGGTGCCGGGCGCTGTCGCGTCGGTGGGGAGGCGGTGCAGGGCGGCGCGGTCGGCGTAGAGCGTCCAGCGCAGGAAGTCGGTGGTGGTGGCGAGCACCTGGGCGAAGCCGGGCCGTCCCGGCGTCAGGTACTCGCCGTGGCCCTGGCCGGTGAGGCTCAGGAAGGCGGCCGGCCCGAGGCAGCGGGCGTACGCGGCCCGGCCGATCGACTCCGGCACGATCCGGTCGGCGCTCCCGTGCACGAACAGCATCGGTGCGAGTGGGCGGGAGAGCCCGGCGACCATCCGGCCACCGGCGATCACGATTCCGGCCCGTACCGGGGACGGCTGCCCGGAGGCGAACATGCCGAGCGTGGTGTGCCCGCCGGCCGAGTGCCCGGCGGCGGCGAACCGGTCCACGGCCATGTGCGCGCCGAGCGGATCCCCGTGGCGGGCGCCCAGCCGGACCAGATGGCGGATCAGTCGCCAGGCGTCGGCGGGCTGGTTGCGGACGTCGTCGCGGGTGTAGGCGCGGGCGCGCTGGTTCGTACGCGGATAGGTGGGTGCGACCACCACGAACCCGGCGGCGGCCCAGCGGGTGGTCAGCGCGGCGTGCAGGGCGGGCAGGCTGCGCAGCCCGTGGCTGTAGAGGACCACGGGGAAGCGTCCGGCCGCGAACGGCGCACCCGGCCGCACACGCGGTCCGGGGCTCGCCGGTGTGGCGCCTCCGGAGGGAGCCGCGACGACGGACGGCAGGGAGGAAGCGCGCGGCCCGCGCGGGCCCGGCAGGACCGGCACCTGATCGGCACCTGCCGAGCCAGGGCCGGCCGAGCCGGAACCAGTCGGGCCGGGGCCGGCCGTGTGCGGCCGTGCGGGAGACGGTGGTTGCGCCGGGTACCAGACGGTGACCGGCAGCGGCCGCCTGCCGTCCGGGTCGAGCGTGAACTGTCGCATCCCGACCGAGTACGGGCGCTCCGGCGCGGGCCCGACGGCGGCCGGGACCGGGTCGGGCGTGGCCACGGCCGGGCCGCAACCGGCCAGCAGCGCCGTCATCAGCGCGGCGACCAGCCGCTGCCCCCTCACACCTGCACGGTAGGCAGCCGAGCGGTCGGCCCGCGCCCGCCGTCCGGGCCGGTCGGTGCCGCCACCCGGGCGGCTCCCGCCTCCACCGGGTGGCCGGGTTTGCCCGATCCCGCCACCCGGATCCGCAGGTGGCGGCCCGGCGGGACATTCCGGTCCGGTCGGCTTCGCTAGGGTCAGCCGCATGGCTGAGAACTACACCGACCCGAGTGGCAACACCGCGCAGTTCCGCGCTTTCGTCGATTCTCCCGAGCCGGCCGCGTCGGCGTCGGCGCCGTCCCGCCTACCGCTGATCGCCGGCGTGGCCGTCGCCGCCGTCGTGGTGGTCGCCCTGGTCGCCTGGATCGCTCTGGGCTGACCCGAGCTGACCCGGGCTGACCGTGGCTGATCCGGCCCGGCCGCGCGGAGGGTCGGGCGGTCAGACGCCGAGCACCTCACGGGTCTCGCGGGCGATCTCCCGCTCCTCGTCGGTGCCGACCACCAGCACCGCCACCTCCGCGTCGTCGGGGGAGACGAGCCGGTCGCCGTGGCCGTCGTTGCGCGCCGGGTCGACGGCGACACCGAGCCGCTCCAGCCCGGCCAGCGACGCCGCCCGTACCGGCGCGGCGTGCTCGCCGACCCCGGCGGTGAACGCGATCGCGTCGACCCGGCCGAGCAGCGCGTAGTACGCGCCGACGTAACCGGTGATCCGGCGGCAGTAGACGTCGAACGCCAGCGTCGCGTCCGGGTCACCGGCGTCGCGGCGGGCCAGCACCTCGCGCATGTCGTTGACGCCGGTCAGCCCGAGCAGGCCGCTGCGGTGGTTGAGCAGGTCGTCGATGTCGTCCACGACCATGCCGCCCTCGCGGCGCAGGTGGAAGATGACTGTCGGGTCGAGGTCGCCGCTGCGGGTGCCCATCACCAGGCCCTCCAGCGGGGACATGCCCATCGAGGTGGCCACGCTGCGCCCACCCTGGACGGCGCACGCGCTCGCCCCGTTGCCCAGGTGCAGCGTGATCGTGTTGAGCTGGTCGTACGGGCGGTCGAGCAGGTCGGCGACGCGACGCGAGACGTACGCGTGCGAGGTGCCGTGGAAGCCGTAGCGGCGCACCCCGTACCGCTCGGCGGTGGCCTTGTCGATCGCGTACGTGGCGGCGGCCTCGGGCAGCGTGTGGTGGAACGCGGTGTCGAAGACCGCCACCTGCGGGACGTCCGGCAGCGCCTCCCGGGCCACCCGGATGCCGGCGAGGTTGGCCGGGTTGTGCAGCGGCGCCAGCGGCACCAGATCCTCGATCGCGGCGACGACCGCGTCGTCGATGCGTACCGGCGCGCTGAACTTCCGCCCGCCGTGCACCACCCGGTGGCCGACGCCGGTCAGCCCGGTCAGGTCGAGCCGGCCGATGATCTCCCGGACCGCGCTCTCGTGGTCGGCCGGCCCGCCGCCGGGTTCGCCGACCCGCTCGACGGTGCCCTTGTCCAGGACGTCGTCGCCGTCGTACAGCCGGTACTTGACCGACGAGGACCCGCTGTTGAGGACCAGGATGCGGCTCATTCCGACGCCTCCGCGGCGGCCTGGATGGCGGTGATCGCCACCGTGTTGACGATGTCCGGCACTGTGGCGCCGCGGGACAGGTCGTTCACCGGCCGCCGCAGGCCCTGCATGACCGGCCCGACCGCCACCGCTCCGGCGGACCGCTGCACCGCCTTGTACGTGTTGTTGCCCGTGTTCAGGTCCGGGAAGATGAACACCGTGGCCCGCCCCGCGACCGGGCTGTCCGGCAGCTTGGTGGCCGCCACCTGCGGGTCGATCGCGGCGTCGTACTGGATCGGACCCTCGACCAGCAGGTCCGGCCGGCGTTCCCGGACCAGCTTGGTGGCCGCCGCGACCTTCTCCACGTCGGCGCCGGCGCCGGAGCTGCCGGTGGAGTACGACAGCATCGCCACTCTCGGCTCGATGCCGAACCGGGCCGCCGTGTCGGCCGACGAGATGGCGATGTCGGCGAGCTGGTCGGCGTCCGGGTCGGGGTTGACGGCGCAGTCGCCGTACACCAGCACCCGGTCGGCGAGCAGCATGAAGAAGACGCTGGAGGCGACGGAGACGCCGGGCACGGTCCGGATGATCTCGAAGGCCGGGCGGATGGTGGCGGCTGTGGTGTGGGTGGCGCCGGAGACCATGCCGTCGGCGTGGCCGGTCTGCACCATCATCGTGCCGAAGTAGTTGGGCTGCGCCACGATGTCGTGCGCCAGCTCCACGGTGACGCCGCGGTGGGCGCGCAACTGCGCGTACGCCTGCGCGAACTCGTCCCGCCACGGGCTGGTCACCGGGTCGACGACCTGGGCGTCACCGAGGTCGACGCCCAGCTCCCGGGTCCGCCGGGCGATCTCGTCCGGACGGCCGAGCAGGGTGATCTCGGCGACGCCCCGGCGCAGCAGCACCTCGGTCGCGCGCAGGATCCGCTCGTCGGCGCCCTCGGGCAGCACCAGCCGGCGGCGCCGGGCGCGGGCCCTGTCGATCAGGTCGTTCTCGAACATCAGCGGGGTGACCCGCGCGGACCGGCTGACCCGCAACCGGCGGGCCAGGTCGTCGGTGTCCACGCAGCGTTCGAACGCGCCGAGCGCGGCCTCGACCTTGCGCGGGTTGGCGGTGCTGGGGCGGCCCTCGATCCGGCTGGACGCGGCCACCGTGTCGTAGCTGTCGCTCGGCACCGACAGCACGGGGAGCCCGGTGTTCATCCGCTCGACCAGGCGCATGGCCCGCGGATCGGGCTGCTCGCCGAGCGTGAGCACCAGCCCGGCCAGCGACACCTGCCCGGCCACGTGCGCGGCGCCGGCGGCCACCAGCAGGTCCGCCCGGTCGCCCGGGGTGATCACCAGCGCCCCGTCGGTGAGGTGGTCCAGCAGCGTCGGCACGTGCGCCGCCCCCACCACGTAGTCGAGCACGTCGCGGTCGAGTGCGGTCTCGTCGCCGGTGAGCACCGTGCCGTGCAGCGCCGCCGCCACCTCGGCCACCGTCGGCGCCGACACGGTCGGCACCTCGGGGATCGCGTACGCGGGCACCGGCAGCTCGGGCAGCGTCATCGGCTCCGGCACGCGGTTGGCCAGCGCCGCGATCACCGTCGCGCCGAGGTCGGCCAGATCGTGGTACGCGCCGCGCAGCGCCGCCGCGATCGTGTCGGGCGTCTGCCCGAACCCGTCCACGACGGGCACCACGACGCTGCCGAACTCGGTCGCCAGCCGGGCGTTGAAGGCCAGTTCACGGGGGCCGGTGCCGTCGCCGTAGGCGAAGTCGCTGCCGACCACCACTATCGCCGGGCAGCGCCGCTCGACCTCCCGGTAGCGGGTGACGATCCGGGAGATCAGCTCCTCCCGGCGGCCGTCCGCGACGAGCGCGCTCGCCTCGGCGTACGTGGCGCCGTACAGCTCGTCGACCGGCAGTTCCATCCGGTAGCGCTCGGTGAGCAGGGCGAGGATCGGGTCGGTGCCGTCACCGGCGACGAGCGGCCGGAACGCACCTATCCGTTCCACCTGGCGGGACAACAACTCGGCCAGGCCGAGCGCCACTGTCGATTTTCCCCCGCCCGAACCAACGCCGGTCAGGTACACGCTGCGCGCCACGGCACCCAACCTACAAGATCGAGGTCAGTGCTGCCCGTTCTGCCTGGTCACACCGGCTAGCCAGGGGAGAAGGCGGGATTTTTTCGCATCTACACTTGCCGCGTGGATGGCCCGACCGCACTGATTCCCGTCGTACCGGAATCGCCCCCCGTCTTCGTCGACCCGAGCGGGCGGCGACACCGGCGGCTGCGCCGTCTCGCCTACTGCGCCGGCGCGGCGGGTGTGGTCTACACGGTCATGGTCGGGGTCAGCTTCGCCGGCGGGCCGATCACCCCGGACAGCGTCATCCCGTTCGTCGAGCCGACCAGCGAGCAGCGGCTGCCCTCGCCGAACCCGCCGGCGTCGCCCGCGCCGGCTGTGACCCGTCCCACGCCGGACGCGCCCGCCGACGTCCGGACCGCTCCGGTGCGGGTGCCGGCCACCTCCGTCGCCCCCGCCGCCACGGCCTCGCCGAGCCCTCGGTACCCACGGCCGACCCGGACCGCCCCGACCGTGCCGCGGACCACCCCGGCGGCCACCACCGCGCCGCCCACCGCCCCCACCGCCGAGGTGCCGCCGCCACCCGCTGTCGATCCACCGCCGGTCGTCGACCCGCCCGCCGACCCCGTCGCGCCGGCCGATCCCGCCGATGAGTGACGAGGCGCCCGCCCGCCCGTCGACAGGTGGCCAGCCCACCGCCCCACTGGACCCCCGCCGCGTGCACGCCGCCCGCCGGCACCGGGCCGGGCGGCGGCCGGACGACGCGCCGACAGTCGTGCTGGACGTCCGGCAGATCCCCGGCGCGCGGCAGATCCCCGGCGCGCGCCGGTCCCGTGGGCGGCGTCTGCTGCCCCGGCCGAGCTGGGCCCTGGTCACCATGGTCGTGGTCGTCCTGGCCGGTCTGCTGGTCGTCGAGGCGTACACGAACGCCGCGTTCGTGCCCGACAACCGGGTGACGCCCGGCAGCCAGCGGGAGGTCCCCAGCTCGGTCATCGGGGGCGGCCCGATCGTCAACGTCGGCGCGGAGGGCCGGACCCAGTCGCACCGGCTGCCGCCGCGTACCGTCGCGCTCACCTTCGACGACGGGCCCGACCCGCGGTGGACGCCGGAGGTGCTGCGCGTCCTGGACAAGTACCAGGTGAAGGGCACCTTCTTCGGCATCGGCTCACAGGTCGTCCGCAACCCGGAGGTGACCCGCCGGCTGGTGACCGAGGGACACGAGCTGGGCGTGCACACGTTCACCCATCCCGACCTCGCCGCGCTGCCGGACTGGCGGCGGGAACTGGAGTACGCGCAGACGCAGCTCGCCGTCGCCAGCACCACAGGCGTCCGGCCGTCACTGCTGCGGTTCCCGTACTCGTCCCGCGCGGACGCCTACACTGACCGGGACTGGCCGATGCTGCGGCAGGCCGGCGAACTGGGCTACCTCACAGTGGTCAACGACGTCGACAGCCGGGACTGGGAGCTTCCGTCGGTCGAGGAGATGGTCGCCAACGCCACGCCGGACGGGACGGCGGGCACGATCGCGCTCTGGCACGACGCGGGCGGCGACCGGTCCGGCACCGTGGCCGCGCTGGACCGGTACATCCCGATGATGCTGGAGCGCGGCTACCGCTTCACCACGGTCAGCGAAGGGCTCAACCAGACGTTCGCGGCGGCAGGCGTATCAGGCCCGGTCGGCGGGCAGACGGCGGCCCCGCTCGACGAGCGGTGGCGGGGACACGTGCTGGTCGGCGCGGTACGCGTGGCAGACGGCATGTTCGGGATGCTCGGCGTCTTCTTCGTGCTCGTCGGGGTGCTCACCGTCGGCCGGACCCTGCTGCTGTTCGTCATGGCACCACGGCACGCGGCCCGCCGCCGTCGCCGCGACTGGTCCTGGGGGCCGCCGGTCACCGAACCGGTCTCGGTGATCGTCCCCGCGTACAACGAGCGGGAGGGCATCGCCGCGGCGGTCCGCTCGCTGGCCCTGGGCGACCACCCCGGCGGCATCGAGGTGGTGGTGGTCGACGACGGCTCGACCGACGGCACCGCCGACATCGTCGCGGCGCTGCGCCTGCCGAACGTCCGGGTCGTGCGCAAGCCCAACGGCGGCAAGCCGAGTGCGCTGAACACGGGTGTCGCGCTGGCCCGGCACGACCTGATCGTCATGGTCGACGGCGACACGATCTTCGAGCCGGACTCGGTGCGCCGGCTGGTCCAGCCGTTCGCCGACCCCCGGGTCGGCGTGGTCGCCGGCAACGTCAAGGTCGGCAACCGCCGCGGCCTGATCGCCAAGTGGCAGCACATCGAGTACGTCATCGGCTTCAACCTCGACCGCCGCCTCTACGAGACGCTGCGCTGCATGCCCACCGTCCCGGGTGCGATCGGCGCGTTCCGGCGCCAGGCGCTGGAGCAGGTGGGCGGCATGACCGACGACACGCTGGCCGAGGACACCGACGTCACCATCGCCCTCGGCCGGGCCGGCTGGCACATCGTGTACGAGGAGAGCGCCCGCGCCTGGACCGAGGCTCCGACCACCGTCGGCCAGCTGTGGAAGCAGCGGTACCGGTGGAGCTACGGCACCCTCCAGGCGATGTGGAAGCACCGGCGCTCGGTGATCGACAGCGGCCGGTCGGGCCGGTTCGGCCGCCGGTGCCTGTCGTTCCTGACGCTGTTCGGTGTGCTGCTGCCGCTGGCCGCCCCGGTGATCGACCTGCTCGCGATCTACGGGCTGATCTTCCTGGATCGCAGCGACACAGTGGTGGCCTGGCTGGCGATGCTCGCGCTCCAGCTCCTCACCGCGGTGCTCGCCTTCCGGCTGGACCGGGAGAAGCTCGGCGTGCTCTGGGTGCTGCCGTTGCAGCAGTTCGTCTACCGGCAGGTGATGTACCTGGTGCTGCTCCAGGCCGTCGGCACCGCGCTGACGGGCGGCCGGCTCGGCTGGCAGAAGCTGCGGCGTACCGGAGACCTCCGGGTCGCCGGGCGGGGCGCGACCGGCTGAGACCCGGCCGCGCGGCGCGTCGGTCCGTCGCCCGGTCAGTCGTCGTCCGGGTCGTCGAGGCGGGCCAGCCAGGTGGCGAACCGCTCGATCGGGGTCTCGAACTCCGGGTTCAGATCGATGAAGTCACGCAGCCGCTCGCCCAGCCACTCCATGCTGACCTGCTCGTCGCCACGGCGCTCGACCAGCTCCTCGATGCCACGGTCGGTGAAGTACACGGTGTTCCTCTCGTCGTCGTACGGCAGCGGCCCGCCCCGGGTCGGGACGGGCCGCTGCCGGTGATGTCACGGGCGGGGGAGAGCCGCCTCGATCAGCGCGTTCTGCTCGACCTCGTGCATCTTCGCCGAGCCGACCGCCGGGGCGGCGGCGGCCGGGCGGGAGATGCGGCGCAGCCGGACCTCGGGCAGGTGCTCCAGCAGGTTGAGCGCGACGAACGACCAGGCGCCCTGGTTGGCCGGCTCCTCCTGGACCCAGGCGAAGTCCTCGGCGTTCGGGTACTGCGCCAGCGCGGCTCGGACCTCCTCGACGGGCAGCGGGTAGAGCTGCTCCATCCGGAGGATCGCGGTGTCGGTGACGCCCCGCTCCTGCCGGGCCTGGAACAGGTCGTAGTAGACCTTGCCCGAGCAGAGCAGCACCCGCTTGACCTGCTCCGGCGCCGGAGCCGCGGTGTCGGCCAGCACCGGCTGGAACGTCCCGGTGGTGAAGTCCTCCACCGGCGACACGCAGAGCTTGTGCCGCAGCAGCGACTTCGGCGTGAACACCACCAGCGGCTTGCGCTTGGGCGACAGGGCCTGGCGGCGCAGCAGGTGGAAGTAGTTCGCCGGGGTGGTCGGGATGGCCACCCGCATGTTGTCCTCGGCGCAGAGCTGGAGGAACCGCTCCGGGCGGCCGGAGGTGTGGTCCGGGCCCTGGCCCTCGTGGCCGTGCGGCAGCAGCAGGGTCACCGCGGAGCGCTGGCCCCACTTCACCTCGCCGGAGGAGATGAACTCGTCGATCACCGACTGGGCGCCGTTGACGAAGTCACCGAACTGGGCCTCCCAGGCCACCAGCGCGTTGATGTTCTCCACCGAGTAGCCGTACTCGAAGCCCATGGCCGCGTACTCGGAGAGCAGCGAGTCGTGGACGAAGAAGCGCGACCGCTCGCCGTCGGCGGTGAGCGACTTCAGCGGCAGGTAGTCCTCGCCGGTCTTGGCGTCGACCACCGAGGCGTGCCGCTGGACGAACGTGCCGCGGCGCGAGTCCTGCCCGGCGAGCCGGACGGTGACCCCGTCGTGCAGCAGCGTGCCGAACGCGATGATCTCGGCGAAGCCCCAGTCGATGCCGCCCTCGACGGACATCTTGCGGCGCCGCTCCAGCAGCTGCTGGATCCGCTTGTGCGGGGTGAAGCCCTCCGGCAGGTTGACGTGCGCCTCGCCGATCGCCTTGACCACTGCGGCGTCGGTGGCGGTGTCGACCTGCGGCTCCGGCTCCTCCTCCCGCGCCGGGCGGCTGAGCTGACGCGGGGTGGTCGCGGCGTCCCGGGTGGCCTTGAAGACCCGCTCAAGCTGCCCCTGGTAGTCGCGCAGCAGCTCCTCCGCGTCCTCCACGGTGATGTCGCCGCGCCCGATCAGCTCCTCGGTGTAGAGCTTCCGGACGGACCGCTTCGAGTCGATGATCTTGTACATCTCCGGGTTGGACATCGACGGGTCGTCGCCCTCGTTGTGCCCGCGCCGGCGGTAGCAGACCATGTCGATCACGACGTCCTTGTTGAACGCCTGCCGGTACTCGAACGCGAGCCGGGCCACCCGGACCACGGCCTCCGGGTCGTCGCCGTTCACGTGGAAGATCGGCGCCTGGATCATCCGGGCCACGTCGGTGCTGTAGAGGCTGGACCGGCTGTACTCCGGAGCGGTGGTGAAGCCGACCTGGTTGTTGACGACCACGTGCACGGTGCCGCCGGTGCGGTAGCCGCGCAGCTGGGACAGGTTGAGCGTCTCGGCCACAACGCCCTGGCCGGCGAAGGCGGCGTCACCGTGCACCGCCAGCGGCAGCACGGTGTAGCCCTCCAGCTTGAGGTCGATGCGGTCCTGCTTGGCCCGGACGATGCCCTCCAGCACCGGGTCCACGGCCTCCAGGTGCGACGGGTTCGCCACCACCGACACCTTGACCGCGTGCTCGCCGTCCGGGGTGGTGAACTTGCCGTTCTGGCCGAGGTGGTACTTCACGTCGCCCGAGCCCTGCGTGGACCGCGGGTCGAGGTGCCCCTCGAACTCGGAGAAGATCTTCTCGTACGGCTTGCCGACGATGTTCGCCAGCACGTTGAGCCGGCCGCGGTGGGCCATGCCGATGACGACCTCGTCCAGCCCGGCCTCGGCGGAGCACTCCAGCACCTCGCCGAGCAGCGGGATCAGCGACTCGCCGCCCTCCAGCGAGAAGCGCTTCTGGCCGACGTACTTGGTCTGGAGGAACGTCTCGAACGCCTCGGCGGCGTTGAGCCGGTTCAGCACGTGCTTCTGCTCGTCGGAGCTGGGCTTCTCGTACTTGCGCTCGACCCGCTCCTGGATCCAGCGCCGCTCCTCCGGGTCCTGGATGTGCATGTACTCGATGCCGACCCGGCGGCAGTACGAGTCGCGCAGCACGCCGAGGATCGACCGCAGCTTCATCCGCTGCTGGCCGGCGAAGCCGTTGACCGGGAAGACGCGGTCGAGGTCCCAGAGCGTGAGCCCGTGCTGGAGCACGTCCAGGTCCGGGTGCTTCCGGATCTTGAACTCCAGCGGGTCGGTGTCGGCCATCAGGTGGCCGCGCACCCGGTACGCGTGGATCAGCTCGTGCACCCGAGCGGTCTTGTTGATCTGGCCTTCGCTGTCGACGGCCACGTCGCGCATCCAGCGCACCGGCTCGTACGGGATGCGCAGCGAGGTGAAGATGTCGTCGTAGAAGCCGCGCTCGCCGAGCAGCAGCTCGTGCATGACCTTCAGGAACTCGCCGGACTGCGCGCCCTGGATGATCCGGTGGTCGTACGTGCTGGTCAGCGTGATGACCTTGCTGACCGCGAGCTGGGCCAGGGTGGCCTCGCTCATGCCCTGGTAGGGGGCCGGGTATTCCATCGCCCCGACGCCGATGATGGCGCTCTGCCCCTGCATCAGGCGCGGGATCGAGTGCACCGTGCCGATGCCGCCCGGGTTGGTCAGCGAGATCGTGGTGCCGGAGTAGTCCTCCATGGTCAGCTCGTTGCGGCGGGCGCGCCGGACCACGTCCTCGTACGCCTGCCAGAACTGCCGGAAGTCCATCTGCTCGCAGCCCTTGATGGACGGCACCACCAGGTTGCGCGAGCCGTCCGGCTTGACCAGGTCGATCGCGATGCCCAGGTTGACGTGCTCCGGGCGGACCATCGCCGGCTTGCCGTCGACCTCGGCGAAGGAGTTGTTCATCTCCGGGTGCTCGACGACCGCGCGGACGAGCGCGTACCCGATCAGGTGGGTGAAGCTGACCTTGCCACCGCGACCGCGGGTCAGGTGGTTGTTGATCACGATGCGGTTGTCGACGAGCAGCTTGGCCGGGACGGCGCGCACGCTCGTGGCGGTCGGGACGGCGAGCGACGCGTCCATGTTCTGCACGATCTTGGCGGCGACGCCGCGCAGCGGCGTGGTGCCCGCGGCGCTCGCGGTCGGCGCCTTGGCGGCCGGCTTGGCCGGGGCGGACTTCTTGGCCGGCTCGGGCGCCTTCGCCGCCGGCTTGGCGGCGGGCTTGGCCGGAGCGGGCGCGGCCTTGGGGGCGGCCTTCGGCTCGGCCTTGGCGGGCTGCGCGGTGACGGTCGCCACCGCCTCCTGCTGCTCGGCCGGCTCCGGCTTCGCGGCCGGCTTGGCCTGCCCGTCCGGGCGCGGTGTGGCGGCGCCCGGGGCCGGCCGGTAGTCGGCGAAGAAGTCGTGCCAGGCCGAATCGACGCTCGAGGGGTCGGCGAGGTAGCGCTGGTACATCTCCTCGACGATCCACTCGTTCGGGCCGAAACCCGCCAGTGGGTTCTCCTGCGAAGTCTGCTGGGTCGACACGGCCGCTAATCGCCTCTTTCACGCGGTTGTGAATGTCACGGTGGCCCCCGGTGACCCCCGGTTGCCGACGCTGGGTAAACCGATGCCAAGGCTACGCCGTGCGCTGCGCGCAGGCATTCTCGCCTCCGGCTGGTGGTCCGTTTCACAGAAGATGCCAGAAGTTCGGCAAACGCTGCGTGATCCGCCGACTCCTGCTAGACGAGCGAGACCCCGGCCGATGACGTCCGTCACCGACCGGGGTCCGTCCCCGACGCGAGGTCAGGAGATGTCGCGCTTGCGGATCGTGGCCACGCCGATCGCGCCGGCCACCACCGCGTACCCGATCAGCACCAGGGCGCCGGCCCACTGCGGCGGGTTACCAGGGATGTCCGTGTCACCGCCGACCATGAGCCCGGAGGCCAGCGACGGGACCAGCAGCTGGAGCTTGTTGATCCAGTCGCCGTACCGCGCCGCGAGAAGGCTGAGGACGATGACCGCGCCGATCGCGCCGCCCAGGTAGAACAGGATGCCGGTCACGGTGGCGCCGATCTGGCTGCGGATCAGCACGCCGAGCCCGACGCCGAGCACCGACCACAGCAGGTACGCCAGGCCGTTGAGCGCGATCGCCCGCCACACGGCGCCGCTGCCGAGCTGCGAGCCGACGTCCACCGAGCTGAGGATCAGCGGCGCGGTGACCAGGTTCAGCACCGTGGTGACGAGCCAGAACAGCAGCGCCAGCACGCCGGCCGCGGCCAGCTTGGCCAGCATCACAGCGGTGCGGTGCGGCGCGGTGAGGAACGTGGTGGTCACCGTCTGGTGGAAGAACTCGCTGGTCACCACCACGATGCCCAGCAGCAGCACGATGAGCAGCCCGAAGAACTGGCCGTTCGTGTAGAGGTTGGCCGCCAGGTTGTCGGCGGCCGAGATGGCCTGCAACTGGTCGGACTGGTCGGCCGGCACCTCGCCGAAGTCCCCGCCTGCCAGCGCCTCGGTCTGCAACCAGTTGAAGAACAGCGTGAGCGCCCACAGCGCCAGGCTGATCAGCCCGAAGATCCACCAGGTGCTGGTGGTACGGATCTTGAGCAGTTCGGATCGGACAAGCGTCATCGGATCTCCGCCTTTCCGGCCGTCAGCTCCAGGAAGACCCCTTCGAGGTCGGGGCGCTCGGTGGTCAGCTCGTGCAGCTCGACCTTGGCGGCCAGCGCGGCGCGGCCCACAGCCGGCGCGTCCACGCCGGTCACCAGCAGCGCGCCGTGCGGGTCGGTGTCGACGACGGCCGACTGCTCGCGCAGCGCCGCGGTCAGTTCGTCGGCCTGCGGGGTGCGCACCCGCACCCGCACGTCGTGCGTCATCGACGCCATCACCTGGTCGACCGGGCCCTGCCGGACCAGCTTGCCGGCCGCGATGATCACCACGTCGTCGGCGAGCAGCTGCATCTCGGAGAGCAGGTGGCTGGAGACCAGCACCGTCCGTCCCTCGGCGGCCAGCCCCTTGAGGAAGCCGCGCATCCAGCGGATGCCCTCCGGGTCCAGGCCGTTGGCCGGCTCGTCCAGGATCAGCACCTGCGGGTTGCCGAGCATCGCGGCGGCGATGCCGAGCCGCTGCTTCATGCCGAGCGAGTAGCCCTTGAACTTGCGCTTGGCGGCGGGCGAGAGCCCGACCAGGGCGAGCGCCTCGTCGGCGCGCTCCTTCGGCAGGCCCGCCGCAGCGCAGATCACCCGCAGGTGGTTGATGCCGGTGCGGCCCTTGTGCGCGCTGGACGCCTCCAGCACCGCGCCGACCGTACGCAGCGGATCGGGCAGGTCGGCGTACCTGCTGCCGCCGATGGTGGCCGTGCCGGCGCTCGGCGTCACCAGGTTGAGCAGCATGCGCAGCGTGGTCGTCTTACCGGCGCCGTTGGGGCCGAGGAAGCCGGTGACCCGGCCCGGCTCGACCGTGAACGACAGGTTGTCCACCGCGCGGACGGTCTTGTATTGCTTGGTCAGGCCGGACACGATGATCTGGCCGGTCCCGGCACTGGGGCGTGGCTGCCCGTCGGACATCATTCTCCTCTCCTGCCCCGGCGGGCTCGTCGCGCGCCGGTGGGGGCGCCGTTGCGGGGGCACCCGGCAACAGCCTTCCAACCCGGCGCAAGGGGGTCAATCAGGCGGGACGCGTACGCGCCGTCCTCCTCAGGGAGGAGATCACCGGGTCGGCAGCGCCACCCAGGTGGCCCGGGCGCGGCCGAGCAGCGCGCCGTCCGAACCGTACAGGCTGGTGTGCACCTCGGCCTTGCGTCCCTCACCGCCGACCGCGAGGCCGGTCACCACGCACTCGTCGCCGGGCCGTGGCAGCGCCGTGACCTGCGCGGCGATCCGCCCCAGCACGTACGGCCGGCCGGGCGCGAGCACCGCCCAGCCACCCGGGCAGTCCAGCGCCGCCCACACAGTCGCGGGCACCACGTCGGCCGGCGCTCGGAACGGCGCGGCGGTCCGCCCGTCCGGCAGCCGCCCGGGGAAGATCCGCAGCCCGTCCGGGTTCGCCGGACCGCAGACGTAGCAGCGGGGGAAGGGGTGGTCGACCAGACCGGGGTACGCCCGCGCGGCGTCGGCCGCCGTCGCCCGGTCCACCGGCGGCACCACCGCGTCGACCGGTTCGACCCGGCGTACCTGGGCGATCAGGTGTCCGTCCGGATCGCGTACCTCGCCGTCGGCGGCGGTCAGCGGCGTGTCCAGCGGCGGCGGCCGGCGCAACGTGACCTCCACCGGGCCCCGATCGTCGATCAGCGCGGCGAAGATCCCGGCGCTCCAGCCGCCGTTGCCGGAGCCGTCCGGCCCCTGGAAGCGGGCCTCGACCAGCATGTGCACCTCCGGTTCCCCTCCGCCGGCGCCGTCGCGGGCGGTCCGCCCGGCAGCCTCGCACACGCCGGTCCCGTCCCGGCCGTCCCGGTTCGCACGCCGCCGCCGACCGGCGTTCACCGGATCGACACCCCTCATCCCGCCCGGTGGCAACCCGGGGCACCTACACAGGAGTCATGGCCGTTCTGCACGCCGCTGGCGCACCGCTCACGACCAGCGGTTACACCCTGCTGATCGCCGACGACCCGACACTGGTCGCGGCCGCGCAACGCCTGCGCCACGAGGTGTTCGCCGGCGAACTCGGCGCCACCCTGCCGACCGCCGCCACCGGGCTCGACACCGACGGGTTCGACGCGTACTGCGACCACCTGGTGGTGCTGCACGAGGGGACCGGGGAGGTCGTCGGCACGTACCGGCTGCTGCCGCCCGGCCGCACCGACCGCCGGTACGCCGACGCCGAGTTCGACCTGGGCCCGCTCGCCCCGCTCCGCGACGACCTGGTCGAGGCGGGCCGCTCCTGCGTCCACCCGGACCACCGCACCGGCGCCGTGATCAACCTCATGTGGGCCGGGATCTGCCGCTACCTGCACCTGCGCGGCGCCCGCTGGCTCGGTGGCTGCGCCTCGGTGCCGGTCGCCGACGGCGGGACCGCCGCCGCGCAGGTGTGGGCCGAGGTCACCGCCCGGCACCTCGCCCCGCCGCTGCTGCGGGTCACCCCGCGCCGGCCCTGGTTCGCCGAGGCGCCCGCCGCCGACCTCGCCGCGCTCACCCCGGCGCGACGCCGGGCGCTCGTGCCGCCGCTGCTGCGCGGCTACCTGCGGCTGGGCGCCTGGGTGGCCGGCGAGCCCGCGTACGACAGGGACTTCGGCTGCGCCGACTTCTACGTGCTGTTCTCGCTGGACCGGATGAACCCGCGCTACCTGCGGCACTTCCTCGGCGAGGCCGGGTCGTGACCGCCGCCGCCGAGCCGTGGGCGGCCGGTCCGGTTGCCGGGGAGGGCCTGTGGCGGCCCGCCTCGGGCTGCGGGCCGGACTGTCTGCCGCCGCACGCCGCCCCGGACGTGTCGTGGCTGCGCCGTGCCGGGCGGCTGCTCGGCGTACTCGGAATGCTCCTGGCCGGGACGGGTCTGGCCGCGCTGCTGCCGGTGCTGCCCGCCGCCCGGGGCCGGGCCGCGTCGCGGGGCTGGGCGCGGTGGACGCTGCGTACCCTCGGGGTGCGTCTGCTGGTCCGCGGCCGGGCGCCGCGCGGGCGCGCGCTGCTGGTCGCCAACCACGTGTCCTGGCTGGACGTCCTGGCGGTGCTCGCCGTGTCGCCGGCCCGGATGCTGGCGAAGCGCGAGGTCCGGAGCTGGCCGCTGGTGGGTGCCCTGGCCGCCGCGGCGGGCACCGTCTTCGTGGACCGGTCCCGGCCGCGTGACCTGCCGGCCACCGTCGCGCGGGTGGCCGGCGCGCTGCGGTCCGGGCGGTCGGTGGCGGTGTTCCCGGAGGGTACGACCTGGTGCGGCGCCGCGACGGACTGCCGCCCGAGCCGCGGCTTCCGTCCGGCGATGTTCGAGGCCGCCGTGGCGGCGGGTGCGCCGGTGGTGCCGTTGAGCCTCGGCTACCGGTACGCGGGCGACCCGAGCACGCTGCCCGCCTTCCTCGGCGAGGAGACGCTCTGGGCGTCGATGCGCCGGGTGCTCGCCGCCCGGGACCTGACCGTGTCGGTGACGGTGAGCGCCGCGCTGCACCCGGCCGAGGGCGCGGACCGCCGGGCGCTGGCCCGGATCGCCGAGGCCGCGGTCCGCCCGGCCCCGCGTCCCGTGCTCGCGACCCAGCTCGACCTGGCGGCCTGACCGCTCAGCCGTCGGAGACGCGACATAGTCGCGATAGTGTCTTGTTCAGTCGCGATGTATCGCGTTACGCTCCTCGCAACACCTGGCGTGCCGTGGGCCGGTACGCCGACGAGGGGAGCGTGTCATGGCCAGTTGGACGGTCGACAACCCGCAGCGCATCACGCTGGACGAGCCGATCACCCGGCTCGACGCCGAGCTGATCAGCGGCCGGCTGAACGTGGTCGGCGCCGACGGTCCGGCCCGGGTCGACGTGACCCGGATCAGCAGCCGGCCGCTTCTCGTCGAGGTACGCGACGGGCGGCTGACGATCCGGCACAAGCGCAAGCCCGGCCTGCTCGGCATCTTCTCCTGGTTCGGCAACCGGATCCGGGCCGAGGTGTCGGTCGCCGTTCCGCCGGACGTGCTCGCCACCCTGTCGGTGGTCAGCGGCGCGCTCGTCGCCTCCGGGCTGCGCCGGGAGACCCGGGTCGACGTCACCTCCGGGCAGGTCACGCTGCGCGGGCTGCGGGGACGCACCAGCGCGAAGGTCATCTCCGGGCCGGTCGAGGCGCTCGGCATCGGCGGCGACCTGGACCTGGAGACGGTCTCCGGTGAGCTGATCCTCGCCGACAGCGCGCCCGAGCGGGTCCGCGCGCACGCCGTCTCCGGCTCGATCACCTGCGACCTGGACAACCCGCGCGGCAGCGAGATCCGGCTCAGCGCCATCTCCGGCAGCATCACCGTGCGGGTCCGCGAGGACAGCGACCTCACAGTGCACCTGCACACCACCTCCGGCAAGATCACCAGCGGCTTCCCCCAGGTGGACGGCGGTGGGCGCGGGCTGGGCTCGATCAAGGACAGCCACGGTGTGCTCGGTGGGGGTGCGGGTAGGCTCTGGGCCTCCGCGACCTCCGGCAGCATCGCGCTGCTCGCCCGCCCGGTCGCGCCCGCCGACCATGTGGAGGACGTGCCGTGACCGCCGTGTTCAGCCACGGCCGGCTCCGGCTCTACCTGCTGAAGCTGCTCGACGACGGCCCGAAGCACGGCTACGAGCTGATCCGTCTGCTGGAGGAGCGCTTCCTCGGCCTGTACGCGCCCAGCGCCGGCACCATCTACCCGCGCCTGCAACGGCTGGAGGCGGAAGGGCTGGTCACGCACACCGCCGCGGGCGGGCGCAAGGTCTACGAGATCACCGAGGCGGGCCGCGCCGAACTGCGGCAGCGCGCCGACGAGCTGTCGACGCTGGAGAGCGACATCGGCGCCGCCGTCGAGGACCTCTCCGCGCTGGCCGGTGAGATCCGCACCGAGGTACGCGGATCGGTGCGCGACCTGAAGCGGGAGCTGCGCGAGGTGGCCCGGCAGACCCGGCAGACCCGGCAGGGCGGCTGGACGGCGTCCGCGACCACCCGGCCGGCGGGCGACGGGGGATCGGCCCGCCCGGACGAGTCGCCGCTGCTCGCTGAGTTCGACCAGCGGCTCGCCGCGTTCACCGTCGAGGTCGGGGCGCTGGTCCGGGCCCGGCGGCTCAGCGACAACCAGCTCCGTACCGCGATCCGGCTGCTCGACGGTGCGCTGGAAGGGCTGCGGCGGCTGCTCCGCTGATCTCACAGGTTGTTTCCAGGGAGCACCCAGCGCGGCCGCAGCCGGAGCACGGATGATGGGTGCCATGGCGGCTACCCAGACCGAGGCCCGGCTTCTCGTCGTCGAGGACGATCCCAACATCCTCGAACTGCTCTCCGCGAGCCTGCGCTTCGCGGGCTTCGACGTGGCCACCGCGACCAGCGGCAGCGCCGCACTCAACGCCGCCAAGGACCACCGGCCCGACCTGGTGGTGCTCGACGTGATGCTGCCCGACCTGGACGGCTTCGAGGTCATCCGGATGCTGCGCGAGGGCGGTACGCGTACCCCTGTGGTGTTCCTGACCGCGCGTGACGCCACCGACGACAAGATCCGCGGGCTCACCCTGGGCGGCGACGACTACGTCACCAAGCCGTTCAGCCTGGAGGAGCTGACCGCCCGTATCCGGGCCGTGCTGCGGCGTACCGCGACCGGTGAGCAGGCTCCGTCCCGCCTCACCTTCGCCGACCTGGAGCTGGACGAGGAGACCCACGAGGTGCACCGGGCCGGCCAGCGGGTGCAGCTGTCGCCGACCGAGTTCAAGCTGCTGCGCTACCTGATGCTCAACGCCAACCGGGTGCTCAGCAAGGCGCAGATCCTCGACCACGTCTGGAACTACGACTTCCGCGGTGACGACAACATCGTCGAGTCCTACATCTCGTACCTGCGGCGCAAGGTCGACAACACCCAGCCCCGGCTGATCCACACGCTCAGGGGAGTGGGATACGTGCTCCGCAAGCCGGCGGCGTGAACGTCGTCCACGACGCGAAGGGCAGGCTGCGCAGCGTCCCGCTCCGGCTGAAGCTCGTCGCCGCGGTCCTCGCGCTCGTGGCTGTGGCGCTGGTGGTGATCAGCGGCCTGACGGCGTTCCTGCTGCGGAACTATCTGATCGGGCAGGCGGACGACCAGCTCCGCGGCGGCGCGTACACGGTGGCCAACACGCTCGACAAGGCCGGCGGCGGCGGGATCAAGATCACCATTCCGTCGGACTACGTGGCGTCCGTCATGGCGCCCGGTGAGCTGCCGGAGGAGCCGACGCGCTACGAGGGCCTGCGCGAAGAGGAACTGCCCCGGTTCCCCGCCGACTACGCGGGCTACCAGGAGCGGGTGGGCGACCCGTTCACCGTGCGCTCCGAGGACGGCCGCAGCCGGTGGCGGATGCTCTACACCGCCCTGCCCGACGGGCGGATCATCGCGCTCGGGCAGCACCTCACCGGCGTAGACTCCGCGGTCGGCCGGCTGGTCTGGATAGACCTCCTGGTCGGCGGCGCGGTGCTGATCTCGCTGGCGTCGGTGGGCGCCGGGATCGTCCGTACCAGCCTGAAGCCGCTGGTGGAGATAGAGCGTACGGCGGCCGCCATCGCCGGCGGCGACCTGACCCGGCGGGTGCCCGACCCGGAGATGGGGCGGCCGTGCCCCACCTCGGAGCTGGGCCGCCTGTCCCGGGCACTGAACGCCATGCTCGCGCAGATCGAGGCCGCGTTCACCGCGCGGGCCGCCTCCGAGGCGGCGGCGCGCAGCGCCGAGATGGGCGCGCGGGACGCCGCCGCGTACGCGCAGGCGTCGGAGGCGCGGGCCCGCCGGTCCGAGGAGCGGATGCGGCAGTTCATCGCCGACGCCTCGCACGAGCTGCGCACGCCGCTGACCACCATCCGGGGCTTCGCCGAGCTGTACCGCCAGGGCGCGGCGCGGGCGCCGGAGCAGACCGCCGACCTGCTGCGCCGCATCGAGGACGAGGCGTCCCGGATGGGTCTGCTGGTGGAGGACCTGCTGCTGCTGGCGCGGATGGACCGGGAACGGCCGATCGCGCTGGCCCCGGTCGAGCTGCCGGTGCTGGCGTCCGACGCGGTCGAGGCGGCCCGGGTGGTCGCCCCGGACCGGCGGATCGAGCTGGAGCGGGAACCGGGCGCCGGGCCGCTGGTGGTGCTCGGCGACGACGCGCGCCTGCGCCAGGTGATCGGCAACCTGATGACGAACGCGCTCACCCACACGCCGCCGGACACCTCGGTGACGCTGCGGCTGCGGTCCGAGGCGGGCCACCTCGCCGTGGTGGAGGTGGCGGACACCGGTCCCGGCCTCACCCCGGAGCAGGCCGAACGGGTCTTCGAGCGGTTCTACCGGGTGGACGCCGCCCGTACCCGCCGGGCCGGCGGGCCGATCAGCACCGGCCTCGGCCTGGCCATCGTGGCCGCACTCGTCGCCGCGCACCACGGCACCGTCGAGGTGGCGGAGACACCGGGCGGAGGGGCGACCTTCCGGGTGAAGCTGCCGCTGCTGCCCGAGGAGCCCGAGCCCGGCGAGTGACATTCAGAAAACTTCCAGGCGGATTCCAGGCTGGTGACAGTGCTACGGGGAAAGCTGGTGGCATGACCGACCACGAGACCGATCCGCAGCGGTCGCCGGCCCCCGCCGACGCCGAGCCGTCGCACCACACCGCCGAGCTGCCCCGCCTCGAGAGCGGGACGTCGGACTCCTCCAGCACCCCGGCCGCGGCGTCGGTTCCGGCCGACTCCCCGGCCGCCGGAACCAGCACGTCCGCCGGGCACACGAACCCGGCGGAGAGCGCCGGAAACACCGCGCCCGCCGGGCCGTACCCGCCGCAGCCGGCGACGCCGTCCGCGCCGCCGTACCCGGCCTCGGGGCAGCCGCACCCCTGGTACGGGCAGCAGCACCAGCAGGGCGGCTGGAACCAGCAGACCGCCGCGGGCTACCCGTCCACGCAGCACGGTGGGCCGGTGCCGTCGTACCAGGCACAGCCGTACCAGACGCAGCAGGGATACCAGTCGTACCAGCCCGGGCAGCCGATGCCGCAGTGGGGCCCGCAGCAGCCGGCACGCCCCAGCCGGGCCGGGAAGTTCGTCGGCGCGGGCGCGCTGGCGCTGGTCCTGATGCTCGGCTCCGGCGCGGCCGGTGGCGCGCTCGCCCTCGCGCTCGACGGGGACGGTCCCACCCGCACCTACTCCGCCGCGCCGGTGATCAACAGCGCCGACCTGCCCAAGATCGCGGCCTCCGTCCAGGACAGCATCGTCACGATCATGACGAACAGCGGTGAGGGCTCCGGGGTGATCCTCAGCGCCGACGGGTTCGTGCTCACCAACAACCACGTCGTCGCCGGCGCCGGTGGTGACACCGTGCGGGTGGTCTTCGCCGACGGCAAGAGCGCCTCCGCGAAGATCGTCGGCACCGACCCGAAGACCGACCTCGCTGTGGTCCAGGCCAGTGGCGTGAGCAACCTGAAGGCGGCCAAGTTCGGCGACAGCGACGCCATGCAGGTCGGTGACCAGGTGCTCGCCCTGGGCAGCCCGCTCGGCCTCCAGGGCTCGGTCACCGCCGGCATCCTCAGCGCCCGCGACCGCACCATCCAGGCGGGGGAGGGCGGCCAGCAGAACCCGCAGCAGGGCGCCAGCTCGATCTCCGGCCTGCTCCAGACCGACGCCCCGATCAACCCGGGCAACTCCGGCGGCGCGCTCGTCAACACCCGGGGCGAGGTGATCGGCATCAACACCGCCATCGCCACCGCCGGGCAGGGCAGCACCGGAAACATCGGCGTGGGCTTCGCCATCCCGAGCAACAAGGCCAAGAACGTGGCCGAGAAGCTCCAGCGCGGCGAGAAGATCAGCCACCCCTCGCTCGGGGTGAGCGTGAACGGCGCCGAGGACGGCGGCGCGCTGGTCGCCGCGGTCACGCCCGGCAGCCCCGCCGAGAAGGCCGGGATCCAGCGCGGCGACGTGATCACCAAGTTCGGCGACAAGGTGATCAACGACTCGAACGACCTGGTCGGCGCCGTGCAGGCCGGCAAGGTCGGCGACCGGGTCGAGGTGCAGTACAAGCGAAACGGATCCACCGAGAACGCAACCGTGACGCTCGCCGAGACGTCATAGTCCCGAGGACCTGCCTCCCTCCCGGGCGGCGGGTGACGGAGCCAAGGGGGTTGGCTCCGTCACCCGCCGCCCCTCCTCGTTTCTCACCCGGTACGGGTGAGCGCGCCTCACCCGTACCGGCGGGAGGGTCGGGGCATGACCACCACGTCCGCCGTGCGTACCGACCAGCAGATCCAGCGCGACGTCCTCGCCGAACTGGACTGGGACGCGCAGACCCGGGCCACCGAGGTCGGCGTGACAGTCGCGCGGGGCGTCGTGACGCTCACCGGCCAGGTGGACAGCTACGCCCGGCGGTGGGCCGTCGAGCGCTGCGCCCACCGGGTACGCGGCGTACGGGCGGTCGCCAGTGACCTGGCGGTCGACCTGCCCGCCACGGACCGGCGTACCGACGCCGACATCGCGATCGCTGCGAGCCGGGCGCTGGAGTGGGACAGCTTCGTGCCCGCCGAGCGGCTGGACGTGACCGTCGCCGACGGCTGGATCATGCTGCGCGGCGAGGTCGAGTTCGGCTTCCAGCGCCGTACCGCCGAACGGGAACTGCGCCGGCTGCGCGGCGTACGCGGGGTGACGAACCTGGTCGAGGTGCGGCCGCCGACCCCGCCGAGTGACGAGCAGAAGCGGATCGACCTGCGCCGCCTGCTGCTGCGGCGTACCGGGACCGAGCGGATCGACGCCCGGGTCGACGGCGACACGGTGGTGCTCGACGGTGTGGTGAGCGCCTGGTGGCAGCGGGAGGACGCGGAACGGGCCGCCTGGGCGCTGCCCGGCGTACGGGAGGTGCACGTCGCGATCGTGGTGTCCGGCTGACCGCCCGTCGTTTACCGCGGGCCGGGCCGGGAACCCGCGCGCAGCGGGGTATGCCGGGGACCGACGGGGAGGACTCGTGGCCGTGAACCAGCAGTCCTCGGAGCGCGCGTGGGCCGGGCCGTTGCGGATCGCCATGGTGGTGCCGCCGTGGCTGTCGGTGCCGCCGCCCGGCTACGGCGGGCTGGAGACAGTGGTGGCGGGGCTCGTCGACGCGCTCGTCGACAGGGGGCACCGCGTCACGCTGTTCGGCGCCGGGACCGAGCACGGCACCGCCGCCGACTTCGTCTCCACCTGCGACGACCTCCAGTACGAGCGGATGGGCGAGTCGCTGCCCGAACTGGCGCACCTGGCCCACGTGGACCGCCTGGTCGACCCGGCCGACTTCGACCTGATCCACGACCACACCACGATCGGCCCGATGGTGGCCGGCCGCCGCCGCGTGCCCACAGTGGCCACCGTGCACGGCAACCCGGTCGGCGAGTACGGCACTGTGCTCGGCAACACCGACCGGGGTGTGGGCCTGATCGCGATCTCGCACGCCCAGCGCCGGGCCAATCCGGGGTTGCCCTGGGCGGGCACCGTGCACAACGCGATGCCGCTGCGGGACATCCCCCGCAAGCGCAGCCCGGGCGCGGGCCCGGTGCTCTGGCTGGCCCGGTTCAGCCCGGACAAGGGCCCGGACGTGGCGATCGCGGCCTGCCGGGCGGCCGGGCTGCCGCTCACGCTCGCGGGCAAGTGCAACGAGCCCGCTGAGCGCCGCTACCTGGAGCAGGTGGTCCGGCCGCTGCTCGGCGACGACGTGACGCCCGTGGTGAACGCGGACCGGGTGACCGCGCTGCGGCTGCTGCTGGACGCCCGCTGCCTGATCATGCCGATCCAGTGGGCGGAGCCGTTCGGCATGGTGATGGTGGAGGCGATGGCGACGGGTACGCCGGTGGTGGCGCTGGGCCGGGGCGCGGTGCCGGAACTGGTCCGCGACGGGGTGACCGGTTTCGTCTGCGACCACCCGGGCGAGCTGCCGGCGGCGTTGCGGGCGGCGGCGGACCTGGACCCGGCGGACTGCGTGGCGCACGTGGCGGAGAACTTCTCGGTGGAGCGGATGGCCGCCGACTACGAGGCGGTCTACCGGGGCTTCCTGGCCGCGCGGGCGCCCGCACGGGCACAGCGGGCGGTCGCGCCGGTCGTGGCCGGCTGACCCGTCAGGTCTGCCCGGCCACGAGTTCCGCCGCGGCGGCGTCGAGTCGCCGCGCGTACCCGGGGCTGATGCTGCCCTCCCGGCGACGCTCGTCGATCTTGCCACGGAGCCGGTCCACGGCGGCTGTCACCTCGCCCTCGCCGTTCGCGGCGACCGCGTTGCGCAGCAGGTTGCGCAGGTCCACCCCGACGTCCTCGCGGATCTGGCCCTCGGTCAGCCCGGCCTCGATCAGCCCGTCCACCCGTTCGGCGGCGTCGGCCTGACCGGCGGCCGGCGGGCGCACGCCGCCGGTCGACGGCAGAGTGGTCGGCCCGGCCGGCGGCGTGGTGGCCGGCTCCTCGGTCACCGGCGGTTCGGCGGGCGACGGCTGCACCGGCCCGGCGGTCGGCAGCACCCGGGGGCCGGCGGGCCGGTCCGGCGTCAGCGCGGACGCCAGCAGCGCCGCCGCGGCGACCACAGTCACGCCGACTGCGGCCAGCGTGAGGGTCCGCCGCCGGCCCGGAACCGGCTGCGCGGCGGGATCCTGCCCCGGCTCCGGGATCGGCTGCGCCGCGGGGGCCTGGCCCGGGGTCGGCGGCCCCGCCGGTTCCGGGCCGGCCGGCGGCGGGGAGGTCAGCGCGGGCAGCGTCATGGTCGGCGCCAGCATGGTGGCCGCCTGCGGGTCGGCGGGCAGCATCTGGTCGCGCAGCACGGCGGCCACCTGGTGCGCGGTGGGCCGGTGACGCGGGTCGCGGGCCAGGCAGCGCAGGCAGATGTCAGCGACCGGCCCGGGCAGGCCCGGTACGTCGTCCAGTGTGGGCTCCGGACAGTCCGCGAGCGCCGCGCTCAGTTGTTCCCAGGTCTCCGCCGGGTACGGGGGGTGCCCGGTCAGCGTCTCGAACAGCAGCACGCCGAGCGAGTACACGTCGGTGGCCGGCTGGGCGGGCGCGCCGTCGAGCCGCTCCGGGGCCACGTACGCCGGGGTGCCGAACGTGCCGCCGTCCTCGTCGTCGTCCGGCGTGCCGATCCGGGTGGCGATGCCGAAGTCGAGCACCTTCGCGCCGGTGCCGGTCATCATCACGTTGGCCGGGGTCACGTCGCGGTGCACGATGCCGAGCCGGTGCGCCGCGGCCAGCGCCTCGGCCACCTGCGCGCCCGTCTCCACCGCTGCCGGCCAGGGCAGCGGCCCCTGGGTCAGCAGGTGTTCCAGCTCCTCGCCGCTGAGCAGTTCCATCACCACGAACGAGGTGATGGAACCGTCCGGGGCCACCGTCTCGCCGTAGTCGTGCACGGCTGTGACGTGCGGATGGTCGAGCTGGGCGGCCGAGCGGGCCTCCTCGCGCACCATGTCGCGGAACCGCGCGTCGGCGGCGAGCGAGGGGGCGAGCACCTTCACCGCCACCACCCGGTCGAGCACCTCGTCGCGGGCACGCCAGATCACCGACATGCCACCGGCACCGATCCGGTCGATGAGCCGGTACCGCCGGGCCAGCAGACGGCCGGCCTGGAGTGTCGCCATCAGCTCGCACCTGCCTGGGCTCGGGAGCGCTATCAGGTTGCGGGAATGTGTCTGACCTGTCAACAGTCGTCCCGTTGACGATCGCGCTGTGTCATAGCCCGGGCGGCGTCGCGTGACGCTCCCACCTCGGTCGGGGCGGCCACCCGGCCGGGTGTGGGCCGCGTGCCAGGATGAACGGCATGGCAGCAGGTCCGGTGGCGTTCGTGCTCGGCGGCGGGGGAGTGCTCGGCGCGGTCGAGGTGGGCATGCTGCGTGCCCTGTTCCGCGCCCGGATCAGACCCGACCTCGTGCTGGGTACGTCGATCGGCGCGGTCAACGGCGCCCTGGTCGCCGCCGACCCGACCGAGGCGGTCACCGACCGGCTGGTCCGGCTCTGGGCGTCGCCCGAGGCCAGCGAGGTGTACGGCGACTCGGTCGCCCGGCAGCTGCGCCGGTTCGCGGCACGTACCCACCTGCACTCGCCCCGCCCGCTGTACCGCCTGCTGGAGAGCGCGCTGGGGGAGGACACCACGTTCGCCGACCTGGCCGTGCCGTTCCGCTGCTGCGCCGCGAACATCGAGCGCGCGGCCGAACACTGGTTCCACACCGGACCGCTGGTGCCGGCGGTGCTCGCCTCCGCCTCGGTGCCCGGGTTGCTGCCCCCGACCCAGCTCGACGGCCAGCACTACATCGACGGCGGGGTGGTCAACTCGATCCCGGTCGGCGAGGCGGTGCTGCTCGGCGCGAAGCAGATCTTCGTGCTCCAGGTGGGCCGGATCGAACGCGAGCTGACGCCGCCGCGCCGCCCCTGGGAGATCGCCCAGGTGGCGTTCGAGATCGCCCGCCGGCACCGGTTCGCGCGGGAGATGGCGGCGCTGCCCGAGGACGTCGAGGTGCACGTGCTGCCCACCGGCGGGCTGGAGCCGCGCGACGACAGCCCGTGGGCGTACCGGGACACGGCGGCGGTGGGACGGCGGATCAGTCGCGCGTACACTGCCTCCCGCCGATACCTGGACACCGCGCTGGAGCGCTGAATGCCGCTGCCACCCCGCTGGCTACGCCGGCTGGTGCTCGCCCCTGGTGTGGTGCTGCTGGCCTTCCTCGTGGTGACCACGCTGCCGGCCTGGGCGCTGCTGGCGCTCGCCGCGTCCCCGCTGGTGCCGGGACGGCTGCGCCCGCTGCGGCTGCTCTGGATCGGCACCGTCTACCTGGTCTGGGACGCCGCCGCGCTGCTCGCCCTGTTCCTGCTCTGGCTCGCCTCGGGCTTCGGCGCGTACAAACGCGCGCCGGCCTTCCAGCGGGCCCACTACGTCCTGGCCGGGTGGTTCCTGCGGATCATGTTCTGGCAGGCCCGGTGGACGCTGCGGCTGAGCATCGACGTGGTCGGCACCGACCCGGACACCGCCCTGCCGGGCCGTCCCGAACTCGTGGTCTGCCGGCACGCCGGGCCGGGCGACTCGTTCATCCTGATCCACGCGCTGGTGAACTGGTTCAGGCGGGAACCCCGGATCGTGCTCAAGGAGACCCTCCAGTGGGATCCGGCCATCGACGTGCTGCTCAACCGGTTGCCCAACCGGTTCATCGCGGCCGGGCCGGACGGGCGGGAGTCGGTGGTGCGGCAGATCGGGCACCTGGCCACCGGCCTGGACGACGACGACGCCTTCGTGATCTTCCCGGAGGGCGGCAACTTCACGCCGTCGCGGCGGCTGCGCGCGATCGACCGGCTGCGGTCGCTCGGCCTGGAACGGATGGCGCGGCGCGCCGAGCGGCTGCGGCACGTGCTCGCCCCGCAGCCGGGCGGGCTGCTCGCCGCGCTCGACGCCGCGCCGGACGCCGGCGTGATCTTCGTGGCGCACACCGGCCTGGACCAGATGCTCACCGTCGCCGACGTGTGGCGCGAGCTGCCGATGGACAAGCGGATCGTGATGCGGTTCTGGTCGGTGCCGCCGGAGGAGATCCCGGCCGGCAAGCAGGAACGCATCGACTGGCTGTTCGACTGGTGGGCCCGCATCGACACGTGGATCGCCGCCAACCGCAACGGCGCGGCCGACACCTGACCGATTCCCCCGCGCCTGCTCGGCGTGGCGGCGGTACGCCACGTAGGGTGCGCTGGTGGATCAGATCTGCGTGGTGACGACTGTGGTGGACGCCCGCGGGGTCGCGGACGTGCTGGCGGCCGCGGCCGTCGCCGGCCGGCTGGCGGCCTGCGCCCAGGTCGGCGGCCCGGTGGACAGCACCTACTGGTGGCAGTCGGCGATCCAGACCACCGCCGAGTGGCAGGTGCGGTTCAAGACCGCGCCGGACCGGGTGGACGCCCTGGTCGACCAGCTCCGCGCCAACCACCCGTACGAGGTGCCGGAGATCCTGGTCAGCCGGGAGGACAGCGGCAACCCCGGCTACACCGCCTGGGTACACGAGCAGACCCGGCCCTAGGTACTCCTACTCTGTCGGTCCGCTCCGCCGTTGACGAAGCTGGCGGGGTGGAGAACACCGGCTACCCCTGCCCCGGTTGCGGCGCTCCGGCCGACCTCGTCGCCGGATGCCGCGCCTGCGGCCGCCCGCCCTACCCGCCCGCCGCCGAGGTTGTCCGGCTGGACCGGGAGATCACCGAGCTGGTGCCGCGCGTCGAGGCGGCCCGGCTGACGTACCAGGATCTGTCCGGCCGGCTGGTCACGGCCCGGCAGCGGCGGGCGGTGCTGGCGGCCCGGATCCGGCAGGAGATCCCCGCGCCGCGCGCCGCCGGCCCCGCGCCGCTCCCGGCGCCGACGCCGCCGCGTCAGCTTCCGCCCACCCCCGTCGCGGTACGCCCCGGCGGCGCGGAGACCTCCACCCGCGCGGTCCAGGGCCTGCTGTTCGTCCTCGGTGGCCTGCTGCTCGGCACCGCCGCCGTGGTGTTCACCGCCGTCGCCTGGAGCACGTTCGGGGTGGCCGGCCGGGCGCTGATCCTGCTCGCCGTCACCGCGCTGGCCCTGGTCGCGCCGCTCGTCGCCCGGGCCCGCGGGCTGCGTGGCACCGCCGAGACGCTCGCCTCGGTGGCGCTGCTCCTGGTGGTCCTGGACGGATCCGCCGCCTGGTCGGTGGACCTGTTCGGGGTGACCGGCCTGCCCGGCAGCCGGTACGCGGCGCTGGTGGCGGCGGGCAGCGCCGCGGTGGCCGCCGGTTACGCGCTGGTCAGCCGCCTCACCGCACCCTGGTTCGCGGCGTGGCTGCTCGCGCAGCCGGTGCTGCCGCTGGCCGCTGCCGCGTTCCGGCCCACCGCCGCCGGCTGGGCGCTGGTGCTGACCGCCGTGGCGCTCGGTGACCTCGCGGTCGTGGTCGTGCTGCGCCGCCGTACCTCCGGCAATCGCACCGCGCTGGTGGCCGGGCGGGTGCTGGGCTGGACCGGGCACGGCACGGCGCTGGTCCTGGCGGCCGGCTGCGCGCTGGTGCCGCTGGCGGTCGGCCACGCGGCGGGCACGCCGCTGCTGGCCGGCGGTCCGCTGCTGGTGGTGGCGCTGGCGCTGGTCGCCGGCGGGCTCGCCGCGGGTGGCCGCCTCTGGCGCGCGACGACCACCGGGCTGCTGGTGCCGGTGCTCGCGGTCGCGCTGATCCGGCCGGTCGGCGAGTGGCGGTCCGGGCTGCTGCTGATCGCCGCCGGCCTCGTGGTGGCGGCGCTCGCCGGTGCGGTCCGGGCGTTGCCGGCGCCGGTCCGGACCGGTCCGCTCGTGGGCGCGCTCGCCGTGGCCGCCGCGCTGGGCCAGGTGGCGGTCGTGCTCACCGGCCTGGTCGGCGCGTCCACCGCGAGCGTCGGCTTCCCGGCCTGGCAGGGCGGCCGGGACGTGCCGGTCCCGTCCTGGGGCTGGCAGCTTCCGGTGGCCCTGCTGCTGACCGCCGGGGCGGTCGCGCTGCTGACGCCCCGGGCCGTCCGGCCGCTCGCCGGCGTGGCCGCCGCCGGTCTGGTCGCCCTCGCCGCGCCGGCCGTGACGGCGACGCCGTGGCCGCTGGTGCTGGTCGTGGACCTCGCGACGGCCGCCGCGCTGCTGCTGGCGGCGGTGGCCCGGCCGCGTGGAGGGCGGGTCGTCGTGCCGGTCACCGCGTCGGCCGGGGCGGTACTGCTCGGGCACGCGCTGCTCGTCGGCTGCGCCGCCCCGGGCGGGGCCGTGGCCGTGCTCGCCGTCACGGCGGTGCTCGGCGCGGCGCTCGCCACGCTGGGCCGGCGTGGACAGGGCGCGCAGCCGGTCGTCGGCGGCGTCGCGCTGGCCGTTTCGCTGCTCGCCGTACCGGCGGGCGTGGCGGTCGCGCTGCTCGGCCTCGGCGCGCCGGCCTGGTGGCAGCTGCGCGGCGCGACCGCCGCCGTCGTGGTGCCGGTCGTCGTCGTCCTCGCCGTCCGTCGCCTGTGGACCGACCTGAGCGGGTACGCCTCGACGGGGCTCGCCGTCGCGCTCGCCGGGGTCGGCCTCGGGCCGCTCGTCGCGCCGGGCGGGGAACCGGTGGCGCCGTACGCAGCGGTGGGGGTGCTGCTGGCGCTCGCCGCCGGGGCCGGCTCCCGGCCGGCGGTCGCGCTGCGCGCGGTCGGCGCCGTGCTGGCCGCCATGGCGTTGCTGGCCGTGTCCCCGGTGGTGCTGACGTTGCTCGTTGACCTGCCGGTGCAACCCTGGTCCGGGGTGCCCGCCGCCGCGGCTGCCTCGGCCGGGACCGCCCGCGCCGGGCTGGTGCTGCTGCTCCTGGGCGTCGCCGCCGGGGCGTACGCCGCCACGGATCGCCGCGCCGCCTGGTGGCTCGCCGCGCTGCCGTTCGGCGCTGTCGCGCTGCCGGTGCTGGCGGAGGCGGCCGGTGCGCCCTGGCCGGTGGTGCCGGCGGTCGCGTTCGGCGTCGGGCTGGCAGCGCTGCTGGTCGTCGCGCTCACCGGCGCGCGCCCGGTGGTGCTCGTGCCGCTCGGGGCGGTGCTGGCCGTACCCGGGTTCGGTGGCCTGCTCGCCACCCGGGCGGGAACGCTCGCCGCACTCGGGGCGCTGGTGGTGGCCGGTGCCGTGACCGGGGCGGCCGGGCGGCCGGCGGTGGTCCGGATCGCGGGGTGGCTGGGCGCGGTCGCGACTGCCACCGGGTTCGCGGTCACCGCGTCGCTGGCGGCGGGGCTGCCGCTGCGTACCGCGGCGTTCGCCGCCCTGGCCGTCGCGGCGGTGACGCTGCACACGGCGCCGCTGCTGCGCGTGGTCCGAGGGCCGGGCGGCGTCGGCGCGGGGCGGGCCGGTGCGTGGGCGCTGGAGGCGGCGGCGCAGGCCGTGGCGCTGCTCGCGCTGCTGCTCACCGGCGGCTCGCTGCGGTACGCGGCGGCGGTCTGCGTGCTGTGGGGTGTGGCCGTCGCGGTCCGGGTGCCGCGCCGGGGCGAGTCGCCGGCCGGGCGTCGCGTGCTGGCGGCGGTGGCCGCCGGCAGCGAGCTGGTCGGCGGGTGGTTGCTGCTCGCCGCGGGCGGGGTGGTCGTGCTGGAGGCGTACACGCTGCCGGCGGCGGCGCTCGCCCTGGGCGCCGGGCTACTGGCGCTGCGGCGCCGGCCCGGGCTGACCAGCTGGCTGGCGCTCGGCCCGGGACTCGGTGCGGCGTTCCTGCCGAGCCTCGTGTCGGTGCTGGTGTCAGGTGAGCCGCAGCCGTGGCGGCGGCTGGCGCTCGGCGCGGCGGCGCTCGCCGTCGTGCTCGGCGGGGCGGCCCGGCGCTGGCAGGCGCCAGTGGTGCTGGGCGCGGCCACGCTGGTGCCGCTGGCGCTGCACGAGCTGGCCCGGGGCTGGGACCTGCTGCCCCGCTGGATCTTCCTGGGCCTCGGCGGGCTGCTGCTGATCGGGCTGGCCGCCACCTACGAGCGGCGCCGGCGCGACCTGGTCCGGCTGCGCGACGCCGTCGCCCGGCTCGGCTGACCCGGCGGGGACGCGGCCCGGGCGGGAGACGATCCCGCCCGGGCCGATCCGTTCGCCTCACCTGATCGGCGAACCACCGTCGACCGGGATGGTGTGGCCGTGGATGAAGGACGCGTCGTCGCTGGCGAGGAAGCAGACCGCGCGGGCGATCTCGTGCGGCTCGCCGTACCGGCCGGCGGGCGCCTGCATGGTCAGGTCGTAGAACGGGAAGTCGCTGGTGATCTCCGCGCCCTCGAAGGCGGCGGTCTTGATCACGCCGGGGCCGATGCCGACCGCACGGATGCCCTGGTGGCCGTAGTCGTAGGCGATCTGCTTGGTCAGCCCGATGACGCCGTGCTTGGCGGTGGTGTACTCCGCGCCGACCTCGCTGGCGACCACGCCGGACGCCGACGACACGTTGATCACGACGCCCTTGCCGCGCTCCAGCATGTGCGGCAGCGTGGCCTTGGTGGCGAGGAAGACGCCCTTCAGGTCGACCTCCATGACGCGGTCCCACTGGCTGTTCTCGATCTCCAGCAGCGGCACGTACGCGCCGAACACGCCGGCGTTGTTCACCAGCACGTCGATGCGCCCGTACGCGTCGAGGGCGGCGCTCACCATGGCGCGCACCGAGTCCTCGTCGGTGACGTCGGCCGCCACCGCCACCGCGTCGCCGCCGGCTTCCTTGACGCGCGTGACTGTCGCCTCGGCGCGTTCCAGGGAGAGGTCGGAGACGACCACCTTCGCGCCCTCGGCGGCCAGCTCGACGCACATGGACATGCCGAGTCCGGAGCCCACCTGGTCCGGGCTGAAGCCGCCGCCCGTCACCAACACCACCTTGTCCGTCAATCCACGCACCGCGCTGTCTCCCGTCTGTCGACGACCGTGCAGCCTGCCTATCGGCCGTTCAGCTGAGTGGTACTCATCTTTACGTACAGATTAGCTGGTCAGAGGGGGTGCGCCCACCGTCGTACGGGCTCGCTGCGGTGTGACGAAGATCGTTTGCGCCGCGCCGGCCCGGAGAGGTAGGGCCAGCACCACCTCCGAGCCGGGGGTCTGCGGGATTACCCACGGCGACGGTCATCGCCAGAATCGGTGACGGAGAGTCGCGTACGGAGCGTGGCTCGCGGCATCGGGGGCGACATGACCACTTCCACGTCGACGGAACCCGCGGCACGGCGGGGCAGCGACTACGCGCGGCTGTCCCGCCGGATCGCCGAGGCGGGACTGCTCGAGCGGCGGCCCGGCCGGTACGCGCTGCGGATCGCGCTCACGCTCGGCGCGTTCCTGGCCGGCTGGATCGTGGTGGCGCTCGTCGGTGACTCGTGGTGGCAGGTGCCGCTGGCGGTGGTGATGGCGGTGGCCACCACGCAGGTGGCGTTCCTCGGCCACGACGCCGGGCACCGGCAGATGTTCCGCCGGCGCGAGCCGAGCGAGGCGGCCGGACTGGTCGCCGGCAACCTCGCGGTCGGGCTCAGCTACGGCTGGTGGGTGGACAAGCACAACCGGCACCACGCCAACCCGAACCACACCGACGAGGACCCGGACGTCGGCGCGGGCGCGCTGGTCTGGACGTACGAGCAGGCGACGGCGACGCGCGGCCTGAGCCGGTGGATGGCCCGCCGCCAGGCGTGGCTGTTCTTCCCGCTGCTGCTGCTGGAAGGGCTGGCGCTGCACGTGGCGAGCGTGCAGGCGCTCGTCGGCCGGGAACCGGACGGGCGGTGGCGGGTGCCGATGCGGCACCGGGCCGTGGAGGCGCTGCTGCTCGCCGCGCACGCCGCCGGCTACCTCGGGCTGCTGTTCGCGGTCATGTCACCGGCGAAGGCGCTGCTGTTCGTCGCCGTGCACCAGGGGCTGTGGGGCCTCTACATGGGCTGCTCGTTCGCCCCGAACCACAAGGGCATGCCGATGCCCACCGCCGACGACGAGCTGGACTACCTGCGCAAGCAGGTGCTGACCTCACGCAACGTCCGCGGCGGCCGGTTCGTCGACCTGGCGCTGGGCGGGCTCAACTACCAGATCGAGCACCACCTGTTCCCGAACATGCCGCGCGCCAACCTGCGCCGGGCCCGGCCGCTGGTGATGGCGTACTGCGCCGAGCAGGGCGTCCCGTACGCGGAGACCGGGCTGGTCGAGTCGTACCGGCAGGCCCTGGTGCACCTGCACGACGTGGGCCGGCCGCTGCGCGCGGCCTGAGCGCGGCGGGCCGGGCGGGGGCGAGCGGCGCCCGCCCGGTGGCGTACGCCCCTTTCGGGAGTGCGCCGCCACGCCGCCGACGGGGGTGGCCGGTAGGGTCGTCGCATGGTGGAGGACGCGCCGCGGTGGTGGCGCGCGGCGCGGCGGGCCGACCGGCCCCGGCCGCGTCACGGGACGACATCGTGCGGAGCTGCGGCATGAGATTCGAGATCAGCAAGGTGCTCGACGCCATCGAGGGTCGGGTCTGCACCGATCCGTCGCTGGCCCGGGCCGTGGTCGACCTGGCCGAGGTGATCCGCTGGCAGAACCTGGACGGCGGCCGTCCGGCCAGCCTGCTGCGACTCGGCATGGTGATCGACGCGCTGTCCCGGCAGATCGGCGAGGACAGCGTCCCGGTCTACGCGATCGTGCACCGGGCGCTGCTGTCCGACGCCGACCTGACCTCGAACGAGCGGATGGTGGTGCGCCGGTGGGCCGACGACGGCCTGGTGGAGGTGCTCGACCAGCCCGGTGACCGGATGCTGGAGGTGGCCGACCTGCTCGGCCTGCCGGTGCTCACCCGGGCGCGGCTGGACGGGCTCGTCGGGCGGTACCCGTGGGTCGGGCAGGCGGGCCGGGTGCTCGCCCCGGTGCCCGGCGCCGGCGGGCCGGTGTTCATCGCGCACGTCGGCGGCGGCCAGGACCCGGCCACCGGCAGTCGCTCACCCGCGGGCGTCAAGGTGCTCTCCCGGAAGTGGCGCTGTCCCGAGCCGGGCTGCGCGCTGTTCGGCGGCGGTGGGGGCGGTGGCGCCTTCGCCGACCTGGCCGCCGTGGACCGGGTGCCGGCCGAGCAGCCGCCGCCCACGCTGCGTACCGGCGCGCCGACCTGCCCCCGGCACGGCGCACGGCTCTCCGACGCCGGCCCGCGCCCGCGTACCGCTGTACTCGCCGTGCGCATCGGCGGTCTGGTCCGCAAGCGGTTCGTGCTCACCGAGACCGAACCGGTGGCGATCGGCCGGGCACCGGACGGCCCGGGTGGGGTGACGCTCGGCCAGTGGCTCAACGACGAGGCCCGGCGCTGGATCAGCCGCAGCCACATCCGGCTGGAGCTGCGGGTGGGCGAGGTGGTGGTCACCGACACCAGCACCAACGGCTCCGGCGTACGCCCCGGTGGTTCGATGGCCGAGCACGAGCGGATCGCGCTGGCGCCGCAGCAGTCCCGGGTGCTCGCCGAGAGCGACCTGATCGAGCTGTACCCGGGCGTGCAGGTGGGCCGCGCGGACGACATGAGCAGCGACGCGAAGTACACCCCGAACTCGGTGATGGCCGAGGCGCCGACCATGGCGATGCGGCTGCCGCGTCCCTGACGGGCACGTGCGAAGGCGCCGGGACCGTCGCGGTCCCGGCGCCTTCTCGCGTACGGAGTCGGTCGCGTACGACCTCAGCCGGCCAGGACGGCGGCGAGCTGCGCCACCGCGTGGTCGATCTCGTCGGCGGTGATCACCAGCGGTGGGGCGAGCCGGATGGTCGAGCCGTGCGTGTCCTTGGCCAGCACGCCCCGCTCCATCAGCCGCTCGCACGCCTGCCGGCCGGTCATCAGCTCCGGGTCGATGTCCAGCCCGGCCCACAGGCCGCGCCCGCGTACCGCCACCAGGCCCTTGCCGATCAGGCCGCGCAGCCCGGCGTGCAGCCGCTCGCCCAGCTCGGCCGAGCGGCGCTGGAACTCGCCGGTGGCGAGCAGCCGGACCACCTCGGTCGCGACCGCGCAGGCCAGCGGGTTGCCGCCGAACGTCGAGCCGTGCTGGCCCGGCTGGAGCACACCCAGCACGTCGCGGTTCGCCGCCACCGCCGACACCGGCACGATGCCGCCGCCGAGCGCCTTGCCGAGCAGGTACATGTCCGGCTCGACGCCCTCGTGCTCGCAGGCGAACGTCGCGCCGGTACGCCCCAGACCCGACTGGATCTCGTCGGCGACGAACAGCACGTTGCGCTCGGTGCAGACCCGGCGCACACCCGGCAGGTAGCCCTCCGGCGGCACCACGACGCCCTGCTCACCCTGGATCGGCTCCAGCAGCACGGCCACCGTGTTCTCGTCGATCGCCGCGGTCAGCGCGTCCAGGTCGCCGTAGGGCACCACCGTGAAACCCGGGGTGTACGGCCCGAAGTCGGCGCGCGCGTCCTCGTCGGTGGAGAAGCTGACGATCGTGGTCGTACGGCCGTGGAAGTTGCCCTCCGCCACCACGATGTTGGCCTGGCCCGGCGTGACGCCCTTGACCTGGTAGCCCCACTTGCGGGCCACCTTGATGCCGGTCTCCACCGCCTCGGCGCCGGTGTTCATCGGCAGCACGAGGTCCTTGCCGCACAGCGCGGCCAGCTCGCGGCAGAAGTCGGCGAACTGGTCGTGGATGAACGCGCGGCTGGTCAGCGTGAGCCGGTCGAGCTGCGCGTGCGCGGCCTCGATCAGCTTCGGGTGCCGGTGGCCGAAGTTCAGCGCCGAGTATCCCGCCAGGCAGTCCAGGTAGCGGCGGCCGTCCACGTCGGTCAGCCAGGCGCCCTCGGCCGACGAGATCACCACGGGCAGCGGGTGGTAGTTGTGCGCCGTGTGACGCTCCGCGTCCCGGACCGCGGACGGAGTCCGCAGCATGTCGTCGATGATCACTTGCTCGCCTTTCCCTGACGGAGTCGCAACGTGCAGCACTTCGGTCCGCCGCCGGCCTTGCGCAGCTCGGACAGGTCGATCCCGATGGTCTCGTAGCCCCGGTCGCGCAGCTTCGCGGCCAGGTCGATGGCCTGCGCGGGCAGCACCACGTGCCGGCCGTCGCTGACCGCGTTCAGGCCCAGCACCTCGGCGTCGGCCATGGTGGCGTGGATCGCGTCCGGGAACAACCGGCGCAGCACCGCCCGGCTGCCGGGGGAGAACGCCTCCGGCAGGTACGCCACGGTGCGCTCGTCGAGCACTGTCAGCGCGGTGTCCAGGTGGTAGAACCGGGGGTCCACGAGCTGCATGGTGATCACCGGGTAGCCGAAGACCTCCTGGAGCTGCGCGTGCGAGGCGTGCGCGGTGCGGAACCCGGTGCCGGCGAGCAGGTGGTCACCGGCCAGCAGGACGTCGCCCTCGCCCTCGTTGACGTGCTTCGGGTCGTACATCTCGAAGCCGGCGCCCTCGAACCAGGCCCGGTACGCGGGCGCCTCGTCGGCGCGCTGCGGGTCGCGGAACTGCACCGCCATGGCCTTGCCGTCGATCACGGTGCCGCCGTTCGCGGCGAAGACCATGTCCGGCAGGCCGGCGACCGGCTCGATCAGGTCGACCTCGTGGCCCAGGTCCAGGTACGTGCGCCGAAGCTGCTCCCACTGCCGGATCGCCAGGTCGGCGTCGACCGGGGCGGTGGGGTCCATCCACGGGTTGATCGCGTAGTCGACGGCGAAGTACGTCGGCCGGCACATCAGAAAGCGCTGGCGGATGGCGTCCATCGTCATGTCGTGCTCCCAGAGTCGGGCGCGCCCGGCCACCGTCGGCCCACGGGCTGGCGCCGTGGTCCAACGTTATGCGGCCCGGGTAGACGACATCCACCGCGGGAAGTTGCGTTGAGCAGCGAATCGTTGCGTTGAATCGGTCAGCAGCGAGTGATCGTTGCGCCGACCCCGGACACACTTCGGGGGCGGCGAACCGCCGCCCCCGAAAGAGGTGTTGCCCGGCCGGTGAACCACCGGAACTGATCGGGCTGGCCGGCCCTGCCGGCGATCGGGACAGTGCCCGTCAGAACCAGTTGCCAAACTGTGAGTCGAGCCACTCGCGGAAGCGGCCCACCCAGTCGCCGTCGGTGGTCGGCCAGTCGAACTGGCCGGTCATCGCCACGATGCCGAGCACCACGGCGGCCAGGCCGACAGCGATGCCGATCAGCGCGTCGGTCTTGCCCGCCACGTGCCGGCGACGGGTGGCGATCAGGCCCAGCACCGCCAGCACGGCGCCGACCGCGCCGACGCCGATGCCGTACCCGGCGAGCGTGCCGGAGAGCACGAACAGCGCCCCGACCACCGAGACGATCAGGCCGAGCGTGGCGAGCAGGCTGGCCCGGGGACGCTTGGTGGTGTACGGCTCCGGACGGTCCACCCGGCCGTCGCGGTCGGTGTCCGTACCGTCGGGGCGGCCGTCCCGGTCGAGGTCGGTGCGGTCCGGACGGCCGTCGCGGTCCAGGTCCACGGTGCGCTCGGCGGCGGGCGCCGCGCCGACGGTCCGGGCGTCGGTCACCGGAGCGGTCCGCGTGTCGGCGTCGACCCGGCGGCCGGTGACAGCGCGCGCCGCCGCGCCCCGGTCCGCCGCCCGTCGCCGCGCCTCCGCGTCCCGCTCGTCGTCGGCCGCGATCCGGGCGTCGGTCGTCGTGGCCGACGTCCGGCCGTCGGTCGTCGTCGCGCCGAGGTCGCGCGCGTCCCGGTCGGTCGCCGCGTCCCGGGCGCGCTCGTCGTCGGTCGCTGTGGCGGCGCTGCGGTACGTGGTCCGCTCCTCGTCGCGGTCGGTGACCACGGGCCGGCCGGCCGGCTGCTCGGCGGTCCGGTCGCGCTCGTCGACCACGCCGTCGCCGTTGGTATCGGTACTGGTCGCCGGAGAGTTCCGGCGGGACAAGATCTTCACGATGGCACCTCCTGATCCAGGCGCGGAGGCCGCGCATGACAAGCAGGAAGTACCCAGGGGTGCCGAAATCGACACCCCTGGGTTCGCTCCGCACGCTCAGGCGTGCCGTCCGGTCACGACACCGTGCGTGACCACTGCTGGTTGGTGCCCGCACCGCAGGTGTACTGCTGGACGTCCGCGCCGTCGCCGGTGCCGGCGTTGACCACGTCCAGGCACTTGCCGCTGTGCCGGGCCCGCAACTGGAACCAGCCGCCGAGCGCGGCCCACTGCCACTGCTGGTTGGCGCCGCTGCCGCAGGTGTACTGGATGATGTTGGCGCCGTCGGCGGTGGACGCGTTAGCGACGTCGAGACACTTGCCGCTCGCCGCGTTGACGAGGCGGAACCAGCCGCCACCGGCGTCCTGGAACTCCCACCTCTGGTTGCCGCCGCCGTTCCAGCCCCACTGCTTGACCTCGGCGTTGTTCGCCGTGGAGCCGTTGATCACGTCGAGCACCCGGCCGCTGTGCCGGGCGGTGACGCGGTAGTACGTGGGCGAGTTGCCGGTGACAGTGCCCGCCGCCGTGTCGACGGTGACTGACGGATACCAGGTCAGGCTCATGCTGGTGGCGGTCGGGAAGGCGATCGGCAGCCACACGTACTGGGAGTCGTTGGCCGGTCCGCCCCAGGCGCCGGCCCACCTGTCACCCAGATAGAGGTAGCTGGTGCCGGACGTGCCCTGGATCGGCAGCACGAAGGCCGGCTGGGAGTTGAAGGTGGTGCCGTTGCCCACGTCGGTCCAGCCGCTCCACGGTCCCGAGATGCTCGGCGCGGTGGCGTACCGGGCCTGGTTCGGGCTCCATCCCGTCGCCCCCGAGGTCAGCAGGAAGTACGTGGCGCCCCGCTTGAACATCGCGGGCGCCTCGCGGTGCGCGCCGTCCCAGAAGTTGCCCACGAGGGCGGCGACGTTGAGGTAGTCCGAGGTGAGCCGGTAGATGTTCAGGTCGTAGTTGTCGTCGGCCGCCGAGATCATGTACGCGGTGCCGTTGTCGTTGTAGAGCGTGATGTCGCGGGACATGTGCTGCCCGAGCGGCCGGAAGCTGCCGTGGTACGTGTAGTTCCCGTCCACGGTTGCCGAGGAGGCGACGGCGGCCCGCGCCTCGTTGTAGTCGGACCCGTTCTCCTTGTGCATCCACATCACGAACCGGCCGGTACCCGCGTTGTAGACGACCTTCGGCCGCTCGATGTTGGCGACCCGCAGCTCCGCCGCCGACGACTGGGTGAGCACGTTGTTGCGGAACTCCCAGGTGCGCAGGTCCGTGGAGCGGTAGACGGAGACCGCCCGGAACGTGTTGTCCGGGTTGCGGTTCTCGCCGAACCAGTAGTAGTAGTCGCCGACCTTGAGGACACCGCCGCCGTGGGCGTGCACCACGGCGCCGGTGGTGTCGGTGAACTGGGTGCCGTTGGTGACTGTCACCGGCGCCGCCAGCGCACCCGCTGCCGGTCCCACCACCGTCGCCGCGAGGGCCACTGCGAGCGCCAGCCCCGCCGCGAGGAGGCGGCCGGTGCCGCCGTGCCGTGCCGTCCACCGCATGCCGGTCACCGCCCGCAGACCGGCGTGATGGCGGCGGGCGTCGCGCTCGTCGCCACGAGCAGGCCGAACGTCGTCGAAGCACCCGGCGCCAGCGTCCCGTTCCAGGATGCGTTGCGGACCTCGGCGTCCTGGCCGGAGCCCTCGGCCACCCCGCCCCAGACCGACTGGATACGCTCGTCACCGGACCACCGCCACGAGACGAGCCAGCCCGGGACCGGCTCGGTGCCGTCGTTGCGCACCGTCACAGTGGCGACGAAGCCACCGCCCCACCTGCTGTCGATCGTGGCCGTCGCGGAGCAGAGCGACAGCGTGCGCGCCGGTCCGCCGATCACGTACGGATCCCGTACGCCCTTGGTGTCGCCGAACCGGAACCAGTACGCGGTGCCCGGGGTCAGGCCGCCGACTGTGACAGTGCCCGACCGTTCCGGCCCGGTGACCGCCTCGGCCACCGGGTCGCGCCACCCGGTGGCGTCCTCGCGGCTGGCGAAGAGGCTGACGACCAGCGGCGGGTCGTATCCGCAGGGCGGGCTGAGCACCATCCAGTAGGTGATGGTGATGCTGGTCGTGGTGGCCCCGGTCACCTGGCCGCTGACCGGCAACGCCGGCGGGCACGCGAACGTGGGCGTCGGGGTCGGCGTCGCCGCCGTGGCGAGCGTCGTCGTGGTGGCGGGCGACCGGTCGGCGCCGGCCGAGGCGGCCGGGCCGGTGAGGGCGAGGGCGGCGGCCAGTGCCGCGCCGAGCGTACGGAGCATCTGTCTCTCCCGAGCTGGGGGCGCCGGGGGCGGTCGGCGCCGGAGTGGTGGTGGACCGCGATGTCGCCGCCGTGACGACACGGCGGAGCGCCGGAGACGACTGCCCGGCACCGGGGTGGCGCATCACCCCGCGCTTGTCCCTCCGGCGAGATCGAGCGGCTCGCACTGGCTCCCGAGCGCTGCCGCCGCCAGTCTTTCAGTCGACGAACATCGATTCAATGTCGTCCCAGGACCCGACGTCGCCGGCGGCCCGATCCGCTGGCTACGCTTGGTCGTTGTGCCAGAGGGACACACCATCCACCGCCTCGCCGCCCGGCACGCCGAGCTGTTCGCGGGCGACAAGGTGCACGCCGACAGCCCGCAGGGGCGCTTCGCCGAGGGCGCGGCCCGCCTGAGCGGCACCGTCCTGGACGGCACCGAGGCGTACGGCAAGCACCTGCTGCACCACTACGCGGGCGAGTTGACGCTGCACGTACACCTGGGTCTGTACGGGAAGTTCGCCGACGGGCCGGGGGAGCCGCCGGCCCCGGTCGGGCAGCTGCGGCTGCGCCTGCACAGCGACCGGGGCGCTCTTGCCGGGCGCAACCTCTACTGGTGCCCCACCTGCCAGGCGGGCTGAGTCACATCTCGTCGAGCAGCCAGCGGGCCGCCTCGACGTTCCCGGGGAAGACCTGGTCGCCGCCGATGCTCCAGGCCACCGTCTGGCCGATCGCCCAGCCGCGTACCCGCTCCCGGTCCAGGCCCAGCTCGGCGCTGAGCCGGTCGAGCCGGTGCCGCACCGCCGAGGGGGAGTGACCCAGCTCGGCGCCGCGCACGAGCGGCACCACCGTGAACTCCCGCTCGCCGACCAGCGGCTTCGGGTCGATCACCAGCCACGGTTCGCGCCCGGCGGCCAGGATGTTGCCGGCATGCAGGTCCTGGTTGACGAGCACCTGCTCACCCTGGCTCGGCGCCAACTCCGCGAGCAGCCCGAGCGCGGTGTCGAGCAGGCGCCGCTCGTACGGGCAGCCGGCCCGTCGCCAGTTACCAGGCATCCGCTCCGCCCAGCCGGCCGCCTCCTCGGCCAGCGGCGTGAACGGTTCACCGGCCGGCACCGCGAGCCCCGGTAGCAGGCCGACCGCGACGTCGAGCGCCGCGTCGGCGGCCAGCGAATGCAGCGGCGTGCCGGGGTCGCACCGCTCGACCAGCAGTGCGCGCCGATCGGCGTCGTGGGCGAGCAGCCGGATCGCGCCGCGCCCGTCCCAGTGCGCCAGCGCCGTTGCCTCGTGGACGCTGTCGTCGTCCGGGTACTGGAGCTTCAGCACCGCCCGGGTGCCGTCGGGGAGTGTCGCGGGCAGCGCCAGCGAGGCGAACGCGTACGCGAACGGCGGGCCGGCCGTCAGCTCCCACCACGCGACGCAGTGGGCCAGCCGGCCGGGCAGCTCCGCGAGCCACGCCCGGCCGGCCTCGGTCTGCTCGACCCAGCGCAGCCCGTCAGGAATGTCGCACCGCATCGACACATCCTGACCGGTGCGGCGACGATCCGCTGTCCCGACGCGGCCCTCCGGCCTCGCCGGGCCGCACTCGTCCTGGGCCGGTGCGGGCCCTCGCCCTGCGGGCCCCTCGTCCCGTGCCGGGCCACCCTCGCCCGGCTCGCCCTCGCCGCGGGCCGGCCCCGTCCTGCGGGCCGCCCCTGCCTCGCCGGATGCGGCCCGGGCCCGCCGGGCCTGTCACCGCAGTCGGCGGATGTCCCCGTATGCGCGGTAGAAGCCGCCCCGGCCGGACTCGCGGACCTCGGTGACCAGGTAGCGCGCGCCCGGCTCGCGGATGCCCTTGGGGAACTGCACGGACCAGTCCCGCCGGTAGCCGTCGGCGAGGACGTGCACGCGCAGCCGGCCGCCCTGCTCGACGCACTGCACCAGCACGCCGTCGCGGTCGTCGGTGGTCACCTCGACCGAGGTCCAGGCGGCCGTCTCGGGCATCCGGGCCGGCGCCTTGACGTCGACCACGTCGGGGACGCTGCCCGCCTCGGCCGCCCGGATCGCCGCCTCGCTCGCGTCGATGCAGGCCAGGTAGCCGCTCGTGGTGACCACGTAGAGCCGGTTGTCGTGGTACTGCATCGAGTACGCCGAGCCGCAGCCGGTGCCGAGCTTCCACAGCCGGTTGCCGGCCTGGTCGAAGCAGTAGATCGAGGAGGCGCTGTCACCGGCGAACACGTACCGGCCGCCCTCGGCGGTGGCGCAGGAGAAGACTGCGGCGTCGCAGCGGTAGACCTGCTCGGCCCGGCCGTCCTTGCGCAGGCGCACCACCTCGCGGGTGCCGGTGCCGGCGAAGACGGCGTCCCGCTCCTGCCAGCCGAACAGGACGGCGCCGGTGCCGGTGTGCCACAGCTCGCGCCCGGTGCGCCAGTCGTAGCCGGTGACCCCCTGCGAGTGGCCGTGGTAGAGCGCGTCGGCGTCGCAGCGCACCATCCACGCCGACCGGCCCCGCCCCGGCCGGCGCCAGAGGAACTCGTCCTCGTGGTCGATCGCGGAGATGCCGCCGTCGCGGTCGGACACGCCCAGTACGCCGTCGTGGATGTCCAGCCAGTAGATGTCGATCTCGGGCGCGATCGCGTACGCCGCACGGGGCACCTTGCCGGACAGGTCGTAGACGTTGCCGTCGTCGCAGCCGGCGTAGACCCAGGCGTCGTCGGCGACGATGCACTTCACCCCGTCGGGCAGCCGGACCTGGTTGACCAGCCGGGCGTCGTGGTCGAGCGTGGTGATCACGCCGTGCTCGTTGCCGACCATGCAGTGCCTGTCGTCGACGAAGATGCCGAAGGCGGGCGCGCCCGAGGCGTACCGCCAGAGGACCGGGGCGGTGCGGGCGGTCGAGCGGGTGCTGACGATCTGCCGGCGTGACACCGTGCGCTTCTGGCGTACGCCGGGCATTGCCGGGGCGTACCCCTTGCGGACCTTCTCGCCGATCTTCTTCGCGGCGGCGGCGCGGGCGCGGGTGTTGTCCGGGTAGGTGCTCGTCTTCACCTGGCCCTGGTCGCCGATCCGCCCGTAGCGCACTGTCATCGCGGTGTCGTCGACCACCACCTCGTAGAACTTGTGCGCTCCACCATCCACTTCGGACAGTTCGAGGTAGGTCGTCTCCTGGGACATGGGGGTATACCTCCGAGGGGAAGTGCCGAACCGGCAACGCGCACACGCTAACGCCGGGCACCGACAAACCCGGGTGTCGGTGTTAAGAAGGGGCCCTTCCTCTACCGGAGGCGTTAATAGGGGGCCCTTCCTTACACGGCGGCGAGGGCGTCGACGGCCTTGCGGGCGGCGATCAGCACCGGATCCCACACCGGGGCGTACGGCGGCGCGTACCCCAGGTCGAGCGCTGTCATCTCGTCCACTGTCATGCCGTTCCACAGTGCCACCGCGAGCGCGTCGATCCGTTTGGCCGCCTCGGACCAGCCGACGATCTGCGCCCCGAGCAACCGCCCGCTGGGCCGCTCGGCGATCAGCTTGACCGTCATCGGCCGCGACCCCGGGTAGTAGCCGGCCCGGTTCGTCGACTGGGCCAGCACTGTGACGAACTCGAAGCCGGCCTCCCGCGCGTCCCGCTCGCGCAGCCCGGTGCGGCCCACCTCCAGCTCGCAGACCTTGGTGACGGCGGTGCCGATGACGCCGGGGAAGGTGGCGTACCCGCCGCCGATGTTGATGCCCGCGATCCGGCCCTGCTTGTTGGCGTGCGTGCCGAGCGGAATGTGCACCGGCATGCCGCTGACCCGGTGCAGCGACTCGACGCAGTCGCCCGCCGCCCACACGCCGGGTACGCCCGGCACCCGCATCCGGCGGTCGGTACGGACCGCCCCGGAGGGGCCGATCGGCAGGCCGGCGGCCTCGGCGAGCGCGGTGTTGGGGCGTACGCCGAGACCCAGCACCACGACGTCGGCCGGGATCGGCCCCTCGTTCGTGACCACCGCGGAGATCCGGCCGTCCCGCTCCTGGAGACCGGTGACCTGGAGGCCGGTGCGGACGCCGATGCCGGTCGCGCGCATCGCGTCGGCCACCAGCTCGCCCATGTCCGGGTCGACTGTCGACATCGGTTGGTCGGCCTGCTCCACTAGCTGGACGGAGAGCCCGCGCTGCACGAGCGCCTCGGCCATCTCGACGCCGACGTAGCCGCCACCGACGACCACCGCGCGCCGGGGCCGGGGCTCGCGTTCGAGCCAGCCGATGAGCGCCGCGCCGTCGTCGAGCGTCTGCACGCCGAACACCCCTGACACGTCGTCGCGTGCCCAGTCCGGCTGCACCGGGGACGCGCCGGTGGCGTACACCAGGGTGTCGAAACCGGCGCGGACCTCGCCGCCGCCGTCCAGGTCACGCGCGAGGATCTCGCGGCGGTCCAGGTCGATGGCGGTGACCTCGTGCCGGGTGCGGACCTCGATGCCGAAGTCGTCGCGGAAGGTCTTCGGGTCGCGGGCGATCAACTCGTCCCGCTCCTCGACCAGGCCGCTGACCCAGTAGGGGATGCCGCAGGCCGAGTAGGAGGTGAAGTGCCCGCGTTCGAACGCGACGATCTCCAGCTCGGACCGGTCGCGGCGGCGACGCGCCTGCGACGCCGCCGACATCCCGGCGGCGTCGCCGCCGATGACGATCATGCGCTCGGCCACGTCGCCCATCCTGTCACGCCGGGCCACGGCCGCGTGGCCGCTCAGCCACGGGTCTGCCGCGCCACGTCCGCGACCACGTCGACGAGGCTGCCGGTACGCGCGAACACCGCCCGCTGTCGTGCCGCGCCGCTGCCGTGCCGCCGCAGCCCGCCCAGCAGGTCGGTCACCCGGTCCAGGTCGCCGTGCCGTTCCAGTTCGGGGCGCAGCCGGTCGACGAGCCGGTCCAGCAGCTCCCAGGCCGGGCGCAGCTCACCGTCGGTGAGGTCGACGCCCTCGCCCTCCAGCCCGTCGTGGGCGGCCCGCCAGTGCGCCGCCACCAGCAGGTGGTGGTCGGTGTTGACGGCCGGGCGGCCGGCGGCGATGTCGGTGAGCGCGGTGGCGACGAGCGCGCGGACCAGCGCCGCCACCAGCACCGCGTCGTCCACCGACGGGCAGACGTCGCCGATGCGGATCTCCACCGTGGGGTACTTCGCGGACAGCCGGGCGTACCAGTAGAGCATCCCCTCGTCCAGCATCACGCCGCTGGCGATGAGCTGCCGGATCAGCCGCTCGTAGTGCTCGTGCGACTCCAGGTACGGGGTGGGCGCGACCGACGGCCAGCGTTCCCACTCCACCGAGCGCCAGCTCGCGTACCCGGTGTCCTCGCCCCGGGAGAACGGGGAGTTGGCGGTGACCGCGTGCAGGATCGGCAGCCAGGGCCGGACGTGGTTGAGCACCTGCACACCGGTGTCCGGATCGGGGATGCCGACGTGGATGTGCATGCCGTTGTTGCCGGGACCGGGCACCAGCAGCCGGAACCGTTCGATCATCCGGTCGAAGCGCGGCTTGTCCACCACCGGCGGCACCGGCCCGTCGACCGGCCCGGTGCCGATCGCGAGCAGCCGTACGCCGGCCCGCTCGGCCGCGTCGGCCAGTTCGGCGCGCAGCATCGACAGCGAGTGCCGGATCGAGGACAGGTCCAGCCCGGGCGGGCTGCCGATCTCGATCTGGCTGGTCTGGAACTCGCGTTCCACCTGACCGCGCAGCTCGGCCGGCACCTGCTCCATGACCAGGTCGACGGCGGGTACGGCGGTCCCGGTGTGCGGGTCGGCGAGCAGGAACTCCTCCTCGACGCCGACTGTCAGCAGGTCGGTTCCGCCCGATGCGGCGCTCCGCTCCCGCTCCGCCACTGAGCCACTCATCGTCACCACCGTCTCCTCCGGACCGCTCGCGGCACCGTGCCGCGTGGTCGAGGACCTGTTACCCACCGTGTCCGTTTGGGGAAACGTGCCGCTGGGCGTGTCGGCGCCGGTTCGCCCGTTCGGGTCGTGCCGCCGGTGGGCGTGCACGGGCCCGCGGGGCGTGACACGGCGGGCTAGGGTGGCTCTGTGACGGGGATGCTGGCGGTGCTGACGGGAGCGTGGGCGTACGCGCTCGCCCTGTTCGCCGACCGGCCGGCCGGGCTGATCGCCGGTGCGGCGGTCGTCGCCGCGCTGCTGCTCGCCACGCTGCTCGCGCTGCGGGTCCGCGCGCTGCCCACGCCGCCCGGCACCCGGTTCGCCGCCGCGCTGCGAGCCCGCGCCCGCCGTCGCGGGGTGCCCCGGCAGGTCGACCCGGACGCACCGGGGCGTCCGCGCCCCCGCGCTCCCGGCCTGCACCCCTCGGCCGCGTAGCCACCTTCTTCCGGCCCGCGTCGGCGGGCCGGTAGATCCCTCCATCCCGGCTTCCGCGGCCGATTCCGTCGTCATCCGTCCCGCCGTACGGCACGTCGCCGCCCGGGACACCCGGAATCGCCATCGAGGGGCCCACCCATGCTCGCCTTCGCACCGTTGCACTCCGCGGCCTCGGCCGCGGCCACAGTCGTCACCTGGCTCGCCGACGTGCTCGCCCCGCTCACCGGCGGCGCCGCCACTGCGGCCGCCATCGTCCTGTTCACAGTCGCCGTCCGGCTGCTGATCTCCCCGCTGACAGTGGCCCAGGTCCGCGGGGAGCGGCGTCGCACCGCGCTCGCTCCCGAGGTACGGGAACTCCAGCGCCGGTACGCCGACGATCCGGCCCGCCTCCAGAGCGAGCTGTTCGCGCTCTACCGCAACGCCGGTGCCAGCCCGGTGGCGGGCTGCCTGCCGGCTCTGTTGCAGGCACCGTTCTTCCTGGTCATGTACCGCCTGTTCGCCACCGGTGACGGCGCGCCGGAGCTGCTGGGGGAGCGGCTCGCCGGCGTACCGCTGGGGTGGCATCTCGGCGACGGCCTGGCCGGCCCGGTGCCGCTGGTGTTCGGCGTGCTGCTGGCCGCGCTGCTGGCGCTGGCCTGGTGGTCGTCGCGGCGGATGCGCCGGGCGGCGGCCGCCACCGGCACCGTGGCCGGGACGCCGGCCGAGGGTCCGGGCGCGGCGGTGCTCGGGCGGGTGCTGCCGCTGCTGCCGTACGGCACGGTGCTGGTGGCGCTCGTGGTGCCGCTGGCGGCGGTGCTCTATCTGGTCACCACCACGGCGTGGACGGCGCTGGAGCAGGTGGTGCTGCGCCGGCCGCAGCCGGCGGCGGCCATCGACAAGCGTTGACAAGTGCGGGGGCGGGCGCGTAGAAATCGCTCTCAGAGAGCGCTCTCCCGGACCCGTCCCCGCAGAGAGGCACCCCGAATGAATTCGATCCCGGCGGCTCCGGCCGCCTCCGCCACCGTGCCCCGAACACGCCGCCGGCTCGCCCTGGCCGCCGGTGTCCTCGCGCTCACCACAGCGCTCGCGGGCGTCTCGATGACCGCCCAGGCCGCGGTGCCCCCGACACCGCCCGGGTGGAGCCTGGTGTGGAGCGACGACTTCACCGGCTCCGCCGGCACGCTGCCCTCGTCCGCCAACTGGATCATCGACACCGGCACCGGCTACCCGGGCGGCCCGGCCAACTGGGGCACCGGCGAGATCCAGACCTACACGTCCAGCACCGCGAACCTGGCCCACGACGGCTCGGGCAACCTGCGCATCACGCCGTTGCGGGACTCGGCCGGCCGCTGGACCTCGGCCCGGATCGAGACGGTACGGGCGAACTTCAAGCCGCCGTCGGGTGGTGTGCTGGCCCTGGAGGGCCGGATCCAGATGCCGAACGTGACGGGCGCGGCGGCGTCCGGGTACTGGCCGGCGTTCTGGGCGCTCGGCTCGCCGTACCGGGGCAACTACCAGAACTGGCCGGGCATCGGTGAGTTCGACGTGATGGAGAACGTCAACGGGATCAACTCGGTCTGGGGCGTGCTGCACTGCGGCGTCGCGCCGGGCGGCCCGTGCGGGGAGTTCAACGGCATCGGCGCCTCCCGGGCCTGCCCGGGTAGCACCTGCCAGTCGGCGTTCCACACCTACCGGTTCGAGTGGGACGCCTCGACCAGCCCGCAGCAACTGCGCTGGTACGTCGACGGCCAGCTCTTCCACACCGTCGGGCAGAACCAGATCGGTGAGCCGTACTGGAGTCAGATGACCAACCACGCCGGCTACTTCCTGCTGCTCAACGTGGCAATGGGCGGCGGCTTCCCGGACGGCGTGGCCGGCTCCGCGACGCCCACCGCGTCGACCGTGCCCGGCCGGTCGATGCTCGTCGACTACGTGGCCGTCTACACCCGCGGCGGCGGGAGCAACCCGTCGCCGACGCCGACCACGCCGCCGCCGGGCGGGGTGCGCGACGCGTACGCGACGATCCAGGCCGAGTCGTTCAACGCGCAGAACGGCGTGCAGGTGGAGACGTGCGCCGAGGGCGGCCAGGACATCGGCTGGCTCGCCAACGGCGACTGGGCCCGCTACGACAACGTCGACTTCGGCTCGACGCCGCCGCGCGACTTCGTGGCCCGGGTCGCCTCCGGCGCGGCGTCCGGCGTGAGCGGGCTGGTGGAGGTCCGGGTGGACAGCCCGACCGCGCCGCCGATCGGCAGTTTCGCGGTCGGCAACACCGGCGGCTGGCAGACCTGGCGCTCGGTGCCCGGCAACGTCGGCGCGGTGACCGGGCGGCACACGGTCTACCTGACGTTCAGCAGCGGCCAGCCGTCCGACTTCGTCAACGTCAACTGGTTCACCTTCCGCCGCTGAGTGCGGCCGGGACGCGGCCCGGACCCCCTCCGGGGTTCGGGCCGCACCGGTGCTGGACAGAAACAGTTAACACTCTTAATAATAGGCGCACGTCGACGGTTGTGAATCCCTCTCCACCCCCGCCCGTCCCCTGGAGGACGCCGTGAGACTCCGCCCCCGCCTGGCGACGCTCGCCGCCGCGCTGACCACCGCCGTGGTCGCCGGTGCCCTGCTCGCCGCGCCACCCGCCTCCGCCGCCACCGCCGCGTTCGTCCGCACCTCCAGCTGGAGCAGCGGGTACGAGGCCCGGTTCACAGTCACCAACGACAGCTCCGCCGCGATCTCCTCGTGGAACGTCCAGTTCGACCTGCCGTCCGGCAGCACGCTCGGCTCGTTCTGGGACGCCCGGCTGACCACCTCCGGCCAGCACGTCACAGCCGTCAACCAGTCCTGGAACGGCGCGCTCGCCCCGGGCGCCAGCACCAGCTTCGGCTTCGTCGTCAGCGGCACCGGCGACCCGGTGAACTGCACGGTCAACGGCGCCTCCTGCACCGGCGGCGGCAACCCCGGCAACCCGGGCGCACCGGCCACGCCGGGCGGGCTGCGGGTCACCGGCACCACCGCGTCCGCCGTCTCGCTCGCCTGGAACGCGGTCTCCGGCACCGTCACCGGCTACCGGGTGTACGAGGGCGGCACGGTCAAGGCCACAGTCACCGGCACCTCGGCCACCGTCTCCGGGCTGGCCGCGTGCAGCGGGCACAGCTACACCGTGACCGCGTACAACGGCACCGGCGAGTCGGCGAAGTCGGCGGCGGTCGCGGCCACCACGAGCGGGTGCACCGGTGGCGGCGGAGGCGCGATGGCCGCCGCGCCGTACCTCTACCCGGGCTGGGGCGACCCGCCCGCGCCCGCCACCGTGATGGGCGCGACCGGCATCAAGTGGTTCACCATCGCGTTCGTGCTGTCCGGCGGCGGCTGCACCCCGGCCTGGGACGGCAGCGGCCCGCTGACCGGCGGCACGCACGCCGCCACCATCGCCGCGATCAAGGCGGCCGGCGGCGACGTCATCCCGTCCTTCGGCGGCTGGAGCGGCAACAAGCTCGGCCCGAACTGCTCGTCCGCCGCTGCCCTGGCCGGCGCGTACCAGCAGGTCATCAACGCGTACGGGCTGAAGGCGATCGACATCGACATCGAGAACAGCGACGAGTTCGAGAACGAGGTGGTGCAGGACCGCATCCTGGACGCCCTGAAGATCGTCAAGCAGAACAACCCGGGGATCAAGACGATCATCACGTTCGGCACCTCGACCACCGGGCCGTCGTACTACGGCACCCGGCTGATCAACCAGGCCGCGGCCAAGGGCGCCGGGATCGACGTGTTCACCATCATGCCGTTCGACTTCGGCGGCGGCGCGAACATGTACCAGAACACCGTGAACGCGGCCGAGGGCCTGAAGACCGCGCTGCGCAACGCGTTCGGCTGGTCGAACGCCACCGCGTACGCGCACATGGGCCTGTCCGGCATGAACGGCCTCTCCGACCAGCAGGAGCTGACCTCGCCGGCCACCTGGACGCAGATCCGCGACTGGGCGAAGGCGCGCGGCCTGGCCCGGTTCACGTTCTGGTCGGTCAACCGGGACCGGCCCTGCCCCGGCGGCGGCGTGGTCGCCAACTGCTCCGGCATCGCGCAGAACACCTGGGAGTTCACCGGCATCACCGCGGGCTTCTGACCAGCGCGGCGGTCAGCGCCCGGTGGTCACCGACTGCCGGGCGCGCCGCCGGCGCACCTTCTTCACCGCCCAGCTCACGATCATGAAACCGAAGACGGCGAAGATCGCGTAGTTGAACCACTGGCTGTACTTGTCGACGTCCTCCCACCGCGAGCCCAGGGTGAACCCGGCGCCGACGATCAGGGCGTTCCACACCCCGCTGCCGAGCGTGGTGAGCAGGATGAACTCACCGAGCGGCATCCGGTTCGCGCCGGCCGGGATGGAGACCAGGCTCCGGACCACCGGCACCACCCGGCCGATCAGCACCGCCCACCGGCCGTGCCGCTCGAACCAGCGGTCGGCCTTCTCCAGATCCTGCAGGTCGACCAGCGGGATGTGGTCCAGCCAGCGCTTGAGCCGCTCCTCGCCGAGCGCCGCGCCGAGCCAGTAGAGCACCAGCGCGCCGAGCAGCGAGCCGACCGTCGCGGCGACCACGATGAACACCACGTTGAACCGGCCCTCGGCGGACAGGTAACCGGCCATCGCCAGCACGATCTCGCTCGGGATCGGCGGGATGATGCTCTCCAGCGCCACCAGCAGTGCCACGCCGACCGCGCCGAGCGAGTCGATCACGCTCGCCACCCAGCCGGTCAGCCCGGTGAACTGGTTCGGGTCGACGTCCTGGGCCAGGGCCATGGGGGTCCTTCCACGCGAGAGCCGGAGATCCGAAGGTGTTACCCGGACCGGCGGCTGTCACACCTGTGACTCAGCCCTCCGGGTGCAGCGCGGCGTCCGCCGGACCCCGCCGCCAGCCGGTGAAGCGGACCAGCAGGCCGCCCCGGCTGGGCGAGCAGCAGTACGGTCCGGCCGACGCCTGCGCCGCCGGATCGAGCGGGGCGACGCGGACCAGCCGCCACGGCTCGTCCTCGCACCGGGCCCGCACGGTGAGCGCGTCGCCGGCCCGGCTCACCCGGACCGTCACCTCCCGGCCCGACCACTGCGGCACCGGCGCCACCGACCAGTCGGAGAACTCGTCGGTGACCACGGCGCCCACCTGCGGCGAACCGTCGCTCACCTCGACCCCGGCCTTCGTCCACCGCCGCTCGTCCACCCGGACCAGCACGCCGGCCTGGTCGAACCGGGCCGAGTAGTCGAGGACGAACGACACCTCCACGGCGCTGCCCGCCGGGAACGGCGCGAGCAGTGCCGAGCCGTCGTCGTGCACGAAGCCGTAGCTGGTGCGCCGCCAGAAGTCGCTGCCGCCGCGCGGCTCGACGAGCAGGCCGCGACCGTCCGGCTCGGCCCGCTCCGGCGGGTTCAGCCAGGTGCCGGCGGACCAGTCGTACGCCTCCTCGCTCATCGGAGCACCGTACCGGGTTTGCCGCCGCGCGGGTTCGGAGAAGTAGTCCTCGCATGGGTGACAGGTGGTATCAGGAGGCGGTCGTCTACTGCCTCGACGTCGACACGTACGCGGACTCCGACGGCGACGGGGTGGGTGACTTCCAGGGGCTGATCGGCCGGCTGGACTACCTGGCCCGGCTCGGCGTGACCTGCCTGTGGCTGAACCCGATCCACCCTTCGCCGAACGAGGACGACGGGTACGACGCCACCGACTTCTACAACGTCGACCCGCGCCTGGGCACGCTCGGCGACTTCGCCGAGCTGCTGCACCAGGCGAGCAACAGGGGCATCCGGGTGATCATCGACCTGGTGGTCAACCACACCTCGGACCAGCACCCGTGGTTCCAGTCCGCCCGGTCCTCGCCTGACTCGCCGTACCGGGACTGGTACGTCTGGGCCGACCAAGAGCCGGACGACCGCCACCAGGGCATGGTCTTCCCCGGCGAGCAGCACGAGACGTGGACCTACGACCGGACCGCCAAGGCGTGGTACTACCATCGCTTCTACAAGTTCCAGCCGGACCTGAACATCGAGAACCCGAAGGTCCGCGCGGAGATCAAGAAGATCACCTCGTTCTGGCTCCAGCTCGGCGTCTCCGGTTTCCGGATGGACGCGGTGCCGTTCATCATCGAGCGCACCGAGCCGGGCAACCCGAACTCGCCGAAGGACTTCGACTTCCTCACCGACCTGCGCCAGCACGTGCAGTGGCGGCGCGGCGACGCGGTCCTGCTGGCCGAGGCGAACGTCGAGCCGGACGAGCTGCCCGTCTACTTCGGCGACGGCAGCGGCTCGGGCAACCGGATCCACATGCTCTTCGACTTCATGCTCAACGGCCGGCTGATGCTCGCCCTGGCCCGGGAGGACCCGGAGGTGATCATCGAGGCGTTGCGCGACACCCCGAAGCTGCCCACCGGCGGCCAGTGGGCGACGTTCCTGCGCAACCACGACGAGATCGACCTGTCCCGGCTCACCGCCGACCAGCGCAACGACGTGCTGGCGAAGTTCGGGCCGGACGAGAACATGCAGCTCTACGGCCGGGGCATCCGCCGTCGTCTCGCGCCCATGCTCGGCAACGACCGCCGGCACATGGAGCTGGCGTACTCGCTCCAGTTCTCGCTGCGCGGCACGCCGGTGCTGCGCTACGGCGAGGAGATCGGCATGGGGGAGAACCTGTCGCTGGACGGGCGCGACGCGATCCGTACCCCGATGCAGTGGTCGTACGCGGACAACGCCGGGTTCTCCACGGCCGAGCCGGAGAAGCTGGTCCGCCCGGTGATCGACAAGGGCGAGTACGGCTACCAGAAGGTCAACGTCACCGCCCAGCGCAAGGATCCGCGGTCGCTGCTCGGCTGGTTCGAGCGGATGATCCGGACGCTGCGGGAGGCGCCGGAGACCGGCTCGGGCAGCACCACCCACATCGACGTGCCGATGCCGCCGGGCGTGCTCGCGCACCGCGCCGACGGTCGTACCGGGACCATGGTCTTCCTGCACAACCTCGGCACCGAAGACGTCGAGGTCGACCTGAGCACGCTGGCGCCGGAGGCGGACCTGCCGATCGACGTGCTCAGCGACCGCAACTACGAGGACGTGGGCAAGCTCGACCGGCTCAAGCTCGGCGGGTACGGCTACCGGTGGATCCGGCTCTGCCGGGGCCACGAGCGGTAGGGGGCGGCGTACCGGCGGGTTAAGCTCCTTCGATCGAGCCACAAGTTACCGGGAGGTAAGCATGTCGGAGGAGCCCCGCGTCGCCATCGTCACCGGAGCCGCGCGCGGCATCGGCGCGGCGACCGCCCGCCGGCTGGCGGCCGACGGCATGGCCGTCGCCGTGGTCGACATCGACGAGTCCGCCACCAAGGAGACGGTGGACGCCATCGGCTCGGCCGGCGGCCGGGCTCTCGGCGTCGGCGCCGACGTGTCCGACCGGGCCCAGGTCGAGGCCGCCGTGGAACGGATCGCCGCCGAACTGGGCGCGCCGACAGTGCTCGTCAACAACGCCGGTGTGCTGCGCGACAACCTGCTGTTCAAGATGACCGAGGGCGACTGGGACACGGTCATGGGCGTGCACCTGCGCGGGGCGTTCCTGTTCAGCCAGGCCGCGCAGAAGCACATGGTCGAGGCGAAGTGGGGCCGGATCGTCAACCTGTCCAGCACCTCCGCGCTCGGCAACCGGGGCCAGGCGAACTACTCGGCCGCCAAGGCCGGCCTCCAGGGCTTCACCAAGACGCTGGCGATCGAGCTGGGCCCGTTCGGGGTGACCGTCAACGCGGTCGCGCCGGGCTTCATCGTCACCGACATGACCGCCGCGACCGCGGCGCGGATGAAGGTCGACTTCGACGATCTCCAGAAGCACGCCGCCGCCGAGATCCCGGTACGCCGTCCCGGCCGTCCGGAGGACGTCGCGCACACCATCTCGTTCCTTGCCAGCGAGGGCGCGTCCTTCGTCTCCGGCCAGGTCATCTACGTCGCCGGCGGCCCGAAGGACTGACCGGCCCGACCCGGCGCGGGCCCGCTCAGGCGGGGTCGCGCCGGGTGCGCCAGAGCCAGAACAGGCCGAGCACCGGCAGCACCAGCGGCACGTAGCCGTAGCCGCTGCCGAAGTCGGACCACACCGTCTCGTCCGGGAACAGTTCCTTGTCGGCGATGCTCAGCACGCCCACGCCGAGCACGCCGACCAGTTCGACTGTGCAGCAGGCGAGCGCGACCCGGCGGCCGGTGTGCCCGGCGCGGGCCAGCCCGACCGCCGCCACGATGTAGATCAGCGCGGCGAGCGCGGAGAGCAGGTACGCCACCGGCGCCTCGTCGAACTTCGTGGCGATCTGCAAGCCGGCCCGCGAGGTCGCGGCGATGGCGAAGACGATGTAGACGGCGATCAGCAGCCGTCCCGGGCCGCGGTTGGTGGCGCGCTGCTCGTGCGCGGTCGTGGTGTCAGCCACCGAGGACCTCCCAGGTCTGCTGGAGCCGTACCGCCACCACGGGCGTGACCAGGCAGATCGCGCAGACGATGCCCGAGCCCCAGCGGGTCGGCTCCATCCGGGCCAGCACCCAGGCCAGCGGCGGCAGGCAGACGAGCGTCGCCAGGTAGCCGAAGAACGCGCCCGGCTCACCCGGCCGCTCGCCGCCGCCGAGCGCGACGAGAGCCGTCACGGTGAGCGCGAGCAGCGCCACCTCCAGCACGGCCAGGCCGGCGAACTGGATCCGGTCCGGCGGCCGGTGGCGTACCGCCGCCACCAGGGCCCAGACGGCGAGCGCCAGCGAGATCACGATCGCGACCGTGGCGAGCGGCCCTTCCGCCGGGGAGGCGGAGGCGGCCGCCGCGCTGGTCGTCGACACGGTGTCGTTCACCGGCACAGCCTACTAATCCGTGTAGTAGCGGCTCGCCCGCCGGGTCGGGGCGCGCCGGACGGGCCGGGGGACTAGCGTGGATCACGGTCCCGGCGTACGCCGGTGGCGGACGTCGACGGCAGGGGGCCGGGGTGCGGTTCGGGTTGTTCGGCACGGGTTACTGGGCGGCGGAGACGCACGCCGCGGCCATCGAGGCGCACCCGCGGGCCCAGCTCGCCGGCGTCTGGGGGCGCAACCCCGCGAAGGCGGAGGAACTGGCCACCCGGCACGGCGTACCGGCCTTCACCGACGTCGACGCGCTCATCGACGCCTGCGACGCGGTCGCCGTGGCGCTCCCGCCGGACGTGCAGGCCGACATCGCCGTGCGGGCCGCCACCGCCGGGCGGCACCTGCTGCTGGACAAGCCGCTGGCGCTCGACCTCGCCGACGCCGACCGGGTGGTCGACGCGGCGCAGGCGTCCGGGGTGGCCTCGGTGGTCTTCTTCACCCAGCGCTTCCACCCGAACGTCACCGGTTTCCTCGCCTCGACCGCGGCGGCCGGCAGCTGGCAGCACGCCCGCGCCACCATGTTCGCGTCGATCTTCCAGCCCGGGAACCCGTACGGCGACTCGACCTGGCGGCGGGAGCGCGGCGCGCTCTGGGACATCGGCCCGCACGCGTTGTCGCTGATCCTGCCGGTGCTCGGCCGGGTCACCCGGGTCGCCGCGATGGACGGCCCGAGCGGCCTGGTGCACCTGCTGCTCACCCACGACGGCGGCGCGACCAGTTCGCTCTCGCTCACCCTGGACGCGCCGTCCGAGGCGGTCACCCGGGATTTCGTCTTCTTCGGCGAGAACGGCACCGAGACCGTCCCGCCCGGCGACGGCAGCGCGCTCCAGGCGTTCGGCGCCGCGCTCGACCAGCTGCTGGAGGAGGTCGACGCGGGCACCCGCGACCACCGCTGCGACGTGCGGTTCGGCCGCGAGGTGGTGGCGGTGCTGGACGCCGCGCAGACCGCCCGCGCCCAGGGCCGCACCGTCGAGATGTAAGGAAGGGCCCCTTCTTAACGCCTCCGGTAGAGGAGGGGCCCCCGCTTAACAACCCACCGGTCAGGCGTCGGCCAGCGTGACCAGCGCCTCGCCCAGCTCGGTGGGGGTGTGGAACTCCTCGGCCGGCAGGGACCGCAGCGCCTGCAGCGCCTCGGTGTCGGCGCCGTTCTCCTGGCCCCAGCGGACCAGGTCCTCCCGCGAGACCGGGTAGTCGAGCCCGGCCAGGAACTCCCGCAACTGCGCACCGGTGACGGTCATGCCGCCCGGCTACCCACTGAGCCCGGCACCATGCCCGCCGGCGGGTGCGGCCCGGGTCCGCCGTACGCCCGCCGCCGGACCCAGCGGCGGCGGTTTGTCCCGGCGGGCCCCGGGTAGCCGCTGACATGCTGGTACAGCGGCTCGGCGCGCCGAGCGACTTCGACCCCTTGCTGGACCGCGTGCGGGACGCCCGGGTGGTGATGATCGGTGAGGCGACGCACGGCAGCTACGACTACTACCGGCTGCGGGAGCAGTTGACCCGGCGGCTCATCGCCGAACAGGGGTTCGACTTCGTGGCGGTGGAGGGGGACTGGCCGGACTGCGACCGGGTGCACCGGTCGGTGGTGGGCGCGCCGGACGGGCCGGCCGATCCGCTCGCCGCGCTGGAACGGTTCGAACGCTGGCCCACCTGGATGTGGGCGAACGCCGAGGTGGCCCGCTTCTGCCGCTGGCTGCGAGCGTGGAACCTGGAACGCCCCGAGGGGGAGCGGGCCGGCTTCCACGGGCTGGACGTGTATTCCCTCTGGGAGTCGATGCAGGCCATCTTCGACTACCTCGGTGAGGAGGATCCGGCCTCGCTGGAGGCGGCCCAGGAGGCGTACCGCTGCTTCGAGCCGTACGGCAAACGGGCCGAGGAGTACGGGACGGCCAGCCGGTTCGTCTCCGCCCGGTGCGAGGAGGAGGTGGTCCGGCTGTTGGCGCGTACCCGGGAACAGGCCGCCGCGGACGGCCCGGACCGCTTCTCGGCCTGGCAGAACGCGGAGGTGGTGGCCGGCGCGGAGCGGTACTACCGGGCCATGGTCGGCGGCGGCCCCGAGTCGTGGAACGTCCGCGACGTCCACATGGCCGATACGCTCGACCGGCTGCTCGACCGGTACGGGCCGGGCTCGCGGGGCATCGTGTGGGCGCACAACACGCACGTCGGCGATGCCCGGGCCACCGACATGGCGGCGGACGGCATGGTCAACATCGGGCAGCTCGGCCGGGAACGGCACGGCCGGGACGCGGTGGCGCTGATCGGCTTCGGCAGCTGGCGCGGCAGCGTGGTGGCCGCGCCGCGCTGGGGCTCACCGGCCGAGACGATGGTGGTCCCACCGGCGCGGGAGGGCTCGGTGGAGCATCGGCTGCACGAGCTGATGCCGGACCGGGCGGTGCTGGTCTTCGGCGGCGACGACCAGCCGGAATGGGTGACCGGCGAGGCGGACCACCGGGCCATCGGGGTGGTGTACGACCCGAGCTTCGAGTCCTGGGGCAACTACGTGCCGACCCGGCTGGGTGAACGCTACGACGCGTTCATCTGGTGCGACGAGGCCACAGCGCTGCACCCGCTGCCGACGTGCGTCACGCCCGGTGAGATGGAGACGTATCCGGCGGGTGTGTGACGGGTGGGGCCCCGCGGGGCCCCACCCGTGCGGATCACACGTTCGCGTGCTGCTTCTCGGCGAGGTGGGCGCGCAGGCCCTCACCCTCGACGTCCACGTTGGGCAGGATCTTGTTCAGCCAGCGCGGCAGCCACCATGCGGCGTTGTTCAGCAGCGACATCACCGCCGGCACGATCGTCATCCGGACCACGAACGCGTCGATGGCGACACCGATCGCGAGCGCGAAGCCCATCGACTTGATGATCGGGTCCTCCAGGAAGACGAAGCCGCCGAACACCGAGATCATGATGAGCGCGGCGGCGGTGACCACCCGGGCGCCGTGCCCCATGCCGTTGATGGTGGCCTGCTGGGCGGTGTCGCCGTGCACGAAGTCCTCGCGCATCCGGGAGACCAGGAAGACCTCGTAGTCCATGGCCAGGCCGAACAGGATGCCGATGAGCAGGATCGGCAGGAAGCTGACCAGCGGGGCCGGGGTGTCCAGGCCGACCAGGTCGGCCAGGTGGCCCTGCTGGAACACCGCCACGGTGATGCCGAACGTGGCCGCCACGGTGAGCAGGAAGCCCAGCGCCGCCTTGACCGGCACCAGGATCGACCGGAACACCAGCATCAGCAGCAGGATCGACAGGCCCACCACCAGCAGCAGGTAGACCGGCAGCGCGTCGGAGAGCTTCTCCGACACGTCGATGCCGACAGCGGTGACGCCGGTGAGCAGCACGTCGGCGTTCTGGATGCCCGACACCTGCTTGCGGATGTCGTGCACCACCGTCTCGGTGGCCTCCTCGGTCGGCCCGGTCTTCGGGATCACCCCGATCAGCGCGGTACGCCCCGACGGGTCGACCTGCGGCGGGGCCACCGCCAGCACCCCGTCGGTCTTCTGGACCAGCGCGGTCACCTGCGGAATGGCGGCCTGGGTGGCCTGCGGCGAGTCGGCCGTCACCACGACCGCGAGCCGGCCGGTGAAGCCGGGGCCGAAGCCCTCGCGGATCAGATCGCTGCTGACCCGGGCCGGGGTGCCCTCGGCGGCGGCGGAGGCGTCCGGCAGCGCCAGGCGCATGTCCTGGGCCGGGATCGCGAGCAGGCCGAGGCCGAGCAGCCCGACCAGGATCACCGGGATGCGCAGTCTGGTCACCCACCGCGCCCAGCGGAAGCCGAAGCCGGAGCGGTCCTCCGAGCCGGTGGTCGGGTCCTCGACCGCCTTGCGGTCACGCAGCTTGCGCGGCAGCACCTTGTGTCCGGCGAAGCCGAGCAGCGCCGGAGCCAGCGTGATCGCCACCAGCACGGCCACTGTGACGGTGCCGGCGGCGGCCAGGCCCATCACGGTGAGGAACGGGATGCCCACCACGGCAAGGCCGGCGAGCGCCACCACGACCGTCGCGCCAGCGAAGACCACAGCCGAGCCGGCGGTGCCGACCGCACGGCCGACCGCCTCCTCCGGGGAGAGTCCGTCGAGCAGGTTCTGCCGGTGCCGGGAGGTGATGAACAGCGAGTAGTCGATGCCGACCGCGAGGCCGAGCATCAGCGCCAGGATCGGCGCGGTGCTGGTCAGCTCGACCGCGCCGCTGAGCGCGAACAGACCGGCCATGCCGACGCCGACGCCGATGAGCGCGTTCAGCATGGTCATCCCGGCCGCCACGAGCGAGCCGAACGTGATCACCAGAACGATCGCCGCGACCAGCACGCCGATCGCCTCGGTCGAGCCGACCTCCGGCTCACCGTTGAGCACCTCGCCGCCGGGGGCGATCTGCCAGCCCTGCGCCTCGGCCTGCGCGCCGACCTTCTCGTACGCGTCGCGCTGCTCGTCGGTCACCTCGTCCGCGCCGCCGGCGAACTGCACCTGGATCAGCGCGTACCGGCCGTCCGGGGTGAGCGCCTGCGCCTGGTACGGGTCGACCGCGCCGACCACGCCCGGGAGCGTGGCCGCCTCCTGCGTGACCTGCTTGACGACCGCCTGCCCGGCGGGTGAGGTCAGCGCGCCGTCCTGCGGCGCCTTGATCGCGATCGTGCCGGTGGCGCCGCTGGCCGCCGGGAAGCGGTCGGCGAGCAGGTCGATCGCCTTCTGCGACTCGGTGCCCGGCATGGTGAAGTTGCTCGCCGTCGGGCCCCTCAGCGTGGCCGCGGCCAGGCCGAGTCCGACGAGTACGACGAGCCAGACGACGGCGACGAGTCGCCGCCGGCGCAGGGATGCCCGGCCGAGCCGGTACAGCAGGGTCGCCATGGACCTTCCTTGTCCTCGGAGTTCGGATCAGGTGGTGACTTCGAGCGCGCGGTACGCCACGGCGAGCAGCGCGGGTCGCAGCTGGTCGTCGGGGATGTCCAGGAACTCGCCGCAGGTCTCGGCGATGCCGGCGAGCACGACGAGCGCCGCGACGCGTGCCTCCGGACGGTCGGAGAAGCCGGAGAAGGCGGCGATGAGTTGTTCGGAGATCTGCTGGATGTGGGCGAACGCGGGCTGCTGGAGCAGGTCGGGGAACTCTCCCCGGAGCAGCGCGATCTCCCGGCGGAAGCGGACCGCCAGGTCGACGAAGCCGTCCGCGGCGACGCGTTGGGCCTCGGCGCCGGTGTGCGCGGCGATGCGGACGTCCAGCTCCTCCAGCATCGTGATGGCCGGGGCCATCAGCTCGCAGAGCAGGGCGTCCTTGCTGGCGAAGTGGTAGAGCACCGTCGCCTTGGAGCAGCCGACATCGCGGGCGATGTCCTGCAGCGAGGTGCCCTTGTACCCGGTGACGGCGAACCGGCGAGCGGCCGCGGCCAGCAGCTCGTCGTGGGTGGCGGTGGTGGGTCGCGCCATGTCCTCCAGCATGCCTGACCGATCGGTCAGGTGCTGACCGATCGGTCAGATCGCACGCGTGGCGTTCGCCACAGCGACCCGTTTTCGCAGGTCAGGCCGGTGGGCGGCCGTGTGTGCGGTCGTACTCGGTCCGGGCCGCGCTGATCGCCTCCCGGTGCCGCTCCGCCCAGCTCGTCAGCGCCACCAGCGACTCGTACAGCTCCCGGGCCATCGGCGTGGCGGTGTACTCCACCTTCGGCGGCACCGTGGGATGCACGTGCCGGTGAAGCAGCCCGTCCCGCTCCAGATTGCGCAGCGTCAGCGTGAGCATCCGGCGGCTGATCCCCTCCACCCGGCGCTCCAGCTCGGTGAAGCGGACCGGGCCGGCCGAGGCGGCGATCAGGATGCCGATGGCCCACTTGCCGCCGACCCGGTCCAGCGCCTCCCGCACGGTGCAGGCGCTCGCCTGCCCCGCCGCGTCCGGTCCGCACCGCTCCGACTCCGCCTCACCCACGCCCCCGATCGTCGCAGGTGCCGGCCGGTGCGGCGCGCCGGGCACCGTGTCGGGGTTGCCGAGCCGGGCCCGGCCCGGGATGGTGGTCCGATGGGCGCCGCCGACGAGACCCGGGCCGGAGTGTCGCTGACCAACCTCGACCAGCCGCTGTTCGACGGCGCCGGGGCGACCAAACGCGACCTGGTCGACTACCTCGACGCGATGGCCGACCGGATCCTGCCGGAACTGCGGGACCGGCCGCTGTCGGTGCTGCGGGTGCGGCCCGGCCAGGAGCCGTTCATGCAGAAGAACCTGCCGAAGTACACGCCCGGCTGGGTGCGCCGCACCGAGGTGTGGGCGGAGGCGTCGCACCGGCGGATCTCGTACGCGCTCTGCGACGACCGGCGGACGCTGCTCTGGTTCGCCAACCAGCGGGCGGTGGAGTACCACCCGACGCTGGCCCGCGCCGGTGCGCCCGAGCACCCGTCCCACCTGGTGCTCGACCTGGACCCGCCGGAGGGGGACGCGTTCGGCGCCGTGGTGCGGGTCGCCCTGCTGGTCCAGCAGGCGCTCGCCGACGCCGGGCTCGCCGGCGCGGTGAAGACGAGCGGCGCCAAGGGGCTGCACGTGATCGTGCCGGTGGACCCGGCCACCACGGCGGAGGAGGCCGCCGCCGCGACCCGCGCTCTCGCCGTCCGTACCGAACGGCTCGACCCGGCGGCCGCGACCACCGCGTTCATCGTCGCCGACCGCGGCGGCCGCGTCTTCGTCGACTCCACCCGGGCGTACGGCGCGACTGTGGTGGCCGCCTACAGCCCCCGGATCCGGCCCGGCGCCCCGGTGTCGTACCCGGTGGGCTGGACCGATCTGGAGAGCGCGACCCCGGCCGACTTCACCGTGCGGACCGTGCCGGGCCTGCTGGGGGACCGGGATCCCTGGGCGGAGGCGCTGCCCGCGCCGCAGCGCCTGCCGGCGGACCTGGTCGAGCAGGGGCGGACCATCCCGGTTGCCCGGGTGCAGGCGATGCACGAGGGCAAGCGCCGCGCCAAGGCCCGCCGCGAGGCCGGGTGACGCCGGTCCGCGTCAGTGGCGCCGGGTCGCCGTCGCCGGTGGCCGCTTGCCCCAGGTGAACGCGATGAGCACCACTGCCAGCGCCCAGGTGACGATCATCGTCCAGATCGGGCGGGTCTCGGTGGCCGCGCCGACGAACCCGCCGATCGCGTAGCTGACCAGGCAGAGCAGGCCGGTCGCGGCGAGCCGCCCGGCCGCGCTGCGGCCCTCCGGCTCGAACACCCAGTCGGCGATGCCCTTCGTGGTGCGCAGCACTGTGCCGGTCTGGTACGACGTGGCGGTCTGCACGCCGAACGTGCGGACGACGAGCCCGCCGAGGATGCCGACCGGGAACGCCAGCAGCGCGGTCAGGATCGTGCGCTCGGTCAGCGAGTCGCGCCCCGAGTCGAGGGACCGGTCCACCAGCCCCCAGAGCACGAGCAGCGCCAGCATGGCGAGCAGTTCCATGCCCGGCGGGGTGAGCGGTCCGGCCGGGCGCACGCGGCGGATCCCGGCGCCGAGCAGGCCGCCCAGGCCGAACGCGACAAGTGACGCCAGCGCGGACGGCCACGCCGGCAGGTGATCGGCGGCACCCATTCCGACGAACGCCACGTTGCCGGTCTGAATACCCACGAACACCTTGTACTTGAGGAACGAGAAGGCGTCTACCACACCGGCGAGGCCGGTGGAGAGCGCAAGTGCCAGAAACGGTATGTGGAAGTCGTATTCCCCCACCCGCCAGCGATCCTCCGCGTTATTGTACATCGCCCTCCCTACCCCTCGTTCCGCCCGTTAAACCGTTGCGGCCCGCGATGTGCAGAAGTGCCGGGAAAAGTGTTTCCTGTCGTTTCCGGTGAATGGCGCGATCGCGTTATTCACCAATGGCATCCGGTTCGGCAGCATCGCAATTGCGTCTCGACGGCGAGACTCGAAGCCGAAGGAGGCCGAGCGCATGTTCGTGCTCCCCGTCGCCAGAATCCGCGTCACGTTCTATTCGATCGCGGCGCTGGCCGTCGCCGGAGTCGCCACGGATGCTCCGGTCTGGAGCATCGCGGCGTCGCTGTTCCTCTGTGTCGCGATTCCGCTCGCGGTGGCCTTTCAGAGCCCGGAACACCTGCGGGCGTTGTTCGTCCCGTCCCGGGCCGCCGAATCGGCGGTCCACACCCGGAAGGAAATCCGTCATGCCCCGATCCAATGACCGTGCCGGAATGGGATCATCGCCCAAGGACCACCAGATGGTCGGCACGGTCCCGCGGAATCCGGCGATCGACCAGTCACACCCCGACCTGGTGCATCCGCCGTCGACAGACAACGGGCTCATGCCGAACCTGGTGTTCCCGTTCTCGCTGGCGCACACTCGGCAGGAGAGCGGCGGCTGGACCCGGGAGGTCACCAACCGACTCCTGCCGATCGCCCACGACCTGGCGATCGTGAACATGAAGCTCAACCCCGGGGCGTACCGGGAACTGCACTGGCACATCCAGTCCGAGTGGGCCTTCGTCCTCACCGGCAGCTGCCGGATCGCCGCCGTGGACCAGGAGGGCCGCAACTTCCTGGAGGACGTCAAGGCCGGCGACCTCTGGTACTTCCCGGCCGGCATCCCGCACCACATCCAGGCGCACGACGAGGGCGTGGAGTTCCTGCTCGTCTTCGACGACGGCTGCTACTCCGAGGACGCCACGTTCCAGCTCACGGACTTCTTCTCGCACGTGCCGAAGGAGGTCATCGCCAAGAACTTCGGCTGGACGATGCAACAGATGGCCAACTTCCCGCCGGAGTCCGAGCGATACATCTTCCCGGGGCAGAGCCCGCCGCCGCTGGCCGAGGACCGGGTCTTCAGCCCTACCGGCGACGTGCCCCGGACGTTCAAGCACAGTCTGCTCGCCCAGACGCCGGAGAAGTTCGAGGGCGGCAGCGTACGCATCGCCGACTCGAGCAACTTCGCCGCGGCGATCACCACCACCGTCGCCATGGTGGAGATCGAACCCGGCGCGATGCGGGAACTGCACTGGCACCCGAACGGCGCGGAGATGCAGTACGTGATCTCGGGCAAGGGACGCATGGGCGTCTTCGCCAACCACGGCACCGCGCGCACCTTCAACATGGAGACCGGCGATGTCGGCTACGTGCCGATCTCGATGGGCCACTACATCGAGAACATCGGTGACAAGCCCTTCGTCTACCTGGAGCTGTTCCGGACCGCGAAGTTCGAGGACGTGTCGCTCGCCCAGTGGCTGGCCAACGTCCCGCCGGAGGTGGTCGCGGACACGATCAACGTGCCACGCGAGCTGATCGAGGCCCTTCCGAAGACGAAGAGCCCGCTGCAACGGCACTGAGAACGCGATGCTGAGCGCGGACGCCGCGACCCTGTGGTGTCCGCGCTCCGCGCCGCATTCCTCAACCTTCGTCCCGCGACTCCCAGACCAGCGCCAGCTCCACCCGGTTGTGGACGCCGAGCTTCGCGTAGATCGACCGCAGGTGGGTGTCGACGGTGTGGAACGAGACGAACAGGTCCCGGGCCGCCTCCTGCTTCGTCATGCCGACCGCGAGCAGTTCGGCCACCCGTACCTCGGCGGGGGTCAGCGCGGCCACGGCCGGGCGGCAGGCGTCGTCTCCCGTCGTGCCGTCGGGCTCCGGCGTCCCGTCCCCGGCGACGCCGGCGCCCATCCGGGTGTACATCGCGGCGCACTCGGCGAGCAGGCCGGGCGCCTCCGCCGGCGGCAGCCCGGGCGACCGCGCCAGGTCGTGCAGCGCGTCGGCCAGGGCCGGCCGGGCGGAGGTGGTGCGGAGCAGCCGTACCGCCGCGCGCAGCGCCGCCGGATCATCGGTCAGCAGCCCGTCGACCTGGTGCGCCACCCCGCGCCAGAGCGCGTTGTTCGCCATCCCGGCGGCCCGCTTCAGGTGGTCGGCGAGGATCTCGGCCCGCTGCCGGTCACCCAGCGCCAGCGCTGCGCGGACCAGCCGCGGGCCGTGGTGCGGCACCAGCAGCAGGGGAGCCATCGAGCGGTCCGGCATGGCGAACGCGGCCCCCAGGAGCGCGGCGTGCCGGCCCGGTTCCGGGTCGCCCGCGGCGGCGCAGCCCAGACGGAACCACTGCATGTCGTCGGGCCAGCCCACCGTGGGGCGTTCGTCCGCCAGCAGCTTCCGGGCCGCGGCCACCTCACCCCGGCGCAGCAGCACCTCCACGACCGTGGCGAGCAGGTCCACCCGGGCCTGCGCCGGCAGGGTGACACCGCGTTCGGACAACGCGAGGCGGGCCCGCGCCTCGGCCTCGGCCAGCTCGCCGGTGCTCAGCCGCAGGACGCAGTCCAGCGCGGTCACCAGCGGCTGCGCCACCGCGCCCAGCCTGTCGATCTCCCCGGCGACGCCGTCCAGCGCGGTCGCCGCGTCGACGTACCGGCCGAGCGCGACCTGGTTCGCCACCCGGTCGACGCGCAGGAAGATCGCCTGGGTACGGGCAGCCGGCTCGCCCGTGTCCACCTCCCGCAGGATCCGCGCGGCGCGGGGCAGGTCGCCGGTGGCGGTGGCCCGGGACGCGTTCGCCAGGGCCAGCCGGATGCCGCCGCCGGGGGAGGGGCTGCGCTCGTGCGCCCGCTCCGCCGCCGCCACCAGCTCGGCGGCGTCGGGATGCCCGAACCGGGCCGCCAGCGACGCCAGCATGGTGAGCGTCCAGCTCCGCCCGGCGGCGTCCAGCTCCTGGTTCAGCGCCCGCCCGAGGTACGTCAGAGACAGCGAGGGGCGCTGTGTCGCGTAGTAGGCCCCGAGCCGCCCGAGCAGCATCGCCCGCTGCCGTGGCCCGTACCTGTCGGCGGCGACCTCCCGGTGCAGCATGCGCAGCGTCTCGTCCACCCGGCCGGCCAGGTAGAGGTTGTCGGCGACGTCGACCAGCCAGGCCAGGCGCTCGTCGGCCGGGCCCGGTGCCGGGGCGGCCAGCAGCAGATCCGCGGCGAGGCTGGGTCCGACCGCCGGGTCGGCCGCCAGCCGCGTGGCGAGCGCCCAGGCGGACCGGCTCACCGCCGGCAGGACCCGCAGGAGCTGCCGGGCGGCCTGGGCCGGGCGTCCGGCGTCGGCGAGCACCTCGGCGGCCGCCTCGCGCAGCGCCTGGCGCACCGAGGCCGGCGTGTCCCGCAGGACGTCGTCGCGCAGCGCGATCGAGGCCAGTCGCAGCCCGGCCGCGGTGTCGACGAGGAACCCGCGCGCGATCAGCTCCTCCACAGTCGCGTCGACCGGCTCGTCCGGCGTGGTGCCGGTGCGAACGGCCACCGCTTCGAGGAACCACAGGCCGCAGGGGGCGTCCGCGACGGCGACACCGCGCAGGACCCACCGCTGCGCGGTGGTGAGCGACGAGGGTACGCCGGTGTGCATCTTGGGACGGTTGGTCAACGGCGTCTCGGGCAACTGGCTCACCTTCGCAGGTGCTGGGTTTCGACCCGTTCACCGCGAGGTTAGCCAGCTCGTGACCTGCTCATCCCCGAATCGGGGGACAAAGGTGAGGGCGGCTCCAGATCTCCGGTGCCAGCCGCGCTAGATGACGCGGCGCCGGACCCGCCACACCACCACACCGACCAGGATCGCCGCGACGGTGACGAACACTGCCGTCTCGATGAGCTGGAACGTCCAGAACCGGTCCGCCGGGTGGTAGACCCCGAACTGCTGGACGCCGCGCGCGTGCAGGAACTGGTTGAGGTTGGTGCCGGCCCGGTCGGCGGCGTCCGTCAGCTCGGCGTACTCGGCCCCGCTCAGCCTGCGCCCGGTGGCGTCGGCGTAGCCGCGCTCGATCACCCAGTCGGCGACGCCCGGCAGGTGCCCCGCCCGGTCCGTCGAACCGCCGGCGGGGACCGGCTCCATGGTGGTGAGCGGCGTGGCGTACGCGGGACGGGCCAACAGCCCCACCGACATCCGGGCGGCGAGGAACGCCCCGAACGCGACGCCGAACGCGGGCAGGCTGCGCCGCAGGATCGCCCCCGCGGCGGTGGCGACGCCGAACGCGAACAGCGCGTACGCCACCGGAACGAATCCCTCCAGGTCGAATGCGTCGTACTGGAACCGCCCCTCCCACGCGTCGAACGGCTGACGGAACCAGGTGAGCACCGCTGTGAACACCCCGGTGAGCGCGACGGTGACGCCGGCCAGTGCCGCGAGCTTTGCCGCCAGCCAGCGCATCCGCGGCACGGCCTGCGTCCAGGCGAGCTGCCAGGTGCCGTCCTCCAGTTCGCGCGCCAGCAGCGGTGCGCCGAGGAACGCGCCGATGACGACGGGGACCAGGTAGAAGGCCGCCAGGAGGTTCTCGACGTACCCGTACTCCTCGTCGAGCCGGCGGAAGGAGGCCGTGCAGGCCGTGTCGACGCCGGCCTGTCCCGCGCACCGGGCGGGACCGCCGGGGAACAGGTCGTGGGCCTGCGTCCCGAGAACGAGCAGGGCGACGCCGAACACGCCGACGAGCAGACCCAGGACGCAGACCTCGGTCCGGTGCTGGCGCCAGATCAACCACGTCACGCCGGCACCCCCGAGGTGACCGCGGCGCCCGGCTCGGACGGCCGGCGCAGGTACGCCAGCACCAGATCCTCAAGCGCGACCGGCTGGGCCTGCCATCCGGGCGCGGCCGGGAGCCCGCCGTCACGTACCAGCAGGGTCGTGTGCCTGTCGCTGTGGACGGCCTCCACGACGGTGCCGGCCCGGTCGAGGTCGTCGGCCGTGCGCGGGCCGACGAGCAGCCGGTGCTCGGCGAGGAGGGTGTCGATGTCACCGGTGAGCGTGACCCGGCCCTGGTTGAGCACGACCAGGTGGTCGCAGACGCGCTCCAGCTCGTGCACGACGTGGGAGGAGAACAGGACGGTCACCCCGCCCTCGGCCACCGCGCCCATGAGGACCTGGAGGAACTCGTGCCGGGCCAGCGGGTCGAGGCTGGCCACCGGCTCGTCGAGGACGAGCAGGTCCGGCCGCTTCGCCAGCGCCAGGGCCAGCGCGACCTGGGCCTGCTGCCCGCCGGAGAGCGTGCCGGCCCTGCGGTCGAGCGGTATGCCCAGCTTCGCCAGCCGGCGCTCGGCCAACGCCTGGTCGAAGCGGAGGTTGCAGGCCCGGCCGAAGCGGAGCATCTCGGCGACTGTGAAGCGCTTGTACAGCGGGTGGTCCTGGGCCAGGAACCCGATCCGGGACAGGGTCTGCGGGGTGCTCGCAATGACGTCCCGGCCGAGGACCTCCACCGTGCCGGTGCTCGGTGCCAGCAACCCGACGACCAGGCGCAGCAGCGTGGTCTTGCCCGCGCCGTTCGGCCCGACCAGGGCGATCACGCCGCCCGCCGGCAGCGCCAGGGTGCAGTCACGCAGCGCCCAGCCCTTCCGGTACCGCTTGCCCGCACCGTCGGTGCGCAGCGCGAACCCGGTCGCTGTCACGCCACGTCCTCGTTCCTCGTCTGCTGGCGGACGGAGGTGAAGAGCGCGTCGACCGCCTGTTCGTCGAGGCCGGCCGCGTAGGCGCGGCGCAACCAGGTCTCCAGGCCGCGGCGCAGCGACGTGTACGTCGACGCCGACATCGCGGCCGACTGCTGTGCGTTGACGAACGTGCCCTGGCCGGGCCGGCCGGTGGCCAGGTTCTCCTGCTCCATCTGCCGGTACGCCTTGGCGACGGTGTTCGGATTGATCGCCAGGTCCTCGACCACCTCGCGGATGAGCGGGAGGCGGTCACCGGGTTGGAGGAAGCCCAGCAGCACCGCCTGCCGGACCTGCTGGACGAGTTGCAGGTACGGCGGCACGCCGGAGTGGGTGTCGAGCCGGAAGACGAACACGGTGCTCCTCACTGCTTTACTAGTAAGGTAGTAAAGCAGTGGGTCGGTGGTCAAGGAAGCCGGCGCGCCCGGCCTGCCGAGGGATCGCCCGGAAACGGAACGAGCCCGGCAGCCGGGGCGGCTGTCGGGCTCGTGGAGATCTGTCGCCGATCGATGAGCGGCGGTTCTGTGAGGTGCCCCCGGCAGGATTCGAACCTGCGCTCCCGCCTCCGGAGGGCGGTGCTCTATCCCCTGAGCTACGGGGGCTCAGCGACCCGAGAAGAGTAGCAAACCCCCTCCCGGATCACCGAATCGGTACCCCCGCGAGTCGATCTTCGTCGGATCAGGCGGCGACGGCGCGACCGCAGCTCGGCAGCGGGTGCAGCACGACCCGGCGGGGCAGCCGGCGGGGCCACTCGTTGCGCGGCCACGAGCCGTCCACGATCAGGTGCACGGTGCGTTCCTCGGCGCCGCTGAGCCGCAGCACGAAGTCCCGGGGCAGTGGTGGATCCACCGACGGCGTCGTGACCATGAACCGCACCCGTCCCCGCGAGGAGACCGCCGACACCACGTCGGCGGCGGGCATGGTGCCGCGCAGGCGTACCCGGCCGATCCAGTAGACCTCCGCGGCATGCTCCTGGGCCGCCCGCGTGATCGCCGGGTACTCGCTGCGTACCCAGCGCTCGACAGCGCCGACGCACAGGCCGCAGGCCCGCTCGCGCGGCTCGCGCGGCCCCAGACCCCAGGCCCGGAGGTACGCCCCGACGGTGCCGGCGTCCATCGCCAGCCCGAACCGGCGCTCGATGAGGGCGGTCAGGCTCTGTCGTGTCCAGAGCTCCTCGTCGAGGCCGAACTCGTCGGGGTGGACCCCCCGGAGCACGTCGATGAGTTCGAGTTCCTGTTCGCGGCTGAGCGTTCCCGGCTCGCCCTGCCGCAGTCCGCGACGGACGGCTGCCACCGCTCCGTCACCGCCGATGGTGTGGCGTCGGCACCAGCTGGTCACCGACCGCCCTGCGTCTCTGAGTGCAACCCCCACGTCTTGGGCAACGAGCCCGAATCGCAACTGGTCACGATATGTGGGTAGAAAACTCTCCAACCTCCGCAATGACCCGTTAACCCCAAACCGTTACAAACACCCATACAGAACATTCCGGGCAGCCTGAGGCTCTCAAGTTCGAGATCTTGGTACGAAACGGCCCTCCTGGGGGCCCTTCCGTACCAAGATCTCCTGGCGCGACCCCGCCGCCCCGCGTCGCCCGGCGATCTTGCACTTGCCGCCCTCCGATAACGGGGCGAATCCGGCATCACCGGGGCAGCAACTGCAAGATCGCCGGGCGACGCGGGGCGGGGACGGGGGCGAGGGAGCGCGGGGACGGTGAGGCCCGGTGCCCCCTGGAAGGGGACCGGGCCTCGGTGGATCGGGTGGGGCGGGTGTTACGGGGTGCCGCCCAGGCGCTTCAGCGCCGCGCCCAGGTTGGTCAGGTCGTTCTGCTGGGTGTTCTTCATCGTCTGGGCGACCGCCAGCACGTCGTCGTCGTGCCCCTCGTCGAGGATGCCGTCGATCATGTGCACCCCACCGATGTGGTGGCGGATCATCATCTGGAGGAAGAGCACGTCGAACTCGCGGCCGCTCGCCGCGCGCAGCTTCGCCATCTCCTCCGGCGTCGCCATGCCCGGCATCAGGCCGTTCTTGACCAACCCGCCGCCGTCCTTCATCCACGCCATCGGGGCCTGGTCACCGGTCGGGTCCAGCTTCCAGGAACGCAGCCAGGTCTGCATGGTGCCGATCTCGCCCTGCTGGCCGGTGGCGATGTCCACGCCGACCTGGCGTACCTCCGGGTCCTGGCCCTGGCTGAACGCCAGCAGACCCATCGCGACGGCCTGGTTGTGGTGGGCGGTCATGTCCCGGGCGAACCCGGCCTCCGCCGAGTTCTCACCCGGACGGGTGAGCGTCGGGGTGAGCAGGCCGCCCGCGTACCCGAGGACCAGCCCGACCACGAGGGCGGCGGCCACGGCCAGCAGGCCGTAACGGCGCACCGCGCCCCGGCCGCCCTGGTCGGCGGCCGGAGCCTCGTCGGTCTCGCTGTCGGTGGTCACCGGAGCGGTCATCGCGGCGTCCTTACTGGGTGGGCTGCTGGGGCATGGTGTTCTGGAGGTTGTCGCGCGGGGTGGTGCCGGTGGCGGTGACGCCCTGGTCGCAGAGCGCGTTCGGGCCCTCGATGGAGGCGTTCACCCGCAGGGTCTTGATGAAGTCGTCGATCCGGCCGTCGTCGGCGTTGTCGACCTTGAGCTGGTAGCCCCAGGCCTGGAGCGAGATCGGCTTGTCCAGCCCCTCGAACGGGCTGAGCATCAGCTTCTCCTTGCCCTGCACCTTGCTGCGGAGCTTCTCCACCTGGTCGGCGGGCAGGTCCGGGCGGTAGGTGATCCAGACCGTGCCGTGCTCCAGGCTGTGCACCGCGTGCTCGTTGGCGATCGGGGCGTCGTAGACGTCACCCATGCAGTTCTGCCACGCCTGGTTGTGCGGGCCGCCGACCGGCGGGGTGATGTCGTACTTGATCGCGCCGGGCTGGTGGTTGCCGCCCTTGACCAGGTCCTTGTCCTTCGCGCGGTAGTCGACGATGCCGTCGATCGCCTCGGCGCGCTTCTGCCACGGCTGGCCGCCCTGGTAGACCGCCCAGGCGCCGACGCCGATGATGCCCACGGCCAGTACGCCGACCGCGACGAAGAGGGCGATCGGGCCCCAGGAGCGGCCCTGGCTCACCTTCACCGGGGTGACCGGCTTGCGGCCCTTGCCCCCGGCGCCCTGCCGTGGCGTGCCCTTGCCGCCCCCGGCCTTGCCCGAGCCGGCCTTCGCGGCGGGCTTGTCGGCAGCCGCGGGCCGGCCGGCGGCCGGCTTCTTGCCGGTGCTGACCACGGTGGGACGGCGCTCCGGGCCGCCCGGGGTGCTGATGCTCATCGTGCCTCGTCAGGTCGGTCGGTCAGGGGAGCGCGGGGCCGGTTCACATGCTGGGTCGCCTCCGCGGTGCCCGAGTCTACCCCCGATAACATGGTTCGGTGACTCCCGCAGAACTCGCCGAGGTCGTCCTCGCCGCAGCCCACGCCGTCTTCGACGAGCGGGGACTGGACCGCGCCGCGCTGCCCGCGCAGACCACCGTCGAGCGACCCCGTAATCCCGATCACGGTGACTACGCCTCGACGCTGGCGCTCCAGCTCAGCAAGAAGGTGGGCGTACCCCCGCGGGAGCTGGCGACAGCGCTGGCCGACGAACTGGCCAAGGCGCCGGGGATCAAGTCGGTGGAGATCGCCGGGCCCGGCTTCCTGAACGTCCGCCTCGACGCGGCCGCCGCCGGTCAGCTCGCCAAGGTCATCGTCGAGGCCGGTCCGGCGTACGGGCGCAGCGACACGCTCGCCGGCCAGCGGATCAACCTGGAGTTCGTCTCGGCGAACCCGACCGGCCCGGTGCACATCGGCGGGGTCCGCTGGGCGGCCGTCGGCGACGCGCTCAGCCGCCTGCTCCGCGCCACCGGCGCCGACGTGGGCACGGAGTACTACTTCAACGACGCCGGCTCGCAGATCGACCGGTTCGCCCGCTCGCTGCTGGCCGCCGCCAAGGGCGAGCCCGCGCCGGAGGACGGCTACGGCGGCGCGTACATCGCGGAGATCGCCGCCGAGGTGGTCCGGCTGCGGCCGGACGTGCTCGACCTCCCCGAGGACGCCGCCCAGGAGGTGTTCCGGAACGAGGGCGTCCAGTTGATGTTCGCCGAGATCAAGTCCTCGCTGCGCGACTTCGGTGTGGAGTTCGACACCTACTTCAACGAGAAGGACCTGCACGACGGGGGTGCGCTGGACGCGGCGCTGGACCGGCTGCGGGAGCAGGGGCACGTCTTCGAGTCCGAGGGCGCGACCTGGCTGCGCACCACCGAGTTCGGCGACGACAAGGACCGGGTGCTGCGCAAGTCCAACGGCGAGTGGACGTACTTCGCCGCCGACTGCGCCTACTACCTGAACAAGCGGGAGCGCGGCTTCGACCGGGTCGTGATCATGCTGGGCGCCGACCACCACGGCTACATCGGCCGGATGAAGGCGATGTCCGCGTGCTTCGGCGACGACCCGGCGCGCAACCTGGAGATCCTCATCGGCCAGCTGGTCAACCTGGTCCGCGACGGCGCCCCGGTGCGGATGAGCAAGCGGGCCGGCACCGTGGTCACGCTGGAGGACCTGGTCGACGCGATCGGTGTGGACGCGGCCCGGTACGCGCTGGCCCGCTACTCGGCCGACTCGCCCATCGACATCGACGTGGAGCTGTGGACCCGGGCCAAGAACGACAACCCGGTCTACTACGTGCAGTACGTCGCGGCCCGTACCGCCGGGGTGGCCCGCAACGCGGCCGAGATCGGGCTGACCCGGGGTGACGCCGCCGCGTTCCAGCCGGAGCTGCTCGGCCACGACAAGGAGAACGAGCTGCTCAAGGCGCTCGCCGAGTTCCCCGCGGTGGTGGCCACCGCCGCCGAGCTGCGCGAGCCGCACCGGGTGGCCCGCTACCTGGAGGAGAGCGTCGCGCAGGCGTACCACCGGTTCTACGACAACTGCCGGATCGCCCCGCAGGGCGACGAGGAGATCACCGACACCCACCGGGCGCGGCTCTGGCTCAACGACGCCACCCGGGTGGTCATCGCCAACGGCCTGCACCTGCTCGGGGTGTCCGCGCCGGAGCGGATGTAGCGACATGCGGGCTCACGAGGCAGGCGCGCTGCACGGCGAGATCGGCACCCGGGGGCCGGCCTGGCTGCGTACCCCGGTCGACGTCAACGCCCTGGTGCCGCAACTGTGGCCGCGCAACGTGGCGCGCGGCCCCGGCGGCGCGCTCACAGTCGCGGGCCTGGACGTCCGCGACCTGGCCGCGGAGTACGGCACCCCGGCGTACGTGCTGGACGAGGACGACCTGCGCGAGCGCTGCCGCGAGTTCCGGGCGGCCTTCCCGGACGCGGACGTCTACTACGCCGGCAAGGCGTTCCTGTGCCGCGCCGTGGTCCGGATGATCGCCGAGGAGGGCATGTTCCTCGACGTCTGCACCGGCGGCGAGCTGGCCACCGCGCTGTCGGCCGGGATGCCGCCCGAGCGGATCGGCTTCCACGGCAACAACAAGTCGGTGGCGGAGCTGACCCGGGCGGTCGACGCCGGGGTGGGCCGGATCATCGTCGACTCGTTCACCGAGATCGACCGGCTCTCCGAGCTGGCCCGCGAGCGCGGGGTACGCCCCAAGGTGCTGGTCCGGGTCACCGTTGGCGTGGAGGCGCACACCCACGAGTTCATCGCCACCGCCCACGAGGACCAGAAGTTCGGCTTCTCCCTCGCGGGCGGGGCCGCCGCGGCGGCCGCGTTCAAGATCCTCGACGAGGACGTGCTGGAGCTGCGCGGCCTGCACTCACACATCGGCTCGCAGATCTTCGACGCCAGCGGCTTCGAGGTGTCCGCCCGCCGGGTGCTCGCCCTCCAGTCGCAGATCCGCGACGCCCGCGGCGTGGAGCTGCCCGAGCTGGACCTGGGCGGCGGCTTCGGCATCGCGTACACCACGCAGGACGACCCGGCGTCGCCGCACGACCTGGCGAAGCGGCTGCGCAAGATCGTGGACGGGGAGTGCGCGGCGGAGAACCTGGCCGTGCCGCATCTGTCCGTCGAGCCGGGCCGCGCGATCGTCGGCCCGGCGGTGTTCACGCTCTATCAGGCCGGGACCGTGAAAGATGTGGACGGCCTGCGGACCTACGTGAGCGTGGACGGGGGGATGAGTGACAACATCCGTACCGCGCTCTACGACGCCTCGTACTCGGCCACGCTGGCGAACCGCACGTCAACCGCGCAGCCGATGCTCGCCCGCGTGGTGGGAAAGCACTGTGAGTCCGGGGACATCGTGGTGAAGGATGAATTCCTGCCCGCTGACGTGCAGCCCGGAGATCTTGTCGCGGTGCCCGGCACCGGGGCCTACTGCCGGAGCATGGCGAGCAACTACAACCATGTCCCGCGGCCCCCGGTCGTCGCCGTCCGCGAAGGTCGGGCGCGGCTGATCGTCCGCCGGGAGACCGAAGACGACCTGCTGGCATTGGATGTGGGATGACCTCACCGGTTCGCTTGGCGCTGCTCGGCTGCGGCACTGTCGGCAGCGACGTGGTCCGGCTGCTGCACGAGCAGTCGGAAGACCTCGCCGCCCGGATCGGCGCCCCGCTGGAGATCGCCGGGATCGCCGTACGCCGGATCGGCCGTGACCGCGGCGACCTGCCGGTCGACCCGGCGCTGTTCACCACCGACGCGCTCGGGCTGATCAAGCGCGACGACGTGGACGTGGTGGTCGAGGTGGTCGGCGGCATCGAGCCGGCCCGCGGCTGGCTGGTCGAGGCGCTGCGCGCCGGCAAGAGCGTGGTCACCGCCAACAAGGCGCTGCTCGCCGAGGACGGCGCGGCCCTGCACGACGCCGCCGCCGAGGGTGGCGCCGACCTCTACTACGAGGCGAGCGTCGCCGGGGCCATCCCGCTGCTGCGCCCGCTGCGCGAGTCGCTGCACGGCGACCGGATCACCCGGGTCACCGGCATCGTGAACGGCACCACGAACTTCATCCTCTCCGCCATGGACGCCACCGGCGCCGGGTTCGCCGAGGCGCTGGAGGAGGCCACCGAGCTGGGGTACGCCGAGGCCGACCCGACGGCCGACGTGGAGGGCTTCGACGCCGCCGCCAAGGCCGCCATCCTCGCCTCGCTGGCGTTCCACACCCGGGTGACCGCCGCCGACGTGCACCGCGAGGGCATCACCGAGGTGACCGCCGCCGACGTGGCCAGCGCCAAGGCCATGGGCTGCACGATCAAACTGCTCTGCATCGCGGCCCGGGGCGTCGACGCGGAGGGCCGGGAGACCGTCAACGTCCGGGTGCACCCGGCGATGATCCCGCTGACGCATCCGCTCGCGAGCGTCGGCGACGCGTTCAACGCGGTCTTCGTCGAGGCCGACGCCGCCGGGCAGCTCATGTTCTACGGCCGGGGCGCCGGTGGCGCGCCCACCGCCAGTGCGGTGCTCGGCGACGTGGTGGCGGTGGCCCGCAACCGCCTCGCCGGGGTGCACGCGGCGAGCGAGTCGGCGTACGCGGACCTGCCGGTGCGCCCGATGGGCGAGGCGCTCACCCGCTACCACATCAGCCTCGACGTGGCCGACCGGCCGGGCGTGCTGGCCGGGGTGGCAGGCGTCTTCGCCCGGCACGAGGTGTCCATCGCCACCGTCCGGCAGGGTCCGGCAGGCGGGGACGCCGAACTGGTCATCGTCACCCACGTCGCGCCGGATGCCGCGCTCGCGGCCACCGTCGGTGAGCTGCGCGGACTCGACATCGTCCGTTCGGTGACGAGTGTGCTGCGGGTGGAGGGTGGCGCGTAACCCGCGCGTCCCGCCTGATGGTTAGAGCAGGGTGTGCCGGTGGCCGGCCGAGCAGGCTGGTCCACGCTGGTGACAGGCCCCGGAGCGGGGCGACGGAGGCGAGGAGCACGACATGTGGCGGGGACTGATCGAGGCGTACCGGGATCGGCTGCCGGTCACCGGGGCGACTCCCGTCGTCACCCTGCACGAGGGCAACACGCCGCTGCTGCCGGCACCGGTGCTCTCCGCCCGGGTCGGCGCGGACGTGTGGCTCAAGGTCGAGGGCGCCAACCCGACCGGCTCGTTCAAGGACCGCGGCATGACTGTCGCGGTCTCCAAGGCCGTCGAGGCCGGTGACAAGGCGATCATCTGCGCCTCCACCGGCAACACCAGCGCATCCGCCGCCGCGTACGCGGCCCGTGCCGGGATCACCTGCGCGGTTCTGGTGCCGCAGGGCAAGATCGCGCTGGGCAAGCTGGCCCAGGCGCTCGTGCACGGCGCGAAGCTGCTCCAGGTGCAGGGGAACTTCGACGACTGCCTCGGGCTCGCCGGCAAGCTCGCCCAGGACTACCCGGTCGCGCTGGTCAACTCCGTCAACATCGACCGGCTGCACGGCCAGAAGACCGCCGCCTTCGAGATCGTCGAGGCGCTCGGCGACGCGCCCGACATCCACTGCCTGCCGGTCGGCAACGCCGGCAACATCACCGCGTACTGGATGGGCTACTCCGAGGACCTGCGCGACGGCAACGCCACGAAGGCCCCCCGGATGTACGGCTTCCAGGCGGCCGGCGCCGCTCCCATCGTCACCGGTCAGGTGGTGCCGGAGCCGTCGACGATCGCCACCGCCATCCGGATCGGCAACCCGGCGAGCTGGACGAAGGCCATCGACGCGCGGGACGCCTCCGACGGCCTGATCTCGGCGGTCACCGACCGGGAGATCCTGTCGGCGTACCGGCTGCTGGCCCGCGAGGTGGGCGCCTTCGTCGAGCTGGGCAGCGCGGCCAGCGTCGCCGGTCTGCTCCAGCAGGCCGAGGCCGGGCGGGTGCCGGCCGGGTCGCGGGTGGTCTGCACGGTCACCGGGCACGGCCTGAAGGACCCGGAGTGGGCCATCTCCACCGCGCCGGCCCCGGTGACCATCGCCAACGACGCGCTGGCCGCCGCCCGCTCGCTCGACCTGGTCTGATCGCTCCGTCCCCGCGGCTTCCCCGGGCCTTGCCCGGCCCCGATTCACACCTCCGTCCGGGGTGCCTCGGGCGACGCACTCCGCTGGACCTCGCGGGCCTCCGCGCTTCCTCTGCCGGACCTCACTTGGGGGAGGTGGCGGCATCCCCCGATCTGCACCAGCTCGGGGAGGTGGTGGCATCCCCCGTCTTGATCCACTCCAGTTCGGGGTGGTGGCGGTATCAGGGTGGGTGGAATGCCGCCACTTCGGCGAGGTGGAGTGGATCAAGAGCGGGGTGAGGTACTCGGGCAGGCGGCCGGTCTAGGTGGGACGGGGTGGCCACACCCGAAGGACCGGGTGAGGCCGGGTCGGCCCGACGGAGGGCATCCCCGCCCGCCTCGCGCGTCCGCGCTCCCGGCTTCGTGCTTGATCGACACCAGCTCGGGGAGGTGGCGGGGTCGGAGTGGGTGGGATGCAGCCACTTCGGCGAGCTGGTGTCGATCAAGGCGGGCACGGGCGACCCCCGAGCGCGGAAGTGTCATCGGCTGGGGCGGATGCCGGGAGTGTCGGGGCGTGCGGCAGACTCAGACACCCCCGCCGGACACCTCTTCAGGAGTGAGTAACGCCGATGTCGCTGCTCGCCAGATTCAGCCTCGCCAACCGGGGGCTGATCGCCCTCGTCGCGTTGGTGACCACGGCCTTCGGCCTGTTCGCCGTGCCGTCGCTGAAGCAGCAGCTCCTGCCGTCGCTGGAGTTCCCCGCCGCGTTCATCGTGGCGACGTACCCGGGCGCCGCGCCGGAGATCGTGGAATCCCAGGTCGCCGAGCCGATCGAGAACAGCCTCCAGGGCATCCCGGGCCTCGACAAGGTCACCTCGACCTCGCGCGAGGGCGCGGCCACGGTCCAGGTGCAGTACGAGTTCGGCACCGACCTGGACGACGTGGTCAACAAGATGGAGACCGCGCTCAACCGGATCGACTCCCAGCTCCCCGAGGGCGTCGACCCGCAGGTGATCGCCGGTAGCACCGACGACCTGCCCGCAGTGGTGGTCGCCGCGACCGGTGACGGCGACGAGCGGGCGCTGGCGGAGAAGCTGCGCAGCGCCGTCGTACCGGAGCTGGAGGCGCTGGACGGCGTCCGCTCGGTGGACGTCACCGGCGCCCGCAACCAGGTCGTGACGATCACGCCGGACCCGGCGAAGCTGGCCGCCGCCAAGGTGGCGCCGACCGCCATCGCGTCGGCGCTCAAGAGCAACGGCGTGGCCGTGCCGGCCGGTGCGCTCGCCGACGGCGACAGGTCGCTGCCGGTGCAGGTGGGCACGCCGATCCGGACCATCGACGACCTGCGCGGCATCGTGCTGACCACGGCTCCCGCCGCCCCGGTACGCCTCGGCGACGTGGCCGCCGTGGAGCAGCAGCTCGCCCCCGCCACCTCGCTGACCCGGACCAACGGCAAGCCCAGCCTCGGCATCGCGGTGACCGCCGCGCCGGACGGCAACGCGGTCGACATCTCGCACGACATCCGGGACCGGCTGGACGAGCTGGGTGACGCCGCGGGCGCCGAGCTGACTGTGGTCTTCGACCAGGCGCCGTTCGTCGAGCGGTCGATCGAGAGCCTGACCACCGAGGGCCTGCTCGGCCTGGTCATGGCGGTCGTGGTGATCCTGGTGTTCCTGCTGTCGGTGCGTTCCACGGTGGTCACCGCGGTGTCCATCCCGCTGTCGGTGCTGGTCGCGCTGATCGTGCTCTGGTCCGGCGACTACTCGCTGAACCTGCTCACCCTCGGCGCGTTGACCATCGCGGTCGGGCGGGTGGTGGACGACTCCATCGTGGTGCTGGAGAACATCAAACGCCATCTGGAGTACGGCGAACCGAAGCGGGACGCGATCCTCACCGCGGTCCGCGAGGTGGCCGGCGCGGTGACCGCGTCCACGCTCACCACTGTCGCCGTGTTCGCGCCGATCGCCCTGGTGGGCGGCTTCGTCGGGCAGCTGTTCGCCCCGTTCGCGATCACCGTGACGGTGGCGCTGCTCGCCTCGCTGCTGGTGTCGCTGACCGTCATCCCGGTGCTGGCGTACTGGTTCCTGCGGCCGCGGGGCGGTGCGGACGACGCCGCCGCCCGGCGCGCCGCCGAGGAGAAGGAGCTGCGCAACCCGTTGCAGCGGGCGTACCTGCCGGTGATCGACTTCGCCACCCGCTCGCGGAAGACCCGCTGGGCCACTGTGGGTCTGGGCCTGCTGGTGCTCCTGGGCACGTTCGGCCTGGCGCAGAAGCTGGAGACGAACTTCCTGGACGACTCCGGCCAGGACACGCTCGCCATCCGGCAGGAGATGCCGGCCGGCACCTCGCTCGCCGGCACCGACCGGGCCGCCGCCCGGGTCGAGGAGGTGCTGCGGCGTACCCCGGGGGTGGAGACCTACCAGGTCAGCGCCGGCGGTGGGGACAACCCGTTCGCCGGCGGCGGCAGTGACCAGGCCACCTGGTCGCTGTCGCTCTCCGACGACACCGACGCCGCGGCGGTACGGCAGGGCCTGCGCAAGGAGTTCGACGCGCTCGGCCCGGAGGTCGGCGAGTTGACGTTCGGCGGCGGGCAGAACGCCTCCGCCAACCAGGTCGAGGTGGTCGTGCAGGCCGCCGACCAGGAGACGCTGACCCGGGCGGCCGAGGCGGTACGGGGCGCGATGGCCGGCACGCCGGGCGTGGAGGACGTCACCAGCAGCCTGGCCACCCAGGTGCCGCGCGTCGAGGTGACTGTGGACCGGGTGGCCGCGGCCCGTGCGGGTCTCACCGAGGCGGCCGTCGGGCAGCTCGTCGCGCAGACGTACCGGGGAGCGCCGCTCGGGCAGGTGACGCTCGACGGTACGGCGCAGAGCGTGGTGCTGAGCAGCGGTGCCCGGCCGCCGCTGACCGTCGACGAGCTGCGGGCGCTGCGGGTCGGCGCGGTGCCGCTGGACGCGATCGCGAACGTCGAGCAGGTCGACGGCCCGCAGCAGGTGACCCGGATCGACGGGGAGCGCAGCGTCTCGGTCACCGGTACGGCGACCGGCTCGAACCTCGGCGCCACCACGCAGGAGCTGCAGAAGCGGCTGGACGTGCTGGACGTGCCGGGCGCCACGTACGTGATCGGCGGCGTCAGCGCCGACCAGGCCGACGCGTTCGCGGACCTCGGCCTCGCGGTGCTGGCCGCCATCGCGATCGTCTTCCTGATCATGGTGGCGACGTTCCGCAGCCTGACCCAGGCGCTGATCCTGCTGATCTCGGTGCCGTTCGCCGCGACCGGCGCGATCGGGCTGCTGCTGGTCACCGGTACGCCGCTGGGTGTGCCGGCGCTGATCGGCGTGCTCATGCTCGTCGGCATCGTGGTGACGAACGCGATCGTGCTGCTCGACCTGATCAACCAGTACCGGGCCCAGGGCATGGACGTGACCGAGGCTGTGGTGGAGGGCGGCCGGCGCCGCCTGCGGCCCATCCTGATGACCGCCGTCGCCACCATCTTCGCGTTGCTGCCGATGGCGCTCGGCCTGACCGGCGAGGGCGGCTTCATCTCCAAGCCGCTGGCGATCGTGGTGATCGGCGGCCTGCTCAGCTCGACGCTGCTGACGCTGGTGCTGGTGCCGACGCTCTACACGATGGTCGAGCACACCAAGGGCTCGTTCCGGAACCGGCGGCGGGGCGGCGCTCCCGAGCCGGTCGAGCCGCAGCCGGAGCCGGACCCGGTGCCGGTGGCGGTCGGCGGCGGGGAGCGCGCCGAGGAACGGGGCGTGGTGGCGCCGCCGCCGGCCCGCCCGTCGGGCGCGCTGGTCGACGGCACCGACCAGTTCGAGGTGCTCCGCCTGCCCAAGAGCCGCCAGTCGCCGCTCCCGCCGACCGAGTGACGGACCGGGAGGGGCCCGCGAGGGCCCCTCCCGGCACCTCGGCGTGCGGGACACACCCGAACCGCGCCGAGCGGTACGCTCAGTGAGCTGCTGCCTACTTTCGGTTCGGGGGTGCGATGGCGGGGGGAGCGGGCCGGTGGGATCGGCGTACCGTGCTGCGCCGCTCCGCGCTGCTGCTCGGCGGGGCCGTGGTCGGCGCCGTCGCGACCGCCGAGAGCACCTGGGTGGCCGATCGGAGGCTCCCGATCGCGGGCGGCCCGGCGAGCGCCACGCTCGGCAACCGCCATCAGGACGTCGGCACCGGCGGGGTGCAGGTCGTCTGGGGGGTACGCACCGAAGAGCCCCTGGTGGCGCTCACCTTCGACGACGGTCCCCGCCCACAGTGGACCCCGATGGTGCTCGACACGCTCGCCGAGCACCGGGTGCCGGCCACCTTCTTCCTGGTCGGTGAGCGGGCCCGCGAGCACGCCGCGCTGGTCCGCGGCCGGATGGACGCCCACGAGGTCGGCAACCACAGCTGGGCGCACCGCGACCTGGCCCGGATGGACGCCGCGACGGTCTACGACGACCTGCGCCGCAGCCACGACGCGATCACGGCGGCCACCGGCTCGGCGCCCCGGCTGCTCCGCCCGCCCTGGGGGCACCTCGGCGGTTCGGTGCTGTACGCGTCGGCCCGGCTGGGCTACCGCCTGGTGCTCTGGACGCTCCAGATGGTCGAGAGCGAGTTCCCGCACGACCCGGCCGGGCACGCCCGGCGCATCGTCGCCGACGTGCGCCCCGGCACGATAGTGCTCGGCCACGACGTCGGCAACGACGGCCGGCTCGTCGCGCTCCGCGGCCTGCCCGACATGATCGGCGGTCTGCGGGCCCGGGGATACACCTTCGTCACGGTCTCCGACCTGCTGCGCCGCGCTGCCGCGCCCGGGGCGGCCCGGTAGGGTGCCCGCGTGTCACCCACCCTCTCGGTCCTCGTCCGCAACCGCGACTTCCGCCATCTGTTCCTCGCCGAGCTGGTGGTCTTCGGTGCGGACTGGTTCGTCATGGTGCCGTTGCTGGTGCTGCTGCCCGACCTGACCGGCAGCGGTGTCTGGGGCGCGCTGGTGCTGGCGGTGGACACCGGCACGACCGCGTTGCTGCTCCCGTACGCCGGAACGATCGCCGACCGGTTCGACCGCCGCAAGGTGATGATGGTGGCGAACGTGGGCGCGCTGGCCGGTGTGCTGCTGCTGCTCGGCGTGCGCAGCGCCGGCACGGCCTGGCTGGCGCTGGCGGCGATCGCGCTGGTGGCGGTGGCGAAGGCGTTCTACTCGCCCGCTGCCCAGGCCGCGCTGCCGAACGTGGTCGACCCGGAGGACCTGGCCGCGGGCAACGCGGTCGCCGGCTCGGCGTGGGGCACGATGACTGTGGTCGGGGCCTCGCTCGGCGGCATCCTGAGCGCCGTCGCGGGCCCGTACGCCAGCTTCTGGGTGGCGGCAGTCGGCCTGGTCGCCGCCGCGGGCCTGGCCGCGCTGATCCGCCGGCCGTTGCAGGCGCCGCGCGACCCGGCGGCGACGGTGCCGCGCACCTGGGCGGCGATCCGCGAGGCGCTGCGCTACATCGCCCACCGCCCGCGCGTGCTGGCGCTGGTCACGGTCAAGTCGGCGGTCGGCCTGGGCAACGGCGTGCTCACCGTCTTCCCGCTGCTCGCCGGGGTGTACGGGGTGGGCGCGGTCGGCGCCGGGCTGCTCTTCGCCGCCCGCGGCGCCGGAGCCCTGGTCGGCCCGATCATGATGCGCCGGGTGCTGAGTAACAGGGCCTGGCTGCTCACCGGCCTGGCACTGTCCATGTCGTTGTACGGCCTGGCCTACCTGGGCGCCTCGGTGGTGACCTGGTTCCCGCTGGTGCTGGTCCTGGTGTTCCTGGCCCACCTGGGCGGCGGCAGCAACTGGGTGCTGTCCAACTACGCGTTGCAGGGCGAGGTGCCGGACCGGCTGCGCGGCCGGGTCTTCGCCACCGACATGATGCTGGCGACGCTCGCCATCGCGGTGAGCCAGCTCGTGGTGGCGCTCGTGGTGGACCGGGTGGACGAGCGCACCGTGCTGGCGGGCTGCGGCCTGGTCACCGTCGTGTACGCGATCGGCTGGCGGTTCGCCACCCGGCGGCTCTCGCTCACCGACCCGGTCGACGCGCCGGCCCCCGAGCGCGCCGCCTGACACGCCGGTCCCACGCTCCGGGCGGTCCGGCCGGGCTGTCGGGGTGACGTCCTAGCATGAGCCGGTGCCGACCACATTCACCCCCGGCCCGGTGCGGGTCCGGGTGCCCGCGACCAGCGCCAACCTGGGCCCCGGCTTCGACGCGCTCGGGCTGGCCCTCGGCCGCCACGACGACGTCACGGCCGAGGTGACAGACGGCGGCGTACGGGTGTCGGTCACCGGGGAGGGCGCCGGCGAGCTGCCGTCGGACGAGCGGCACCTGATCGTCACCGCCATGCGGGCCACCTTCGACGCGCTCGGCGCGCAGCCGGCCGGCCTGGCGCTGGAGTGCCTCAACCGCATCCCGCAGGCCCGAGGGCTCGGCTCGTCGTCGGCGGCGATCGTGGCCGGGGTGCTGGCGGCCCGCGCGCTGGTTGCAGGCGGCGACCGGCGGATGGACGACGACGCCGCGCTGCGACTGGCGGCCGAGCTGGAGGGGCACCCGGACAACGTCGCTCCCTGTCTGCTCGGCGGCTTCACCATCGCCTGGACCGAACCGGGCGGTGCGCGGGCGGTCTCGCTGCCGGTGGCGCCGGCCGTGCGCCCGACCGTGTTCGTGCCCGCCGAGCGCGGCCTGACCTCGGTGGCCCGGGCGGCGCTGCCCGCCACCGTGCCGCACGCCGACGCGGCGTCGAACGCGGGCCGGGCGGCCCTGCTGGTGCACGCGCTGACCGCTGATCCCGCGCTGCTGCTGCCGGCCACCGTCGACCGGCTGCACCAGGAGCAGCGGGCACCGGGGATGCCCGCCACGGCGGCGCTCGTCGGTGAGCTGCGTGCGGCGGGTGTGGCGGCTGTGGTCAGTGGGGCGGGGCCGACGGTGCTGGCGCTCTCCGAGGTCCCGGCGGGATTCCAGGCGGGAACAGATTGGCGCCGGTGGGAGTTGCCGATAGATGTCAGCGGTGCCCGGGTCATCCGGGGTAGACTTTGACACGCCGAGCGGGGCCCTGTTGCCGCAGGTCGGACGAGGCGATTACGCTCTAGACCTAGCACAGCCGCGAAGCATGCGATCTTCCTGCGGTTCGGCGCACCCCCGAAGCTCTCGGCGGTAGCCCGTCACCCCTGCTCAAGGCCCACGCCGCACCGCAGTTTCCACAGGTCGCCGCAGACGGCGAGACCTGCTCACCGATGGTGGTGAGTTGGGAAACCACCGGCTGCTGTGTCACAGACTCCCGCGACGCGTCCATGCGAGGCGGGTGCACCGAGGCCGCCCGGCCACCTGGTTCCACGACTCCGGGCAGCCCCGGCCTATCGAGGGAAGGAATCCATTGAGCGACACCACCGACGTGACGTCGGATGTTTCCAACGTCGCTGGCGATGCCACCACCGCCGCCCCCACGCGCCGCCGGCGGAGCGGCACCGGTCTGTCGGCGATGCTGCTGCCGGAGCTGCAGAGCCTGGCCGCGTCGCTCGGCATCTCTGGTACCGCTCGCATGCGCAAGGGCGAGCTGATCAGTGCCATCACCGAGCGGCAGCAGGGCGGCGCGGCCGGAACCCCTCGACCGCGAGCCGAGGTGGCGGCTGCGTCCGCTCCCGCCCGTGAGGAGGTGCACGCGGAGGTCCGTGAGGAGCGGGCCGAGGCGCGCCCCGCCGAGCAGGCGCCGGCCGCCGAGGTGACCGAGGGTCGTACCCGTGGTCGCCGCAGCCGGGCCGCCGCCGCGACCACCGAGGCGCGACCGGCCGAGGCGCCGGCGACCGAGGCGCGTCCGGCCGAGACGACGCGCGCCGAGGAGGCGCCCGCCGAAACCGGTGAGCGCGCCGAGCGTGGCGGTGACCGGGCCGAGCGCGGTGAGCGCAACGAGGGCCGGGGCCGCGAGCGCGGCGAGCGCGGCGGTGACCGGGCCGAGCGTGGCGGCGAGCGGGCCGACCGTGGCGAGCGCGGCGGTGATCGGGCCGAGCGCGGTGAGCGCAACGACCGTGGTGACCGTGCCGAGCGTGGCGACCGGGCCGAGCGTGGCGACCGCAACGAGCGGGGCGAGCGCGCCGAGCGCAACGACCGGAACGAGCGCGGTGACCGGGGCGGCGACCGCAACGACCGGGGTGACCGCAACGACCGTGGTCAGCGCGCCGAGCGGGACAACGACGGCGACGACGACGGCGAGGGCGGCGGCCGGCGGGGCCGGCGCAGCCGGTTCCGGGACCGTCGCCGCGGCCGCGGCGAGCGGGGCGAGGGCGAGAGCGGTGGCGGTCGCGAGCCGCAGGTCGGCGAGGACGACGTGCTCGTCCCGGTCGCCGGCATCATCGACGTGCTCGACAACTACGCCTTCGTCCGGACCACCGGCTACCTGGCCGGCCCGAACGACGTGTACGTCTCGATGTCCCAGATCAAGAAGTACGGCCTGCGCCGCGGTGACGCGATCACCGGCGCCGTGCGGGCCGCACGGGACGGCGAGCAGCGGCGCGACAAGTACAACCCGCTGGTCCGGCTGGACACCATCAACGGGATGGAGCCGGACGAGGCGAAGCGCCGGCCGGAGTTCTACAAGCTCACGCCGCTCTACCCGCAGGAGCGCCTGCGGCTGGAGACCGAGCCGCACATCCTCACCACCCGGGTGATCGACCTGGTCATGCCGATCGGCAAGGGCCAGCGGGCGCTCATCGTGTCGCCGCCGAAGGCCGGTAAGACGATGGTGCTGCAGGCGATCGCGAACGCGATCACCCGCAACAACCCGGAGTGCCACCTGATGGTGGTGCTGGTGGACGAGCGGCCGGAAGAGGTCACCGACATGCAGCGGTCGGTGAAGGGCGAGGTCATCGCGGCCACGTTCGACCGTCCGCCGCAGGACCACACCACGGTGGCGGAGCTGGCGATCGAGCGGGCGAAGCGCCTGGTCGAGCTGGGCCACGACGTGGTCGTGCTGCTCGACTCGGTGACCCGGCTCGGGCGGTCGTACAACCTGGCGGCGCCGGCCAGCGGCCGGATCATGTCGGGTGGTATCGACTCCACCGCGCTCTACCCGCCCAAGCGCTTCCTCGGCGCGGCGCGCAACATCGAGAACGGCGGCTCGCTGACCATTCTCGCCACCGCGCTGGTGGAGACCGGGTCCATGGCGGACACGGTCATCTTCGAGGAGTTCAAGGGCACGGGTAACGCCGAGCTGAAGCTGGACCGGAAGATCGCCGACAAGCGGGTCTTCCCGGCGATCGACATCAACCCCTCCGGCACCCGCAAGGAGGAGGTCCTGCTCGCGCCGGAGGAGCTGGCGATCATCCACAAGCTCCGCAAGGTGCTGCACTCGCTGGACTCGCAGGCGGCGCTCGACCTCCTGCTGGACCGGCTCAAGCAGTCCCGCACCAACATCGAGTTCCTGATGCAGATCGCGAAGTCCACTCCGGGCGAGTGAGCTGACGGATCCGACGAACGAGGGGCACGGCCGCATCGGCCGTGCCCCTCGTCGCGTACCGGGCCGCAGGCCGTGAAGTTTTTCTACGGTTAAGCCGCTAGGTATTGAAACTTCTGTTCACCGTCGGGTTGACTGTCGTCCATGCGAACCCGCAGTCGACCCGCCCGCCTCGCCGGCGTCCTGCTGCTGACGCCGTTGCTGACCCTCACCGCGCCGGCACCGTCCGCCGCCACTGCCGCGCCGTCGGCCGTCGCGCCGCCGGGCACCGCCGCCGAGGACGCGCCACGCGCCTCGTCCCGCCCCGACTCCGCCGTCGCGCTCGCCGGTGTGGAACCGGCCGGCGGCCTGGAGACCGCCACGACCACCCGGCCGGTCGCGCCCGGCCTCGACCTGACCTCCTTCGACAGGTACGACGCGGCCGGCTGGCTGCGCGCCGACGCCCTCACCGCCGACCTGGCCGGCGGGCTGACAGTCGACTACGTGAACTCCGGCGAGGTCACCAAGGACGAGCCGCTGCGCGCCGCGGTGGACCGGTCCCGTGCCGTCGCGGCGGTGAACGGCGACTTCTTCGACATCAACAACTCCGGAGCCGCCCAGGGCGTCGGCGTCCGCTCCGGCGAACTGGTGCAGTCGCCAGTCGCCGGGCACCCCAACGCCGTCGGGATCAGCGCCCAGGGCATCGGCCGGGTCGTCCAGGTCGGCTTCGAGGGCACCGCGACGCTGCCCGCCGGGCCGGTGCCGCTCACCCAGTTCAACAACATGGTGCAGCGCGACGGCGTCGGAGTGTTCACGCCGCTCTGGGGCTCGTACACCCGCAAGCGGGCCGTGGAGGGCGCGGCCCGGACGGTCGAGGTGACGCTGACCGGCGGCCGGGTGGCGAGCGTCGCCACCACGGCGGGCGAGGGGCCGATCCCGGCCGGCAGCACCGTGCTGCTCGGCCGCGAGGCCGGCGCCGACGCGCTCGCCGCGCTGCGTCCCGGCGACGCGGTGGACCTGACCTGGCGGCCGCGGGCCTCCGACGGGGGTGACCTGCGCGCCGCCGTGGGCGGCGGCAACGTGCTGGTCCGCGACGGCGTGGTGCAGAGCATCGCCGACGCGTCGCTGGCCCCGCGGACCGCTGTCGGGTTCTCCGCCGACGGCCGCAAGATGATCATGCTGACCGTGGACGGCCGGCAGGTGGACAGCCGGGGCGTCACCCAGACCGAGATGGGCCGCATGATGGCCGAGCTGGGCGCCGCGAACGCGCTCAACCTCGACGGCGGCGGCTCCTCCACGCTGCTCGCCCGGGAGCCGGGCGCGGCCACGGTCCAGGTGGAGAACAGTCCGTCCGACGGCAGTGAGCGGCCGGTGCCCAACGGGCTCGCCGTCTACGCGCCGAAGGGCAGCGGCCGGCTCACCGGCTACTGGCTGGAGACCGCCAGCGACCCGACCGCCGCACCCGGTGTCGCGCCGGTGCGCGGCGGCCGGCCGGACCGGGTCTTCCCCGGCCTCACCCGCCGGCTCACCGCCGCCGGATACGACGAGACGTACGGCCCGGCCGCCGGCGAGCCGCGCTGGCACGCCACCCACGGCCGGGTCGACGGCGACGGCGTGTTCCGGGCCGCCGTCCCCGGCCGCAGCACCGTCACCGCCGCCCGCGGTCGCGCCCGGGGCACGATCGAGCTGACGGTGCTCGGCCCGCTCGCGCGCATCGACGACACCGTCGACCGGGTCGGCCTGGACCGGGCCGGCGACAGCGGCCTGTTCGGCGTCGTCGGCTACGACGCCGAGGGCAACACCGCGCCGATCGAGCCGGCCGACCTGAGGCTGGAGTACGACAGCGACCTGCTCTCCGTCACCCCCACCGCCGACGGCAACCTGTCCGTCACGGCGCTCGCCGCGACCGGCTCGGCGCTGGTCACCGCCCGGGTCGGCAACCGCACCACGGTCCTGCCGGTGACCGTCGGGCTGACCGACGTGCCGGTGGCCGGGTTCGACGACGCGGCGTCCTGGAAGTTCAGCCAGGCCCGCGCCTCCGGGTCGGTCGCACCGGCCGACGGGCACACCGGGAGCGGGCTGCGGATGTCGTACGACTTCAGCCAGTCCACCGGAACGCGGGCCGCGTACGCCGACCCGCCCGCCTGGATCGACGTACCCGGCCAGCCGCAGGCGTTCGGCATGTGGATCAAGGCGAACGGCACCGGCGAGTGGCCCAGCCTGCACCTGCACGACGCGCAGGACACCCAGTTCGTGCTGCGCGGCCCGTACCTGGACTGGACCGGCTGGAAGTACGTCGAGTTCGCCGTACCGCCGGGCGTGCAGTACCCGGTGCGGGTGCGCCGGTTCTACGTGGCCGAGACCGACCCGGCCGAGCAGTACCGCAGCGAGGTCGTGATCGACGACCTGGTGGCGCGGGTGCCGCCGGACGTGCAGGCGCCGCCGGAGCCGAACCGCACCGACCGGGTGGTGGTGCGTGACGGCACTGTGGACGGCGCGCCCTGGCGCTTCGCGGTGCTCTCCGACGCCCAGTTCGTCGCCGCGAACCCGGACAGCGACCTGGTCGCCCAGGCCCGGCGTACGCTGCGCGAGGTCCGCGCCGCCCGGCCGGACTTCCTGATCATCAACGGCGACTTCGTGGACACCGCCTACCCGGCGGACTTCGCCCTGGCCAAGCGCATCCTGGACGAGGAACTGGGCGGCGAGGTGCCGTACCACTACGTGCCCGGCAACCACGAGATCATGGGTGCGCCGATCGACAACTTCCGCAGCGTCTTCGGGGACACCTCGCGCGTCTTCGACCGCCGGGGCACCAGATTCCTGACGCTGAGCACCGCGACCGGGTCGCTGCGCGGCGGAGGGTTCGACCAGGTGGAGCTGCTGCGCCGGACGCTCGACCAGGCCGCCGCCGACCGCTCGGTCGGTTCGGTAGCGGTGTTCTTCCACCACCCGCCGCGCGACCCGAGCCCGGCCAAGGCCAGCCAGCTCGGCGACCGCAAGGAGGCGGCACTGGTCGAGCAGTGGCTGGCCGACTTCCAGCACCGCACCGGCAAGGGTGCGCTGATGGTCAACGGCCACGTCGGCACGTTCCACGCCGACCGGGTGGACGGCGTGCCGTACGTGATCAACGGCAACTCGGGTAAGGACCCGTCCACCCCGGCGGCGCTCGGCGGGTTCACCGGGTGGACCGAGTTCGGGGTGGACCCGTTGACGCCGGGGGAGGCCGAGCGGGCCCGCCGTGACCCGCTGGCCGAGGGACCGCGGTGGGTGAGCGCGGAGATGCACGCGCACGTCGACCGGCTCGCGCTGACCGCACCCGCGCAGGTGTCCCGGCGTACGCCGGCCGACGTCACGGCCACGCTCACCCAGCCGAGCGGCCGGCAGGTGCCGGTCGCCGCGCCGGTCAGCGCCGACTGGTCCGGGTCGCCGAACCTGCACATCGGCGGCGCGGCGGGCGTACGTTCCTGGCACGCCGCCCGATTCGACCCGCTGACCGGAAAACTGACCGCCCTGCGCCCCGGCGCCCAGGTCCAGCTGACTGTGACGGTGAACGGAGTGAAGGCCGAGGCCCAGATGACCACCACCCCGTAACCCCCCCGGGGGTCCTGCCCTGGCTCTCGCCCCGGTGATCATGAAGTTGGCCCGGACAAAAGCGACAGGAAATGCCGCTAACTTCATGATCGCCGGGCCCGGGGCCGGCCCGGGGACCGGCCCGGCCCCGGGTCGGTGGGGGAGTGGGTGGGGTGGGGGTGGGAATGCTGACGGGTGGGCCGGCGTTGGGGGTGGCGGACCTCCTGTGCCGGGTGGAAGATGCCCGTGGCAGACTGGTCAATCGGCCACCGGTTCCGGTTCACGCCCGAGCCCGTCGTGACGACGGGGCGCACCGACGGCGACCCGGCGACCACCGACGAAAGGACCGAGGCGACATGAAGCCCAACATCCACCCGGAGTACGTGACCACCGAGGTCCGCTGCTCCTGCGGCAACACGTTCACGACCCGCAGCACCGCCAAGGGCGGCGCCATCAGCGTCGAGACCTGCAGCGCCTGCCACCCGTTCTACACCGGTAAGCAGCGCGTGCTGGACACCGCCGGCCGGGTCGCGAAGTTCCAGCAGAAGTACGCCAAGGTTCAGGCCAAGAAGGCCAAGTAGCTCCGTCGACGACGCCCGTGTCCGGCTCCTGCCGGGCACGGGCGTTCGTCCGTTTGCGCCGGTTTCATCTCCCCCAAGGAGCATCCGCAGCATGAGCAGTGAGCGCCTGGCCGCCCTCCTCGACGAGTACGCCGAGCTGGAGCGGCGGCTGGCCGACCCGGCCATCCACGCCGACCAGGGCACCGCCCGGCGGGTCGGCCGTCGGTACGCCGAACTGGTCCCGCTGCACAAGGCGGCCGGTGAGCTGGAGCAGGCCCGCGCCGACCTGGCCGCCGCCCGGGAACTGGCCGCCGAGGACGCGACGTTCGCCGTCGAGGCGGACACCATCGCCGCCTCCCTGCCGGCCCTTGAGGAACGGCTCGCGGAACTGCTCATCCCGCGCGACCCGCACGACGCCAAGGACGTGATCGTCGAGATCAAGGCCGGCGAGGGTGGCGAGGAGTCCGCGCTGTTCGCCGGTGACCTGCTGCGGATGTACACCCGGTACGCCGAGCGGCACGGCTGGGTCACCGAGGTGATCGACGCGCAGGACTCCGACCTCGGCGGCGTCAAGGACGTCTCCCTGGCGATCAAGAGCAAGGGCGTCCCGGAGGGCGGCAACGGCGTCTGGTCCCGGCTCAAGTGGGAGGGCGGTGTGCACCGGGTGCAGCGCGTCCCGGTCACCGAGTCGCAGGGGCGGATCCACACCAGCGCCGCCGGCGTGCTGGTGCTGCCCGAGGCGGAGGACGTGGACGTCACCATCGACCCGAACGAGCTGCGCATCGACGTGTTCCGCTCGTCCGGCCCCGGTGGGCAGTCGGTGAACACCACCGACTCGGCGGTACGGATCACCCACGTGCCGACCGGCATCGTGGTCTCCTGCCAGAACGAGAAGTCGCAGTTGCAGAACCGGGAGCAGGCCATGCGCATCCTGCGCGCCCGGCTGCTGGCCGCCGCCCAGGAGCAGGCGGACGCGGCGGCGTCGGACGCCCGCAAGGCGCAGGTCCGGACCGTGGACCGGTCCGAGCGGATCCGCACCTACAACTTCCCGCAGAACCGGATCACCGACCACCGCATCGGCTACACCGCGTACAACCTGGACCTGGCGCTGGCCGGCGAGCTGGACGGGGTGCTCGACGCGCTGGCCGAGGCGGACCGCGCGGCCCGGCTGGCCGGCGAGACCGAGCTGTCCCGCCGCTGACCGCCGGGGGTGTTAAGCGGGGGCCCCTCCTCTACCGGAGGCGTTAACAAGGGCCCCCTCCTTACCGCTCAGCTCGCCCGCAACCGCGCCTTGGCGCGCAGCATCTCCCGGTCGGCCAGCTCGAACGCGGCGCCCAGCGCCTCCCGGACGCTCACGGTGGTGCTGCCGTCGACCTCGGCGAAGCCGATCGTCACCCCGACCGGCGTGCCCGGGACCAGGGACTCCCAGTCCTCGGTGCGGACGGCCGCCTCGATCCGGCGGGCCACCTCGACCGCCTCCGGCATGCCGGTGTCGGGCAGCACCACGACGAACTCGTCGCCGCCGTAGCGCGCCACGAAGTCGCCCCGCCGCATCACCCGGTTGATCACCCCGGCGACCCGTTGCAGCACCAGGTCCCCGGAGTGGTGGCCGTGCCGGGTGTTCACCGCCTTGAACCCGTCGAGGTCGCAGACGCCGATCACCACCCGCTCGCCCCGGGACACCACGGCGCCCAGGTAGCGCTCCAGCCGGCGCCGGTTGGGCAGGCCGGTGAGCGGGTCGGTGAGCGCCTCGCCCTCGTACCGGGCCGCCTCGCGGCGCATCTCCTCGTGGTCGATCCGGGCGGCGATGCCGTCGATGTAGACGTCCCGCAGCCGGTCGCTGCGCCGCGCCGCCAGCCGGAACGCGTGCCGGTCGGCCCGGTGCGCGCCCGCATGGTCACCGGCCCGGGCCAGCGCCACGCTGCGCAGCCGGGGTGCCTCGGCCGCGCCGAGCGTCTCGTCGGATACCCGCAGCGAGTCCAGGCGGGTGACCGCCTCGATCGGGCGGCCGGCGGCCACCGCAAGGCAGACCTGACCGAGCTGGCGCAGGTCGCGGGCGCGGGCACTGTCACCGCCGTGGCCGAGCAGCCGGTTCGGGTCGGCGTCCCCGGCGGACTCCACCCGGTCGCCGAGCGCGGCCCGCCGGGCGGCGGCGTAGCCGTACGCGGCCAGGCTGCTCGGGCGCAGGTTGCCGGCACCCCCGCCGCGCAGGAACCGGGCGAGGTCACCGGCGACGTCGCGCAGCACCCGCAGGCAGCCGTCACTGTCGCCGTTGTGGTCGAGCGCGACCGCGTTGCGCAGCCGGATCCCGGGGGCGGCGAACGTCTCCTCGGGGATGCCGACGCTGAGCCCGACCTCCCGGGCCCGCTCGATCGCGCCGAGCGCGTGGCCGTGGAAGCTCAGGTACGAGTACGCCATCGCCAGGTCGTGCCAGCCCCAGGCGGTGTCCCGGTCGGGCGTGTCGTCGGCGCTGAGCGCGCGGGCGGCCCGGACCAGGTGCATCACGCATCGGTCCAGCGCGCCCTGGTGGTGTGCGGCGAGCGCGGCCAGCGCGTTGAGGTGCCCGTGCAGGTAGGGCTCGGTCAGGTCGCGTACGGCGGCGGAGGCGTCCTCGACGGCCCGGGTGAACTCGGCGGTCCGGCCGAGATTGATCAGCGCGGACAGGCGTTGCACGAGCGCGTCGGCGCGGGCGTACGGGTCGTCGGTGGTGCGGATGACGCGGTCGAGCAGGGCACACGCCTCCGCGGACCGGCTGGCCTCCTGGAGTGACCGAGCGCGTCGGAGAGCGTCAACCTGGTCCTCGACCTGGTCGAGCCAGCCCACTCGCGACCTCCCTGCGGTGTGCGCCCGGACGCACCCGCTCGTGAGGTGGGCCGCGACGCCTCATGATTATTGCGTGACCGCACTCCCGCAACACCCGTCCGAAGGGACAGAACGCGAACGCCCCTCGCTGGTGATCATCCGGGTGGCGCGCGCGCTCGCCGCGGCGGGCGTCGAGGCACCCCGCGCCGAGGCCGAGCAGCTCGCCGCGTACGTCCTGGACGTGCCGCGTGGCCGGCTGGCGCTCGCCGACGGCTTCACCCCGGCACAGCGCGACCGGTTGGACGCGCTCGTCGGCCGGCGGGTGACCCGCGAGCCGTTGCAACACCTGCTCGGCTCGGCCGGTTTCCGGCACCTGGAGCTGGCCGTCGGGCCGGGCGTCTTCGTGCCCCGGCCGGAGACCGAGCTGCTGGCCGAGTGGGGGATCGAGCGTGCCCGGGAGCACGCCGCGCCGCTCGTGGTCGACCTGTGCAGCGGTTCCGGCGCGATCGCCCTCGCTGTCGCGCAGGAGGTGCCCGCGGCCCGGGTGGTGGCGGTGGAGCGGTCCCCGGCCGCGCTGGCCTGGCTGCGGCGCAACGCGGCCGGGCGCGCCGCCGCCGGGGACCGGCCGGTCGAGGTGGTGGCCGCCGACGTGACCGATCCGGACCTGCTGGCCGACCTGGCCGGACGGGTCGACGTGCTGCTGTGCAACCCGCCGTACGTGCCGAGGTCGGTGGCGGTGCCGCCGGAGGTGGCCGGGCACGACCCGGACGAGGCGGTGTTCGGCGGCGCGGACGGGCTGGACGTGATCCGTCCGGTGGTCGGCCGGGCCGCCGCGTTGCTGCGCCCGGGCGGGGCGATCGGCATCGAGCACGACGACACGCACGCGGCGGCGGTGCCCGCGCTGCTGCGCGGCGACGGCCGCTACGACCGGGTGGAGGAGCACCGGGACCTGGCCGGGCGGCCCCGCTGGGCGAGCGCGTCCCGGCGGGCGGACGGCACCCACGCCGACCCCGCCCGGGCGTGGCAGACTGACTCCTCGTGATGCTCTACGACTGTCGGTCGCCCGCCGACCGGGACCGCGGCATCGCCGCTGCCATCGAGGCGGTCAAGAACGGGGAACTCGTCGTCCTGCCGACCGACACGGTCTACGGCATCGGGGCGGACGCCTTCACCCCGTACGCGGTGAAGGCCCTGGCGGACACGAAGGGTGGCGCCCGGCAGGCGCCCCCGGTGCTCATCGGTTCCCGGCACACGCTCGACGGCCTGGTCTTCTCGCTGCCCGGCGCGGCCCGCGACCTGGTCGAGGCGTTCTGGCCCGGCGCGCTGACCATCGTGGTGGAGCACTCGCCGAGCCTGGCCTGGGACCTGGGCGACTCCAGCGGCACGGTGGCGGTGCGGATGCCGCTGCACCCGGTCGCGCTGGAGGTGCTGCGGGAGACCGGGCCGATGGCCGTCGCGTCGGCCAACAAGATCGGCCAGCCCGCCGCGCTCACCGCCGAGGAGGCTCGTGACCAGCTCGGCTACGGCGTCCGGGCGTACCTGGAGGCCGGGCCGGCGGTGGACCCGGTGCCGAGCACCATCGTCGACCTGACCGGCGACGTGCCGCGGGTGCTGCGCGAGGGCGCGGTGACGCTGGCGAAGCTGCGCGAGGTCGTGCCGGACATCCTCGACGAGCGGGGGGTCTGAGTGCCGCCCTTCACCGTCCTTCACGTCTGCATGGGCAACATCTGCCGGTCGCCGATGGCCGAGCGGCTGCTGCTGCTCGCGGTCCGGGAGCGGCTGGCCCGCCTCGACGTCGATCCGGCCGGGTCGGACGCGCTCGTGCACAGCCACAGCGCCGGCACCGGCGGCTGGCACGCGGGGGAGGAGATGAACCCGCCCGCCGCCCGGCAGGTGATCTCGCGCGGCGGTGACACCGACGGGTTCGCCGCCCGGCGGCTGCGCTCCGACCTGATCGACGCCGCCGACCTGGTGCTCACCGCCACCGCCGACCAGCAGGAGTACGTAGGGGCGCTGCGGCCGGACGCCGCCGCGCGCACGTTCGTGCTCGGGGAGTTCGGCCGCCTGCTCGGCGCGCTGGACCGGTCCGCCCTGCCGCCGGCCGAGCCGACGCCGGACGCCGTGTACGCGCGCGGCGTCGCCCTCGTCGCGGCAGTCGACGCGGCCCGGCAGAACGCCTCCGCGCTGCCCACCGACGACCTGGACGACCCGTGGGGGCGGGGCGACCAGTGCTTCAGCCGGGTCGCCGACGAGATCGAGGAGACGGTGCAGCCGCTGGCTGCCGTGCTGCTCCCCTGATCGCGGTTCATCCTTCCTCGCGAACTTCCTGCGCATTTCGCGGAAGACGGCGGCGAAAGCGGCCATTCCGGTCATTCTGAACGGGTCCGTACGGCCGGCTCCTGCGGGGAGAGCTGATGAACCGGGCCTATCTCGACAAGCTGTTCACCGTTGTGCTCGCCGGCGTGCTCGCCGGACTGGCCCTGGCCGCAGCCGCGCTGCCGGCCGCGCTGGTCTTCGGGCTGGGCGTGAAGAACCTGATGCCGTACACGGTGCTGCCGGAGGCGCTCAAGACGCCGCAGCCGGCGCAGCGGTCCAACCTGTACGCCAACGACGGGCGGACGCTCATCACCTCGTTCTACGTCGAGGACCGGGTGGACGTGCCGGTCGGCGAGGTGGCGCCGGTGATGCGCGACGCCATCGTGGCCGCCGAGGACGTGCGCTTCTACGAGCACCACGGCGTCGACGTGCGCGGCGTGGCGCGGGCGTTCACGGCCAACCGCCGCGAGGGCACCCGCCAGGGCGCCTCCACGCTGACCATGCAGTACGTGCGCAACGCGCTCGCCGGTGACCCCCGGCTGACCGAGGAGCAGCGCGCCGCCGCCACCGAGATCACCGTCGGGCGCAAGATCCGCGAGATGCGGTACGCGCTGACGCTGGAACGGCAGATCGGCAAGGACGAGATCCTCGGGCGCTACCTGAACATCGCGTACTTCGGCGCCGGGGCGTACGGCATCGCCGCCGCCAGCAAGCGCTACTTCTCCACCACCCCGGAGCGGCTCACGCTGGCCCAGGCCGCGCTGCTCGCCGGGCTGGTCCGGTCCCCGGCCGACGACCCGATCAACGGCGACGCCGACGCGGCCCGGCAGCGGCGGGCGTACGTGCTGGACCGGATGGTGGAGACCGGCCGGGTCAGCGCGGCCGACGCCGAGGCGGCGAAGGCAACGGAGCTGGCCCTCAAGCCCAACACCACACCGAACGACTGCGCCGCGGTGCCCGCCGACCACAACGACTGGGGCTTCTTCTGCGACTGGTTCACCCAGTGGTGGAACGCCCAGCCGGCGTTCGGCGAGAACGTCGACGAGCGGCAGCGGACGCTGCGCCGCGGCGGCTGGAAGATCGTGTCCTCGCTCGACCCGGACGTGCAGGCCAAGGCGAGCGAGCAGGTGCGGGAGATCTACCCGGAGACGATCGCGCGGGCGGCGCCGACCGCCGTGGTGCAGCCGGGCACCGGCCGGGTGCTGGCCATGGCGGTGAACCGCACCTACGGCACGACCGCCAACCCGGACGGGCAGCAGAACTACCCGAACACGGTCAACCAGCTGGTGGCCGGTGGTGGCGGCATCACCGGCTATCAGGCGGGCTCCACGTTCAAGCTGTTCGCCCTGCTGGCCGCGCTGGAGTCCGGGCTGCCGCTGGACACCGAGTTCGACGCGCCGCGCGTCTACGTGACGCAGTACCCGGTCGGCGCCGGCCCGGCGAGCTGCGGCGGCCGGTGGTGCCCGGCCAACGCCAACACCTACTGGATGGACGGCGACCGGGACATGTGGGACGCGTTCGGCCGGTCGGTGAACACGTACTTCGCGTGGCTGACCGAGCGCGTCGGCGCGGACCGGGTGGTCGAGATGGCCCAGCGGCTGGGCATCGTCTTCCGTGCCCCGGCGGACGCCCGGATGGCCCGCGAGGGCGCCAAGAGCTGGGGACCGTTCACGCTCGGCGTCTCCGCCACCACGCCGCTGGACCTGGCCGGCGCGTACGCCGCGGTGGCCGCCGAGGGCACCTGGTGCCGGCCCACGCCGGTCACCTCGATCACCGATCCGGGCGGCCGGACGGTGCCGGCCGGGAACACCGACTGCCGGCAGGTGCTCGACACCGAGGTGGCCCGCGCGGCGGCCGACGCCAGTCGCTGCCCGGTCGGCGACCAGTCGATGTACCGGCGCTGCGACGGCGGCACCGCCGAGGAACTGGCCCCTGGTCTGCGCCGGCCGGTGGCGGGCAAGACCGGCAGCTCGGAGCGGAACGCCACCGAGACGGTCGTCGCGTTCACCCCGCAGCTGTCGGTGGCGACGATCGCCGCGAACCCGGACGACCCCCGGGACGCGGTCGGCGGCGGCGTGCAGAAGCGGCAGATCGCCGCCGTGGGCCGCATCCTCGCGTGGTCGCTGCGCGACGAGCCGGTACGCGACTTCGTCCCGCCCGGCCAGGCGGTGGCCTTCCAGCACACCAGCCCGCGCACCGGCAACTGAGAGACTTCCGTCAGCTCGTCGACCTGCCGTACCGCGCGACAGTGGTCCGGACGGCTTCGTCCACCACCGCTGTCGTGCGGTCAGGGGTGACCGTCCAGTCCGGGAGGACCAGGCGCGGCCAGAACAGGTAATTGGAGATCATCCCGAGGAACTGCGTAGCGGCCATCTCCGGGTCGTCGACGTCCGCGGCTCCCGCCTCGTGCTCGGCCACGAGGTAGGTCCGGACGGACTCGAAGTACGGCAGTTTGCCCTGGGAGAAGTGCGCTCGGGCCAGTTCGGGAAAGCGTGGCAGTTCGGCGATCACGATGCGGAACAGATCGGTCATCTCCGGCCGGCTCAACAGCGTCGCGTAGTGCCGCCCGAGAACCGTGAGGCCGGCCGTCAGGTCACCGGCGGGCGGCACGTCGGCGACGTCGTTGCGGGCCCACGAGTCGATGACTATGGCATCGAACAGTGCCGCCTTCGTCGGGAACTGCTTGAACAGCGTCGCCTTCGACACGCCGGCGCTCTCGGCGATACGCGCCAGTGACGCCCGGTCGTAGCCCGACTCCAGGAAGAGCTCGGTGGCGGCCTGCAGGATCAGCGCGCGCTTCTCCTCCGCCACGCGCTGGTGATAGGCCGACGGCGCTGGGGTCATGCGCCCATCATAGCGAGGTGAGTGGGTTGACTCACCATCCGCAGGGGCGTAGCTTCGAGTGGTGAGTCGCTCGACTCACCACCCGTCCCGGGTGGTCGTCCCGTACGTACCGGAGGATCCGATGTCCCGTTTCGCCGATCAGACAGTTCTCGTCACCGGAGGCAGCGGCGGGCAGGGGGCCAGCCACGTCCGCGCCCTGCACGCCGAAGGCGCCAACGTCGTCATCGGTGGCATCGACGCCGACCGTGGCGCCGGCCTCGCCGCCGAGCTGGGACACCGGGCCCTCTCCGTCCGCCTGGACGTCACCCGGGAGGAGTCGTGGGCCGCCGCCGTCGCGGAGACCGAGAAGACATTCGGTGCGCTCACGATCCTCGTCAACAACGCCGGGGTGCAGAACCCGCCGGCCGTCATCGAGTCCACCGACCTGGCCACGTGGGCCCGCATCCTCGACGTCAACCTCACCGGCACGTTCCTCGGCATCAGGGCAGCCGCCCCGGCGCTGCGGCGCGCGGGGGGAGGAACGATCGTCAACATCGGCTCCACCACGGGCCTCGGCGGTACCGCCCTCTACGCGCCCTACGTCGCCGGCAAGTGGGCGGTTCGAGGGCTCACCCGGACCGCCGCCCTCGAACTGGGCCGCGACAACATCCGCGTCAACGCGATCCACCCCGGCGTGGTCGCCACCCCGTTCATCACCGAGCCGGCGGCCGGCAGCGACGCCCCGATCGCCGACTTCTACTCGCCCGAGCCGTTCGCCGTCCCGCGACTCGGGCAGCCCGCCGACATCACCGCGCTGCTGTTGTTCCTCACGTCGCCGGACGCGGCCTTCATCACCGGCGCCGAGTACGTCATCGACGGAGGGCTGCTCCTCGGCCCCGCACTGAAGAACGGCTCTCCGTCCTAACCGGCGGGGTGTTCGGCGCCCCGGGCGATGTTGCGGGCCATGCCGCCGAAGACGACGGCGTGGAAGGGGGCCACCGAGGCCCAGTAGAGGTGGCCGGGCAGGCCGCGCGGGAGGAACACGGCCCGCTGGACGTACCTGCTGCGGCCGTCCCCGTCCGGCTCGGCGCGCATCTCCAGCCAGGCCCGCCCGGGCAGCCGCATCTCGGCGCGCAGCCGCAGCAGCTCACCCGGGACGATCTCCTCGACCCGCCAGAAGTCCAGCGCCTCGCCGACCTGGAGCCGGTGCGGGTCGCGCCGGCCCCGGCGCAGCCCGACGCCGCCGATCAGGCGGTCCATCCAGCCGCGCACCGACCAGGCGAGCGGGAACGAGTACCAGCCGTTCTCGCCGCCGACGCCCTCGATGACCCGCCACAACGCCGCCGGTGGCGCGTCCACCGTCCGCTCCCGCAGATCGGTGTACGCGGTGCCGCCGGACCAGTGCGGATCCGACGGCAGCGGCTCGGCGGGCGCGTCCGGTCCGCTCGCGTTCGACCAGCGCGTCTCCACCTCCGCGTCGCGCACCTTCGTCAGCGCCAGCGCGACCGCCTGGTCGAAGCCGATCAGCCCGTCCGGCGGGTCCGGCACGTACCGGGCGATGTCGTGCTCGTGCGCCACCGCCTCGTGCACCAGGCTCTCCACGAGCGGCCGGGCGATCGCGTTCGGCACCGGCGTGATCAGGCCGACCCAGTGCGAGGAGAGCGACGGGGTGAGCGGGCGTACCGGCAGGATGACCCGGCGCCGCAGCCCGGCCACCCGGGCGTACCGCTGCATCATCTCGGAGAACGTCAGCACGTCCGGGCCGCCGATGTCGAAGGCCCGGTTGACGTCGGCCGGCAGGTGCGCGCAGCCAGCCAGGTAGCGCAGCACGTCCCGGACCGCGATCGGCTGGATCCGGTTGCGCACCCAGCGCGGGGTGACCATCGCCGGGAGCCGCTCGGTCAGGTGGCGCAGCATCTCGAACGAGGCCGAACCGGATCCGATGATCACGGCGGCGCGCAGCACCGCAGTGGGCACGCCGCTGTCCAGCAGGATCCGCGCGACCTCCGCCCGGGAGCGCAGGTGCGCCGAGGGCAGGCCGTCGCGCTCCGCCGGCTCCGGCCCGCCGAGATACACGATCCGGCGTACGCCCGCGGCGCGCGCCGCCTCGGCGAAGTTCGTCGCCGCCTCCCGGTCGGCCGCCTCGAAACCACGCTGGCCCAGCGAGTGGACCAGGTAGTACGCCACCTCCACGCCTGCGAACACGGCCGGCAGCGTCTCCGGCCGGCGGAGGTCGCCCTCGACGACCTCCGCCTCGGCCGCCCACGGCACGTCCCGCAGCCGTCCGGCGGTCCGGGCCAGGCAGCGTACGGTGTGCCCCTCGGCCAGCAGCCGGGGCGCGAGGCGTCCGCCGATGTAGCCGGTCGCACCGGTGACGAGGCATCTCACGGCATCCAGTGTGCGGCTCCGTAGACTCCTTCGCTGTGGAGAACGCGAGGGACACCTTCTGGGGGCCGGACTTTCAGCAGCTCAGTACCGTCGACCCGGAGATCGCCGAGGTGGTGCTGGGTGAGCTGGACCGGCTGCGCGGCGGCCTGCAACTGATCGCCAGCGAGAACCTCACCTCGCCCGCGGTGCTGGCCGCGCTGGGCTCCACGCTCACCAACAAGTACGCCGAGGGCTACCCGGGGCGGCGCTACTACGGCGGCTGCGCCGAGGTGGACCGGGCCGAGGAACTGGCGATCTCCCGGGCGAAGGAGCTGTTCGGCGCCGAGCACGCGAACGTCCAGCCGCACTCCGGGGCGAGCGCCAACCTGGCCGCGTACGCCGCCCTGGTGCAGCCGGGTGACACGGTGCTGGCCATGGACCTGCCGCACGGCGGGCACCTGACCCACGGCAGCCGGGTGAACTTCTCCGGCAAGTGGTTCCACCCGGTCGGCTACACCGTCCGGCGGGACACCGGGACGATCGACTACGACGAGGTACGCGACCTGGCCCGCGCGCACCGGCCGAAGATGATCATCTGCGGCGCGACGGCTTACCCGAGGCTGATCGACTTCGCCCGCTTCCGGGAGATCGCCGACGAGGTCGACGCGTACCTGATGGTGGACGCCGCGCACTTCATCGGCCTGGTGGCCGGCGGCGCGATCCCGTCGCCCGTGCCGTACGCCGACGTGGTCACCGCGACCACCCACAAGGTGCTGCGCGGCCCGCGCGGCGGCATGATCCTCTGCCGGGAGCCGCTGGCGGCCCGGATCGACAAGGCGGTCTTCCCGTTCACCCAGGGCGGCCCGCTGATGCACGCCGTCGCCGCCAAGGCCGTCGCGCTGCGCGAGGCCGCGCAGCCCGAGTTCCGCACGTACGCCGCCCAGGTGGTCACCAACGCCCGCGCGCTCGCCGACGGGCTGGCCGCGGAGGGACTGCCGGCGGTGTCCGGCGGCACCGACACCCACCTGGCCCTGCTCGACCTGCGCGAGACCGGTGTGACCGGCGCCCAGGCCGAGGCCCGCTGCGACGCCGCCGGCATCACGCTGAACAAGAACGCCGTCCCGTACGACCCGCAGCCGCCGGCGGTGGCCTCCGGCATCCGGGTGGGCTCGCCGAGCGTCACCACCCAGGGCATGCGGGAAGGGGAGATGCGCCGGATCGCCACGTTGATCGGTCGGGCGGTGCGGACCGATCCGGAGTCCCCCGGGGGCGGCGACGAGCTGACCCGGATCGCCGCCGACGTGACCGAGCTGGTCACCGAGTTCCCGGCGTACCCCCGTGGCTGAGCCCGGGACGCGCGCGGCGGAGGCGACGGCGGACCGCGGCTGGCGACTGCGCCATCTGCCGGTGCTGCTGGCCGCGGTGGCGGTGCTGGCCGCTGTCGCGGCGGTGGTCGGCGGGGTGTGGCGCGGCGCGGACGGCGCGCTCGGCGCGGCGGCCGGGGTGGCCGTCACGGCTGCGAGCTACACGCTCACCACAGTGGTGCTTGCCTGGGCGGACTCGAAGGATCCGCAGCTCGTGCTGCCGTTCGGGCTGGGCCTCTACGTCGCCAAGATCACCGCGCTCGGCGGGGTGATGGTGCTGGTGGCCTCGACCGGCTGGCCGGGACTGATCCCGTTCTGTTTCGGCATCGCCGCGGGCGTGGTGGTCTGGACCGGTGTGCACGTCTGGTGGCTCACGACCGTCCATGCCCGACGGATGCTGCGCTGAGCCGTCCCACCCTTCGGGCGACGCGTGGTTCTGTCCGCGATCGGTCATTCTCTCAGTGGCGGGGGAGGAGTACCGTTCCTCCAGACGACTTCGCCCGCCCGTGTCCCACACAACCAGGTTGTGCGGGGGGTGAGGCACAACCTCTTCTGCTCGACTGATATCGTTCGCCCCGTCATGGCCGGTGACCAGAAACCCCCCAACACTGGCGGCTCGGGCGACGTTCCGTCCGGTGCCGGTCAGGGTTGGACCGCGCTCTCATACCTCATCGGGGGCATGCTCGTCTGGGGTTTCATCGGCTGGCTGGTCGACCGTTGGCTCGATACCGGCGGCATCGCCACCGGTATCGGGGTCGTGCTCGGCATGGCCGGGGGGATCATCCTGGTCGTCCGCCGACTTGGCACGCCTACTTAGGAAGGGACGCGGTGTTCGGACAGGCGAACGTCCTGGCTCAGGGCCAGGCGGAATTCCCACCGAGCGTGGGGGACTTCTACCTGCCCAGCATCCTGCCCTGGGGTGCGGAGAACTCGTACTGGTTCACCAAGATCACGGCGATGGTGTGGATCGCCGTCGGCGTGCTGATCATCTTCTTCCTGGCCACGTACCGGAAGCCGCAGCTGGTCCCCACCAAGAAGCAGTGGCTGGCCGAGTCGATCTACGGCTTCGTGCGCAACAACATCGCCGTGGACATGATCGGTCACGCGGGAGTGCGGTTCGCGCCGTACTTCACCACGCTCTTCTGCTTCATCCTGCTGACGAACTTCTTCGCGATCGTGCCGTTCTTCCAGATCTCGCCGAACTCGCACATCGCCTTCCCGGCCTTCCTCGCCGTGATCAGCTACGTGATGTTCAACTACGTCGGCATCCGGCACCACGGCTTCGTGAAGTACTTCAAGAACGCTCTGGTCCCGCCGGCGCCCTGGTTCATCCTGCCGCTGCTGATCCCGATCGAGCTGTTCTCGACCTTCATCGTCCGGCCGTTCTCGCTGGCCGTCCGTCTCTTCGCGAACATGTTCGCCGGCCACATGCTCCTGCTGGTCTTCACGCTCGGCGGGTTCGCCATGATCAGCGCCAACGCCTGGCTGGCACCGGTCTCGGTGCTGTCCTGGACGATGACTGTGGCGCTGACCTTCCTCGAGTTCCTGGTGATCTGTCTGCAGGCGTACGTCTTCACGGTGCTGACCGCCAGCTACGTGCAGGGCGCCCTCGCCGACGAGCACTGATCCGATCTTTCGCACCAACCGTTGTCGTCCCGCGTGACCGTCACGCGTGATAACCAGGAGGAACCAACCAATGGACATCTACGCCGCGGTAGAGGGCAGCACCGCCGCCATCGGCTACGGTCTCGCGGCCATCGGCCCGGGCATCGGCGTGGGCCTGGTCTTCTCGGCCTACATCCAGTCGACCGCCCGCCAGCCGGAGTCGTCCCGGATGACCCTGCCGTACGTCTGGATCGGCTTCGCCGTCATCGAGGCCCTCGCGCTGCTGGGTATCGCCTTCGGCTTCATCTGGCAGGGCAACCTCTAATTCGGCCCTGAGACCGGGAGGTTTCCGATGTACTTCCTCGCCGCTGAGGGTGGTGAGACGACCCACAACCCGATCATCCCTGTCTGGCAGGAGATCGTGGTCGGTGGGATCGCCTTCATCGTTCTCTGCTTCGTGCTGATGAAGTTCGTCTTCCCGCGCATGGAGCAGACGTTCCAGGCCCGGGTCGACGCGATCGAGGGCGGCATCAAGCGCGCCGAGGCCGCGCAGGCCGAGGCGAACCAGCTGCTCGAGCAGTACCGGGCCCAGCTCGCGGAGGCGCGTACCGACGCCGCCAAGATCCGGGACGACGCCCGGGCCGACGCCGAGGGCATCCGCCAGGACATCCTCGCCAAGGCGCGCGAGGAGTCCGACCGGATCATCGCCGCCGGCAAGGAGCAGCTCGCCGCGGAGCGGGCCACCATCGTGCGCGAGCTGCGCACCGAGGTCGGCACCATCGCGGTGGACCTGGCCAGCAAGATCGTCGGTGAGTCGCTGGCCGACGAGGCGCGTCGCAAGGGCACCGTCGACCGGTTCCTGAGCGGTCTCGAGAGCACGGGGGCCCGCTGATGCAGGCCGCCAGCCGGGAGTCGTACTCCGCCGGGGCCGAGCGCCTCGACGCGTACGCCCGCGGCGCGGAGCCGTCGGCGGTGGCCTCCACCGCCGACGACATCCTCTCCGTCGCCGACCTGCTGCGGCGCGAGCCGCGGCTGCGCCGGGCGCTGGCCGACCCGGCGCGCTCGGGTGAGGACCGCGCGGCTCTGCTCACCGGGATCCTGGGCGGGAAGGTCGGCGCGGACGCGCTCGACCTGCTCACCACGCTGGTCTCCGGTCGCTGGTCGGCCCCGTCGGAGCTGCTCGACGGCGTCGAGCGGATCGGCGTGGAGGCGCTCCTCGCGAGCGCCGACTCGACCGGCGATCTGGGCGAGGTCGAGGACGAGCTGTTCCGCTTCGGGAAGGTCGTCTCCGGTTCCGGCGAGCTGTCCAACGCGCTCTCCGACCCGATGGCCCCGGTGCAGCGGCGGGCCGAACTGGCCCAGCAGCTGCTGGCCGGCAAGGCCCGGCCGGTCACCGTCCGCCTCGTCGAGGCCGCGCTCGCCGGCTTCGGGGGACGCTCCTTCACCGGTGCGCTCACCCGGCTGGTCGAGCTGGCCGCCGACCGGCGGGACCGTCAGGTCGCGTACGTGACCGTGGCGGCTCCGCTGAACGACGAGGAGGAGCGACGCCTCGGCGCCCGCCTCTCCCAGATGTACGGTCGGGAGGTCTCCGTCAAGCAGACGGTCGACCCCGACGTGCTCGGCGGAGTGCGCGTGCGGGTCGGATCCGACCTGTACGACGGGACCGTCCTGCGCCGCCTCAACGAGACCCGCAACGCGCTCGCGAAGCGCTGACCAGCGTCTTAGCAGCCCTGATTCGACGCCATCGGACCGGTCGGTACTAGGTATCCCGGGCCCCTGATACTTAAGGAAGCAGAGGATGGCCGAGCTGACCATCTCGACGGAGGAGATCCGCGGCGCCCTGGAGCGCTACGTCTCCTCCTACACGGCCGACGTCTCCCGCGAGGAGGTCGGCACCGTCGCCGACGCCGGTGACGGCATCGCCCACGTCGAGGGTCTCCCCTCGACCATGACCAACGAGCTCCTGGAGTTCGAGGACGGCACGCTCGGCGTGGCGCTGAACCTCGACGTCCGGGAGATCGGTGTCGTCGTCCTCGGTGACTTCGGCGGGATCGAAGAGGGTCAGCGCGTCAAGCGCACCGGCCGGGTGCTCTCCGTGCCCGTCGGCGACGCGTTCCTCGGCCGCGTGGTGAACGCGCTCGGCGAGCCGATCGACGGCCTCGGCGACATCGCCAACGAGGGCTTCCGCGAGCTGGAGCTCCAGGCCCCGAACGTGATGTCCCGCAAGTCGGTCGACGAGCCGCTGCAGACGGGCATCAAGGCCGTCGACGCGATGACCCCGATCGGCCGTGGCCAGCGCCAGCTGATCATCGGTGACCGCAAGACCGGCAAGACCACTGTCGCCCTGGACACCATCCTCAACCAGCGCGAGAACTGGCGCTCCGGCGACCCGAAGAAGCAGGTCCGCTGCATCTACGTCGCGATCGGCCAGAAGGCCTCCACCATCGCCTCCATCAAGGGGACGCTGGAGGAGGCGGGCGCGATGGAGTACACCACCATCGTCGCCTCCCCGGCCTCCGACCCGGCCGGCTTCAAGTACCTCGCCCCCTACACCGGCTCGTCCATCGGGCAGCACTGGATGTACGGCGGCAAGCACGTCCTGATCGTCTTCGACGACCTGAGCAAGCAGGCCGAGGCGTACCGCGCCGTGTCGCTGCTGCTGCGCCGCCCGCCGGGCCGCGAGGCCTACCCGGGTGACGTCTTCTACCTGCACTCGCGTCTGCTGGAGCGCTGCGCCAAGCTCTCCGACGAGCTGGGCGGCGGCTCGATGACCGGTCTGCCGATCATCGAGACCAAGGCGAACGACATCTCGGCGTTCATCCCGACCAACGTCATCTCCATCACCGACGGCCAGATCTTCCTCGAGACCGACCTGTTCAACCAGGGCGTCCGGCCGGCCATCAACGTCGGCACCTCGGTCTCCCGGGTCGGTGGCGCCGCGCAGGTGAAGCCGATGAAGAAGGTCGCCGGCTCGCTGCGGCTGAACCTGGCCCAGTACCGCGAGCTGGAGGCGTTCGCCGCCTTCGCCTCCGACCTGGACCGGGCCTCCCGCGCCCAGCTGGACCGGGGTTCCCGCCTGGTCGAGCTGCTCAAGCAGCCGAACTACTCGCCGTACCCGGTGCAGGAGCAGGTCGTCTCCGTCTGGGCCGGCACCGAGGGCAAGCTGGACGACGTCCCGGTCGGCGAGGTCCGCCGCTTCGAGTCCGAGTTCCTCCAGTACCTCCGCCACAAGCACGAGGGCGTCCTGGCCGGAATCGCCGACAACAAGTGGGACGACGAGATCATCTCCTCGCTCGACTCCGCGATCAGCGAGTTCAAGCAGGTCTTCCTGGGCAAGGAGGACGAGGTCCGGGTCAACGACGCGCCGGCCAAGCCGCTGGAGGGCGAGGAGACCCGCGAGACGGTGACCCGCTTCCGCGACGGCACCACCGACCGCCCGGCCGAGAGCTGATCCGATGGCCGCCCAGGTACGCGTTCTCCGGCAGCGGATCCGTTCCGCCAAGGGGATGAAGAAGATCACCAAGGCGATGGAGCTCGTCGCGACGAGCCGCATCGCCAAGGCCCAGGCCAAGGTGGCGGCCTCGCTGCCGTACGCCGAGGCGATCACCGGCGTGCTGACGGCGCTGGCCTCGAACGCGCGGATCGACCACCCGCTGCTCACCCCGCGCGAGCGGGTGCGGCGGGCGGGCGTCCTGCTGGTCACCGCCGACCGGGGCCTGGCCGGTGGCTACAGCTCGAACGCGATCCGGACCGCCGAGTCGCTGATCGCCCGCCTGCGTGCCGATGGCAAGGAGCCCGTGCTCTACGTCATCGGCCGCAAGGGCGTGGCGTTCTACCGGTTCCGCAACCGGCAGATCGCCGCCAGCTGGACGGGTTTCTCCGAGCAGCCGTCGTTCGAGGACGCCCGCGAGGTCGGTGAGACGCTGATCAAGGCGTTCACCGCCGGCGCGGACGACACCGACAACGAGGCCGGCGCCGACGGGATCCTCGGCGTGGACGAGCTGCACATCGTCTACACCGAGTTCAAGTCCCTGATGACGCAGAACCCGGTGACCCGGATCGTCGGTCCGATGCAGGTCGAGGACCGGCCCCGGTCCGAGGGCCTGCTGCCGGCGTACGAGTTCGAGCCGGAGCCGGAGTCGCTGCTCGACGCCCTGCTGCCGAAGTACATCAACACGCGGATCTTCGCGGCGTTGCTGGAGTCGGCGGCCAGTGAGTCGGCCGCCCGTCGGCGGGCGATGAAGAGCGCCACCGACAACGCCGAAGAGATGATCGAGAAGTACACGCGTGAGATGAACTCGGCTCGTCAGGCCGGCATCACCCAGGAGATCAGTGAGATCGTCGGCGGCGCGAACGCGCTGGCCGCGTCGGGAAGTGAAGTGTGATGACTGTATCCGCAGTTGAGACCAAGACGGCCACGGGTCGCGTGGTCCGGGTCATCGGCCCGGTCGTCGACGCCGAGTTCCCGCGCGACGCCATGCCGGGGCTGTTCAACGCCCTGCACGTCGACGTGACCCTCTCCGGCGGTGAGAAGACGCTGACCCTGGAGGTCGCCCAGCACCTGGGTGACAACCTGATCCGCGCCATCTCGATGCAGCCGACCGACGGCCTGGTCCGCGGCACCGAGGTGCGCGACACCGGCGCGCCGATCAGCGTGCCGGTGGGCGACGCGGTCAAGGGCCACGTGTTCAACGCGATCGGCGAGTGCCTCAACCTCACCGAGGGCGAGACCATCCAGGCCGACGACCGGTGGGGCATCCACCGCAAGGCCCCGGCCTTCGCCGACCTGGAGCCGAAGACCGAGATGCTGGAGACCGGCATCAAGGTCATCGACCTGCTCGCCCCGTACGTCAAGGGCGGCAAGATCGGCCTGTTCGGCGGCGCGGGCGTGGGCAAGACGGTGCTCATCCAGGAGATGATCACCCGTGTTGCCCGCAACTTCGGTGGTACCTCGGTCTTCGCCGGCGTGGGTGAGCGCACCCGCGAGGGCAACGACCTCATCGCCGAGATGACCGAGTCGGGCGTCATCGACAAGACCGCGCTGGTCTACGGCCAGATGGACGAGCCGCCGGGCACCCGCCTGCGGGTCGCGCTGTCCGCGCTGACCATGGCGGAGTACTTCCGTGACGTGAAGAAGCAGGAGGTGCTGCTCTTCATCGACAACATCTTCCGCTTCACCCAGGCCGGTTCCGAGGTCTCCACGCTGCTCGGCCGCATGCCGAGCGCCGTGGGTTACCAGCCGACCCTGGCCGACGAGATGGGCGAGCTCCAGGAGCGGATCACCTCCGTCCGGGGCCAGGCCATCACCTCGATGCAGGCGATCTACGTGCCCGCCGACGACTACACCGACCCGGCGCCGGCCACCACGTTCGCCCACCTCGACGCGACCACCAACCTGGAGCGGTCGATCTCCGACAAGGGCATCTACCCGGCCGTGGACCCGCTGGCGTCCTCGTCCCGGATCCTCGCCCCGGAGTTCGTCGGCGAGGAGCACTTCGCCGTCGCCACCGAGGTGAAGCGGATCCTGCAGCGCTACAAGGACCTACAGGACATCATCGCCATCCTCGGTATCGAGGAGCTCTCCGAGGAGGACAAGCTCACCGTCGGCCGCGCCCGCCGGATCGAGCGGTTCCTCTCGCAGAACACGTACGCGGCGGAGCAGTTCACCGGCGTGCCCGGCTCGACGGTCCCGATCGCCGAGACCATCGACGCCTTCCGCCGGATCAGCGAGGGGGAGTTCGACCACTTCCCGGAGCAGGCGTTCTTCATGTGCGGCGGCCTGGACGACCTGCGGGCCAAGGCCAAGGAGCTGATGGGCGAGGAGGGCTGAGAGCCCGCTCACACCCACGAGGGCCGTCCCGGTGAAAGCCGGGGCGGCCTTCGCCTTTTCCGGGCACTGCACTACCAGATGCCCGGTTCTCCGGCAAGCAGTTCGCCGGATCGCGCGGTACCGTTCCTGACACGACTTCACATCCGGCCGTTGATCTCTGCAACCAAACGGACCCCCGCGCCCGTCTTCCTACCCGTGGGCGCGACGATTGGAGATGCTCGTGGGCGGTAAGGGCGGCGCGGATCGCGGGAAGCGGTCCATGTGGCGCGGCGTGCCCCGGTGGGCCCGCGTCTGCACGATCCTGGGCATCGTCATGGTGGTGCTCAGCGGCTCCGTGCTGATCGGCTCGCGCGCCCTCGTCGCCCGCTACGAGGGATCGGTGGGCAAGGCCGACCTCTTCGGTGACCAGGCCGCCGGCGCCAACGAGAAGAAGAGCGACATCAAGGGCCCGCTCAACATCCTGCTCGTCGGCGTGGACCCCCGGACCGCGACCGCCCGCCCGCTCGCCGACTCGATCATGGTCCTGCACGTGCCCGCCACCATGGACCGCGGCTACCTCTTCTCGCTGCCGCGTGACCTGCGGGTGGACATCCCGGAGTTCCCCAAGGCCGACTACTCGGGCGCCAACGACCGGCTCAACGCGGCCATGTCGCACGGCAGCAACGTGCCGGGGCAGAACCCCAGCACCCCGCAGGGCTTCGAGCTGCTCGCCAACACCGTGCAGGAGGTCACCGGCATCAAGCGCTTCGACGCCGGTGCGATCATCAACTTCAGCGGGTTCAAGAAGATCGTCGACGCCATGGGCGGCGTCGACATGTACATCGAGCGGGAGGTGCGCTCGGAGCACCTCCAGCCGGACGGCACGCCGCGCCAGCTCAAGCCCGGCGGTGGTGGCTACCTCGGGCCGCAGGCCGTGTACAAGAAGGGCAACGCCCACCTCAAGGGCTGGCAGGCGCTGGACTACGTCCGGCAGCGCTACCCGAAGAACGGCGTGCCGGACGCCGACTACGGCCGGCAGCGGCACCAGCAGCAGTTCGTCAAGGCGATGGTGAGCCAGGCGTTCAGCGCCGACGTGGTGGCCAACCCGGTCAAGCTGGACCGGGTGCTGCGCGCGGCCGGGAAGTCGCTGGTGTTCAACGGCCGCGGCAACAGCGTGGTCGACTTCGGGCTGGCCCTGAAGGACATCCGGCCCGAGGCGATCGAGACGATCAAGCTGCCGGGCGGCCCGATCGGTACCGGCAGCAACTACCGGGGTGAGCAACTGCTCGAACCGGCGGAGGACTTCTTCACCGCCCTGCGTACCGAACAGCTCGACGCATTCCTGCTGGAGCACCCCGACTTCAAGCAGAAGACCAAGTAGCCTGAGCGGGTGCGGGACCGTGGTGGTCCGGCTCTCACCACCCGCGTTGGGTGGGCTGCGGGGTCGCGACTAGACTTTCGGCAATCCGCCGCCGCAGCAAGGAGACAGCGTGGCACAGCAGCTTCACGTCGAGCTCGTAGCCGTCGAGGAGAAGGTCTGGACCGGCGAGGCCGAGATGGTCGTCGCCCGGACGACCGAGGGTGAGCTCGGTGTGCTGCCTGGGCACGCACCGCTGCTCGGCCAGCTCGCCGAACCCAGCCAGGTACGCATCAAGCAGGCCGGTGGCCAGCAGATCGCGTACGACGTGGCCGGCGGCTTCCTGTCGGTGACCGGTGAGGGCGTCACAGTCCTCGCCGAGAGCGCAACCCCCGCCACCCCGGCCCGCTGAGCCGACCCGCCGATGGAGATCGTCGAAGGGATCGGAATCGGCTTCGCGATCGTCGTCGTCGCGCTTCTGATCCTCTTCATCCGGCGGGCCCTGTTCACGCGTAGCGGTGGCATCATCCGGCTGAGCGTCCGGGTCAACACGATCCTCGACGGTCGTGGCTGGTCACCCGGGTTCGGTCGCTTCGTGGGCGACGAACTCCGTTGGTACCGCATGTTCAGCTTCGCGCTGCGCCCCAAGCGGGTGCTCTCCCGCAAGGGGCTGGCGGTCGAGCGCCGCCGGCTGCCCGAGGGGCAGGAGCGCATGTCGATGCCCGCCGAGTGGGTGATCCTGCGCTGTACCAGCCACCACGCGCCGATCGAGATCGCCATGGCGCGATCCACGGTCACCGGATTCCTGTCCTGGCTCGAGGCCGCCCCACCCGGGGCGGCCTCGCCGCGTCTGGCCTCCCAGGACTGGCCCGCCGCCTGACCCTCACCCCAACACCCCGTCAACCGGTCACGGGGGTCGTGCCGGGTCGCCGCCGCTGACGCCGATCTTGGAGTTGTGGCGCCAGGAAATGCCCGGTTCGCGCCGTTAGTGAGGCACCACAACTCCAAGATCGCCGCACCCTTCCCGGCGCCTCCCGCGATCTTGCACATTGGTGCCCGGCAAACCTCGCAAATGAGACGCCCAGAGGGCTCGAACTGCAAGATCGCGCGGGTGGTCGTGCGGGCGACCCGATTGGCGTCGCGCCCCCGCTCGGGCCAGCCCTGCTCGGGCCAGCCCGCCCCGGGCCAGCCGTGCCTGGCTCGGGGTCGATCATGAAGTTGGCGGTGTTTGGTGTCCGGTTTGTCGGCGTCAACTTCATGATCGACGGCGCGGGGCGGGTGCGTGTGGTGCGATCCATGCCGTTTTGGGCTGAGGTGTCCGGTTCGGGGGTGGTGGGTGGCACTCTGGGAGTGGAATCGCGGGCGGGTGGGTGGCGTTGTAACCGGGTGAACGACCGAGCAAGGCTCGCCCCGCGAGCGGGGTGGCATCTGCAAGGCCTTGGGAATCACCCCGGGGCGGCTGGTCGTTGAGTACGGTTCCGGCGACGTGAGCCGCGGGGAATCATCCTGGCCGGCTGGTCGTTGAACACGGTTCCGACGACGTGAACCCCCGCGCCTGCTCTCCGGAGGCGTGTGGTGCCCCCGGGGAATGGTGGCGGGTGGCGGGTCGTTGAACATGCTTCCGGCGCCGCGACGAGGCACCCCCGACCCTCGCGAGCAGCCGATCCCCCCGAAGACTTTTTTGAGCGCCTGACGGTGCTCGCACCCGCGCCGGCCCCCCTGTCGGTGTGGGCGTCGATCCCCCGAATGGAGCCCTCCATGAACACGATTCTGCGTAAGAGCATTCTGGGTGTTGCTGGTCTGGCTTTCACCGGTGGCGTGTTCGCCGGTCCGGTGGCTGCGCACGCGGCGGACACCACCCACACCAAGCCGGTCAGTGTGAGTGTGCAGGGTGACAAGCTGATCCCGCACGGTGTGCAGGGTGAGCAGTCGCGCATCGACCTCAACGACGAGCAGACCGCCAATGTGAAGGCGATCATTGCCGCCACCAAGAAGGCCGGCATGGACGAGCGCGCCGCGGTCGTGTCGATCGCGACGGCGTTGCAGGAGTCGAAGCTGGAGAACCTCGGCCACCTCGGTGACCGTAACGATCACGACTCGCAGGGCCTGTTCCAGCAGCGCCCGTCCAGTGGTTGGGGCACGGTGGAGCAGATCACCGACCCCGAATACTCCACCACCGCGTTCCTGAAGGGTCTGAAGCAGGTCGACGGCTGGCAGGACATGCCGCTGACCAAGGCCGCCCAGACCGTCCAGGTGTCGGCCTACCCGGACCACTACGCCCAGTGGGAGCAGCAGGCCGCCGACCTCGTCGCCCAGCACTGGAACAGCTAAGACCAACAAGTCAGACCAAGCTGAAGGCCGGCACCCCGAACCAACGGGGTGCCGGCCTTCTCACGTCTCCGCGACCAACTCGACCTCGTACCCCTGCCCGTCGGTGAGGTAGGCGGCGTAGCTGTCCGGGCCACCCGCGTGTGGGTGCCGGTCCGGGAACAGCAGCGTCCAGCCGTACTCTCCAGCGGCAGCGACCAGGCGTTCGACGGCGGCCGGCGGGCCGGCGTGGAAGGCCAGGTGGTTCAGGCCGGGCGCGCACCTGTCGTGGGTGCGGCCGGTGAGCGCGGGTGACTCCTCCAGCACGACGTATGTGGCGCCGAGCCGCCAGGAGCGGCCGGCGGGCCAGTCCTGGTACGGCGTCCAGCCCAGTTCGCCGAGAAGCCAGCCCCAGGAACGACTGGCCGCTGCCAGGTCGGGTACCCACACCTCCACGTGATGGAGGCCGCCGATGGTCAGCGCTTCCCGCCCGGCACCCATAGCACGTCGCCGTCCGGATTTGCCGTTCTTGACAGGATAAAGAGCAAATCGGAGAGCCGGTTGAGATACTTTGCCGGGAGGGGACTGGTCCGATCGGGGTCGTGTGTGACCAGCGCCCATGCCGCACGCTCGGCGCGCCGGGCGGTCGTCCGTGCCACGTGCAGCAGTGCCGCGCCCGCGGTGCCGCCGGGGAGGATGAAGGAGTCGAGCTTGCTCAGGCGCGCGTTGTACTCGTCGCACCAGCCCTCGAGGCGCTCGACGTACTCCTCGGTCACCCGCAGCGGCGGGTACTTCGGATCCGGCTCCACAGGCGTCGCCAGGTCCGCGCCGACGTCGAACATGTCGTTCTGCACGGATTCCAGCACGGCCCGCAGCTCGTCCGAGAGCTGCCCCAGGGCGAGCGCGACGCCGATCGAGGCGTTGCACTCGTCCACGTCCGCGTACGCGGCGATGCGCGGATCGGTCTTCGGCACCTGCTCGTTGTTGCTCAGCCTGGTCATGCCGGCGTCGCCGGCCTTGGTGTAGATGCGCGTGAGGTGGACGGCCATGACGCACAGCCTACGGATACCGGACCTGACCATCCCGGCCCGGCCGAGCCCGGTGGGGCCGGGGGACGCGGGAGATCCGGCGGTCAACGACGTCGACGTCATCCGGGTACGCGGTGACGCCCGGCTCGCCGGCACCGTGCACGTGGTGGGTGCGAAGAACTCCGCGCTGAAGCTGATGGCCGCCGCGCTGCTCGCGCCCGGCCGCAGCCTGATCACCAACGTGCCCCGGATCACCGACATCGCGATCATGGGCGAGGTGCTGCGGCGGCTCGGTTGCGGCGTACGTTTCGGGCCGGACGACCCGGTCGACCCGATGGTGGCCCACGGCGGTGTGGAGCGGTCCCGGTCGGTGCTCATCGACGTGCCGGAGCGGCCCGGCGCGGAAGCCGACTACGACCTGGTGCGGCGGCTGCGCGCGTCGATCTGCGTACTCGGCCCGCTGCTGGCCCGCCGGGGGTACGTCCGGGTGGCCCACCCGGGCGGCGACGCCATCGGCTCGCGCGGTCTGGACATGCACATCGCCGGGCTGGCCCGGATGGGCGCGGAGATTTCCGGTGAGCACGGCTTCGTCATCGCCGAGGCGCCGGGCGGGCTGCACGGTGCCGACATCGTGCTGGACTTCCCGAGCGTGGGCGCGACCGAGAACCTGGTCATGGCGGCGGTGCTGGCTCGGGGCGCCACGACGATCGACAACGCGGCCCGGGAGCCGGAGATCGTCGACATCTGCACGATGCTGAACCGGATGGGCGCGCGGATCGAGGGGGCCGGCACGTCGACGCTGCACATCGTCGGCGTACCCGAGCTGCGGCCGGTCCGGCACGCCACGGTGGGGGACCGGATCGTGGCCGGCACGTGGGCGTTCGCCGCCGCGATGACCCGCGGCGACGTGACGGTTACCGGCCTGGACCCGGCGTACCTGGAGGTCGCGCTGGACAAGCTGGTCGCGGCCGGCGGCCTGGTGGAGACGCGAGGCGACGCCTTCCGGGTACGCATGGACGACCGCCCGAGGGCGGTCGACGTGGTCACGCTGCCCTACCCGGGCTTCGCAACCGACCTGCTGCCGATGGCGATCGGGCTGGCGGCGGTCAGCGAGGGCGGCTCGCTGATCACCGAGAACATCTTCGACGGCCGGTTCATGTTCGCCAACGAGATGATGCGGCTGGGCGCGGAGATCCGTACCGACGGTCACCACGCCCTGGTGTGCGGCCGGGAGCGGCTGTCCGGCGCCCCGGTACGCGCGACCGACATCCGGGCCGGTGCCGGCCTGATCATCGCCGGGCTCTGCGCCGACGGCCTCACCGAGGTCTCGCACGTGCACCACGTCGACAGGGGCTATCCGGACTTCGTGGCCGACCTGCGGGCGCTCGGCGTCGAGGTGGAGCGCGGCACCGCGCCGGAGGAGCCGGACCTGGCCATCTGACGGCCGGGGCTTATCCCTCGTTAAGTAGGGTTCTCCCAGACGTTGCAGAACACGGCGAGGGAGAAGCAGATGGCGGGTCGACTCGCGGTCGTCGGTGCCGGGCTGATGGGCTCGGGCATCGCCCAGGTGGCGGCGCAGGCGGGCTGGCAGGTGACGCTGCGCGACATCGACGACGCGGCCACGAAGCGCGGTGTGGACGGCATCCGGAAGTCGCTGACGAAGTTCGCCGAGAAGGGCAAGATCGAGGCGTCCGACGTCGAGGCGACGCTGGGCCGGATCACCCCGACCACCGACCTGGAGGCCGCCGCCGACGCGGACATCGTGGTCGAGGCGGTCTTCGAGAAGATCGAGATCAAGCACGAGGTGTTCCGCGCGCTCGACAAGATCTGCAAGGCGGACGCGGTGCTCGCCACCAACACGTCGGCCATCCCGGTGACCCAGATCGCCACCGCCACCGAGCGCCCGGAGTCGGTCGTCGGCACGCACTTCTTCTCGCCGGTGCCGATGATGAAGCTCTGCGAGCTGGTACGTGGCTACAAGACCAGCGACGCGACCATGGAGACGGTCAAGTCGTTCGCCGAGGAGATCGGCAAGACCGTCGTGGTGGTCAACCGGGACATCGCCGGTTTCGTCACCACCCGTCTGATCTGTGCGCTGGCGATGGAGGCGGTCAAGCTCGTCGAGTCCGGCGTGATCTCCGCCGAGGACCTGGACACTGCCTGCAAGCTGGGCTTCGGCCACGCCATGGGCCCGCTCGCGACGGTCGACCTGACCGGCGTGGACGTGCTGCTCAACGCCACCCGCAACATCTACACCGACACCGCCGACGAGAAGTTCTTCCCGCCGGAGCTGCTCCAGCGCATGGCGACCGCCGGCGACCTGGGCCGCAAGACCGGCCAGGGCTTCTACTCGTACTGACCGGCCCGTCGTTCCGCCCCCGGCCCGCGCGGCCGGGGGCGGTTCACGTGCGGGGGCGGTTCACGTCCGGGGCGGGTTGAGCGCGGCGCCGATCAGCGCGAACGCGTCCGGGATGACTGTGCCCCAGTAGCCGAAGTTGTGCCGCCCGTCGGCCCAGGCGGCGCGTACCGGCTCCTCGGGCAGCGCCCGGGCCAGCGCGCGGACGTCCTTCAGGAAATTGTCCTGCCGCCCGCACCAGAGCCCGACCGGGGTGCCGCGCAGCCTCTCCACGCCGGTGAAGACCGCGTCGCCGGCGCTGACCGCGGGGGAGAAGGCCGCGGTCATCCGCAGCCACTTCGGGTACGTCTCGGCGAGCAGCAACGCGCCGAAGCCGCCCATCGACCAGCCCCACACGGCCAGCCGGCTGCTGTCGAACCCGCGCCGGGCGCACCAGGTGGGCACCTCCTCGCGCACCATCCGCTGCGGGTCGTCGTCACCGGCGGCGCGCCAGGACAGCCGCCCGCCGGTGGCGCCCGCGAGCGCGAACGGTGGGGCGCCGCGGCGTACCGCGTCGGTGAGGAAGCGGGCCAGCCCGAACCGGCCGTAGTCGCGCGGGGTGGCCGATGCGCCGTGCAGCACCAGGCAGACGGGCAGGCCGCGGCCGTCGCCGTACCCGTCGGGCACGGCCGTCCAGAAGTCCACCTCGCGGCCGCGCGCGCCGGACGCGATGCGGATGAGCCGTTCGTCGCCGGCCGGCGCGTCCGGCAGGGCCGGTGCCGGTCCCGGGCGAGGGTCGGAGAGCTGCCGGGCGGCGAGGCCGCCGACCACAGCGGCGCCGGCCACGCCGGCGGCGGCGCCGAGCAGGGTACGCCGGGTCAGCGTCGATGCCATGCCGGCGAGTGTGCCACCGCGAGGCGCGCGTTAAGAAGGGGCCCTTCCTCTACCGCAGGCGTTAGGGCGTGTCCTGCCGATCTTGTAGGGGTTGGTCGTTGACGATGTGTCGGTGGTGCGTCGTGGTGAGTTGACCGATGAGGCGTGGGCGGTGATCGCGCCGCTGCTACCGGAGCCGGGCGGTGCTCGTGGGCGGTGGCGAGATCACCGGCAGGTCATCAACGGGATTTTGTGGAAGCTGCGCACGGGTGCGCCGTGGCGTGACCTGCCCGAACGTTTCGGGCCGTGGAAGACCTGCCATGAGCGGCTGCGTCGGTGGAGCGCCGACGGGACATGGGATCGGATCCTCGCGGCGGCGCAGGTGCACGACGACGGCACACCGGTGCAGTGGACGATCAGCATCGACTCGTCGATCGTGCGGGCGCATCAGCATGCCGCTGGCGCCCGCAAAAAGGGGGCTCCCCGACAAGTCCGGCGACGCCTGGTGCGCAAGATGGCGAGGCCATCGGCCGATCACGCGGAGGACTGAGCACGAAAATCCACCTCGCAGTCGACGGACGCGGCCGGCCGTTGTCGATCCTGCTCACCCCGGGCCAGGCCGGCGACAACCCCCAGCTCCTCGCCCTGCTCGACGCGATCCGCGTCAACCAGCCCGGACCGGGCCGGCCCCGCAAACGTCCGGACGTGCTGATCGCGGACAAGGGCTACGCCCATGACTCCACCCGTCGAGCCCTGCGCCAACGCGGGATCCGGCACGTCATCCCCGAACGCAGCGACCAGATCGCCCGCCGCGCCGCCAAGGGCAGCACCGGCGGGCGACCACCCGCCTTCGACAAGGCGACCTACCGCAAACGCAACGTCGTGGAACGCTGCTTCAACCGACTCAAGCAATGGCGTGACCTGGCCACCCGCTACGCCAAACGCGCATCCCTCTACCGAGCCAGCCTGATCCTCATCGCCGCCATCATCTGGCTTCCATGATCGACAGGACAGGCCCTAAGAGGGGGCCCTTCCTTACACCTCAGCCGTCGCGCTTGGTGGTCCAGCGGAACGTGGTCAGGCAGAGCACCAGGCCGATGACGCACCACGCGCCCAGCACCAGGGCGACGGTGCCCAGCTCGAACGAGCCGCCCGGCTCCCGGGCGCCGAAGCTGTCCGGCAGGAAGACCGAGCGCAGCCCCTGGCACATCCACTTGAGCGGGAAGATCGCCGCGACCTGCTGCATCCAGGTGGGCAGGCTGGTGAAGACGAAGAACACGCCGGAGATGAACTGGAGCACCAGCGCGACCGGGGTGACCACGGCCGAGCCGCTGCGGGCGGTGCGGGCCAGCGACGAGATGGCGATGCCGCACAGCGTGCAGGCGGTGACGCCGAGGACGGCGACCCAGGCGAACGTCAGCCACTTGCCGGTGGTCTGCGGCAGTTGCAGGTCGAACATCGCCACCGAGACGGCGAGCAGCAGCGCGGTCTCGGCGATGCCGATGACCACCACCATGATCACCTTGCCGGCGAACCAGACCCACTTCGGCATCGGCGTGCCGCGGTAGCGCTTGAGCACGCCCCGGTCCCGCTCGATCGGGATCCAGATGCCGAGGTTCTGGAAGCTCACGGTCATCAGGCCGGTCGCGATCATGCCGGTGATGAAGTACTGGGTGTAGCTGACCCCGGGGGCGATCTCGTCGCTGAAGATCGCCGCGAAGATCAGGATCATGATGATCGGGAAGCCCATCGTGAACACGACGGACTCCCGGCTGCGCAGGAACTGGGTGATCTCCAGCCGCCCCTGACGCAGCGCCAGCGCGCCCGCCCCGGACCGCCGGGCGGAGGTGGCGGCGACCGGGGCCGCCGGCTTCGTCGTGGTGGTCATGAGTGTCCGATCATCCGCAGGTAGACGTCTTCCAGGGTCGGCCGGGTCACCGTCAGGCCGGGCACCTCGCCGCCGAAGCGCGCGGCCAGGTCGGCCACCAGCGCCGTCGGCGTCGCGGTCTCCGCCGAGGCCGGCGTCCCGTCGGGGGTACGCCAGGAGACGGTCGCCAGCGACTCCTGCCGGTTGCCCAGCGCGTTCGGCGGGGCGACCTCGATCACCCGTCCGGCGGCGATCACGCCGACCCGGTCGGCGAGCGCCTCGGCCTCGTCCAGGTAGTGGGTGGTGAGCACGATCGTGGTGCCCGCGGCGGACAGGTCCCGGATCAGCTCCCAGAACTCGCGCCGGGCCTCCGGGTCGAAGCCGGTGGTCGGCTCGTCGAGGAAGAGCAGCTCGGGGCGGCCGATGATGCCCAGCGCCACGTCGAGGCGGCGCTTCTGCCCGCCGGAGAGCGTGTGCGTACGCGCCTTGGCCTTGGCCCCCAGCCCGACCCGCTCGACCACCTTGTCCGGGTCGTCGGCGTCGGCGTAGAAGCCGGAGAAGTGGCGGACCACCTCGCCGACTGTGAGCTCGTCGAACTCGCCGGTGCCCTGGAGCACGATGCCGACGCGGGAGCGCCAGCCGGCGTCGGGGTGGGCGGGGTCGGCGCCGAGGACGCGTACCTCGCCGGCGTCGCGCTGCCGGTAGCCCTCCAGGATCTCGACCGTGGTGGTCTTGCCGGCGCCGTTGGGGCCGAGCAGAGCGAACACCTCGCCCCGGCGGACGTCCAGGTCCACCGACGCGACCGCGACGTTGTCGCCGTACGCCTTGCGCAGCCCTCGCACGGAAATCGCGAGCTCGTTCTCCATGACGTCAAGTGTGCGTCGTGCGGTCGCCCGTTCCACTGCCGGGTCAGCTATATACGCGGGGTATACACTCAGTGTAGTCTCTGGTCATGACGGTTCCCCTGACCCTGCTCGGGCTGCTCGAACGCGAACCGAGCCACGGCTACGACCTCAAGCGCGACTACGACACCTTCTTCGGGCGCGGCAAGCCGCTGCCGTACGGGCAGGTCTACTCGACGCTGAGCCGGCTGGCCCGCGACGGCAAGGTGGTGGTCGGCGACGTCGCTCCCGGTGCCGGGCCGGACCGCAAGCGCTACGTCATCACCGACCGGGGCGCCACCGAGGTCGAGCACTGGCTGACCGAGCCGGTCGAGCCGGAACCGCACCTCCAGACCCTGTTGTTCACCAAGGTCGTGCTCGCGCTGATGCTCGACCGCCCGGCCGAGGAGTACCTGGACACCCAGCGCGCCGCCCACCTGCGCCGGATGCGCGAACTCACCGAGATCAAACGCAGCGGCGAACTCGTCGACGTGATGCTCGCCGACCACGGCCTCTACCACCTGGAGGCGGACCTGCGGTGGATCGAGACGACGGGCGCCCGGCTGGACGCCCTGAGAAAGGCGGTTCGGCCATGAGCCCGATGATCGAGGGCCGGGACGTCACGTACGCGTTCGGCGAGACACCCGCCCTGCGCGGCGCGAGCCTCGCCGTGTCGGCCGGTGAGGTCGTCGCCGTGATGGGACCGAGCGGCTCCGGCAAGTCGACGCTGCTGCACTGCCTGGCCGGCATCCTGCGCCCCGACTCCGGCGAGGTCCGGTTCGACGGCACCCGGATCGACACCCTCGGCGAGGCCGACCGCAGCACGCTGCGCCGCGACAGCTTCGGCTTCGTCTTCCAGTTCGGGCAGCTCGTGCCGGAACTCACCGCGGCGGAGAACGTGGCGTTGCCACTGCTGCTGCGCGGCGTCCGCCGCACTCCGGCGCTGCGCGCCGCCCGGGGCTGGTTCGAGCGGCTCGGCCTGGCCGGCCTGGAGCACCGCCGGTCCGGCGAACTGTCCGGCGGGCAGGCCCAGCGGGTCGCGCTGGCCCGCGGTCTGGTCGCCGAGCCCCGTGTGCTGTTCGCCGACGAGCCCACCGGCGCGCTCGACTCGCTCACCGGCGAGGAGGTGATGACGCTGCTCGTGGACGCCGCCCGCGAGCGTGGCACCACTGTCGTCCTGGTGACGCACGAGGCGCGCATCGCCGCGTACGCCGACCGCGAGGTCATGGTGCGCGACGGCCGGGTCAACGCCCCCGCCGGGGTCGTCTCGTGATCGGGCTCGCGCTCCGGCTCGCCGTCGCCGGTGGGCGGGAGGCGCTGGTCCGGCTGGTCGCCATCGCCGCCGCCGTCGCTGTGGGCACCGGGCTGCTGCTCACCACGCTCGCCGGTGTGCACGCCGCCGACGCCCAGCTCACGCGCTACGCGTCGATGTACCCGCAGGAGACGGCCGACGGGGCCGCCGACCCGCTGCTGTGGTCCACCCGGACCGACTACTTCCGGGGCGACCAGATCATCCGCGTCGACGTCGCCGCGACCGGCCCGGACGCGCCCACGCCGGTCGGTGTTCCCCGAGCCCCGGGGCCTGGGGAGTTCTACGCCTCCCCGGCGTTGCGGAAGCTGCTGGCGACCGTCCCCGCCGACCAGCTCGCCGACCGCTATCCGGGCCGGGACCTCGGCGTCGTCGGGCCGGCGGCGCTCACCTCGCCGGACACCCTGCTCGTCCTGGTCGGCGGCACTCCGGAGCAGGTGGGCGGGCTCGACCAGGTCCGGAAGGTCACCCGGCTCGACGGCAACAGCGCTCCGCTGCCCGGGGCCGCGGTCGACCTCATCCTCGGCGTGGTGGCGGGCGGCCTGCTGTTCCCCGTACTCGTCTTCATCGGCACGGCGACCCGGCTCGGCGCCGCCCGCCGGGAGCAGCGGTTCGCCGCCATGCGGCTGGTCGGTGCCACGCCCCGGCAGATCTCGGCCATCGCGGCCGTCGAGGCCGCGCTCGCGGCGGCGGCCGGCGCGGCGGTCGGCTTCGCGATGTTCTTCGCGCTCCGCGGGCAGCTCGCCGGCATCCCGTTCACCGGCATGCCGTTCTTCCCGGAGGACATGGCCGTCGGGGCGCCGGAGGCCCTCGTGGTGGCGGTGGGCGTGCCGGCGGGCGCGGCGGCTGCGGCCTGGATCGCGCTGCGCCGGGTCCGGATCTCCCCGCTCGGCGTCACCCGCCGGGTCACGCCCCGGCCGCCCCGTGCATACCGGCTGATCCCGCTCGCGCTCGGCCTGGCCGGGCTGGGCTTCGCCCTGGTGTACCGGCCGCCCACCTCGGACGGTCAGACCGCGCTGTTCCTGCCCGCGCTGTTGCTGGTCATGGTCGGGCTGATCGCGGCCGGGCCGTGGCTGACCATGGTCGGCGCCCGGGCGATGGCCGCTCGCGCCGGCCGGCCCGCCGCGCTCATCGCCGCGCGCCGGCTCGCCGACAACCCGGCCGCCGGGTTCCGCGCGGTGGGCGGGGTGATGCTCGCGCTGTTCGTCACGACGGTGGCGGTCGGGGTGATGGGGACGATCACGTACGAGCGCGGTCCCGCACCCCGGGGTTCCCTGGAGGCCGGCCGGCTGTCGATGGTGCTGACGGACGACCCGCCGGTACCCGGCACGCTGCCGGCCGACCTGGCGGCGATTCCCGGCGTCCGCAACCCGGTGCTCGTGCGGGAGAACCCGGTACGCGAGAACGGCCGCGACTTCGGCGTGATCGCCTGCGCGGACATCCCGCCCGCCTACGGACGGTGCGCTCCGGGGGCGAGCGTCGCCGAGGTGCCGCCGGACCTGATCCCCTGGCGGGGGTCCGCCTCGGCCGACCGGATCTGGCCGTCGTCCCCGGTGGACCCGGCGGCCCTCGCGGGGCTCCCGGCGGGCTCGGTGGCGGTCGAGGCGGCGGACCCGGTCGCTGTGGAGCGGGCCCGGACGGTCCTCGAAGCGGCGTTCCCCGCCTTCTTCGTGGCGCCGAACGTGCCAGGCGACTTCGAGGCCGACTTCGCCGACACCATGCGGGGCTGGCAGCGGCTGGCCGACATCGTCGTGGCGGCCGGTCTCGTGCTCGCCGGATGCAGCCTGGCCGTCGCAGTGGCGGCCGGCCTCAGTGAACGGAAGCGGCCGTTCAGCCTGCTCCGGCTCAGCGGCGCCCCGGTACGGCTGCTGCGCCGGGTGGTGGCAGTGGAGAGCGTGGTGCCGCTGCTGACCGTCGCCGTGGTCGCGGTCGGGATGGGACTGGTCGCCGCGCAGTTGTTCCTGCGCGCGCAGATGCAGTACGACCTGCGCCTGCCGGGGATCGGGTTCGCCGCGGTGACGGCCCTCGGCGTCCTGGGCTGCCTCGCGGTCGTCGCCGCCACCCTGCCGCTGCTGGAACGGATCACCGGCCCGGAGACCGCCCGCAGCGAATGACCCGTACGGTGGGCCGGCCGCCCGCCGGCCCACCGGTGCGGGCATCGGGTTGTGTGGTTTTCCACACTCCCTTTTACTGAACGGTAACTTAAACTCCGGCCATGGACGACGCGATGCCGGGACGGCTGCCCGAGCGGGACCGCCCGTGGGTGATGCGCACGTACGCCGGGCACTCCTCCGCCGCGGCCACCAACGCGCTCTTCCGCCGCAACCTGGCGAAGGGGCAGACCGGCCTGTCGGTCGCCTTCGACCTGCCCACCCAGACCGGGTACGACCCGGACCACGAGCTGGCCGCCGGCGAGGTGGGCCGGGTCGGCGTGCCGGTGGCGCACCTGGGTGACATGCGGGCGCTGTTCGAGGGCATCCCGCTGGCCGAGATGAACACCTCGATGACCATCAACGCCCCGGCGATGTGGCTGCTCGGCCTCTACGGCACCGTCGCCGCCGAGCAGGGCGCGGAGCTGAGCCGCTGCGCCGGCACCACGCAGAACGACATCATCAAGGAGTACCTGTCCCGGGGGACGTACATCTTCCCGCCGGCGGCCTCGCTGCGGCTGACCGCCGACGTGATCGCGTACACGCTGCGCGAGATGCCCCGGTGGAACCCGGTGAACATCTGCTCGTACCACCTCCAGGAGGCCGGCGCGACGCCGGTGCAGGAGGTCGGCTTCGCGCTGGCCACCGCCGTCGCCGTGCTGGACACCGTGCGCGACTCCGGTCAGGTGCCGCCCGAGCGGATGGGCGACGTCGTCCAGCGGATCTCGTTCTTCGTCAACGCCGGGGTGCGCTTCGTCGAGGAGATCGCCAAGATGCGCGCGTTCGGCGCGCTCTGGGACGAGATCACCCGCGACCGCTACGGCGTGGAGAACCCGAAGCAGCGCCGGTTCCGCTACGGCGTCCAGGTCAACTCGCTGGGCCTGACCGAGGCGCAGCCGGAGAACAACATCCAGCGGATCGTGCTGGAGATGCTCGGCGTCACGCTGTCCCGCGACGCCCGTGCCCGCGCGGTGCAGCTGCCCGCCTGGAACGAGGCGCTGGGCCTGCCCCGCCCGTGGGACCAGCAGTGGTCGCTGCGCATGCAGCAGGTGCTGGCGTACGAGTCGGACCTGCTGGAGTATCCGGACCTGTTCGCCGGCTCACACGTGATGACCGCGCTGGTCGACGAGATCGTCTCCGGTGCCCGGGTCGAGCTGGAGAAGGTGCTGGAGATGGGCGGCGTGGTCACCGCCGTCGAGTCCGGCTACCTCAAGAGCGCGCTGGTGGCCTCGCTCGCCGACCGGCGCCGCCGGATGGAGTCCGGCTCGGACGTGGTGGTCGGCGTCAACCGGTTCACCGAGACCGAGCCGTCGCCGCTCACAGCGGCCGGCGCGGAGGCGATCGAGCAGGTGGACCCGGCCGTCGAGGAGGCGGCCACCGACGGCGTACGCCGGTGGCGGGCCGACCGGGACGCGGCGACGGTCGAGGCCGCGCTGGACCGGCTGCGCGCCGATGCCGCCACCACGGCGAACCTGATGCCGGCGACGCTCGGATGTGTCAGGGCCGGTGTCACCACCGGCGAGTGGGCGGGCGCGCTGCGCCAGGTGTACGGCGAGTACCGCGCGCCGACCGGCCTGGCCGGGGCGGTCGGGACAGCCGGTGACGCGACCCTCGCCGGGGTGCGGGAGCGGGTCGTCGCGACCGCCAGGGAGCTGGGCAGCGGGCGGCTGCGGCTGCTGGTCGGCAAGCCGGGGCTGGACGGGCACTCCAACGGCGCGGAGCAGATCGCGGTACGCGCCCGCGATGCCGGCTTCGAGGTGGTCTACCAGGGCATCCGCCTGACCGCCGGGCAGATCGTGGCGGCGGCGGTGGAGGAGGACGTCGACCTGGTCGGCCTCTCCGTGCTCTCCGGCTCGCACCTGGCCGCCGTGCCGGCGGTGCTGGACGGGCTGCGCGCGGCCGGGCGGGGCGACCTGCCGGTGGTGGTGGGCGGGATCATCCCGGCGGCTGACGCCGAGGCGCTGCGGGCAGCCGGGGTGGCCCGGGTGTTCACGCCGAAGGACTTCGCGCTCACCGGCATCATCGACGATCTGGTCACAGTGATCCGCGAGGCGAACACCCTGTCGTGAAAGGAAGGGCCCCTTATTAACGCCTCCGGTAGGCAAGGGGCCCCTTCTTAACAACCGCGCGCGAAAGCAGGCGCCGCGTCCGCGCGGGCGGGTCAGCGGCTCTCGTAGGTCATGCAGTCGGCCATGTCCATGTCGGGGCCGACGGTGATGGCCGGGGCGTGACACTCCAGGTCGGCGTTGTGCCGGCAGTCGGCGCGCGAGCACGCGCCCACCTGCGCGACCAACTGGTCGAGGCCGCCGCGCACCGGCATCTCCACGAACGTGTGGCAGTGCGCGTGGTCGCTGCTGCCGATCGTGATGGCGAACGCGTGGCAGTCGTTCGTGTGGTTGTAGGCGCAGGACCGGACGGCGCACTCCTGGACCCGGGGCATCTCCAACGACGCGGTCATCTCCCGTACCTCCTTGGGTGTCTTGCCCCGATTTTAGGGGTTTCGGGAGTCGGTGCGGGTCAGACGCGGAAGCCGGCGGCGCGGGCCGCGGCGCGCTCGCGGCGCCGCTCCCGGCGGCGGCGGAACAGCCACGGTACGAAGAACACCAGGGCGACCAGGAACACCAGCACCAGCACCGGCAGCAGCAGCGCCACCACCGACATGACGACGCTCGTCGCGTCCTCGGCGGTGCTGGCCACCGGCGCGCCCACGCCTGCCGTGGTCGCGTTGATGACCGGCCGGGCGGCGGCCTTGAGCAGGTGCACGCCGAGTGCGATCAGCACGCCGACCACCACCGGCACCCACTGATGGGTGGAGAAGAACGTGTCCGGGTCGCTCACTGTGACCGTCTCCGAGCCGGCGCCCGCGCCGAACGCGAGCCCGCCCGCGGTCGGCCGGACCACCGTCTGCACCACGTCGTTGACGTGGTCGACCACTGGCACCTTGTCGGCCACCACCTCGACCGCGAGCAGCACGGCGAGGATCAGCACCACCCAGCCGTTGCCGAGCCACTGCCAGCCGCTCGGCAGCTCGACCAGATCGGTGTAGCGGGACAGCAGCCCCATCAGCAGCAGCGGGATGTAGGCGTTCAGGCCCGCCGAGGCGGCCAGGCCGGAACCGGTGAGGACTTCGAGCACGATCTCAATATGGCACCGGTACGCCAGTGGCGCTCGTCGGCGTCCGCGGGGGCCTCGGCTACCCTCGGCGGGTGCGGTTGGTGATTGCGAAGTGCTCGGTGGACTATGTCGGACGGCTCTCGGCCCACCTGCCCCCGGCTACCCGGTTGCTCATGGTGAAGGCGGACGGGTCGGTGTCGATCCATGCGGACGACCGGGCCTACAAGCCGTTGAACTGGATGAGCCCGCCCTGCCGGCTGGAGGAGGCGCCCGGCGTCTGGCGGGTGGTGAACAAGGCCGGCGAGGAGCTGCGCATCACCCTGGAGGAGATCTTCCAGGACACCTCGTACGAGCTGGGCGTGGACCCGGGCCTGCGCAAGGACGGCGTCGAGGCGCACCTCCAGGAGCTGCTCGCCGCGAACCCGGCGACGCTGGGGGAGGGGTACACGCTGGTCCGGCGCGAGTACATGACCGCGATCGGGCCGGTCGACCTGCTCTGCCGGGACGCGGTCGGCGGCGCGGTGGCGGTGGAGGTGAAGCGGCGCGGCGAGATCGACGGCGTGGAGCAGCTCACCCGCTACCTGGAGCTGATGAACCGCGATCCGCTGCTCGCGCCGGTGGCCGGGGTGTTCGCCGCGCAGGAGATCAAGCCGCAGGCGCGGGTGCTCGCCACCGACCGGGGGATCCGGTGCGTGGTGGTCGACTACGACAAGCTGCGCGGCATCGAGCGCGACGAGCTGACGCTGTTCTGAGGCGCCGCCTCAGCGGCCCCGGCCGTACATCAGCTTGGCGATCTTGACCAGGCGGGCGACGTCGGCCGGGGTGCGCTCGAACGTCATCGCCGGCAGCAGCGACCGGGCCCGGCGGCGGGTGACCGACTTGGGCCGGCCGAACTCGCGCAGCCCCTCCTCGCCGTGGATGCGGCCGAAGCCGGACTCGCCGGTGCCGCCGAACGGCAGCGTCGACATCCCGGCGAACGTCAGTGCCGAGTTGACCGAGGCCATCCCGGAACGCAGCCGCCGCGCCACCGCCACCGCCCGCGCCCGGCCGAAGACCGAACCCCCGAGCCCGTACGGCAGCGCGTTGGCCCGCTCGACCGCCTCGTCCACGTCGCGGACGCGGTTGACCACGAGCGTCGGGCCGAACGTCTCCTCCTGCACGGCGGCCGAGTCCTCCGGCACGTCGACGAGCACCGTCGGGTGCACGTACGGCGGCTGGACCGCCTCCGGGCCGCCGAGCACGGCCCGGCCGCCCCGGCTGAGCGCGTCGTCGATGTGCCGGCGGATGATGTCGATCTGCGACGGCATGGTGATCGGGCCGAGGTCGGACCCGTCGGCGCCCACAGTGAGCCGCCCGGCCTTCGCCACCACCTTCTCCACGAAGGTGTCGAAGACCTGGTCGACCGCGTAGACCCGCTCGATGCCGATGCACGTCTGGCCGGCGTTGGTGAGCCCGCCCCACACGCACGCCTCCGCCGCGGCGTCCAGGTCGGCGTCCGTGTCCACGATCATCGCGTCCTTGCCGCCGGCCTCCAGCAGCACCGGCGTGAGCGACTCGGCGCAGGCGGCCATCACCCGCTTCGCGGTGGCGGTCGAGCCGGTGAACGCGACCTTGCCGACCCCGGAGCGGCACAGCGCGGCACCGACCGCGCCGAACCCGTGCACCGCCTGGAACACCGGCTGCTCCGGCACCACCTCGGCGAACCTGTCGACCAGCCACTGACCGACCGCCGGGGTGTACTCGCTCGGCTTGAACACCACGGCGTTGCCGGCCGCGAGCGCGTACGCGGCGGAGCCGATCGGCGTGAAGACCGGGTAGTTCCACGGGCCGATGACGCCGACCACGCCGTACGGCTGGTATTCGAGGTGACCGGTGAACTCGGCGAGGATCAGGCGGGAGCGGACCCGGCGCGGCCCGAGCACCCGCCGGGCGTTGCGGGCCGCCCAGTCGATGTGCTCCAGCGCGGTGAGGATCTCCACCACGGCGTCACCGACCGGCTTGCCGCCCTCGGTGTGCATCAGGTCGGCCAGCTCCTCGATCCGCCGGGCGAGCACGCCGCGCCAGCGCTGGAGGCGGTCCCGCCGGCCGGCGAAGCCGAGCCCGGCCCACCAGTCGCCGGCCTCCCGGGCGCGGTCGACAGCGGCACGCACGTCCGCCTCGTCGGCCAGCGGGAATCTGCCTGCCTCGGCGCCGGTGGCCGGGCTGGTCGAGACCAATAGACCCTCGGAGATGAGCGGGGCGCCCGGCACGTGTACAGCGGTCATGGCCGAAGTCTAGACCCGAGGATTACTCGCCGGTAGGTGTCGAACGCGCCGTACGCTGCGCCGACGATCAGCCGTCGCATCGACGTTAGTGCCGTCCGAAACGGCGAACGGGAGATGACCGGCCGGGGTCGCGGGGGTGACCGCGCGGTGGTGCAAGCCACTACGGTGAGGTGGCAGGCTGACGCCGCGGGGCGATGTGGGGTGGAGGTCGACTGTCCATGGAGGAGCATCCTGAGCTGATGCCGTTGCTGACGGTGTCGGGCGGGGCGATGCGGGGGCTCACGTTCCGGGTCGGCCAGGACGCGCAGGTGATCGGCCGTGCGCCGACCGCCGACATCGTGCTCGCCGACCCGCACCTGAGCCGGCGGCACGCCACCGTCCGGGCCACCCCGGAGGGGGTGATGCTCACCGACCTCGGCTCGACCAACGGCACCTGGCTCAACGACACCCGGGTCACCGGCAGCGTGGCGATCGCCGACGGTGACGTGGTCCGGCTGGGCCGCACCGACCTGCGCCTCTACGACCCGGGCGTGGCCCGGACCGACCCGGTCGGGATGAGCTTCGGCGCGCTGCGCCGCGACCAGCGTCCCACCCTGCCGCTGCCCGTCCCCGGGCCGCGCCAGCCGATCGAGGCGCGCGAGGCGCAGCCGGCCGACGTCAGCTAGACCTCCGGGCATCCGCCGGGCCCTCGGGGCCGCTGATGGGTTGGGCTCCCAGGCCCGGTCGATCATGAAGTTGGCGGCGTTCTGCGTCCGATATGTCGCCGTCAACCTCATGATCGACGCGGTGAGGGGGCGGGGTGGTCCGGCGCCCATCTCTCGGCGGGCCGGTGTGTCGGTGGGGCACATGGACCGAGGGCCGATGCCCGTGCCAGCATGCGCGGATGCGCAGCGCACGGCTCACCGTCCAGGCCAACGGCATCACCCAGGCGGTCCGCGTGGCCGGTCCACCGGACGGCGTACCGGTGCTGCTGGTGCACGGCAACGTCTCCTCCTCCGCCTTCTGGGAACCGCTGCTCGCCCGGCTGCCGGAGACGCTGCGGGTGGTGGCGCCCGACCTGCGCGGCTACGGCGAGACAGACACCGCGCCGGTCGACGCCACCCGAGGGCTCGACGACTTCGCCGACGACGTGGCCGCGCTGCTGGACGCCCCGGGGCTGTTCGCGCCCGGCGCCCGGCCGGTGGTGGCCGGGCACTCGCTGGGCGGGGGCGTGGCGATGCGGCTGCTCGTCGGCCACCCCGAGCGGGTGGCCGGGCTGCTGCTGGAGGCGCCGGTGTCCCCGTACGGCTTCGGCGGCACCCGGGACCTCGACGGCACCCCCACCACGCCCGACTTCGCCGGCACCGGCGCCGGCGGCGCGAACCCCGACTTCGTGGCCCGGCTCGCCGCCGGTGACCGGAGCGCCGACGGCCCGACCAGCCCGCGGGCGGTGCTGCGCGCCGCGTACGTGGCCGACCCGGCGTCACTCGGCGACGACGAGGACCTGCTGCTGGAGAGCATGCTGACCACCGCCACCGGCGACGACAACTACCCGGGCACGGCCGTCGCCTCGGCGCACTGGCCGGGGACCGCCGCCGGGCCGCGCGGCGTCCTCAACGCGCTGGCCCCGGCCCACTTCCGGCTCGCCGACGAGCTGGTCGCCGTGCCGGTCAAGCCGCCGGTGACCTGGGTACGCGGGGACGCCGACGTGATCGTCTCGGACACCTCGCTGTTCGACCTGGCGTACCTCGGCCGGCTCGGCGTGGTGCCCGGCTGGCCGGGTGAGGCGGAGTGCCCGCCGCAGCCGATGGTGGAGCAGACCCGCGCGGTGCTGGACCGGTACGCGGCGGCCGGCGGGACGTACCGCGAGGTGGTGCTGCCCGGCTGCGGGCACAGCCCGCACCTGGAGCGGCCGGCGGAGTTCGTCGCCGAACTGCTGGCGCTGGCCGGGGAGAACGCCACCGGGTGAGGCGCGGTGCGTGAAATATCCCACGGCGTCTCGACAACACAGCGTCACGTGGCAGACTCCGGCGCATAACCTTAGCGGCCGTTCATGTCGCGGACGGCGGAGTCGAGCCAGGGGAGGCCGGTCGTGGCGCGGGAGTTCACCAGGGTGGGCGTGGTGGGTCTGGGCACCATGGGTGCCGGCATCGTGGAGGTGTTCGCCCGCAACGGCGTCGACGTCACAGCCGTCGAGATCTCCGACGCGGCGCTGGAACGCGGCCGGGCCACGCTCACCGGCTCCACCGACCGGGCGGTCGCCAAGGGCAAGCTCGCCGAGGCCGAGCGGGACGCCCTGCTCGCGCGGGTCGACTTCCGGGTCGGGCTGGACGCGCTGCACGACGTGGACCTGGTGATCGAGGCGGTGCCCGAGCACCTGGACCTCAAGCAGCGGATCTTCGCCGAGCTGGACCGGGTCTGCAAGCCCGAGGCGATCCTGGCCACCAACACGTCCTCGCTGAGCGTCACCGAGATCTCCGTCGCCACCACCCGGCCCAACCAGGTCATCGGTATCCACTTCTTCAACCCGGCCCCGGTGATGAAGCTGGTCGAGGTGGTCCGCACGGTGGTCACCTCCGCCGACGTGGTCGCCGACGTGGAGGCGCTCTGCGAGCGGCTCGGCAAGGTCGACGTGACGATCAGCGACCGGGCCGGCTTCATCGCCAACGCGCTGCTGTTCGGCTACCTGAACCACGCGGTCGGCATGTTCGAGGCCCGCTACGCCACCCGCGAGGACATCGACGCCGCCATGAAGCTCGGCTGCGGCCTGCCGATGGGCCCGCTGGCGCTGATGGACCTGATCGGCCTGGACACCGCGTACGAGATCCTCGACACCATGTACCGGCGCGGCGGCCGGGACCGGCGGCACGCCCCCGCCCCGCTGCTCAAGCAGATGGTCACCGCCGGGCTGCTGGGCCGCAAGTCCGGCCGCGGCTTCTACACCTACGAGCGGCCCGGCTCGCCGAAGGTCGTACCCGACGAGTACACGCCGCTCGCCGCGGACGCCGCGCTCGCCGACGGCGCCCGCGCCATCGCGAAGGTCGGCGTGGTCGGCTCCGGCACCATGGCCACCGGCATCATCGAGGTGTTCGCCAAGGCCGGGTACGAGGTCATCTCGGTGACCCGGGGCGCGGAGAAGTCCGCGAAGGTCTGCGAGGCGGTCAAGACCTCGCTGAACAAGGGCGTGGTGCGGGGCAAGCTCAGCGAGACCGACCGGGACGACGCGCTGGGCCGGATCACCTGGTCCGCGACGCTGGAGCACCTGGCCGACGTCGACCTGGTGGTCGAGGCCGTGATCGAGGAGCTGAGCGTCAAGAAGGCGCTGTTCGCCAGCCTCGACGAGATCTGCAAGCCGGGCGTCGTGCTCGCCACCACCACCTCGTCGCTGCCGGTGATCGACGTGGCGATGGCGACCCAGCGCCCGGCCGACGTGGTCGGCCTGCACTTCTTCAACCCGGCGCCGATCATGCCGCTGGTGGAGATCGTGCAGACCATCCGCACCTCCGCCGAGACGTCGGCCACCGCCCGCGCGGTCTGCGCGAAGCTCGGCAAGACCGGCGTGGTCTGCGGCGACCGGTCCGGCTTCATCGTCAACGCGCTGCTGTTCCCGTACCTGAACGACGCGGTGAAGATGCTGGAGGCCAGCTACTCGACCGCCGACGACATCGACTACGCGATGAAGCTGGGCTGCGGCTACCCGATGGGTCCGTTCGAGCTGCTCGACGTGGTCGGCCTGGACGTCTCGCTGGCCATCCAGCGGGAGCTGTACCTGGAGCTGCGCGAGCCCGGCTTCGCCCCGGCCCCGCTGCTGGAGCACCTGGTCACGGCCGGCTACCTGGGCCGCAAGTCCGGCCGGGGCTTCCGCGACCACACCCGGCGCTGATCCCGGTCAACGCCCGGCGGCGGTGACGGCGTCTTCCTGGTGTGACATTCGAGGAGTACGTCGGCAGCCGCGGCCCGGCGCTGTTGCGCCTGGCCCGGCTGCTCACCGGCGACACACACCGGGCCGAGGACCTGACGCAGGACGTGCTGGCCCGCGCGTACGTGCACTGGCGGAGGATCGCCCGGGCCGACCGGCCCGACGTGTACGTGCGCCGGATGCTCGTCAACGCGAACACGTCCTGGTGGCGGCGGCGGTCCAACCGCGAGCTGGCGGTGGACACGTTCGCCGACCGGCCCCAGCGCGGGGACCTCGGTGGCGAGGCGGCGGACCGGGACGAGATGTGGGGGCTGATCCGCGCCCTCCCGGACCGCCAGCGCGCCGTGCTGGTGCTGCGCTACTACGAGGATCTCGACGACGCCACGATCGCCCAGATCCTCGACTGCTCCCCGGTCACCGTCCGCACCCACGCGATGCGGGCGCTCGCCCACCTCCGGGAGCGCTGCGGCGTCCCGATGACCAAGGGGAGCCGGCCGTGACCGACCTCGACCAGCGGATCGCCTCGGTGCTGCGGGAGCAGGCCGAAGGAGACGTGGACATCGACCGGCTGACCGCCGGGGCCGTGACGGGTGGCCGTCGTCGGCTACGCCGTCGCCGGGCCGTGCTCGGTGGCGGTCTCGCCCTGGTCGCGCTGCTCGGCGGCCTCGCCGTCGTCCCGGCCCTGCCGGGCCTGGACCGGCCGTTCACCGGCCCGGCCGGCCCGGCCATCCCGGCCATCCCGGCCGAGGCGGCGCCACCGCTGATGCCGGCCGCGCCGGGAGCGGCGGCCGCGCCGGAGGTCGTCGGCACCGATGCCGGAGTGCTGCACTTCGGCGTCGACACCACCAAAATCCGCTACCTGCGCTGGGAGGTGGCGCAGGGCCTGGAGAGCGCCCAGCTGGACGTCGGCGGCGGGCGAAAGGTCACCGTCGAGCTGGCGCGCTCGTCGCGGACGCTACGGGAGTCCGGCGCCGAGGGGGTGCCCTTCAAGATCAGTATGTTCGCCGAGGAAGCGGCGTTCGACGGCCGGACCAGCAGCACGACCGTCGACGGGCTGCCGATCCAGGTCCGGCAGTGGAAGCCGGCCCCCGGCCTGTACGCGCGGGCCAGCGTGTGGGCGCCGCAGGACACGGCGCTGACCGTCGCGGTGGAGGCGTTGCGGCTGACCGAGGCGCGCCGCTGCGGTGCGCCCGTCCGCCTCACGACCGTGCCGGACGGCGCCCGGGTTGCCGGCTGCCGGGTCGACGTGACCGGCTTCCCGCGGCTGGTGACCGCCCGGTTCGGCATCGTCGGCACCTCCACCCGGACGATGAGCGTCTCCTACCAGTACGCGGCCGAGATCTCGCCCCGCACGGTGGACGGCAACATGACGATCGCCGGGCGGCCCGCCCACCTCTACCCGGAACAGGGCCGGGTCGAGCTGCTGGGCGTGCCGAAGTCGCGCCTGCTCGCCGATTACGGCTGGCCGGAGCAGGGGTTCGACAAACTCGACGCGGCGCTCGTGCTGGGTGGCGTGCAGGTGGCGCCGGACCCGACCCGTCCGGAGACCTGGGACTGAGCGGCCGCCCGTCGGCCGGACCGCCCGACCCGGGCCGGTCCGGCCGGCGGACCGTACGCTTGGTGACCGTGAGCCCTCGTCGCAACCGCCCTCGCCGGGAGGAGAACCCCGGCCTGGACGCCGAGCGTGCCCGCCACGGCGTGCCGACCGTGCAGCAGTGGCGCGACGGCGACTGGCAGGTACGCGCGATCAGCGGCGGGGCATCAGTCAAGACGTACCGCTGTCCCGGCTGTGACCAGGAGATCCGTCCCGGCGTGGCACATCTGGTGGCCTGGCCGGCCGACGACCGGGGTGACCTGACCGACCGCCGGCACTGGCACTCCGGCTGCTGGCGGGCCCGGGACCGGCGCGGGCCGAACCTCCAGCGCGGCCGGGGCGCCCCGCGCTACGGCTGAGCGATCTGGATCACCCGGTTCCCGTCCCGCTGGGCGGCGGGGCCGCCGACGCGGGAGACTGGCAGGCGTGAGCACTCCGATTCGCGCGTCGTCGATCCTGCCCGGTCGCCGGGAGGACATCGAGCTGCACACCGCCGACGGGCTGACGCTCGTCGGCGAGCTGGCCCGGCCGCTGGACCGCGAACCGGCCGCCACGCTCGTCTGCCTGCACCCGCTGCCCACCCACGGCGGGATGATGGACAGCCACGTGTTCCGCAAGGCGGCCTGGCGGCTGCCCGCGCTGGCCGGCCTCGCAGTGCTCCGGTTCAACACCCGGGGGACCAGCAGCGTCCGCGGCACCAGCGAGGGAACGTTCGACGGCGCGGTCGGCGAGAAGTTCGACGTGGCCGCCGCGATCGAGTACGCCGAGTTCCACGAGCTGCCGAACATCTGGCTGGTCGGGTGGTCGTTCGGCACCGACCTGGCGCTGAAGTACGGCTGCGACCCGGCGGTGGCCGGCGCGATCCTGCTCTCCCCGCCGCTGCGCTACTCCGCGCCGGAGGACCTGGGGGTCTGGGCCGAGACGGGTAAGCCGCTCACCGCGCTGGTCCCCGAGTTCGACGACTACCTGCGCCCGGAGGAGGCCCGGGAGCGGTTCACCGCCGTGCCGCAGGCCGAGGTGGTGGGCGTGGACGGCGCCAAGCACCTCTGGGTCGGCGACGCGGAGAAGGTGCTGGACGAGATCGTCCGGCGGGTCGCCCCCGGCGTACCGCTGCCGCTGCCGACCACCTGGGACGGCCCGATGGAGACCGGCGACGTCAGCGCGTACGCCGACCGCACAGTCGCCGCGTTCGCGGACACCCCGGTTCCCGGCCCGGCCCAGCGGCGCGCCGAGTAACCGCTCAGCGGGCGTCCTGGCGGGGTAGCACCACCTCGCGCAGGATCAGCTGCAACGCGGCCACGGTGGGGATCGCGATGAGCGCGCCCACCACGCCCAGCAGCGCCACCCCGAGCAGCGCGGCGAGCAACGCCGCCACCTCGTTGACCGACACCGCCCGGCGCATGATCTTCGGGTAGATCAGGTAGTTCTCCACCTGCTGGTAGAGCACGAAGAACACCAGGCAGGCGATGCCCACCGGCAGGTCCGTGGCGAGCCCGACGAGCGTCACCACCACCGCGCCGAGCGTCGCGCCGATCTGCGGGATCAGATCGGTCACCGCGACCACCACGGCGAGGGCGAACGGGTACGGCAGGCCGACCGCCAGCGCGAACACGAACGTCGTCACCCCGGCCAGCACCGCGATGGCGAGCGCGCCGACCATGTACGCGCCGACCCGGGTGAGGATCTCGTCGCCGATCAGCCGGACCCGCTGCCGGCGCGAGCGCGGCACCATCGCGTACCCGAGTTCGCGCAGCTTGTCGAAGTACGCCAGGAAGTAGATCGTCAGCACCAGCACCGTGAGCAGGCGGAAGATCGTCCCGAAGATCAGTTGTGCCCCGCCGAGCACGCCGCCGAGCGCCCGCCCGATCGTGTCCGCGTTCGCCGCCGCCTGGACCCGCTCCATCACGTCGTACCGGATCACCAGGTCGTTGACAGTGGGATTGCGGCGCAGCTCCTCGACGTAGCCGGGTAGCTGCTGGAGGAACTGGCCGGACTGGGTCACCACCGGCGGCACCAGCGCCAGCAGGCCGGCGACGATCAGCAGCACCACGGTGAGCGTCACCACCGCCACCGCCAGCCCGCGCGGCAGGCCCCACTTGCGCAGCCGGACCACCGCCGGGTGCAGGCCGACCGCGAGGAACAGCGCGATCACCACGAGCACCAGGATGCCGGCGGCGTTGCGGATGCCCAGGAACAACGCGTACGCCAGCAGCACGCCGAGCGCGCCGGTGAACCCGACCAGGAAGGCGCTGCGCCGCAGCGGCCGCCCCGGTACGCCGAAGCGCCCGCTCGGCTCGAACTCACCCGGCTCGACGTCGACGGGCCGCTCGCCGCTCATGCCGGTGCCGGTCCGCGCGTGCTCCGCGGTGCGCGTGGTCTCACTCGCGGTGCCCGTGGTGCCGCTTGCGGGCCTCGCGTCGCCGGTGGGGGAGCCGGAGGTGTTCACGTCCGCGGCCTCGTCGTCCCGGGCGGCGGAACCCTCCTGTGACACCCGTGCCTCCCCGCTGCCCGGCTCGCCGCCGGTGCCGTCCCCGGCCGACGCGCGGCCCTATGCCCGCAGGGTAGTCGCCGCCGTCCGCCCCGACCATCCCACCACCGCCACCCGCCGGGCCGTCCCGGCGGGCCGTCCCGCCGGGTCGCCCGCCAGTTCGGGGAGGTGGTGTGGTCCGGGTGGGTGGGATGCCGCCACTTCGCCGACGTGGCGCTGGGCCCGCCAGTTCGGGGTGGATCAGTCCTTGTCGACCGTCACCGTGCTGGGCTTGGCGCTGCGCTCGTCGGTGGTCGGCTTTGTCGGGCGCTTGCCGTTCTCACCGGTGCTGGTGATCTTCGTGGGGGTGGCGCCCCGGCCGCCCTCACCCGGCACGGCAGCCACAGTGGGCTCGCCGTCGACGCCTGCTCCGCCAGGGGAGTCCATCGTGGTCACCGGTTCGCCGACCGGCTTCGCCTTGCCCGCGTCGGCGGGCTCGCCGTCACCCTTGGCCGGCCCGGCGCCGTTGGGGACCGCGGTGGCGGTGCCCTTCGCGGCCACCGGCGCACCGCCGCCGGCCGGGGTGTCGCCGGGGCTCTCCGCGCCGCTGGTGACCGGCGTGCCCTCGCCCGCCGGCGTGCCGTCGCCGGTGGACCGGCCGGTGGAGGCGGCGGCGAGATCGTCCGGGTCGACCGGGGTGGCCGCGATCCCGGCCGAGTCGGCGTCGCGCCGCAGGTCGGTGAGGCGGCGTTGCAGGTCGTCGGACTCCTGCCGCGACTTCCACGTCTCGGTACGCAGGTCGGCCAGCTCCTGCTGAGCCTTGGCGATCTCCAGCATCACGCCGGCGAGCTGCTGCCGGCCGGCGGCCACCTCCTGCTGGGTGGCGGCCAGGTGCTGCTGCGTGGTGGCGAGGTGCTGCTGGGTCGTGGCCGCGTACTCCTCGAACTGGCGTCGCGAGGCCGCGACGTGCTCGTCGGCCTTGCGGCGCTGCGCGCCGGCGTCCGCCTCGGCGCGGCGCAGCAGCTCGGCGGCCTCCAGCTCGGCCTGCTGCCGCATGCTCAGCGCGTCGGCCTCGGCGGCCTGCCGGACGTCGGCGGCGGTGCGCTCGATCTCGTCGCGCCGCGTGGTGTACGCCTGCTCCAACTCCTCCTGCCGCTTGGCGTGCTGCTTGTCCAGCTCGTCGCGGCGCTTGGCGAACTCCTGCTCGGCGGCGGCCCGGCGCTGGGCCAGCTCCTTCTCCGCGCCGTCCCGCCGCTCCGTGACCTCCTTCTCCACCCCGGCCCGCCACGCGCCCAGCTCCTGCTGGGTCTGCGCGCGGGCCTGCTGCACGTACGCCTCGGTCTCGGTGCGCATGCGCTGCACGTACGCCTCGACCTCGGCGCGGTTGCGCTTGCCGGCGTCGGCGGCCTCGATGGTGAGCCGGTTGGCCTCGCTGCGGGCCCGGCCGCGGGTGGCCTTGGCGGCCTCCTCCGCGTCGTCCACGATCTTCTTGGCCTCGGCCAGCGCCTTGGCGTGCGTGGCCCGGCCGGCCTCGGCGGCGGCGTCGGTGAGCCGCTTGGCCTCCTGCTGGCCCTTGGCGTGCACCTCCTTGGCCGCCTCGCGGAGCTGGCTCGCCTCCTGCTGGGCCTTGGCCAGCGCCTCCTTGGCCGCCTCGCGCAGCCGCGCGGCCTCCTGCTGTGCCCGGGAGTGGATCTCCTTGGCGGTGTCGCGGAGCTGGGTGGCCTCCTGCTGGGCCTTCGCCAGCGCGTCCTGGGCGGTCCGGCGCAGCTTCTCGGCCTCGTCCTGGGCCGCCGTCCGCAGCCTCGTCGACTCGTCCTGCGCGTCCTTGCGCAGCTTCGCCGACTCGTCCTTGGCGGCCTTCAGCGTGGCTTCGGCCTCGGCCTTGCGGGCGGCGGTGTGCCGCTCCTCCTCGGTCCGGCGGGCCGCCAGCGCGATCTCGAAGTCCTTGAGCGCCTGGGCGGCCTGCTCCCGGGCCTCCTCGACGATGTGCTCGGCGGCGGCGCGACGGGCCTCGATCTCCTCGTTCGCGGCGGCCAGGATCTCGTCGGCCTGCTCCTCGGCCATGGTGAGGATCTGCTCGACGCGCGGACCCAGGTGCCGGAACGACGCCCGGTCAACGACCGCCGCCTGCTTGCGCACCTGGGCCAGGTCGCGCTGGAGCACCTCGACCTGACCGGCCAGCTTGTGGATCTGGGTGTACGCCTGTTCCCGCTCGGTGGTCAACGCCGCGATCTCGTGCTCCGCGCGAGCGACGTAGCGGTCGACCTGTCGTTTCTCGTATCCCCGCAGGGCGGACTCGAAGCTGGGCTCCGTCGTCACGTCCCCGCCGAGCGCGAACAGTTCCTCGCCGTGCGACATGCCCCCATCCTCACACGCATCCGGCTCTGCTGGGGCGATACGGACGCCCCTTCTGGGAGCTACTTCACCCTCCTGGCGAAACGGGCCGCACAAGCATGACGGCGCGGGGCGACACCGGTCACCCGGTGTCACCCCGCGCCGTGGCTCATGCCCCCGACAGCGGGTGTTCCGATCAGCCGGCCGACTCGGCCGTCACCTTCTGCCCGGAGGCGTCCGCCTTCGGCGTCTCGGCCTTGCCGCCGGCCGGCACGCCCGGCACGATGCCGGCCAGGCCGGACAGCATCTGGCCGAGCTGCGAGGTGACCGCGTCCTTCTGGCGGGTCAGGTCCTCGACCTCGCGGCGGGCCGCCTGCGTGGTCAGCTCGGCCTCGGTGCGGGCCTCGTTGAGCACCCGCTGCGCCTCGGCGCGCGCCTCGTTGAGCGTCTTGTCGGCCAGCGCCTTGGCCTTGTCAACGGTCTCGTTGGCGGTGCGCTCGGACTCGACCCGCCGGGCCTCGGCCCGCTGCTCGATCTCCTTGGCGCGCTCCTGCGCGGCGCGGGCGCGCTGCTCGGCCTCGTTCACCAGCTTCTGGGTCTGCGCGACCTGGGCGGCGTGCCGCTCCGACTCCTCGCGCTCGGCCTTCTCCCGCCGCTCGGCGAGCTGGAGCTCCAGGGCCTGGAGGTCCTTGTCGCGCTTGTCGCGCGCGTCGGTGAGCAGCTTGGTCGCCTCGGCGCGCTTCTCCTCGGCCTCCCGGGCGGCCTTGGCCCGCTGCTGGGTGATCTCCCGCTCGGCGGTGGCGCGCAGCGTGGCGACCTCGCGCTCGACAGTCGACTTCAGCTCGGCCACCTCGTGCGCGGTGACCGTACGCAGCTGCTTGGTCTCGCGGTCGGCGTCGGCGCGCAGCGTGTCGGCCTCACGGCGGGCCTGCACCCGGACCTCGGCGGCCTCGCGCTCGGCGGCGGTGCGGACGCTGCCGGCCTCACGCTCGGCGGTCGCCTTCATGGCGGCGGCCTCGGCGCGCGCCTTGTCGGTGATCTCACGCGCCTCGAGGCGGGCGGCGGAGAGGATGCCCTCCGACTCGCGCTTGGCCTCGTTGCGGTGGTCGTTGGCCTGCTCCTCGGCCAGCCGCAGGATCTGCTCGACGCGAGTGCCCAGGCCGGAGAGCGTCGGCCGGCTGTTCTCCTCGAGCTGCTTGTTGGTCTCGGTGAGCTTCTGCTCCAGCGCGCTCTGGCGCTGCTCGGCCTGCCGCAGCCGGCGCTGAGCGTCGTTCATCCGCTGCTCGGCCTCGGCGCGGGCCTGCTCGGACTGGCTCAGGGCGGCGCTGAGGCGGCCGATGAAGTCGTCGACCTGGTTGGTGTTGTAACCACGCAGGCCAACGGTGAAATCGGGCTGTGAGTTCGCGTTATCGAAGAACGCAAGAGGGGAGGACTGCTGCTGGGGCATTGGGACATACTCGCAGACCCCCCAGGGTGGTTCGCAAGAGTGGTCGGCAGCTTTCGCGTCCGGTTTACATGGTCAACTCCGTCGGCCGTGCGGACCGGACCAATCGGCGATCTTGGCAGCTCCCGCGCGGGTCGGTCGAGTGGGACGTCACCGGGGAAGGTGGCGCGAAAGGGCCGCGGGTCGGAACCCGCGGCCCTTTGTTGCGTACGTCAGTCGAATGGTGACCGGGTCGGCCGGAAAGGCAATCCGGGGCGACCGTACGGTCAGTGACCGCGGAACCGGTTGATGGCGCTTTCGTGGCGCGAACGCATCTCGATGTCGCGGACGCCGAGCCCGTCGGTGGGGGCGAGGCACCGCACGCCGACCTTGCCCTGGTGCGCGTTGCGGTGCACCTCGTACGCGGCCTGGCCGGTCTGCTCCAGCGCGTACGTCTTCGACACGGTCGGGTGCACCTTGCCGAGCGCGACCAGCCGGTTGGCCTGCCACGCCTCGTGGTAGTTGGCGAAGTGGCTGCCGACGATCCGCTTGAGGTGCATCCACAGGTAGCGGTTGTCGTACTGGTGGTTGAAGCCGCTGGTGGAGGCGCAGGTGACGATCGTGCCGCCCTTCTTGGCGACGTAGACGCTGGCGCCGAACGTCTCCCGGCCCGGGTGCTCGAAGACGATGTCCGGGTCCTCGCCGCCGGTCAGCTCGCGGATGCGCTCACCGAAGCGCCGCCACTCGTCCTGGTCCTGGGTCTGCTCGTCGGACCAGAACTTGAATCCCTCGGCGGTACGGTCGATGACCAGCTCGGCGCCCATCTTCCGGCACAGCTCGGCCTTCTCCGGGGAGGAGACCACGCAGACCGGGATCGCGCCGCCGTTGAGGGCCATCTGGGTGGCGTACCCGCCGAGGCCGCCGGAGGCGCCCCAGATCAGCACCACGTCGCCCTGCTTCATGTTCGCGCCGTGGTGCGAGACGAGCTGCCGGTACGCGGTGGAGTTGACCAGCCCCGGGCTGGCCGCCTCCTCCCAGCTCAGGTGGCGCGGCTTCGGCATCAGCTGGTTGGCCTTGACGATCGCCAGCTCGGCCAGGCCGCCGAAGTTGGTCTCGAAGCCCCAGATCCGCTGCTGCGGGTCGAGCATCGTGTCGTCGTGACCGGCGGAGTCCTCCAGCTCGACCGACAGGCAGTGCGCGACGACCTCGTCGCCGGCCTTCCACTTGGTCACGCCCGGCCCGGTACGCAGCACCACGCCCGCGGCGTCCGAGCCGACCACGTGGTACGGCAGGTCGTGGCGGCGGGTCAGCTCGGAGAGCCGGCCGTAGCGCTGGAGGAACTTGAACGTGGGCAGCGGCTCGAAGATGCTCGTCCACACCGTGTTGTAGTTGATCGCGCTGGCCATCACCGCGACGAGCGCCTCACCCGGGCCCAGCTCGGGGGTGGGCACCTCCTGCACGTGCAGCGCCTTGCGCGGGTCCTTGTCGCGGGTGGCCATGCCCTCGAACATGCGGGTGTCCTCGGCACGCACCACCACGCCCCGGTAGCTCTCCGGCACGGGCAGTCCGGCGAGGCCGGCGAGCTCCCGCTCCGGCTGCGACGAACCCTCCGCCGCCATGATCGCTTCGAGGATGTCCTGCACGGTGACCTCCCGTTAGTCCACACCCGCACGACGCGGGCAGGGGTGCTGCCATCGTCGGCGCCGGTGCGACGGGACCGCCATGTCGGCATCGACACTTCCGGCACCGGTCGCCGCTGCTGTTCGGGCGGACGTTACTGAACGGTAGCTAAAGCGGGAACCCCTCTGTGAAAAACTGCATCCACCGATGCGTGGAGGTGTCCGTGGGAACGTGCAAGCGCGCACTGCCGCGCGTGTTCCCACGTGTTAGGAAGGGCCCCTTCTTAACAGACGTCTGTTAAGAAGGGGCCCTTCCTTACGCCTCAGGCGGGCTGGACCAGCTCGATCAGCACACCGCCGGCGTCCTTGGGGTGCACGAAGTTGACCCGGGAGTCCGAGGTGCCGCGCCGGGGCGCGTCGTAGAGCAGCCGTACGCCGCGCTCGCGCAGCGCCGCGCAGGCCACGTCGATGTCCGCCACCGTGTACGCGACCTGCTGGATGCCGGGACCACGCTTGTCCAGGAACTTGCCGATCGTGGTGTCCGGCGAGAGCGGGGCGAGCAGTTGCACCATGCCGCCGGAGGAGTCCGGGCCGACCGCGAGCATCGCCTCGCGTACGCCCTGCTCGGCGTTGGTCTCGGTGTGCACGCAGCGCATCCCGAACGTGCGCTGGTAGAAGTCGATCGCGGCGTCCAGGTCGCCGACGGCGATCCCGACGTGGTCGATGCGGCGCAGGCCGATGTCTGTGACAAACTCGGCAGCGGGCTCGACGGGGGAGTTCTCAGCCATGACGCTAGTCTGACCGAACAATCGTTAAGGCGTACAGGTCGGCACCCCCTCGGAGGCAGGCAATGGCTTCGGTGATCGTCAGCGGCGCGCGGACCCCCATGGGGCGCCTGCTGGGCAACCTCAAGGACCTCCCCGCGACCAGGCTCGGTGGCATCGCGATCAAGGCGGCCCTGGAGCGCGCCGGCGTCGCGCCCGAGCAGGTCCAGTACGTGATCATGGGCCAGGTGCTCCAGGCCGGCGCCGGGCAGATCCCGGCCCGGCAGGCGGCCGTCGAGGCCGGCATCCCGATGTCCACCCCGGCGCTGACCATCAACAAGGTCTGCCTCTCCGGGCTGGACGCGATCGCGCTCGCCGACCAGCTCATCCGGGCCGGTGAGTTCGACGTCGTGGTGGCCGGCGGCATGGAGTCGATGACCAACGCCCCGCACCTGCTGCTCGGACAGCGCTCCGGCTACAAGTACGGCGACGTGACCGTCAAGGACCACATGGCCCTCGACGGCCTCACCGACGCCTGGGACTGCTGCTCGATGGGCGAGTCCACCGAGCGTCACGGCGCGAAGCACGGCATCACCCGCGAGGAGCAGGACGCGTTCTCCGCGGCCAGCCACCAGCGCGCCGCCGCCGCGCAGAAGAATGGCCACTTCGGCGACGAGATCACCCCGGTGGTCATCCCGCAGCGCAAGGGTGACCCGCTGGTGATCAGCGAGGACGAGGGCATCCGCCCGGACACCACCGCCGAGTCGCTCGGCAAGCTGCGTCCCGCCTTCGCCAAGGACGGCACCATCACCGCCGGCAGCTCCTCGCCGATCTCCGACGGTGCCGCCGCCGTGGTCGTGATGAGCAAGGCCAAGGCCAAGGAGCTGGGCCTGACCTGGCTGGCCGAGATCGGCGCCCACGGCAACGTGGCCGGCCCGGACAACTCCCTGCACTCGCAGCCCTCGAACGCTATCAACCACGCCCTGAAGAAGGGCGGCCTGAGCATCGAGGACCTCGACCTCATCGAGATCAACGAGGCGTTCGCGGCGGTGGGCATCCAGTCCACCCGTGACCTCGGCATCAGCCCCGACAAGGTCAACGTCAACGGCGGCGCGATCGCGCTCGGCCACCCGATCGGCATGTCCGGCGCCCGCCTCGTCCTCACGCTCGCGATGGAGCTGAAGCGGCGCGGCGGCGGCACCGGCGCGGCCGCGCTCTGCGGCGGTGGCGGGCAGGGCGACGCGCTGATCATCCACGTACCGAACGGCGCCGAGAGCTGATTGTCTTGAACGACGCGAGTAACGCCCCGGCGGCGGCCACCGGCCCGGTGCGCCGCAGCCGGGACGTACCCATGCTGGTGGAACGGGCCCGCGCGGGTGACCCCCGCGCGGTGGCCCGCCTGATCACCCTGGTCGAGTCCGGCGACGAGGTGTTGCCGCAGGTGGCGGCGGCGCTCGCGCCGTACGCCGGGCACGCCCAGGTGGTCGGCCTGACCGGCTCGCCCGGCGTGGGCAAGTCGACGACCACGAACGAGCTGGTCCGGGCGCTGCGGGCGCGCGGTCACCGGGTCGGCGTGCTGGCCATCGACCCGTCCAGCCCGTTCACCGGCGGCGCGATCCTCGGTGACCGGGTCCGGATGCAGGACCACGCGACCGATCCGGGCGTCTACATCCGCTCGATGTCCAGCCGGGGCCACCTGGGCGGGCTCTCCGCGGCGACGCCGCAGGCGGTGCGGGTGCTGGAGGGTGCCGGCTGCGACGTGGTGCTCGTCGAGACCGTCGGCGTCGGGCAGGCCGAGGTGGAGGTGGCCTCGCTGGCCGACACCACGCTCGTGCTGCTCGCGCCGGGCATGGGCGACGCGATCCAGGCGGTCAAGGCTGGCATCCTGGAGATCGCCGACGTCTTCGTGGTCAACAAGGCCGACCGGGACGGCGCGGACGCCACCGTCCGCGACATCCAGGGCATGATCGCGCTCGGCGAGCGCGGGCCGGGGGAGTGGCGGCCGCAGGTGGTGCGCTCGATCGCCGCCCGCGCCGAGGGCATCGACGACATCGCCGCCGCGATCGACAAGCACCGCGACTGGCTGGAGCGCCACGGCGAGCTGCGCCGCCGCCGGGAGGCGCGGGCCGCCGCCGAGATCGAGGCCATCGCGCTGGGCGTGCTGCGCGCCCGGATCGGCTCACTGCGCGACGGTACGCAGCTCCCGACGCTCGCGGCCAAGGTGGCCGAGGGCGCCATCGACCCGTACGCCGCGGCGGAGGAACTGCTCTCCCAGCTCGGCTCCTGAGGCGCGGCCGGCCGGGTCGCCCCGGCCGGCCTCTCAGATCTCCGCGTCGGTGAGCGGGTTGGCGGTTCCGGCCCGGCTGACCGGGGCCGTCAGCATGCCGGCGATGGCGTCGGCGAGGAAGTCCCCGACGTCCAGCCAGCGCGGGTCCTGCCCGTCCTGTTCGGCGCGGGCCTCGACCTCGGCGGTGGCGGTCATGACGATGCGGGCGATCAGGGCTGCCCGGCCGGCCACCACCCCCGGATCGAGGTGCGCCAGGCGGGTCGCCAGTGAGGCGCGGACCGGCAGGTCGACGAAGGCCGACTCGAACGCCTCGCGCATCAGCACCCGCAGCGTCGGGTCGTGCAGGGCCTGGGCGAGGAAACGTGCCCGCCAGCTCGGCCGGGGCAGGCCGGCGAGCACCGCCATGGACGGCTGTACGAGGCTGCGGACGTCGCCGAGCACCGAGTCGGGTTGCGCGGGCATGGCCCGGCGGGGTTCGGCCAGGGCGTCCATGTGCCGGGCGACCAGGGCCCGGAGCAGGCCCTCCCGGCCGCCGAAGTAGTACCGCACCGCGGAGTGGTTCGTGTTGCCCGCGACCTCGGCGATCCTGCGGTCGGAGACCTGCGCGATCCCGGTCTCGGCGAACAGGCGTTCGGCGGCGTCGAGCAGCGCGGTACGGGCCGCCTCCGACCGTGCCATGAACCCTCTCTTCCCCTGGACCGGCGCCCAGCTGTGGCGCAGGCCAAACCTAGTCGTTTCGTCCTCCGGCGACCGCGTCACCTACACTTCGTAAGTCACTTGACTTACGTTTGGCTGCCGACGCAGCCGTGAACCCCTCCGGAGCCTGCCTGTGCCGCCCTCCAACGACCCAGCGCCCGCCGAGCCGACCGCCGCCGACCGCAAGGAGCGGATCATCCGCTCGGTCGCCCTCTTCGTCATGCCGTTCCTCATGGTCACGATGATGTTCGCGACCTACGTGGGAACGATGCACTCGCCGCACCCCCGCCAGATGCCGGTGGCGGTGATCGGCAGCGGCGCCGAGGCCCAGGGCGTCGTCGACGCGTTGAACGCCACAGCCGGCGAGCCGGTCGAGGCCCGGCTGGTCGCGTCCCGGGACGCCGCCGTGGAACTCCTGCGGGACCGGGAGATCAGCGGCGCGTTGCAGCTCCCGGCGGCGGGTTCGGACCAGGCGACGATCATCACCGCGTCGGCGGCCGGCGCCTCCCGCGCCGGCACCGCGCAACAGCTCCTCGCCCCGGTCGCCGTGCAGCAGCAGTGGGCGTCCACGACCGAGGACGTCGCGCCGCTGCCCGACGACGACCGGGCCGGCATCTCGGTGCTGTTCGCCGCGATGGGCATGATGCTCGCCGGCTACGTACCGCTGAGCATGCTCCTGATGGCCACCCCGCACCTGCTGCGCCTGCGGCGGTTCGTTCCGCTGGCGGCCGGCTGGTCGGCGCTGACCAGCACGATCATCTGGCTGATCCTCGGACCCGGTGTGGGCGCGGTCGACGGCCACTACCTCACGTTCCTCGGCGTCGGCATGCTCACGACCGGTGCCGTCGGTCTCGCCCAGCTGCTCTTCACCAAGGTGATGGGGCCGCTGGCGGTCCTGCTCGGGATGCTGTTCTTCGTCGTGCTCGGCATGCCCGCGTCGAACCTGGCGCTGCCGGTCGACACGATGCCCGGCTTCTTCCAGTTCCTGCACGGGGTGCTGCCCCTGCCGGCGGCCGGTGAGGCGCTGCGGTCGGCGCTCTACTTCGACGGCCGGGGCATCGGCGTCCACCTGCTGACGCTCGCCGCCTGGATCGTCGCCGCCGTGCTGCTCTGCCTGCTCAAGGAGCGCGGCGGGGCGCCGATCCCGCAGGCGCCGCAGGTCGACGGCCCGGACACGCCGCTGCCCGCACTCGCCGGCGGCCCGCCGCGGTCCAAGCGGTTCCGGTACGTGACGGTGGCGGCGTTTCCGCTGAGCATCCTGGTCGCCGTGGTGGGCCTGATGAGCTTCTCCATGCACAAGCCCGAGCCGCACGACATCCCGGTAGCCGTGGTCGCCGCCGTCCCCGAGCAGGCGGAGCAGGTCGCCGCCGGCCTGCGGGCCGGTCTCGGCGGGGTCGCCGACGTCTCCGTGGCCGCGTCGGTGGACGAGGCGAGGGAGCGCATCCTCGCCCAGGACATGGTCGCCGCGTACGTGCTGCCCGCGACACCGGGCGGCGAGGCGACCCTGTACTCGTCGTCGGCCGCCGGTTCCAGCCAGCACATGATGGTGCAGACCATGTTCCGCCAGGTCGCCGCCGGGCAGCAGACGCCGCTGGCGGTCACCGACGTGGCGCCGCTCAGCGGGACCGACACGATGGGCAGCAACAGCCTGTACGTCGGCATGTCCTGGATCATGTCCGGGTTCCTGATGCTCGCCGTGCTCCGGGGCGGGGCACCGCACCTGCGGCGGCTGCGCCAGTTCCTGCCGATCCTCGGCGGCTGGGCGATCGGCATGGCCACCTGGCTGTGGCTGCTGTTCGACGTGATCATCGGCGCGGTCGGCGGGAGCGCCCTGGAGATGATCGGTTTCGGGGCCCTCACCATCTTCGCCGTGTCGTCGGTGACCGGGGTGTTCACCCGCACCTTCGGCCTCGCCGCGATCGTCCCGATGATGGTGGTGCTGATGATGGCCGGCGTACCGGCCTCCGGCGGCGGCCTGTCGGTCTACATGGTGCCGGAGTTCTTCCGGACGCTCCAGGGCGTCCTGCCACTGCCCGCCGCCGTGGACACGGCCCGGTCGCTCACCTACTTCGACGGCGTCGGCGTCACTCGGAACCTCGCCGTCGTGGCGATCTGGGCAGCGGTCGGCCTGCTGCTCAACCTCGGCGTCGACTGGTGGCTCCGGCGCCGGGAGCGGACGGCCGGCGGAACCGGGCCGCACCCGGCGCCGGACACCTCCGGCGGGCTGGACGGGATCGTCGGCGAGCCGGCGCCGGCCGGGGCGCGCTGAACCGGGCTCCGTCCACTGCGGAGCGCCCGCGCCTAGTACGCTCGCACCGCCCCACGCCGTCGGCGCGGGGCGGTGCGACGGGTGGGAGAGCATGGCTGACGAGGCGACCCAGGAACTGTCGATCACGCCGGACGCGGTGGCGGGCGGGACCACGCACGTCTCCGACGAGGTGGTGGAGAAGATCGCGGTGGCCGCCACCCGCGGGGTGCCCGGGGTGGCCGAGCTGGGCGGTGACGTGGCCCGGTTCTTCAACGCGGTGCTCGACCGGGTCGGGCTCGATCAGGTCGGCGACGCCCGCCGGGGCTGCTCGGCCCACGTCACGAACGGCGCGGCGGTGATCAACCTGGTCCTCGTGATCGCGGCCGGTCACCCGGTTCCGCAGGTCACCGACGAGGTGCGGGCCGCTGTCGCGTCCGCCGTCGAGGCGTACGGGCTGCGGGTCGACGAGATCAACATCAAGGTCGACGACGTGGCGATGGGCTCGCCGCCTCCTGCCGCCTGACCCTGCCCCTCCGGCGGGCAGACGACCCGTACCGTTGTTCCCAGCGGCGCGAGGCCGCCGTGCGTCGGGAGGTTCGCCATGCCGAAGGCTGTCTCGTTCGCTCCAGTGCGAACCGTGAGGGCGTACGAGGGGATCGTCCGGCAGGTCGAGGAGCGGATCGCCGCCGGCGATCTGCGGCCGGGGGACCGGCTGCCCAGCGAGCGCGAGCTGACGACCCAGTTCGACGTCAGCCGGTCGACCGTGCGTGAGGCGCTGCGCGTGCTGGAGAGCAGCGGCCTGGTCCGCTCGCGCCCCGGTGACCCGCTCGGGCCCCAGGTGATCGCCTCGACCGCCTCGGCGATGCGCAAGCTGTTCGCGCGGGTCGTGGACAGCCGGCGGCTCGGCGTGGCGGAGCTGCTCCAGTTCCGCATGATCATCGAATCGGCGGCGGGATCGGTCGCGGCCCGGCAGGCGTCACCGTCCGAGTTGGACGAACTGGAGCAGGCGCTGGCGGGCATGCGGGACGCGGTGGCCGACGGCTACGAGGCGTTCAGCGCGGCGGACGTCCGCTTCCACGAGCACGTCGCCCGCCTGTCCGGGAACGAACTTCTGGTGCTCTGCCTCGACGCGGTCCGCAGCATGGTGCTCGATCTGATCTCCACGAAGCTCGCGGAGGCCCCGGATCGTGAGGCGCTGATGGAGCGCACGCTCGCGCACCACCGCCGGGTCATCGACGCGATGCGCGCGGGCGAGGCCGACGAGGTGGCCCGGCTGACCCGCCAGGAGCTGCACCACTACTACGCCGAGTACGTGCCGGAGGCGCGGCGCTCGATGGTGGACGTATTGCTCTGAATCCGCCTGATGTGGCCTGACCTCGGATTATCCGAGGCGGCCATCAGCTGAGCAGGCTCTTCCCTTCAACTGGTCTGACCAGTAGCCTCCCCCACATCTCGTCGTGTACCACGGGGGACCACCAGTTGCCCAATGCATCGACCGCCCCGGATCGGGGCGGAGGTCGCACCGCTTCGCATGGGAGAAGCTGCATGAAGTCGTCCAGATTCGCCGCGCTCGCCGCGGCAGCCCTGGTCTGTCCGGGACTCGTGCTCGTCGCGTCGCCCGCGTCGGCCAACCCCGCCGCCGGCGCACCGGGTGCCCACAACGCCATCACCGACGTTCCCGGCATCCAGGTCGGCCAGGTCCAGTCCGACACCGCTCCGTACCTGACCGGCACCTCGGTCGTCTACATGCCGCAGATGTCCGTGGCGAGTGTGGACCAGCGTGGTGGCGCCCCCGCCACCAAGGAGACCGACCTGCTCAGCCCGCTCAACTCCAACCCGGGCGTCAACGCGATCCAGCTCGGCGGCAGCAGCATGTACGGGCTGTCGGCCACCAACGGCATCATCCGCTGGCTGGAGGACCGGGGCGAGGGCGTACGCGTCGGCGCCGGCGGCGTGGCCCCGATCGTGCCGGCCGCGGACATCTTCGACCTCGGCCGCGGCGGCGACCCGAAGGCCCGCACCTCCGCCGAGTGGGGTTACCTCGCGTCACAGGCCACCTCGGACGGTCCCGTTCGCCAGGGTGGCGTCGGCGGCGGCACCGGCGCCCGTGGCGGCGGCATGCGCGGCGGCGTCGGCACCGCGAGCGTCCACCTCGGCGACGGCATCTACGTCGGCGCGATGGTGATCGTGAACCCGGCCGGCTCCCCGGTCGACCCGGCCGACTGCACCCTGTACGGCGTCAAGTACGGCATCGGCAACGAGTTCGCCGGGTACAAGGCTCCCAAGAAGAAGGAGTGCAACCCGCCGACCCCGCCGGCCGCCGCCGCCGAGCAGCCGGCCAACACCACGATCGCCGTGGTGGCCACCAATGCCCCGCTGGAGAAGGCCGCCGCGCAGCGCATGTCCGGCAACGCGCACGACGGCATGGCCCGCGCGATCAGCCCGATCCACACGCTCGGCGACGGCGACACCGTGTTCGCGGTGTCCACCGGCAAGGGCGAGGCGCTCCAGATCAACGACCCGGCCGACAGCCGCCAGCTCAACGCCATCTTCAACGCCGGCGCCAGCACGCTCGCCCGTGCCATCGCCAAGGCGGTCCTCTCGTCCGAGAGCATCGGCAACACCACCAGCTACTGCGACCGCTACCCCTCGGCCTGCAAGGGCATGAAGCAGCTCAAGCAGTGGCGTACGCAGGGCAACGCCCCGGACGTGACGCCGGAGACCTTCGCCCAGGCGACCCAGGCGCTGGCGCAGACCCCGGTCCCCGCGCCGGCCGGTGCCGACAAGGGCAAGGACAAGGGCAAGGGCAAGCCGAACGCCGCTCCGGCGGGCAACACCACGAACGACGCCGGTCAGGAGTCGCAGAACGGCATGGTTCTCGCCTCCGGCAACACCGGTGGCCCCACGCTCTCGACGGGCGTGACCACGGGCCTGCTGGCCGCCGCCGTCCTCGGTGTCGGCCTGCTGGGCATGCACCTGCGGGGACGCCGCCGGGCGCCGTCCGGCGGGCTCAGCTGACACAGCCGCTGTCTCACCTCGCGCCGGCACAGTAGGCGCGTGACGATCGAGGCGGGTTCCGTCCACCCGGACGGGGCCCGCCTCGCGTCGTTCCCAGGTCGCCGACCGGTGGATCGTCCGCGCTCGGTGTGACCGTCGATCTTGGAGTTATGGCACCTCGCACAGCTCGCATACAACGCATCCCAGGCGCCACAACTCCAAGATCGACGGAGTGGGGCGTTCAAGGCCGAGCCACTTGGCGGCACGTCAGCCCTTCGGTGTGCCGAGGGAGCGGGAATGAGCTGCCCTCGGCAGCTCGTTGCGTCGCGCTGGCGCAGAGCACGGAGGCCACACCGTAGGGCTGGGCGTGGTCGTCGACGGGGCGGAACGCGTACACCCGCGGTTCAGCCCTCGCTCGGCAGCGCGTTGTGTCGACGCCCCGAGCCCTCGGGCACGCAGGGCTTCACGGAGGCGACACACCTCGACTGCGTCAGTCCACTGCGCACCGACCACGGCTCCCGGGCAACCCCGGCCCTCCTGGACCGTCGATTTTGCACTTGGTGTCCCGACGAACGGGGTCAAATCACCCGCACCAGGGGCAGCAAGTGCAAGATCGCGGGGAGGGGGGCCGGGGGGAGGGGGAGCGGGGGAATCACGGAAGGACCTGGTGGGCGGGAGCCCACCAGGTCCTTCCGTGCGTGGTGCTGGGCTACTTCTTGGACACCTTGGTGACGTCGAAGGACTGGGTCACCGCGTCCTTCGGGTAACCCTCGACGCCGTCGCGGATCACCGCGAGGTTCGGCAGCAGGAACAGCCAGTCGCTGGCGGCCTCCTGCGAGATGACCTTCGCGGCCTCGGCGAACTTCTTGTCCCGGGTCGCCGCGTCCAGAGCCGTGTCGGCCTCGTTCATGAGCTGCGTGACGGCCGGGTTCTTGTAGCGGTAGTAGTACTCCGGCTGGCCGTAGCGGACCAGGTCACGCGGCTCGACGTGGGCGATGATCGACAGGTCGTAGTTGGCCTTGCCGAGCACCTTGTCGAGCCACTGCGGCATCTCGACGTTGTTCTGGGTCACCTTGATGCCGACCTCCGCGAGCTGCGAGGCGACGAACTGCGCGGAGGCGCGGGCGTAGCCGGGCGGCGGGACGTCCATGGTCAGGGTGAGTCCGTTGGCGTGGCCGGCCTCGGCGAGCAGCTGCTTGGCCTTGGCGGGGTCGTGCGGGAAGTCTCCGGTGCGGTCCTCGTACCACGGGTCGCTCGGCGGCACCATGCTGCCGATCTTCGTGCCGTACCCGGACCAGACGGTCTTGATCAGCGCGTCGTGGTCGATCGCGTGGCGGATGGCCTGGCGCACGCGGGCGTCGGCCAGCGGGCCCTTGGCGTTGTTCATCGCCAGGACGACCTCACCGGTCGTCTTGCCCTCGACCACCTCGAACTGCTTGTTGCCCTTGAACACCTCGAGCAGCTGCGGCGCCTGGATGTTGGCCACGATGTCGAGCTGACCGGAGAGCATCGCGTTGTTCAGCGCGTTGGCGTCGGTGATGTACCGGAAGACAGCGGTGCCGACCTTGGCCTTCTCACCCCAGTAGCCGTCGTTGCGCACCAGCGTGATGCTGTCGCCGCGGTTCCACTTGTCGAACTTGAACGGGCCGGTGCCGTTCGGCTTCGTGCCCAGGTCGGTGGCGTTCTCCTTGAGCACCACGCCGACGCGGCCGGCGACGTCGAACAGCCAGCTCTGGCTGGGCCGGGACAGCGTCACGTCCACGGTGGAGGCATCAGGCGCCTCGACGGTCTTCACGACTGTCATCTGCGACTTGAACGGGTTCGTCGAGCCCTCGGCGGTGACCCGCTTGAAGCTCCACACCACGTCCTGCGCGGTGAGCTTCTGGCCGTCGTGGAAGGTCACGCCGTCGCGCAGCTTGAACGAGTACTTGGTGCCGTCGTCGGACACCTTCCACTCGCTGGCCAGCAGCGGCTCCACCTCGCCGGTGCCGGCGTTCTGGCGCACCAGGCCCTCGTACACGTTGTAGAGCAGGACCTGCGGGATCGCGGCGCCGGCCTCGGCGGTCAGGTCGAGGCTCACCGGCTCCAGGTAGGCGCCGAGGGTGACCGTACCGTTGCCGGAACCACCGCCGGTGGTGGTCTCCGAGTCACCATCGCTACTGCACGCGGTCAGAGCCAGCGCCGTGGCGAGCAGCACGGCGGGCAGCGTTATCTTCAGCCGATTCATTCGTGTGTCCCATCGCGAAGAACGCCAAGGGCGCTCGTAGCCTGTGAGGCGGGACACTATGAGCGTGCTACCCGATGCAAAAGGGCCAGTTCAGCGGGGTCGGCAGGTACCAATCAGCGCCGGACTACCGCGCCACGCGGAACCCGGTGTTGCCACTTGAGGAGTCAACGGTGGTCCGACTCCGTGCTGCCACGCGGTAACGGTTGCAATAAGAGTCGTGGCACAGGTACGAACCACCCCTGATGACGCTCTCACCTGGTGAGATACGGCCGCGGCGGTCGCGCCAGGGTTCGGCCGTGAGTTCCCAAACGTTGCCCGCGACGTCGTACAGGCCGTAGCCGTTCGGCGGAAACGCGGTCACCGGAGAGGTGCCTGCGAACCCGTCCTCAGCGGTGTTGACAGCAGGGAAGGCACCCTGCCAGATGTTGCACAGGTGCCGCCCGTCCGGGGTCAGCTCGTCGCCCCAGGCGTAGCGCGCCTGGGACAGGCCGCCGCGCGCCGCGTACTCCCACTCGGCCTCGGTGGCCAACCGGGTGCCGGACCACAGGCAGTACGCCTCGGCGTCCCGGTGGGAGACGTGCACGACGGGGTGCCGCTCGCGCCCGCGTACGTCCGAACCGGGCCCGTCCGGGGCGGCCCAGTGCGCTCCCTCGACCGCCAGCCACCACGGCGCCTGCGGCACCGACGCGTCCAGCACGTACCGGTGCGCGGACGGCGCCAGCAACAGGTGGAAGACGAACGACCAGCCGTACCGTTCCGCGTCCGTGCGGTAGCCGGTGGCGTCGACGAAGCGGGCGAACTGCCGGTTCGTCACCGGTGTCGCGGCGATCGCGAACGGGGCCACGGCCACCGGCCGGACCGGTCCCTCCAGGTCCTCCGGGAAGCCCTCCGGGTCGTCGGTGCCCATGAGGAAGGTGCCGCCGGGCAGCGCGATCAGGTCGTCCGTACCCCCGTGTGGTGAGCGGACGGCGCTCGCGCCCGCCGCGGCGCCGGTGCCGGCGGCGGGCGGGCGTCGCGGCGCGCAACACGGCGACGGCAGGGGAGTGCCCCCGCCGTCGCCCGGATCGACCGGTTCGGTGCTCACATCCGTGTCACGCCGGCAGGGCGTCCGCCTGGTACGCGCCCTCGCCGATGACGGCGGCGACCGCGTCGCCGAAGTCCTCGGTCGACATGCCCATCTCCGGCCCGCGCATGGCGCCCAGCCGCGGCAGCACCGCCTTCACCCCGTCCTCCAGGCAGCGGGCCGCCTCGGGGTGGCCCAGGTGCTCCAGCATCAGCGCGGCGCTGAGGATCGAGCCCGCGGGGTTGGCCCAGCCGCGGCCGGCGATGTCCGGCGCGGAACCGTGCACCGGCTCGAACATGCTCGGCGCCGACCCGGTCGGGTTGAGGTTGCCGCTCGCGGCCAGGCCGAGACCGCCCTGCACGGCCGCGCCCAGGTCGGTGATGATGTCGCCGAACAGGTTGTCGGTGACCACGACGTCGAACCGCTCCGGCTGCGTCACCAGGTAGAGGCACATCGCGTCGACGTGCACGTAGTCCACAGCGATGTCCGGATACTCCGCCGAGACCTCCTCGAAGGTCCGCTGCCACAGGTCGCCGGCATAGGTGAGGATGTTCGCCTTGTGCACCAGCGTGACGTGCTTACGGCGGCCCAGGGCCAGCCGGAAACCGTGCCGGATGAGGCGCTCGACGCCCTTGCGGGTGTTCACCGACTCCTGGGTGGCGATCTCGTCCGGCCCGCCGCGGTGGATGAAGCCTCCGGCGCCGACGTACGCGCCCTCGGTGTTCTCCCGCAGGATCACCAGGTCGCACTGCTCGGGGCGCAGCCCGCCGATGGGCGTGGGCACGCCTGGCAGCAGCTTGACCGGCCGCAGGTTCACATACTGGTCGAACGCGGTCCGCAGGTGGATGACCAGGCCGCGTTCCAGCACGCCGGGCGGCACCGACGGGTCGCCGACGGCGCCGAAGAGAATGGCGTCCGCCTTGGCCAGTTCCTGTTCCACGTCCGGCGGTACGACCTGGCCGGTTATCCGCCAGTAGTCCGCGCCGAGTTCGTAGTCCTCCCAGACCAGGTCGATCCCGAACCGTCGGGCGGCGGCGTCGCACGCCTTGACCGCCTGCGCGGTGACCTCCGGTCCGATGCCGTCGCCGGGCACCAGCGCGATTCGCTGGGCGCTCATGAGTCCACCCCTGTCCGCGTGCAGGAGACCGTCACCTGCCATCGCCCGGCCAAGCGTGGCGGGAACGGGCCCTCCGCAACAGGTCCAGGTCTCCGGCTAGGCTAGTACCAGCGGGACGCACAGGGCGTGTGCAGGGCGTACGACGACGGGACGAGGCGAGACCCCCGCGGGAGTGGGAGGTCGAGGTGGCGGATTTCCTGCTGCCGGTCAACCCGCAGAGCACGGTTCCGCTCTACGAGCAGATCATCACCGGGCTCGAGGACGCCATCCTCGCGGGGCAGTACGACGACGGCCCGCTGCCCAGCACGCGCCGCCTGGCCGAGGCGCTCGGCGTCTCCCGGAACACGGTGCTGACCGCGTACGACCGGCTCATGGAGCAGGGTCTGATCGTGACCGTCCCGCGGCGCGGTCTCTACGTCTCCCCCGACGCGGTGGTGCGGATGCGGGCCGCGCGGCGGACCGCCCGCTCGCCGATGCAGCCGATCGACTGGGCGGCGCGGCTGCCGGAACCGCCGCCGACGCCGGTGCACCGGGATCCGGCCTGGGCGCGGGCACCGTTCCCGTTCGTGGTCGGCCAGCCCGACCCGTCCATGTTCCCGATCGGCGCGTGGGAACGGGCGCAGCGTGAGGCGCTGCGGCAGGACGGGCTGTCCCGGGTCATCGGCGACGCCGGCCAGGCCGACGACCCGGAGCTGGTGCGTCAGCTCTGCGAGCACGTGCTGCCCGCGCGCGGCATCTCCGCCCACCCGGACCAGGTGATGATCACGCTGGGTTCGACGCACGCGTTGCACCTGCTGGCGAGCGTCCTCGTCCGGCCGGGCAGCGTGGTGCTCGTCGAGGATCCCGGCTACCCGGACGCGCGGACGATCATGCAGATGGCCGGCGCCGACGTGGTGCCCGGCCGGGTCGACGAGGACGGCCTGGTCGTCGAGGACCTGCCGGCGGACCTGCACGGCGCCCAGCTCGTGTACGTCACGCCGAGCCACCAGTACCCGACCGGCGCGACCATGTCGGCGTCCCGGCGTGAGGAGCTGCTGCGCCGGGCCGGCGCGGCGGACGCGGTGGTGATCGAGGACGACTACGACCCGGAGATGACGTTCCGGGGGATGCCCGCGGTGGCGGTGCGGGCGCTCGACGACGAGGACCGCGTGGTCTACCTCGGCAGCTTCAGCAAGCTGCTGGCACCCGGGCTGCGGCTCGGCTACGTGGTGGCGTCCCCGGCGCTCGTGGACGCCATGCGGGCCCGCTCCCGCTACGTGCTGCGTCACCCGCCCGGCCCGATGCAACGCGCCCTCGCGCAGATGATCGCCAGCCGCGACCTGGCCCGTCACGTGCGCCGCGTCCGCGCCCACTACCAGGGGCTGTACGAGGAGATGGTGCGGGCGGTCGAGCGGCACGTGCGCTGGGGACCGCAGCCGGTGCCGCGCGGCGGGCTGGCCCGCTGGATCACCGGCCCGCCGGGGCTGGACGCCGGAGAACTGGCCCGGGAGTTGCGCCGGCAGGGCGTCCTGCTGGACCCCGGCGCGGCGTACTGGGCGACCCGGCCCGCCCCGCGTCACCACCTGCGCCTGGGGTACCAGGTGATGCCGCTGGACCGCATCGAGGAGGGGGTACGGCGGGTCGCCGCGGCCGTAGAAGACCAGGTCCGGCCACGGCTGGTACCCCCACCGACCCGGAAACTGGACGTTCCCCTCCGAGGGCGGAGTTCGTAACCTCCGACGCCATGACGTCGGACACCCACGCCTCCCTCCGCGCCGGCCATCTCGTGGACGAACAAGCCGTCGTGTCGCTCACCCAGGACCTGGTCCGCATCCCCTCGACCTGGGACGCGGGCCGAGGGCGTAGCGAGCAGCCAGTGGCGGAACTCGTCGCGCAGGTCATGCGGGGATTCGGCTGGCGGCCGGAGGTCACCGAGGTCGTCCCCGGGCGCCCCAACGTCGTCGCGGTGGTGGACGGCGGCCTGCCCGGCCCGACGCTGATGTTCGAGGGGCACACCGACGTCGTCACCGAGGGCGCTCCCGAGGAGTGGACCGTCGACCCGTTCGGCGGCGACATCGTCGACGGGCGGCTGTACGGTCGCGGCTCCGCCGACATGAAGGCCGGTGTCGCCGCGATGATCCACGCGACCCGGGCCGTCGAGCTGGCCGGGCCGTTCCCGGGCCGGATCGTGGTGGCGGCCCTGGTGGACGAGGAGGGCCAGATGCTCGGGGCGAAGCACTTCACCACCACCGCGCTGGCCCGCGAGGTGGACGCCGCGATCATCTGCGAGCCGGAGGCGGAGGAGATCTGCGCGGTCGCCAAGGGCGCGGTCCGGCTGCTTGTCACCTGCACCGGCAAGATGGCGCACGGCGCGATGCCGCAGCACGGCCGCAACCCCGTACCGGCGGTGGCCGAGCTGGTCGCCGCGCTCGGCCGGTACCAGAGGGAGCTGCAGGCCGCCCCGGGTGAGCACGAGCACCTCGGCCTGACGTACCTGACCCCCACGGTCCTGGACGCCGGCTCCGCCGACCAGCTCAACGTCATCCCCGGCCGCGCCGTCCTCGGCGTGGACTGCCGGACCGTACCCGCTGTCGACCACGCCGCCCTCGCCGCGCGGGTCCGCGCCGACGCCGACGCCATCGGCACCCGGCACGGTGTCATCTTCGCCGTCGAGGTCGTCGACGACCGGCCGTGCGCGGTCACCCCGGAGGACCACCCCGTCTCGCTCGCCGTGGCCGAGGCGCACCGCGCCGTCACCGGCGCCGAGCCCGTCTTCGGCGGCGTGCCCGGCGCGACCGACGGCACGATCCTGTGGCGCGACAGCGGCATCCCGAACGTGGTGTACGGACCCGGCCCGAAGTGGATCGCCCACCAGCCCGACGAGTACGTCGAGGTCGACGACGTCGTCCGCAAGACGAAGGTATACGCCGAGGCGGCCCTGGCCTTCCTCACCGGGGCCACCGGCGCCCGGACGGGTGCGGCGTCGTGACCGCGCAGGAGCTGCTGACCGCGCTGCCCACCGGCCTGCCGATCGGCGCGGGCTGGACCAGCACCGCGCAGACCGCGCCGGTGCGCTTCCCGTACGACGGCAGCACCGTCACCCAGGCGCCGTGGGGCGACCCCGGCGACGCGGAAGCGGCTGTCGAAGCCGCGCAGGAGATCGCCGCGGAGATGGCCGGGCTGCCCGGCCACCGGCGGCGCGCGATCCTGACGGCAGTCGCCGCCGAGGTGCGCGCCCGCGCCGGCTCGCTGGCCGAGCTGCTGGTCCTGGAGACCGGCAAGCCGCTCGTGGACTGCCGGGTCGAGGTCGCCCGCACGCTGGTCACGCTGGAGACGGCCGCCGAGGAGGTCGGGCACCTGACCGGCGAGACGGTGGCGCTGGACATGCAGCCGGCCGGCGAGGGCATGCTCGGTTTCTGGGTACGCCGTCCGGTCGGTGTCGTCGTCGGCATCACCGGGTTCAACTACCCGCTGCTCCTGGCCGCGCACAAGGTCGCGCCGTCGGTCGCGGCGGGCTGCCCGGTGATCGTCAAGCCGGCGCCGAACACGCCGCTGGCCACGCTGGTGCTGGTCGACCTGTTCCGCCGGGCGGGCTGCCCGGCCGCCGGGGTCCAGCTCGTCACCGGCGGCGTCGAGGTCGGCAAGCTCCTGACCACGCACCCCGGCGTCGCGGCCGTGTCCTTCACCGGGTCGGCGCACGTCGGCCACCAGATCGCCCGCGCCGCGGCCCCGCGCAAGGTGCTGCTCGAACTCGGGTCCAACGCGGCGCTCGTCGTCGGCCGCGACGCCGACCTCGACCGGGCCGCCGAAGCCGTCGTACGCGGCGGGTTCTACGCCTCGGGCCAGGCGTGCATCAGCGTGCAGCGGGTGATCGTCGAGGAGCCGGTCCGGGAGGCGCTGCTGGACCGCCTCCGGCCGCTGCTGGCGTCGGTCACCACCGGTGACCCCCGGTCCGCCGACACCCGGGTGTCCGCCCTGGTGGACGAGGCGTCCACCGAGCGGGTGCACTCGTGGGTGGACCGTGCGGTCGCCGCCGGGGCGCGCTGCCTGGCCGGCGGTACGGCGCAGGGCCGGGTGCTGCAACCGACCGTGCTCGTCGACGTCCCCGAGGACGCCGAGTGCTGGGCGGAGGAGATCTTCGGTCCGGTGGTCTGCGTCCGGTCGGTGCCCGACATGGACGCGGCGGTCGAGCTGGTCAACCGGTCCCGTTACGGGCTCCAGGCCGCCGTCTTCACCCGCGACCTGGCTGTCGCCCTGGACGTCGTACGCCGCCTCGACGTCGGCGGCGTGCTCGTCAACGAGGTGCCCGGCTTCCGCGCCGACAACATGCCGTACGGCGGCGTCAAGGACTCCGGCATCGGCCGGGAGGGACCGCGCTTCGCCATGGAGGAGCTGACCGTGACCAAGATGGTGATGATCAGGCCATGACTCGGAGTGGGAGCACACACGCATGGTGATCTACTTCGTCCGGCGGCTGGCCATCCTCGCGGTATCGCTGTTCGCCGCGTCGATCCTCGTCTTCACGATGCTGGCGCTGCTGCCGGGCGACCAGGCGCAGGCGATGCTCGGCGTCAACGCCACCCCGGAGGCGCTGGAGGCGCTGCGGGAGCAGTTCGGGACGAACCGGCCGTTCACCGAGCGGTACCTCGACTGGGCCGGCGGCCTGATCCGCGGTGACTTCGGCATCTCGCCGCTCAGCGGGGTGTCGGTCGGCTCGGAGATCGCCGACAAGCTCGGCGTGACGGTGCCGCTGATTCTGGCCGGGATGACGCTGGCGCTGCTCATCGCCGTACCGCTGGGCATCCTCGCCGCGGTGAAGAGCCGTACCGCGATCGGAACGGCGCTCTCGGCGCTGAGCCAGGTCGGCATCGCCGTGCCGTCGTTCTGGCTGGGCATCCTGCTCATCACCGTGTTCGCGGTGAAGTTGCAGTGGCTGCCCGCCGGCGGGTTCACCGGATGGGACGACGTCGGCGGCGCCGTGCAGGCCCTGCTGATGCCGGCGCTGGTCCTCGGCGTGGCCCAGGGCGCGATCCTGATGCGCTACGTCCGGTCCGCTGTGGTCGAGGTCATGCAGGAGGACTTCATCCAGACCGCGCGGGCCAAGGGGCTGAGCCGCTCGCAGGCGCTGACCCGGCACGCGCTGCGCAACGCGGCCATCCCGGTCATCACGGTCCTCGGTCTGCAACTCGCGACGCTGCTCATCGGCACCGTCGTGATCGAGAACGTCTTCGGCCTGCCCGGTCTCGGCCGGATGCTGCTCCAGGACGTGGGCAACCGCGACCTGCTGAAGGTGCAGGGCACCGTGATGGTGCTGACCGCCGCGGTGCTTCTGATCAACTTCGTCGTCGACGTGGTGTACCACGCGGTCGACCCCAGGCTGAGGAGCAAGGCATGACATCAGTCGCCGACGCCCCACCGGACGCCACCGCCGACGTCGTCGCGGCCGGCCCGGTCAAGCCGCGCCGCCGCTGGAACCTCACGCTGGTGATCGGCGCCGGCCTGGTGGGCCTGGTCGTCCTCACCGCGCTCGTGTCGTTCCTCTGGACGCCGTACGACCCCACCCGGGTCGACCCGTCGCAGACGCTGCTGTCCCCGGGCGGGGACCACTGGCTCGGCACCGACCACTTCGGCCGGGACATCGTCAGCCAGCTCCTCGTCGGCGCGCGGACCACACTGTTCGTCGGTGTGGTCGCCGTCGCGATCGCCGCCGCCGTCGGCGTACCCCTGGGTCTGCTCGCCGCCACCGGGCACCGCTGGCTCAGCGAGCCGGTGATGCGGGCACTGGACATCGTGTTCGCCTTCCCGGCCATCCTGCTGGCGATCATCCTGGCCGCCGGCTTCGGCGCCTCCACGCTCACCGGCATGATCGCGATCGGCGTCGCGAACGTCCCGGTGTTCGGCCGTCTCACCCGGGCCGGCGCGATGCAGGTGCTGCAGAGCGACTTCGTGCTCGCCGCGCGCAGCTACGGCCGCCGGGGCGTGGTGCTCATGGTCCGGTACGTGCTGCCGAACATCGCGGCCCTGCTCATCGTGCAGGCGTCGGTGTCGTTCGCGCACGCGGTGCTCGCCGAGGCGGCGCTGTCCTACCTCGGGTACGGCACCCCGCCGCCGACCCCCACCTGGGGCCGGATGCTCCAGGAGGCCCAGAACTACTTCGTCGTGCAGCCGATGCTCGCCGTCTGGCCCGGTCTGGCGATCGCCCTGTCGGTGCTCGGCTTCAACCTCATGGGCGACGGGTTGCGCGACGCCCTCGACCCGCGGCTGAGAGGACGGTGAGCGGCGTGAGCGGGCTCGTGGTGGAGGACCTCGTCGTCGAGGTCCACGACATCCAGGCCGTCAAGGGCGTCTCGTTCGAGATCGGGCCGGGCCGTCGGATGGGACTCATCGGCGAGTCCGGCTGCGGCAAGTCCCTGACCGCGCTCGCGCTGATGGGCCTGCTGCCCCACGGCGTGACAGCGTCCGGCCGGGTGTTGCTGAACGGCCGTAACCTGCTCGACCTGTCCGACAAGCAGATGTGCGCGGTCCGCGGCAACGACATCGCCATGGTGTTCCAGGAGCCGATGACGGCGCTCAACCCGCTGATGCGGGTCGGCAACCAGGTCGCCGAGTCGCTGCGGCTGCACAAGGGGATGAGCCGGGCCGCGGCCTCCGCCCGGGCCGTCGAACTGCTCGAACGGGTCCAGCTGCCCGAGCCCGACCGCACCGCGCGCAAGTACCCGCACCAGCTCTCCGGCGGCCAGCGCCAGCGCGTCGTCCTGGCCATCGCGCTGGCGTGCGACCCCGCCGTGCTGATCGCGGACGAGCCCACCACGGCGCTGGACGTCACGGTGCAGGCGGAGATGCTGCGGCTGATGGACACGCTGGTGCGCGAGGAGGGCGCGTCGCTGCTGCTCATCACCCACGATTTGCCGGTGGTCGCCAGCATCTGCGAGGAACTGCTCGTCATGTACGGCGGCTCGATCGTCGAGCACGGCGACGTGGCGACGGTGTTCGACTCGCCCCGGCACCCGTACACGGCGGGCCTGCGGGCGTCCACGGTGCTGGAGAGCACCGACGGGAGCGGCCGGCTGTCCACCATCCCGGGCCGCGTCCCGTCGCTCGGGTCGTTCCCCACCGGCTGCGTGTACCGCAACCGCTGCCCGCGCGCCGACGACGTCTGCGGCACGGTGCCGCTGCTGACGGCGCCGCCCGGCAGCACCCAGCGGGCGGCCTGCCACCACCCGATCGAGAGCGACCAGCCCCTAGGAAGCGGGAAGGCCAGCGCATGACCACCACCCCGTTGCTGGAAGCCGTCGACGTGGTGCGCGAGTACCGCGCCCCGCGGCGGTCGCTGCGTACGCCGGGCCGGCCGATCCGCGCGCTCGACGGCGTGAGCGTGCAGGTCCACGAGGGCGAGGCGTTCGGCATCGTGGGGGAGAGCGGCTCCGGCAAGTCCACGCTGTCGCGCATCCTCATGGCCCTCGACCAGCCGACCTCCGGCACCGCGTTCTACCAGGGGCAGCGGATCAGCGGCGTACCGGAGCGGCGGCTCGGGTTCCTGCGCCGCGACGTGCAGATGGTGCTCCAGGACCCGATGTCGTCGCTGAACCCGCGCATGCGCGTCGCGGACATCATCGCGGAGCCGATGCGCGCGCTGCGCCTGCCCGGCGACCACCGGGCCCGCGTCGCCGAGCTGATGCACTCCGTGGGTCTGCCCGAGGAGGCGGTGACCCGCTACCCGCACCAGTTCTCCGGCGGCCAGCGGCAGCGCATCGCCATCGCCCGCGCCCTCGCGGCCGGGCCGAAGGTCATCGTGGGGGACGAGCCGGTCAGCGCGCTCGACGTCTCGGTGCGCGCGCAGATCCTCAACCTGCTCACCGACCTGGCCGAACAGTTCAAGCTGACCCTGATCCTGGTCTCCCACGACCTGTCCGTCGTCCGGTACCTCTGCGACCGGATCGCGGTGATGAACCAGGGCCGGATCGTCGAGACGGGTGACACCGAATCGATCTACTCCGACCCCCGGCACCCCTACACCCAGAGGCTGCTGTCCGCGGTGCCCACCCTGAGCGGCGACCTCCTGGACCGATTCAACAGGAGCAGCACATGAGGTTGGTTGACCGCGTCGCCGTCGTCACCGGAGGCGCCAGCGGCATCGGACTGGCCACCGTCGGCCGGCTCGTCGAGGAGGGCGCGCGCGTCGTCATCGCCGACCTCGACGGCGACCGCGCCGCCGAGGCGGCCGCCGGGTTCGGGTCCGCCGTCGTGGGCGTGGCCTGCGACATCACCCGGGCCGAGGACTGCCGCGCCGCCGTCGAGACCGCCGTCGAGCGGTTCGGCCGGCTCGACCTCATGCACGCAAACGCCGGTACGCCGTTCACCGGCCCGCTGGACGAGGTGGACCAGGCGACGCTGGACCGCGTGGTCGACGTGAACCTCAAGGGTGCGTTCTGGACCGCGCAGGCCGCCGCGCCCGCGCTGATCGAGGCCGGTGGCGGCGCGATCGTGTTCACCGCGTCGCTCCAGGCCGTCATCGCCCGCCCCCGGTACGCGCCGTACACCGCCGCCAAGCACGGCGTCATCGGCCTGATGAAGGCGCTGGCGCTGGAACTCGCGCCGCACGGCGTCCGGGTCAACGCGATCGCCCCGGCGGCGACCGAGACGCCGATGCTCTCGGCGTTCCTCGGCGGGATGGGTGACGTGCCGGACAGCGCGCGGGAGAACTTCCGGGCGTCGATCCCGCTGGGCCGCATGGCGACGCCGCGCGACTCCGCCGACGCGGTGGTGTTCCTCGCCAGCGACGAGGCGCGCATGGTCACGGGCCACACGCTCGTCCTCGACGGCGGCACGACGGCCGGCTGAGGCGTACCGTGACCGGACCTCTGGCGGACCCTCCGTACGAGGGGACCATCGGACGCACCTACGGCGAGTCGACGGAGCACTGGAGCACGCCGCCGTCGGCCGCCGCGGGTACCCCGAACGTGGTGTACGTGCTGCTGGACGACGTCGGGTTCGCCGACTTCGGCTGCTTCGGCGCCGAGATCGACACCCCGACGATCGACCGGCTGGCCGCCTCCGGGCTGCGGTACACCAACTTCCACACCTCGCCGCTGTGCTCGCCGACCCGGGCCAGCGTGCTCACCGGCCGCAACCACCACAGCGTCGGCATGCGCATGCTGTCCAACTTCGACAGCGGCTTCCCCAGCGGCCGGGGGCGGATCACTCACGCCGCCGCCACCGTCGCGGAGATGCTCGCCGACGCCGGGTTCAACACCATGGCGGTCGGCAAGTGGCACGTCGCGCCGCTGGAGCAGACCACGCCGTCCGGGCCGTACGACCAGTGGCCGCTGGGACGCGGTTTCGAGCGGTACTACGGCTTCCTGGAGGCCGAGACCGACAACTTCTATCCGGAGCTGGTGTACGACAACCATCAGGTGGACCCGCCGGCCACCCCGGAGGAGGGCTACCACCTCACCGAGGACCTGACCGACCGGGCCATCGGGTTCGTCCGGGACCAGACCTCGTTCACCCCGGAGAAGCCGTTCTTCCTCTATCTGGCGTACGCCGCGGCGCACGCCCCGCACCAAGCTCCGCCGGAGTACCTGGCGAAGTACCGCGGCCGCTACGACGCCGGCTGGGACGTCATCCGCGCGGACCGGCACCGGCGGCAGATCGGGCTGGGCATCATCCCGCCGGACGCGCCGCTGCCGCCGCACAACCCGGGCGTCGTGCCGTGGGACGACGTGCCGCCGGAGCAGCGGCGCCTGTTCGCCCGCATGCAGGAGGCGTACGCGGCGATGGTCGACCACACCGACGCCCAGCTCGGGCGCCTGGTCGACTTCCTGGAGCGGATCGGCCGGCTCGACGACACGATCTTCGTGGTCATGTCGGACAACGGCGCGAGCCCCGAGGGCACGCCGCTCGGCACGCTCAACCCCACCGCGTTCCAGAACCGGGTGCCGGAGAACCTCCAGGACAGCCTGGACCGGATCGACGAGATCGGCGGCCCGCGGGCGCAGAGCAACTACCCGCTGGGCTGGGCGCAGGTCAGCAACACCCCGTTCCGCCGCTACAAGCAGCACACCCACGAGGGCGGGGTGCGGGTGCCGTTCGTGCTGAGCTGGCCGGCCGGTGACGTACCCGGCGGGCAGGTGCGGACGCAGTTCCAGCACAGCATCGACGTCACCGCGACGGTGCTGGACCTGGTCGGGGTGCAGCCGCCCGCGGTGCGCCGGGGCGTCCCGCAGATGCCGCTGCACGGCCGCAGCTTCCGCGACGGGCTGCGCGACCCGGCGGCGCCGCCGTCGCGGGACCGCCAGTACTTCGAGATGTTCGGCCACCGCGGCATCTACCACCAGGGCTGGAAGGCTGTCGCGTTCCACGAGCGGGGCACCTCCTGGGACGAGGACCGCTGGGAGCTGTACCGGATCGACGAGGACCCGACCGAGAGCCGGGACCTGGCCGCCGAGCATCCGGAGGTGCTGCGGCGTCTCATCGAGGAGTTCTGGATCGAGGCGGCCCGCTACGACGTGCTGCCGCTGGACGACAGGGGATTCGCGATCCGGGCCCGGGTGCCGCGCCCCGGATCGGTGCGGGACCGGCTGGACTTCACCTACCTGGCCGGCGTGCCGACGATCTCCGGCGCGGCGGTGCCGCCGACGATGAACCGCTCGCACGCCATCACCGCGCGCGTGCACCGCACCGACGCGGCGCAGGGCGGCGTGATCGTGGTGCTCGGCAACGTCAGCGGCGGGTACGTGCTGCACATCAAGGACAACCACCTGGTGTACGAGTACAACCACCTCGGCACCCACTACGTGCTGCGGTCCGAGGGCGAGTTGCCGCTGGGCCCGGTGGAGCTGACCTTCGAGCTGACGAAGACCGCCGACTGCCAGGGCACCGGCCGCCTGTACGTGGACGGCGAGGCGGCGGGGGAGGCGCTGTTCCCGCAGTTGCTGCCGTTCTTCCACGGTTTCGCGGGCATGGACGTCGGGCGCAGCATCCACTCGCCGGTGTCACAGAGCTACCCGGCCCGGCACGAGTTCTCCGGCGAACTGGAGTACGTGCGGTTCCGGCTCGCCGCGTCCGAGGACGTCGGCGAGCCCATCGCGCCGGCGGGCGGCGTCGCGCCGCGTCCGTCGGCCGGCGTCGGGTTCGAGGTGGTGGACTGACGCGCGCCCGCGCGTACGACGACGGCGCGTGGACGGACCTCCTTGTCCGTCCACGCGCCGTCCGTCTACCGGGGCCTCAGCGCAGGGCCAGACCCCACAGCGGGTCCTCCAGGAACCGGCCGACGTGGGCGAGCACCCGGCTGCCCAGTTCCCCGTCCACCAGCCGGTGGTCGAACGACAGCGACAACTGCACCGTCCACCGGGGAACGACCTGCTCGTCGACCACCCACGGCATCCGGCGCAGCGCGCCGAGGCAGAGGATCGCCGCCTCGCCGGGGTTGAGGATCGGAGTGCCGGCGTCCACGCCGAACACGCCGATGTTGGTGATGGTGATCGTCCCGCCGGCCAGGTCGGCGGGACGGGTGCGGCCATCCCGCGCGGTGCTCGCCAGCTCGTTGAGGGCGACCGCGAGGTCCCGTACCGGAAGGTTCTGCGCGGCCTTGATGTTCGGCACGAGCAGGCCGCGCGGCGTCGCGGCGGCGATGCCCAGGTTGACGTCGGCGAACCGGACGATCTCCTGGTTCTCCTCGTCCCAGCTGGCGTTCACGTCCGGATGCCGGCGGACGGCGTCCAGCACCGCCAGCGACGCCACGAGCAGCGGGCTGACCTTCACCCCCTGGAACGCCGGGTCCTGCTTCAGCCGGTCCACGAACTCGACGGTGCCTGTCATGTCGACGGTGAGGAACTCGGTGACGTGCGGCGCGGTGAACGCGCTGGCGACCATCGCGGCGGCTGTCGCCTTGCGCACCCCGCGCACGGGCAGGCGCTCGTCCCGCCGGTGGTCGGCCACCGGCGCCGGGCCGGTGGTGTGGTCGAGCAGGTCCTGGCGGGTGATCCGGCCGTCGGGGCCGCTGCCGCGGACGTCCGCCAGCTCCACGCCGAGGTCCTTGGCGAGCTTGCGCAGCGGCGGCTTGGTGAGCACCGGCGGCCGGGACGTGTGCGCCGGGCGGGCGGGTTCGGCCGGGCGGACGGACGGCGTCGCGCGGCGTAGCCGGCGTGTCCGCGCCTGCGCGGACACCCCGTAGCCGACGAGCACCGCGGTACGTTCCACGGCCGGCTCGTCGGCGGCCGGCGGCGCGGCATCCGTGGCGTCCGTGGCGTCCGAGTCACCCCCGGTCCGGATCGCGATGATCGGCGCGCCGACCTCGACTGTCTGCCCCTCCTCGGCCAGGAGGCGGTCCACCACACCGGCGTACGGGCTGGGCAGCTCGACCACGGCCTTGGCGGTCTCGATGTCCACGATGACGTCGTTGAGGCCGACCGGATCGCCCGGAGCGACCCGCCAGGTGACGATCTCGGCCTCGGTGAGGCCCTCGCCGACGTCGGGCAGACGGAACTGCTGAACGGTCACGTGTACCTCTCCCTTCAGGCGGCCAGGACGCGGTCGACGGCGTCGAGGATCCGGTCCAGGTCGGGCAGGTACTCCTCCTCGACCTTCGCCGGCGGGTACGGCAGGTTGAAGCCGCCGACCCGCTCCACCGGCGCCTCCAGCGAGTAGAAGCACCGGCTCGTCACCTGCGCGACGACCTCGGCACCGAACCCGGCGAACGTGGGGGCCTCGTGGACCACCACCGCCCGGCCGGTGCGGCGCACCGACTCCTCGATGGTCGCCACGTCCAGCGGCGAGATGGACCGCAGGTCGATCACCTCGATGTCGCGGCCCTCCTGCGCCGCGGCCTCGGCGGCGGCGACGCAGGTGGCGACAGTGCCGCCGTACGTCAGCAGCGTCACGTCGGTGCCCGGCCGCACGGTCCGGGCGCGGTCCAGCGGCAGCGGCGGCCCGGCGGTTGTCACCTCGCCCTTGACCCAGTAGCGGCGCTTCGGCTCGTAGAAGATCACCGGGTCGTCACCGGCGACGGCCTGCCGGATCATCCAGTGCGCGTCGTCCGGGCTGGCGCAGTAGACGACCCGAAGCCCGGCGGTGTGCGCGAAGTACGCCTCGTTCGACTCGCTGTGGTGCTCCACCGCGCCGATGCCGCCACCGACCGGAATGCGCACCACCACCGGAAGGGCGGTACGGCCGCCGGTGCGGGCCCGCATCTTGGCGAGCTGGGAGACGATCTGGTTGAACGCGGGGTAGACGAAGCCGTCGAACTGGATCTCGCAGACCGGGCGGTACCCGCGCAGCGCCAGCCCGATGGCGGTGCCGACGATCCCGGACTCGGCGAGGGTGGTGTCCACCACCCGGGCCTCGCCGAAGTCCTTCTGGAGACCGTCGGTGACCCGGAAGACGCCGCCGAGCCGGCCGACGTCCTCGCCCATCAGGAGGACCTTGTCGTCGTCCTCCATGGCACGGCGCAGGCCGGAGTTCAGTGCCTGACAGAGAGTGAGCATGAACGAGTTCTCCGATCGGGGCGGGCGTCAGTCGAGGAAGGAGGCGCGGTAGGCGACGAACGCGTCGTGCTCCTCCCGCAGAAGCGGGGGCACGTCGGCCAGCACTGTGGCGAAGGCGTCGGCGAGGTCCGGCGCCTCCAGCGCCAGGCACTCCCGGCGGGTACGGTCGGCCAGTTCGTCCGCCTCGGCCTGGATCCCGCCGAGGAACGCCTCGTCGCTCCAGCCCTCGGCGCGCATGAGCGCCTCGACCCGGGCCAGCGGATCCCGCGCCCGCCACGCCGCCAGCTCGTCGTCGGTGCGGTACCGGGTCGGGTCGTCCGACGTGCTGTGCCCGCCCATCCGGTACGTGGTGGCCTCGACGATCGCGGGGCCGTGGCCGGACCGGGCGTGTTCGGTCACCGCGGACGTCACCGCGTACACCGCCAGCACGTCGTTGCCGTCGACCCACTCGCTGCGCAGGCCGAACCCGGCGCCGCGCCGGTGGATCGGGGTACGCGTCTGCGACGCGGTCGGGGTCGAGATGGCCCACTGGTTGTTCTGGCAGAAGAACACCATCGGCGCGGCGTTGACGGCGGCGATGTTCATGGCCTCGCTCGCGTCGCCCTCGCTCGCCGCGCCGTCACCGAAGTACGTCACGACCACCGTGTCGCTGCCGTCGCGCTGCACCCCGAGGGCGTACCCGGTGGCGTGCAGCAGCTGGGCGGCCAGGACCAGCGTGTAGATGTGGAACGAGTACGGCTCCGGATCCCAGCCGCTGTGCGCGACGCCGCGCCACTGACGCAGCAGGTCGGCCGGGCCGATGCCGCGCCACAGCGCCGCGGCGTGCTCCCGGTAGCTCGGGAAGACGTAGTCGTCGGCGCGTACCGCCGCGACCGAGCCGACCTGGGCGGCCTCCTGGCCGCGGCACTGCAGCCACAGGCCCAGCTCGCCCTGCCGCTGCAACGCGAACGCCTCGTCGTCGAGGCGGCGGGCGAGCCGCATCCCCCGGTACAGGTCACGGGTGAGGCGGCCGAGGACGTCGCGGTCGGCGTCGACGTCCGGGTGCAGGCGCCCGTCCGGGGTGACGAGCTGGGTCCAGCCCTCGGACGTACGCGGAAGGTCGGTGGCGCCGGTGAAGGGGTTGGTGACCGGTGGGTCGGCGAGATCTACGGTAGTCATTCGTCACCTTCTGGGTGCGTCGGTCTCCGCGTCACCGGGGTCGCCGGCCGTCTCGCGGATCTCTCGGATACGGGACCGCCCGCCGGGGTGGACCCGGCGGGCGGTGGTGGGCAGTGCCTCAGACCGTGTGGCGGTCGGCGAGTGTCAGCGCCTCGTCGAGGATCGCCAGGCCCGCCTTGGCCTCCGTCTCCGACACGGTGCACGGCGGCACCACGTGGATCCGGTTGAAGTTCGCGAACGCGACCAGGCCGCCGCGCTTGCACGCGGCCAGCACCTCGTTCATCTCCGGCGACGACGACCCGTACGGCGCCAGCGGCTCCTTCGTCTCGCGGTCGCGTACCAGTTCCAGCGCCCAGAACACGCCGAGCCCGCGGACGTCACCGACGCTCGGGTGCCGGTCGGCGAGTTCGCGCAGCCCCGGGCCCAGCACGTCGGCGCCGATCGTGGCGGCGTTCTCGACGATCCGCTCGTCCCGCATCACGTTGATGGTCGCGACGGCGGCGGCGGCGGCCAGCGGATGACCGGAGTAGGTCAGGCCGCCGGGGTAGGCACGGGTGGCGAACGTCTCCGCGACGTGCTCGGCGATCACCACACCGCCGAGCGGGACGTAACCGGAGTTCACGCCCTTGGCGAAGGTGATCAGGTCGGGCGTCACGCCGTAGTGGTCGAGCGCGAACCAGGCGCCGGTACGCCCGAAGCCCGCCATCACCTCGTCGGCGATGTAGAGGATGCCGTGCCTGTCGCACAGCTCGCGTACGCCCGCGAGGAAGCCCGGCGGCGGCGGCATGATGCCGGCGGTGCCCGGCACCGTCTCCAGCACGATCGCCGCGATGGTGGACGGGCCCTCCATCTCCACGACGCGTTCGAGGTGGCGCAGCGCGAGCGCGCACTCCTCCTCCTCGGTCGTGGCGCCGAACTCCGACCGGTACAGGAACGGGCCGAAGAAGTGCACCACCCCGGCGGTGCCGTTGTCGCTGGGCCAGCGGCGCGGGTCGCCGGTGAGGTTCACCGCGGTCTGGGTGCCGCCGTGGTAGCTGCGGTACTGCGACAGCACCTTCGGCCGGCCGGTGTGCAGCCGGGCCATCCGGACGGCGTGCTCGATCGCGTCCGCGCCGCCGTTGGTGAAGAACACCTTGGAAAGGCCGGCCGGGGTCAGCTCCGTGATCAGCCGGGCCGCCTCGCCGCGGGCGTCGTTGGCGTACGACGGCGCGATCGTGCACAGACGGGCCGCCTGCTCCTGGATCGCCGCGACCACCACCGGGTGCTGGTGGCCGATGTTGGTGTTGACGAGCTGCGACGAGAAGTCCAGGTAGCGGTTCCCGTCGCCGTCCCAGAAGTACGAGCCCTCGGCGCGCTCGACCACCATCGGGTCGAGCAGCGACTGGGCGGACCAGGAGTGGAAGACGTGCGCGCGGTCGAGTTCGTAGGTGCGTTGTGCGCTGCTGCTCATCGGCGTTCTCTCTCCGCTGCTCAGACGTTCTCGGGGAAGCCGAGGTTGATGCCGCCGTGGCTGGGGTCGAGCCACCGGGAGGTGACGACCTTGCCGCGGGTGAAGAAGTGCACGCCCTCGGCGCCGTGGGCGTGCGAGTCGCCGAAGAGGCTGTCCTTCCAGCCGCCGAAGGAGTAGTAGGCCATCGGCACCGGGATCGGCACGTTGACGCCGACCATGCCGACCTCGACCTCGTTCTGGAAGCGGCGGGCCGCGCCGCCGTCGTTGGTGAAGATGGCCGTCCCGTTGCCGTACCGGTTGGCGTTCACCAGCGCGAGCGCCTCGTCGTAGCTGCCGACGCGCACCACTGAGAGCACCGGCCCGAAGATCTCGTCGGTGTACACGCTCATCTCCGGCGACACCCGGTCGAGCAGGCTCGGCCCGAGCCAGAACCCGGACTCGTCGCCGTCGGCCCGCACGTCGCGGCCGTCCACCACCAGCTCGGCGCCGGCCTCGACACCCGCGTCGAGGTACGACGCGACGCGGTCGCGGTGCTCCTTGGTGACCAGCGGACCCATGTCGCAGGAGCGCCGCCCGTCACCGACCTTCAGGGTGGCGATGCGCTCCCGGATCCGGGCCACCAGGTCGTCGGCGACGGGCTCGACGACCACCAGGGCCGAGATGGCCATGCACCGCTCGCCGGCCGAGCCGAACCCGGCGTTGACCGCCGCGTCGGCGGCCAGGTCGAGGTCGGCGTCCGGCAGCACCACCATGTGGTTCTTCGCGCCGCCGAGGGCCTGGACGCGCTTGCCGTTGCGGGTGCCGGTCTCGTACACGTACCGGGCGATCGGCGTGGAGCCGACGAACGACACCGCCTTGACCTCGGGGTGCTCCAGCAGCCGGTCCACGGCGACCTTGTCGCCGTGCACGACGTTGAACACGCCGGCGGGCAGGCCGGCCTGCTCCCAGAGCCGGGCCACGAGCAGCGACGCGGACGGGTCCTTCTCGCTGGGCTTGAGCACCACGGTGTTGCCGGCCGCGATGGCGATGGGCACGAACCACATCGGGACCATCACCGGGAAGTTGAACGGCGAGATGACGGCGCAGACGCCGACCGGCTGGCGGATCGAGTAGACGTCCACGTTCGTGGACACGCCCTCGGAGTAGCCGCCCTTGAGCAGGTGCGGGATCCCGCAGGCGAACTCGACGACCTCCAGGCCGCGGGTGACCTCGCCGAGGGCGTCGGAGACGACCTTGCCGTGCTCGGCCGTGATCAGCTCGGCCAGCTCCTGCTTGTGCCGGTTGACCAGCTCGCGGAACGCGAACAGCACCTGGGTGCGCCTGGTCAGCGACGAGGTCCGCCAGGAGGCGAACGCGGCGGCGGCGGAGGCGACCGCCTGGTCCACCTCGTCGACCGAGGCCAGCGGCACCTCCGTCCGGACCGCGCCCAGCGCCGGATCGTAAACTGGGGCCGTACGCTCGGTGACGCCGGCGAACGGCTTGCCGTCGATCCAGTGGGTCACCCGCTCCAGCGGGACGGGAGCGGGCGCGGTGCCGGGTGCTGTCTGGGTCATGCCCGGGATCATCTGTGCTTCCCCAGGTCCGGGCAATGGGCACTGTGTCGTTCCCGTCCGCGGGAAGCGCACATACTGTGCGCCGGAGGAGAGGGGGGAGGCGCTCCGATGCCGATGACCGTCCGTGACGTGCTCGAACTGCCGGCTCTGCAGCAGGCCGGGCCGCGCGTCCTGGCGGGCCGGGACCGGCTGGACGCGCCGGTGCGCTGGGTGCACGTCGCCGAGATCCCCGAGATCGCCGACCTGCTCCGCGGTGGCGAGCTGGTCCTGACCACAGGCATCGGCCTGCCCCCGGACGACGACGGGCTGCGCCGGTGGATCGACGGCCTGGCGGCCGTCGGGGTGGCGGGTGTGGTGGTCGAGCTGGGCCGCCGGTTCGGCGGCACGCTGCCGGCCGGGCTGGTCGAGCACGCCCGCAGCCGGAACCTGCCCCTGATCGCGCTGCGGCGCGAGATGCGGTTCGTCGCGGTGACCGAGGTCGTCCACTCGGTGATCGTCGAGGAGCAGACGGCGGACCTGCTCGCGAAGGACGAGATCCACCGCATCTTCACCGAGCTGTCGGTGGAGGGCGCCGAGCCCCGGCAGGTGCTCCGCGAGGTCACCCGCCTGTCCCGGCGTCCCGCCGTGCTGGAGAACCTCGCCCACCAGGTGCTGGCGTACGAGACCGGCCCGCTGACCGCCGAGGAGCTGCTCGACCGCTGGGAGACCCGCTCGCGCGCGGTCGAGGTCCCGTCCGGCACCGGCTACGAGCCGCGATCGGGCTGGCTGGTGACGAGCGTCGAGGCGCGGGGCAACCGGTGGGGGCGTCTCGTGCTGCTGTGCGACCAGGAGCCACCGGCCCGGACCCGGGTGCTGCTGGAACGCGCCGCGTCCACCATCGCGCTGAACCAGCTCGTCGCCCGGGACTCGTCGTCGGTCGAGCGGCAGGCCCGCAGCAGTCTGCTGCTGAGCATCGTCAACCACTCCGCGCCCACCCGGGACGTGGCGCTGCGGGCGCGCGGGCTCGGTGTCGTCCTGGAGCAGCGACTGCTGCTCGGCGTCGTGGTCCGGCGGCGCCGGCCGGCCCCGGGCACCGGCGCCGACGGGAACGCGAACCGGCGGGCACTGCTCGACGCGGTGGAGACGGCGGTACGCGAGTGCGGGCTCGCCGCGCTCGCCGGCGACGTGGACGAGGCGGTCGGCGGCACCGGCGTCACCCTCCTCGTCGCGCTCGACGAGACCGGCTCCGACGAGGCGGCGCTGGGGAGCCTGTCCGCCGCGCTCACCCGGGCGGGCCACCGGGCCGGCGCGGACGTCGTGGTCGCCGCCGGGTCGGTGGTCCGGACGCTCGACCTGGCCCGGCGCTCGCTGGTCGAGGCGGCGCAGGTGGCCGATGCGACAGTGCACACCGCCGAGCCGCGCCCGTTCTACCGGCTGCACGACGTGCGTCTCCGGGGCCTGCTGTACCTGCTGCGCGACGACGTGCGCCTCCAGACGTTCGTCGAGCGCGAGCTGGGCCCGCTGCTCTCCTACGACCAGCGCCACGGCACGAACCACGTCGCGTTGCTGGAGACGTACCTGGTGGAGGGGCGCAACAAGCGGCGCGCGGCGGATGCGATGTCGCTGTCGCGGTCGGCGCTCTACCAGCGGCTGGAGCTGATCGAGCGGGTGCTCGGCGTCGACCTGGATTCGAGCGAGCGGCGCCTGTCGCTGCACGTGGCGCTCACCGCCCGGGACGTCATGCGCGCCGGTGGCCCGGAGCCCACCGGCTGACGGTCACCTGTGGGTGCCGCGGCCCGACCGCAGGCGCCGGACGCCGTCGCGGGCCGGCGCGCTGTGCACACTGACGCTGACGACAGGTACGGCGTTCGCGACGCTCTTGCGGACCGTCTCCAGCGGCGCCGTGCCGGGGGTGCACTCGACGATCATCACCGCGGAGCGGTCGGGGCACTGCACGTACTGGACGTGTGAGACGGCGACCCGGCGGGAGTGCAGCACGGACAGCACCTTGAGCAGGCCGGTCGTGGAGTGGCCGACGCCGAGGTGGATCACCATCGTGCTCGGCGTGCCGTGCTCGGCGGCGGGCTCGTCGTACGGGCGGCCGGGGGCGGGCCGGGGATGGTCGACGGTTGCGGGGGTGGATGCGGACACGCTCACGGGGGCCTCACTAGGACGAGCCGACAGGATCGCTTGGCCGGCGACGCACGCGGAGGCGTACGCCGCCTAGGTAATCAGCCGGGTCGCGATTCGATTGCCCACGGCGGGAGTGTGGCACGGGAACCCGGCTGCCGGGAGGCTGCGCCGGGCAGTCGTCCGCCACGTGAGACAGCGCCCTGACCTGCGGATCGACGGTGATGGGTCGCCCCGGCGGGGCCGGTCGCCGGGTTACCGGCCGGTACGCGAGCCCTTAAGGATCGTTCAGGATCTCGCTCTACACTCGGACTCGGGACGACGACTTGAGAAGGAGCTCCGCGCATGGACGCTGACGAGATCGCCGCCGGTCGGGCCCGCTGGCAGGCCCGCTACGACGCCGCCCGCAAGCGCGACGCGGACTTCACCACGCTGTCCGGAATGCCGGTCGAGCCGGTGTACGGCCCGCCGGAGGACACCGCGTACCCCGGGTTCGAGCGGATCGGCTGGCCGGGCGAGTTCCCGTACACCAGGGGTCTGTATCCGACCGGCTACCGCGGGCGGACCTGGACCATCAGGCAGTTCGCCGGCTTCGGCAACGCCCGGCAGACCAACGAGCGCTACAAGATGATCCTCGGCGCGGGCGGCGGCGGTCTCTCCGTCGCCTTCGACATGCCGACGCTGATGGGCCGCGACTCCGACGACCCGCAGTCCCTCGGCGAGGTCGGCCACTGTGGTGTCGCTGTGGACTCGGCCGCCGACATGGAGGTGCTGTTCGACGGCATCGACCTGGCCGGCGTGACCACCTCGATGACCATCTCCGGCCCGGCCGTGCCGGTCTTCTGCATGTACCTGGTCGCCGCCGAACGGCAGGGCGCCGATCTGTCCACGCTGGACGGAACACTCCAGACGGACATCTTCAAGGAGTACATCGCGCAGAAGGAGTGGCTGTTCGACCCCGAGCCGCACCTGCGCCTCATCGGCGACCTGATGGAGTACTGCGCCCGGGAGATCCCGCGGTACAAGCCGCTGTCCGTCTCCGGCTACCACATCCGCGAGGCCGGCTCGACCGCCGCGCAGGAGCTGGCGTACACGCTGGCCGACGGATTCGGGTACGTCGAGCTGGGCCTGTCGCGCGGCCTGGACGTGAACACCTTCGCCCCCGGCCTGAGCTTCTTCTTCGACTCCCACGTGGACTTCTTCGAGGAGATCGCCAAGTTCCGCGCCGCGCGCCGGATCTGGGCCCGCTGGCTGCGCGACGTGTACGGCGCAACCAGCGAGAAGGCCCAGTGGCTGCGGTTCCACACGCAGACCGCCGGGGTGTCGCTGACCGCTCAGCAGCCGGTGAACAACGTGGTACGCACCGCCGTGGAGGCCCTGGCCGCGGTGCTCGGCGGCACCAACTCGCTGCACACCAACGCCCTCGACGAGACACTCGCCCTGCCCACCGACGAGTCGGCCGAGATCGCCCTGCGTACCCAGCAGGTGCTGATGGAGGAGACCGGGGTGACGAACGTGGCCGACCCGCTCGGCGGCTCCTGGTACGTCGAGGCGCTCACCGACCGGATCGAGGCCGAGGCGGAGGAGATCTTCGCCCGGATCAAGCAGCTCGGCGGCGAGGGTCCGCACACCATCGGCCCGATGACCTCCGGCATCCTGCGCGGCATCGAGGACGGCTGGTTCACCGGGCACATCGCCGAGTCGGCGTTCGTCTACCAGCAGGCGCTGGAGAAGGGCGACAAGCGGATCGTCGGCGTCAACTGCCACACCGGCACCGTCGCCAAGGACCTGGAGATCCTGCGCATCTCGCACGAGGTGGAGCTGGAGCAGCGCCGGGTGCTGACCGAGCGCAAGTCGGCCCGCGACGACGCCGCGGTCACCGCCGCCGTCGCGCGGATGGTCGAGGTGGCGAGGACCGGCGAGAACATGATCCCCGCCATGCTCGACGCGGTCCGCGCCGAGGCCACCCTCGGCGAGATCTGCGACGCCCTCCGCGCCGAGTGGGGCGTCTACCGAGAGCCCGCCCGCTTCTGACCCGGCTCTGCAAGGAAGGGCCCCTTGTTAACAGCTGCTGTTAAGAAGGGGCCCTTCCTCTACCGGAGGCGTTAACAGGGGGCCCTTCCTTGCGGGCGGGCTGAGCTGGGGGAGAGTGGTGACTGTCGCCGTCGCGGCTGGTCGGAGATCCGTCGCGTACGTGCGAGACTAGACAACCATGAGCGACCCACGGATCACCTCGTCGATCTTCACCCGCGGCGCGGTCGACCTCAGCGCGCTGCGCACCCCCGCACCGGCCGACACCTCCTCCGCCACACCGTCCCAGGGCGCTGGGCCGACCGGGCTGCCGGGCAGCCCCGCCGGCTCCGCCGCCGTGATCGACGTGACCGAGGCGAACATCCAGTCCGAGGTGCTCGAACGCTCGCTCACCACACCGGTGGTGGTCTTCTTCGGCGCCGCCGGCTACCCGGAGAGCGACCAGTTCGCCCCGGTGCTGGAGCGGCTGGCCGCCGAGGGCGGCGGAGCGTGGCTGCTGGCCCGGGTCGACGTGCAGCAGCAGCCGCGGCTCGCGCAGATGTTCCAGCTCCAGACGCTGCCCACCACGTACGCCATCGTCGGCGGCCGTCCGATCGACGCCTTCCCCGGCCCGGTGCCGGAGTCGCAGTTGCGACAGTGGCTCCAGGCGGTCCTCAAGGCCGGTGGCGTCACAGTCGCCGAGCCGGAGGACCCGCGCCTCGACGCCGCCGACGACGCGCTGATGAGCGGTGACCTCGACGCGGCCGAGGCGGCGTACCGGAAGATCCTGGCCGAGTCGCCGGCGGACGCGGCTGCGGAGGCGGGCCTGGCGCAGGTCGGGCTGGCCCGCCGGGTGGCAGGCGCCGACCCGCAGGGCGCGCTCGACGCCGCGTCCGCCGCCCCCGACGACGTCGACGCCCAGCTGCTGGCCGCCGACATCGAGGTGCTCAGCGGCCTCGCCGACGAGGCGTACAAGCGGCTGGTCGGCCTGGTCCGGCGCACCGCCGGTGACGACCGGGACCGGGTACGCCAGCACCTGCTCGGCCTGTTCACCATCGCCGGCCCGGACGACCCCGCCGTGGCCTCCGCCCGACGCGCCCTGGCCAGCGCGCTGTTCTGAGTCAACCCGCGCGGGCCGGCGCACCGCCGGCCCGCCCGACCGCCGAGGACGGGAGCCCATGATGCGCCGGATCGCCGTCCTCGACGCGCCGACGAACCTCGGACTGCGCCCGCCCACCGCGAGCTCCGTCCCCGGGTGCGGCAAGGCGCCTGGTGCGCTGCGCGACCACGGCCTGCTCGCGCGGCTGCGGGCCCGCGACGCCGGCTGCCTTACCCCGCCCCGGTACGACCCGGGCGACTGGCGGCCCGGCGACGGCGTCTGCCACGCGCCGGAGATCTCCGCGTACTCGGTGGCGCTCGCCGACCGGATCGGCGCGATCATCGACCGGGGCGAGTTCCCGCTGGTGCTCGGCGGTGACTGCTCGGTGCTGCTCGGCTCGGCGCTGGCCATGCACCGCCTCGGCGAGGCGGTCGGCGGGCGGATCGGGCTGGTCTTCGTCGACGGCCACTCCGACTTCCGGCACCCCGGCAACGCCTCCTACGTCGGCGCCGCCGCCGGGGAGGACCTGGCCCTGGTCACCGGCCGTGGACAGCCCGACCTGGCCGCGATCGAGGGCCGCAGGCCGTACTTCCGGGACATCGACGTGGTGGTGCTCGGCATCCGCGCGCAGGACGAGTACCGGCTCGACCTCCAGGCCGCCGGGATCACCACCCGGCCGGTGCCGGCGCTGCGCGCCGAGGGTGCCGCCCGTACCGCTCAGTGGGCGCACGAGCAGCTCGTCGACTGCGCCGGCTACTGGGTGCACATCGACGTGGACGTGCTCGACCCGGCGGTGATGCCCGCCGTGGACGCGCCCGACCCGGGCGGCATCGCCTTCGCCGAGCTGGAGATCCTGCTCGCCGGGCTGGTCGACACCCCGCACTGCCTCGGCGTCGAGCTGACAGTCTTCGACCCCGACTACGACCCGGACGGGGCGTACGCGGCCGAGATCGTGAACACAGTGGTGGCCGGGCTCGCCCCGGTCGTCGCGCCGGGTGCCGTGCCGCCCCGGCTGCTGCCGGCCGGGCCTGTCGCACCGGCGCCCCGCGCCGCCGACAGCCGGCCGGAGCCCGAGCCGCTGCCCGCCCCGGCGGCCGTACCGGCGCCGGCGGTCGCGGTGGAGCCGATCGGCCCCGACCCGACCGTCGGCGACGACCTCGGCGACGACCCGCTGGGGCCCGGCCTGCTGCGCCGCGCCCCCGCCGGAGACGAGCCGGACCCGGCCCGCTCCGGCATCGACATCGCCTGACCGGTACGCCTCAGCTCGCGGCCAGGCCGCGCAGGAACTTCTCGGCGATCGGCGCCGCCACCTTCGAGCCCGCCCCGCCCTGCTCGACGAAGACGGCGAAGGCCACGTCGCCCTGCCAGCCGACGAACCAGGCGTGCGTGTGGGCCGGGTTGTTGTCGTACTCCGCGGTGCCGGTCTTGCCGTGCACCGGCTCGCCCGGCACGTCCGCCAGCGCGCTGCCGCTGCCCGCTGTCACCACCCCGCGCATCATCGACTTCAGCGCCGTCACCGACTCCGGCTTGAGCGCCTCGCCGGCCGGCGCGGGCTTGGCCGGCGCCGGGTCGAGCAGCAGCTTCGGCTGCTCGAACCTGCCCCGGGTCACAGCCGCCGTGGCGCTCGCCATGGCCAGCGGGCTCACCAGCGTGGTGCCCTGGCCGATCGCGGCGGCGGCCTGCTCGGTGGCCGAGCCGTTGGCGGAGATCTTGCCGGTGAACGCGTCGGTGCCCAGATCCCACGCGGCCTCCAGGCCGAGCGTACGGCCGGCCTGGGCCAGCCCGTCCGGGCCGAGCTTCGGCGCCAGCGCGGTGAACGCGGTGTTGCACGACTTGGCGAAGTCGGTGGCGAACGGCACCGGGCCCAGCTCGAAGTTGTCCGAGTTCTTGAAGACCCGGCCCTCGACTGTCGACGTCTTCGGGCAGTCCACTGTCGTCTGCGGCGTCACCGCGCCCCGGTCGAGCAGGCCGAGCGCGCTGACCATCTTGAACGTCGAGCCGGGCGGCACCTGGGCGGTGAAGGCGAGGTTGTCGCCCGCCGCACCCGGGCCGTTCGCGGCGGCCAGCACCGCGCCGTCGCTGATCCGTACGGCGACCAGGGCGGAGCGGCGGGTCTGCCCGCGCAACGCGGCGTCGGCGGCGTTCTGGGTGGCCGCGTCGATTGTCGTCTTCACCGGCTGACCGGGCTTCGGGTCGGCGCGGAACAGCTCCGTGCCGGTCGGCTCCACCTTGCCGTCCGGGGTGGTCCGCTGGGTGATCACGGTGACGCCGGGGACGCCGCGCAGCCGCTCGTCGTACCGGCCCTGGAGACCGCCGTGGCCGACCAGGTCGCCGCGCGCGTACCGGTCGGGGTGGGCCTGGAGGTCGTCGGCGGTGGCCTGGTCTACCGAGCCGAGCAGCGCCCGGGCGAACTCGCGGGTCGGCGCCAGCATGAGCTGCTCCGAGACGAACCGGGTGCCGGGCAGGTCGTAGATGCGCGGCTTGATCTGCCGGTACGCCTCGTCGCGCAACGTCACCACCTCGACCAGGCCGTCCGGCTTGGCCTCCTTGAGCCGCTTCGGCAGGTCGCCCAGGTCGACCGGCGGGGTGAGCGCGGGCCGGATCGCCTTGAACGCGGCGTCCAGCTTCCGGACCATGCCGGGGACGTCGTCGACCTCGCCGGGAACGAGCTGCACCCGGACCACCGGGCGTGGCGCGACGATCGGCTGACCGGCCGCGTCCAGCACACCGGCGCGCTGCGCCGGCTCCCGCCGCAGCGCGATCTTGTCACCGCTCTCCAGCTTCTCGTGCACCACCGACGGCTCCCAGATCACCTGCCACCGGTCGTCGCCGCCGCGCTTGAGGCGTACCGGATTCTCGTAGGCCCAGGTGCCGCCGCCGGGCAGCGCCCAGCTCACCTTGACCCGGGCGGTGGCGACGTCGCCCTTGGTGGTGATGTCGCCGGTGCGGGCCAGCTCCGGCGGGTCGGCCGCGAGCGCGCCGGCGAGTGCCTGGATCTGCTTGGTCACCTCACCGGCGGGCAGCCGCCCGCCGGTCGGCTCGACGAAGCCGACCGCCTGGAGGTCACCGGAGCGCCAGCCGCCGAGGAACGCCTCGACGGCTGTCTCCGGGCCGTCGTCCCCGGAGCATCCGGTCAGCGCGCCGGCCGTGACCAGGACGGCGGTCAGCGCCGCGAGGGCGCGGTGACGGGTGTGACGGCGGGGGCGGACGGGGTACGACACGGGCATGAAGCAGTCCCTCCGGTGCTCAACTGCCCTGCACGCTAGTACGGCCCGGCGTTCCCCACCGCCCCGCCACGGCCTCCGGCAGCGCCAGAAGCGGCGTGTGGCAGTGTGATGAACATCGCCAGTCGGGGTACTCCGCGAGCGGCCGACCACGGACCCGCAACGGGTGAAAGGACAGAGTCCCGATCCGGACGTCCGGCCAGTGGTCCGCCGCGGGAGGTACCGCGCGGTAGGGCCTAGGCTGGGCGGCAGAGTGACCCACAACGCGGTGGGTCGAGGGGAGTGGCACCGATGGACCGGCGTCCGGCGATCAAACCGGGACCCGACCTCCGGCAGGCTGACACCGGCCGGGACGACGACAGCTTCGATTCGGCGACCGACGGAGACGGTTTCAGCCGTCTCGACACAGGAGTGACCGGGATGACCGGTTCCAGCATCGACACCCTCTACGACCTGGGCCTGCCTGCGCAGGCACTGGCCGACGAGTCGGAGGACGCCGAGCTGGACGAGCCCGTTCCCAACGCGGAGCGGCTGGTCGCCCAGGCGGTCGCGCTGGCAGGCGACGACCACGACGCGGCCACACTCGTGGACCGCTTCTGGCGGTTCGCGCCGGACGAGGAGCTGATCGGCTTCACCGCCGAGGAGATGCTGGAGGCGGCCCGGGCCCACCGGGACCTGGCCCAGCAGCGGGTGCCGGGCGAGCTGAAGCTCCGCATCCACGAGCCGGACGCCGAGCAGCACCACACGGTCGTGGAGATCGTCACCGACGACATGCCGTTCCTGGTCGACTCGGTGACCGCCCTGCTGAACTCCCGCCACCTGGACGTGCACCTGCTCGTGCACCCGCTGGTCGTGGTGCGGCGCGAGCCGCTGGGCCGGCTCACCGAGGTGTCGGCGGACGTGGAGCCGGACGACGCGATCGCCGGTGACCTGGTCGAGAGCTGGATGCGGATCGAGATCGACCCGGTCCGCGACCCGGCCGAGCGGGAGACGTTGCGGCGCGAGTTGCAGCGGGTGCTCACCGACGTGCGCGAGGCGGTCGAGGACTGGCCGAAGATGCGGCAGCGGGCCCTCGCGCTCGCCGACGAGCTGGCCGCCGCCCGGACGTCGGACAACCGCCCGCCGGTGCCGGAGAAGGACATCACCGACTCGGTGGAGCTGCTGCGCTGGCTGGCGCACGACCACTTCACGTTCCTCGGCTACCGGGAGTACCGGCTGGTCGACACCGACGGCGCGCGCGGCGGGCAGGCCCTGGAGGCGGTGCTCGGCACCGGGCTGGGCATCCTGCGCTCCGACTCGCCGGAGGCCCGGTCGCTGAACTCGATGACGCCCGAGGCGCACGAGAAGGTGCTGGAGAAGCGCCTGCTCATCATCACCAAGGCCAACTCGCGTGCCACAGTGCACCGCTCGGCGTACCTCGACTACATCGGCTTCAAGATCTTCAACGAGGCCGGTGAGGTGGTCGGGGAGCGGCGCTTCCTGGGCCTGTTCTCCACCGCCGCGTACCGGACCAGCGTGCAGGAGCTGCCCGTGGTCCGGCGCAAGGTCGCCGAGGTGCTCGACCGCTCGGGCCTGAGCCTGCGCAGCCACTCCGGCAAGGACCTGTTGCAGATCCTGGAGACCTACCCGCGCGACGAGCTGTTCCAGATCAAGACCGACGACCTCTACCACGCGGTGATCGGCGTGCTGCGGATGGCGGGTCGCCGGCAGCTGCGGGTGTTCCTGCGCCGCGACGCGTACGGGCGGTTCATCTCCTGCCTGATCTACCTGCCGCGGGACCGGTTCACCACGCAGAACCGGCTGCGCATGCAGGACATTCTGCTGCGTGAGCTGAACGGCGTCGGTGTCGACTACACCACGCGGGTGACCGAGTCGATGCTGGCCCGGGTGCACTTCATCGTGCGTACCGACCCGAACAACCCGCCCGGCGACATCGACGCCGACCTGCTCGCCGAGGAGCTGGCCGACGCGACCCGCCTCTGGGACGACGACTACCGGCTGGTGCTGGAACGCAAGCTCGGTGACGAGCAGGCCAAGCACCTGTTCGCCCGGTACGCCGACGCGTTCCCGGAGGGCTACAAGGACGGGCACACGCCGTACGAGGCGATGAAGGACCTGGCGAAGCTGGAGCTGCTGGAGGAGCCCGGCCAGCTGGAGATGCACCTGTTCCGCAAGCAGGCGCCGCCGCGTCCGTACGCGGCCCGCGCCGCCGACGCCGACGAGGCGATGGACGTGCGGTTCAAGGTCTACCGGTACGGCGAGCCGATGATGCTCTCCGCCGTGCTGCCGGTGCTGCACTCGCTCGGCGTGAAGGTGGTCGACGAGCACCCGTACGAGGTGGAGCGCGTCGACGGCCGGATCTGGCTCTACGACTTCGGTCTGGAGCTGCCCGAGCGGCACCAGGACCTGGCCGAGGTGCGTCCGCACGTGGAGAACGCCTTCGCCGCCGCCTGGCGGGGCGAGGCCGAGGTGGACGGCTTCAACGAGCTGGTGCTCCGGGCCGGGCTCACCTGGCGGCAGGTCGTCGTGCTGCGCGCGTACGCGAAGTACCTGCGGCAGGCCGGCACCGTGTTCTCCCAGGAGTACATGGAGCAGACGTTCATCGCGTACCCGCAGATCGCGGAACTGCTGGTGAAGCTGTTCGAGACCCGGTTCGCGCCGGGCGCCACCACGCTCGACGAGCGCCGGCAACGCAGCGGCGAGCTGGTCGACGCGATCGGCGAGGCGCTGGACGAGGTGGCCAGCCTCGACCAGGACCGCATCCTGCGGTCGTACCTGACGTTGATCCAGGCCACGCTGCGTACCAGCTTCTACCAGAAGCCGGTGGGCGGGCGGCCCAAGGCGTACGTGGCGTTCAAGCTGGACCCGCAGGCCATCCCGGACCTGCCGGCGCCGCGACCCAAGTTCGAGATCTTCGTCTACTCGCCCCGGTTCGAGGGCGTGCACCTGCGCTACGGGCCGGTGGCCCGCGGCGGCCTGCGCTGGTCCGACCGGCGTGAGGACTTCCGGACCGAGGTGCTCGGCCTGGTCAAGGCGCAGATGGTGAAGAACGCCGTGATCGTGCCGGTCGGCGCCAAGGGCGGCTTCGTGCTCAAGCAGAAGCCGGGTGACCGGGACGAGGCGGTGATCTGCTACAAGGAGTTCATCTCCGCGCTGCTCGACGTCACGGACAACATCGTCAGCGGCGAGATCGTGCCGCCCGAGGACGTGGTCCGGCACGACGGCGACGACCCGTACCTGGTGGTGGCCGCCGACAAGGGCACGGCGACGTTCTCCGACATCGCCAACGAGATCTCCGAGGCGCACAGCTTCTGGCTGGGCGACGCGTTCGCCTCCGGCGGCTCGGCCGGCTACGACCACAAGAAGATGGGCATCACCGCCCGGGGTGCCTGGGAGTCGGTCAAGCGGCACTTCCGGGAGCTGGGGCACGACACCCAGACGCAGGACTTCACTGTGGTCGGCGTCGGCGACATGTCCGGTGACGTGTTCGGCAACGGGATGCTGCTGTCGCAGCACATCCGGCTGGTGGCCGCGTTCGACCACAGGCACATCTTCCTGGACCCGGATCCGGACTCGGCCCGGTCCTTCCAGGAGCGCAAGCGGCTGTTCGACATGCCCCGCTCGTCGTGGGAGGACTACGACCGCGAGCTGATCTCCGAAGGCGGCGGCGTCCACCCGCGTACCGCGAAGTCGGTGCCGGTATCGCCGCAGGTCCGCGCGGTGCTCGGCCTCGACGAGGACGTCACGCAGCTCAGCCCGCAGGAGCTGATGAAGGCGATCCTCACCGCGCCGGTCGACCTGTTCTGGAACGGCGGCATCGGCACCTACGTCAAGGCGTCCAGCCAGACCAACGCCGAGGTGGGGGACAAGTCCAACGACGCCATCCGGGTGGACGGCAAGGGCCTGCGCTGCCGGGTGGTCGGCGAGGGCGGCAACCTGGGCTTCACCCAGCAGGGCCGGATCGAGTACGCCTCGACCGGCGGCCGCATCTACACCGACTTCATCGACAACGCGGCCGGTGTGGACTGCTCCGACCACGAGGTCAACATCAAGATCCTGCTCAACACGGCGGTGGCCGACGGTGAGCTGGACCGGCCGGAGCGCGACGAGCTGCTGGCCCAGATGACCGACGAGGTCGCCGATCTGGTGCTGCGGGACAACTACGACCAGGCGCGGGCGCTCAACAACGCCCAGGCCCAGGCCGCCTCGCTGCTCCCGGTGCACCGGCGGATGATCAACGAGCTGGAGCGGTCCGGCGCGCTGAACCGGTCGCTGGAGGCGTTGCCGTCGGACGAGGAACTGGCGGTCCGCACCGAGAGCGGCCTGACCGCGCCGGAGTTCGCGGTGCTGCTCGCGTACGTCAAGATCGTGCTGGAGCGCGAGATCGTCGGCGAGGGCCTGGCGGACGAGGAGTGGACGACCGACGTCCTGGTCAACTACTTCCCGACGCCGCTGCGGCAGCGCTTCGCCGAGCGGATGGGCCGGCACCGGCTGCGCCGGGACATCGTCACCACCGTCCTCGTCAACGAGGCGATCAACCGGGGCGGCATCTCGTTCGTCTTCCGGGTGGTCGAGGAGACGGCGGCGTCCGCTGCGGACGTGCTCCGGGCGTACGTGGTGGTCCGCGAGGTGTTCGGCCTGCGCGACCTGTGGGACGCGGTCGAGGCGCTGGACAACAAGGTCTCGCCCGAGTTGCAGACGGCCGTCTACCTGGACACCCGGCGGCTGCTCGACCGCGCGGTGCGCTGGCTGGTCACCAACCGGCGCTCGCCGATCGACGTGCCGGCGGAGATCGCCCGGCTGCGCGACGGTGTGGCCCGGCTCCTGCCGGACCTGGAGAACCGGTTCTGGGGCACCGAGCGGGAGGCCATCGCGGCGCACATCGAGTCGCTGGTCGAGCGTGGGCTGCCGCGTGACCTGGCCGAGCAGGCGACCCGCCTGATGTACAGCTTCGGCCTGCTGGACATCGTGGAGACGGCGCAGGGCACCGGGCGGGACGTGAGCGAGGTGGCCTCGGTCTACTTCGTGCTCTCCGACCGGTTCCGGGTCGACGCGCTGCTGTCGAAGATCTCCCTGCTGCCCCGCGAGGACCGGTGGCAGACGCTGGCCCGGATGGCGCTGCGCTACGACCTGTACGCCGCGCTGGCCGCGCTCACCGCCGAGGTGCTCGGGTCCACGCCGGAGGACGTGCCGCCGGTGGAGCGGGTGCAGGAGTGGGAGCAGGCGAACGCCACCTCGATCCACCGGGCGCACCGGGCGATGGGGGAGTTCGACGAGTCCCGCGCCGACCTGTCCGCGCTGTCGGTGCTGCTGCGCCAGATCCGTACCCTGGTCCGGACCTCGGCGGCGGCCTGACCGCTGACGCACGAGTGGCCCGGTGGTCGGTTCCCCGACCACCGGGCCACTGCCGTTGCCGCCCTCAGCTGGTCATCGGGGCGTAGACGACGATGTTGTTCAGGTAGCTCCCGGCCGTCTTGTCGAACACCCCGCCGCAGGTCACCACGCGCAGGGCCGGGACGTCCGACGGACCGTAGACCTGCGCGGCGGGAAAGGCGGTCTTCGGGTACGACGCGACCTCCCGCACGGTGAACGTGGCGGACGAGCCGTCCTGCCGGGCGACCACTATCGTGTCGCCTGCCACCAGCGCGCCGAGGTTGAAGAACACCGCCGGGCCGAGCTGGGCGGAGTCGACGTGACCGACGATCACCGCGTTGCCGGCCTCGCCCGGGCTGGCGCCGGGGGAGTACCAGCCGGCGTTCATGGCCTGGTCCAGCGGGGGCACCTGGACCGTGCCGTCCGGGTTCGTGCCGAGCGACATGATCGGCGCCTGCACCCCGATGCGGGGGATCGAGATGGTGACCGGCGCGGACCGGGGAAGTGGAGCCGGGGCGGCGCCCGTCGTGTCCGGGGTGCCCGGGACGGCTGCGGCGCCCGGGGTGGCGCCGGGTGCGCCGGTCAGTGGCCCCGGCGTCGCCGGGCCGCCCCCCGCGGCGTCCGCTGCCGGCTGGCCGGTGCCGTCCGGTGTGGACTGGCCGGTGGTGCCCGGTGCCGGTTGGCCCTCGGTGCCCGGTGCGGGTCGGCCCTCGGCGTCCGGGTCGGCGTAGGCGCCGGGGGGATCGCTCAGCGGGTCGGTGGTGACGGGAGCCGCCTGCGAGATCGGCTGCGGTGGGGACGGTGGCGGGGCGGTCCGGACGGACGCGCCGATCAGACCGGCCCCGGCCATGGCGAGCAGGACGACGACGGCCGCGCCGGCGGCACGCCACGGACTTCCGTGACGGCCGCCGGCCCGGGTCGTCGTCCGGTCAGACCAGGCCACCGGTCCGCCGCCGACGCAGCAGCACCAGGCCGCCCAGCGCCGCGGCGCCGATCATGCCCGCGCCGCCGGTGGCGAGGTTGCGGTCCACGCCGGTGGTCGTCATGCCACCGTCGCCGCCGTCGACCCCGCCGCGCGGCAGTACCACCAGCTCGCCCTCACCGCAGGTGCCCCGCAGCTCGTACCGGCCCGGCCGGGCGTCGTGCGACACGGTGGCCTCGCCGTAGTAGACGAAGTCCTTCCCGTGCTCCCACTCGTCCTTGCCGTAGTCGCGCTCGGCGTCCTTGCCGTAGTCGCCCTTGTCCTCCTGCCAGGCGCCTCCGCTCGCCTGCCAGTCGTCCTTGCCGCCCTGCCAGTCGTCCTTGCCGTCCTGCCAGGAGCCGTGCTCGTCCTTGCCGTCCTTGCCCTTGTCGTCCGGCCGGCCGCCACGGTCGTCCTTGCCGTGCTCGTCCTTGGCGTCCTTGCCGTACCGGTCCTTGCCGTCGGGGCCGTGCTCGTCCTTGGTCCAGTCCGGCGCGCCCGCCTTCTCCTTCTCCCAGCCCGGCTCGGCGTCCTGGCCGTACTCGTCGTGCCCCTGCCAGTCGCCCGGGTCGACGGCCGCGCCGGCGCCCGCGCCACCCGGCTGCGGCTGCCCTTCCGGCTGGCCGGCGGGCGGCTGGGGCTGGTTCGCCGGAGGCTGCGGCATGCCGTCGCCACCCGGCCCGTTCCCGCCCGGCCCGTCGCCACCGGGGCCGTTGCCACCGGGGCCGTTCCCACCCGGACCGTTGCCACCGGGGCCGTTGCCGTCCGGGCCGTGCCCCTCCCCGCCCGGCTCGCCGCGGCCGTCCGGGCCCTTGCCGTGCTCGTCCTTGCCGTCGGGGCCCTTGCCGTGGTCGTCCTTGCCGTCCGGGCCCTTGTCGTCCCAGCCCCAGTCCTGGTCGCCGCCCCAGTCGCCGCCCCAGTCGCCGCCGCGGTCGGCCCAGTCGCCGTGCTCGCCGTCGCGGGCCGGGTGCAGGTCGACCTTGCCGGTCACCTTCGACCAGACGGTGGCGTGCTTCTGCGGCTCGGAGCAGATCGCGAGCAGCTCGACGGTGTCCCCCGCCTTCACCACGTGGGGCTTGGCGATGACCTTGCCCTCGTCGTGCCCGCCCGCGTAGGCCATTCCCGGGGTGAACGCGAGAAGGCCGGCTCCGCCGAGGGCGGCGCCCGCGACCACCTTCCCGAGCATCTTCTTAGCCATGACCAGCGTCTCCATCCCTGTTCGTCCTGAGCCCGACGTCAGTCGAGCTAAGGCTGACGTTAGACCTTTTCGCGACTTATCCGGGGAAAGATTCGCTTTTAGGGATTTGCCAGTGATGTGGCCCCGGCGCGTGCTGCCCGACCGGTAGCGCCGATCAGGCTCTCCACGGCGGTCCCGCGACGCCGGTCCCACTCGTGCTGTCGGCGCCCCTCCGTGCGGTCCGCGTACCGAGTGGAACGTCATGGGTGTCTCCGGGTCGTTTTGACACCCATGACGTTCCACCCGAGCTGAGGGCACCGGTGGGCGGCGGGGAGTGGGGGTGTGGTGGCGCCGGGCGCCGGTAGGGTGGGCGGCAGGCGTATCGAGCCATTGCCATGGAAGCGCTCCCATGCAAGAATCGCTGCACGCGGTTCGGGGAGCCACACCGCGAGCTCAGACGTCGAGGGCAGCCGGCACCACCGGCCGACGTCCGGCTCCATCGGCCGGTCTGCGGACCGGTCGGCACCACCACCCCCACAACGCCCGTCCGGGTCGGGCGTCCCCCGAAGAAACCCGTGGCGCGCACGGTCGTTCCCGCAGGACGACCGCCGCCGCCATTTGCGCCGGGCCGTACGCGGATCCGGTCTCGCCCAAGGAGATCAGTGGCATGAATCTGTGGAGAAGGCTGTCCGGCCGGAACCGGACGCTCGCGCTCACCGGCGCCGGCGTCCTGGTAGCCGGTGGACTGGTGACCCTCCCGGTCACCGCGGCGCAGGCCGCCACCCAGTGCAGCGTGACGTACACGACCAGCGACTGGCCCGGTGGATTCACCGGCACCGTGACCATCAAGAACATCGGTGACGCGCTCAGCTCGTGGAACCTCGGCTTCACCTTCCCGAACAGCTCGCAGCGGGTGGTGAACGGCTGGTCCGCGAGGTGGTCCCAGAGCGGCCAGAACGTCACCGCGCAGAACGAGTCGTACAACGGGTCGCTCGCCAGCGGCGCCAGCACCACCATCGGCTTCAACGGCTCCTGGAGCGGCAGCAACCCGAAGCCGACCCAGTTCACGCTCAACGGCACTGTGTGCAACGGCGGCACGCCGTCCACCAGCACGCCGCCGACGAGCACGCCGCCGACCAGCACGCCGCCCACGAGCACGCCGCCGACGTCGACCCCGCCGACCTCGACGCCGCCGACGAGCACCCCGCCGCCCGGGCAGCGGGTCGACAACCCGTACGTCGGTGTGAAGGGGTACGTGAACCCCGAGTGGAAGGCCAAGGCCGAGTCGGTGTCCGGCGGCAGCCGGGTGTCGAACAACCCGACCGCGGTCTGGATCGACCGGATCGCCGCCATCAACGGCACGCCGGACAGCAGCTCCAACGGCGCGATGGGCGTCCGTGACCACCTGGACGCCGCGCTCGCCCAGGGCGCCGGCTACATCCAGTTCGTCATCTACAACCTGCCCGGCCGGGACTGCGCCGCGCTGGCCTCCAACGGCGAGCTGGGCCCGGACGAGCTGCCCCGCTACAAGGCCGAGTACATCGACCCGATCGCCGCGATCCAGGGTGACTCGAAGTACCGGAACCTGCGCATCGTCAACATCATCGAGATCGACTCGCTGCCCAACCTGGTGACCAACACCTCGGGCAACCCGGGCGGCACGGTCATGTGCGACACGGTGAAGGCCAACGGCGCGTACGTGAACGGTGTCGGCTACGCCCTGGCGAAGCTGGGCGCGATCGGCAACGTCTACAACTACATCGACGCCGCCCACCACGGCTGGATCGGCTGGGACAGCAACTTCGGCCCGGTCGCCGACCAGCTCAAGGCCGCCGCCGTCGCGTCCGGCAGCACCGTCGCCAACGTGCAGGGCTTCATCGTCAACACGGCGAACTACTCCGCCCTGAAGGAGCCGTACGTCAAGGTCACCGACTCGGTGAACGGCCAGACGGTCCGGCAGTCCAAGTGGATCGACTGGAACCAGTACGTCGACGAGCTGTCGTTCGCCCAGGCGTTCCGGCAGAAGCTGGTCTCGGTCGGCTTCGACAGCAACATCGGCATGCTGATCGACACCTCCCGTAACGGTTGGGGCGGCTCCGCCCGGCCGACCGGCCCGGGCCCCATGACCAGCGTGGACGCGTACGTCGACGGTGGCCGGGTCGACCGGCGCATTCACGCCGGCAACTGGTGCAACCAGGCCGGCGCGGGTCTCGGCGAGCGGCCGCGGGCCAACCCGGAGACCGGGATCGACGCCTACGTCTGGGTGAAGCCCCCGGGTGAGTCGGACGGCTCCAGCAAGGAGATCCCGAACAACGAGGGCAAGGGCTTCGACCGGATGTGCGACCCGACCTACACCGGTAACGCCCGCAACGGCAACAGCATGTCCGGCGCCCTGCCGGACGCGCCGATCTCCGGCGCGTGGTTCCCGGCCCAGTTCCAGCAGCTCATGCAGAACGCGTACCCGCCGCTCTCCTGAGCCGCGGTGAGGGCCACCCGCGGCGGCGGGAGTGAGGCACCGCCGCGCGGGTTCCCCGGGCCCCTGGTCGACGCCCACGTCGGCCAGGGGCCCTCGGCCGTTCCGGTGTCAGGGAACGGTGCGCTCGATCGCCGCCCGGCCCAGCTCGGCCAGGTCGCGGCGGGCCCGCTCCAGGTTCTCCGGCGTCACGTCCTGACCCCGGGCCTGCACCAGGTCCTCCGGATCCCAGGGCTGCTCGGCGCCGGTGCGGATGTCGTCCGGGGCGGCGCCGGTACCGGTGCCGGTCGCGCCGGTACCGGCCGCGTACGGGTCACCGATGAGGTTCGGCGACCCGGTGTCGGGCACCGCCCCGTCGGGCTCGGCGAAGACGGGGTTGTCCGGGTCGGTGCCGCCGCTGCGCAACTGGGGCACCGTGCTGTCGTCGTCCACCGCCGCGGCCACCTCGGGGGTCTCCTCCAGCGGCCGCTCGCCACCGCGGTCACGATCGGTCATGCTGCTGCCCTCCTGTCCCTTCCGCCTGATCCCCGTGGCGTACCCGGTGCGGGCCGTGCCATGCGGGCGGCGGGGGTCAGGACTCGTCGCGGTGCGGCTCCGGCGTCTCGGTCGGGCGCAGCCGCAGCCACAGCAGCATCAGCAGGCCGAACACCAGCATCGCCGCGCCGGCCCACAGGTTGATCCGGACGCCCTGCGCCTTGTCGATCTCGGCGGACGTGTCGAACAGCCCCATCAGCCCGACGATCAGCCCGTACACCACGAACAGGCCACCGATGACCCGGCGGATGTCGAAGAGCCGGGCCGCGGCGGAGCGTTCCTCCCGGATGTCCTCGGTCTCGTCGACCAGCGGGTCGTGCGCCTCGCCGCCCTGGTAGTGGCGGTCCGCGTCGTCTGCCATGGCGTGCGTCCTCTCCTCAGAAGACCGGGATGTAGAACAGGGCGGCGAGGATCACGGCGACGACGCCGAGCAGCACCGGGGAGCGGTACCAGGCGGCGTCGCCGGCCAGCGTGTCGTCGGCGAGCGTGGTGTCGCTGAGGCCGTACACGAGCCCGGTCAGCTGGTCGTCGGTCTTCGGCCGGGTCAGCGGGGTGACGATCGCGGCCACCACCGCGACGGTGGCGAAGGCCAGGCCCGCGCCCCAGAAGCTCTCCTCCAGGTCCGAGTTGAAGCTGATCACGCCGCCCTTGTAGAGCAGGTACGTGGCGGTGGCGACGACGGTGCCGGACAGCAGCGACCAGAACCCGGCCAGCGGCGTCATCCGCCGCCAGAACATGCCGATGATGAACGTGCCGAACAGCGGCGCGTTGAACACCGAGAACAGCGCCTGGATGTAGTTCATGATGTTGCTGAACCCGGCCGCGATGAACGCGGTGCCGATGCCGATCACCACGGCGCCGACGGTGGCTAGCCGGCCCACCTTCACGTAGTGCTCGTCCGGCATGTCGCGCCGGAAGTACGCCTGCCAGATGTCGTACGTGAACACGGTGTTGAAGCCGCTGACGTTCGCCGCCATGCCGGCCATGAACGAGGCCACCAGGCCGGTGACCGCGATTCCGAGCACGCCGTTGGGCAGCAGGTCGCGCATGAGCAGCGGGATCGCGTTGTTGTAGACCAGGTCGCCCTCGTCGGCGCCCAGCCCCTTGACGGTGACCAGGGCGATCAGGCCGGGGATCACGGTGACCGCCGGGATCAGCAGCTTCGGGTACGCGGCGATGATCGGCGTACGCCGGGCGGCGCTCATGTTCCGCGCGGACAGGGCGCGCTGCACCTCGGCGAAGTTCGTGGTCCAGTAGCCGAAGGAGAGCACGAAGCCCAGGCCGAAGACGATGCCCAGCCAGTGCGCGCCGAGCGGGTTGTCGGTGCTGCCGGTGCCCTCCCAGGCGTGCAGCCCGGCCTCGCCGAGCCTGGAGTCACGGACCGCGTCCATCAGGCCGCTCACGCCGCCGACCTTGACCAGCCCGATCACCGTGATCGGCACCAGACCGGCGATGATCACGAAGAACTGGAGCACCTCGTTGTAGATGGCGCCGGAGAGCCCGCCGACGGTGATGTACGCCAGCACGATCACCGCACCGACGATGATCGCGAACCAGAGCGGCCAGCCGAGCAGCGCCTGCATGATCAGGGCCAGCGCGTAGAGGTTCACGCCCGCGATGAGCACCTGCGCGACCGCGAAGCTGATCGCGTTGAGCAGGTGGGTGGGGCGGTTGAAGCGCAGCCGCAGATACTCGGGGACGCTGCGGACCTTGGAACCGTAGTAGAACGGCATCATCACGATGCCGAGGAAGACCATCGCCGGTACGGCGCCGATCCAGTAGTAGTGCACGGTCATGATGCCGTACTGGGCGCCGTTGGCGGCCATGCCGATGATCTCCAGCGCGCCCAGGTTCGCCGAGACGAACGCCAGGCCGGTGACCCAGGCGGGCAGGGAGCGGCCGGAGAGGAAGAAGTCCACGCTGGTGCGGATCGCGCGCCGGGCGGCGAAACCGACGCCGAGCACCGTGACGAAGTAGAGCGCCAGGATCAGATAGTCCAGGGCGTTCATGTTCAATCGCAGGCCGCCACCGCCCATGACCGTGCTCCCCTCGTGTGCACCGCTGACCGCACGTACCCCGATTGCGAAGTTTCATACCTGCTGTTCGGTCCGGGCGTGCGGAAGCCCCGGCCGGGTCACCGGCCGGGGCTTCGTGGCGGTTTCTCAGCGGCCCAGTACGCGGTCCAGGAAGTCGCGGTAGCCGCGCACGGCGACCCGGAGCTGCTCGGTGTCGGTGGAGCCGGACTCCTGCCAGGCGCCGAGCCGGGTGCGCTGCTCCCGCAGGGCGGTGGAGAGCGCCTCGATCGCCTCCTCGACCAGCGACTCCGCCTCGCCGACCGCGGCGCGCGGGTCGTCCACGAAGCGGAGCTGCACGTCGCGCCAGCGGTCCCGGAAACCCTGCGCGGCCTCCGGCGCGAACAGCGTCGCCGCGTCGGCGGGTACCGCGCCGGGCGTGGTCCGCTCGCCGCCGGCCAGGCCCGCGCCGGCGGCTGCCGCGCCCGCCGCGGCGGTGGCGATGTCGGTGTCCACCCGGTCGTGCCGCCGGTCGGCGTCGTCGGCCGCGGGGACGGCCTCGGCGTCCGGGTCGACCAGGCCGGGCTCGGCGCTGCCGTACCCGACCGCGCCGTCGGCGACCGCGTCGTCCCGGCGGACGCCGTCGACCACGCGGTCGTCCCGGGCCACGTCGTCGCCGGTTCGGTCGTCCCGGCCGTCGCCGTCGGTGTGCTCGGCGTCCCAGCGGTCGCGGTCGTGCAGGCGGTCCCCGGCCGTCGGGTCGGCCCGCTCGTCGTCCAGCGGGCCGGTACGTCCCGGCGCGCCGTCGCCCGGCGCCGCGGTGTCCTCGTCGCGCGCGTCGCGCTCGTCCTGTGGGCGACCGCCGGCCAGGGCCGAGGCGGCGACCGCGTCGCCCACCGTGGCCGCCCCGAACGCCGTCGGCAGCGGCGCCGGCTCGTGGTACGGGGCCCGCCCGTCGTCGTCGGTCCGGTCGGCCGCGTCGCGCAGCTCCCCGGCGTCGTAGGCGCGGGTCTCGTCGACCTCGGCGTCGCGCCGCTCGTCGGCGACCGCCGGGTCGTCGAAGGTGCCCCGGTCGTTTAGTGCGTCCTCGGGTACGTCGGCCCGGTCGGCGTCGCGCCGGCCGGCGTCGGTGTGCTCACCCGGCTGCGGCACCGGCACCGGTGCGGACCGGACGGCCTCGGGGTGGTCCTGCGTGACCTGCTGTTCCTCCTGGCGCATGGCGGCGGCCTCCTCAGCGGCTCGGGACGTCGTGGTCGTGGTCGGGGTGGCGCTGCTCCGGCTGCTGCGTGGACGTGGGCACCGGCTCCTCGCCGAGCAGGTCGGCGAAGAGGGCGCGGTAGTGCACGAGCGCCTGCCGGAGGTCCTCGGTGCCGGCCTCACCGCGCTCGTTGCGCTGCCGGATCTCGTGGGCGTCGCGGTAGTGGGTGAGGGTGCGGGCGTGCTCGACGGAGAGGTGGGCGATCTGGTCCGAGAAGTCCCCGGTGGGGTATCCGCGCTCGGCGATCAGGCGGCTCACCAGCTCGTCGGCCTCGCCGACGGTCTCCGCGGGGGAGTCGACGAAGCGCACCTGGAGTTCCTCCCAGGCGGCGGCGTAGCGGGCCCGGGACTCCGGGCTCAGCGGGGTCAGCTCCAGCTCGGCGTGCCGGCGCTCGCGTTCCCGCAGCTCACGCTCGGCGGCGCTGCGGCTGTCCTGCTCGGCGACGACCCGGTCGTACTCGGGGCCGAAGCGCTCGCGCAGCGCCCGGCGGCGGCTGGCGACCACGGCGACCGCGACGAGCGCGGCGATGACGGCGACGACGATGACTATGACGACTACCTGGGTGGACGACATGGCTCCTCCTTCGCACGCTGGTATTCCCTCGCGCGGGTGATCGCCAATCCCGTTGTGCCGTACTTTCCGCCCCGGCCGGGAAAAGGCGCGATGTCGCGACCGCCGTCCGGTGCCGGGCCGATGTCCGACTGAGGCCCTCCTGCCCGTCTCGGACCGTAGCGAGAGCCGAGACGGCCGGTAGTGCATCCGCCCCGGATTACGTATCCTGCCCAAGGCGTCCGGGCCGGGGCCCGGCGTCGTGGCCGGCGAACGTGACGGCCGCTGCCGGCGCCACCGAGCGACACCTTCCCGGGCGAGGTCTGATTGAACACCCGTGACTGGCCGATCCGCGCCAAGCTGACCGCGCTGGTCATCGGCCCGGTGACCGGGCTGCTGGCGTTGTGGATCTTCGCCACCACGCTCACCTTCGGGCCCGCGCTCGACCTGCTCTCGGCGCGTACCCTCCTCTACGATCTGGGCCGTCCCGGCGAGGCCGTGGTGGCCGAGCTGCAACGGGAGCGGCGGCTGTCGGTGGTCCAGCTCGCCGGTGACCGCGCCCTCCCCGAGCTGACCGAGCAGCGGGTACGCACCGACGACGCGATCGTCGAGCTGCGCCGCAAGGTCGACGGCGGGGACCTGCGCGACGTCGCCGACGCCCAGCTCGACAACCGGCTCGACCAACTGGTCTCGGCGCTCGACGCGCTGCCCGCCGGGCGCGCCTTCATCGACGACCGGAAGGTCGACCGGGCCGGCGCCGTCGGGCTCTACAGCGGCATGATCGGCTCGGCGTTCCAGGCGTTCGGCGCGATGGCCGCGCTGCCCGACGCGCAGCTCAACCGGGAGGCGACGGCGCTCACCGCGCTGGGCCGGTCCCGGGAGCTGCTCGGCCAGGCCGACGCGCTGCTGGCCGGCGCCGTCACCGCGGGCCGGTACGCCGAGGGCGAGCACGAGCAACTGGTACGCACAGTCGAGAACCAGCGTTTCCTGGCCGAGATCGCGGTCGCCGACCTGCCGCCGGGGGAGCGGACCGCGTACCAGCGGATGACCGAGGGCGCCGGGTTCCTCAAGCTGCGCGCGCTCCAGGACAGCCTGATCCGCTCGTCCGCGCTGCCCGCCCGGTTCGACATGCGGGCGTGGGACACCGGTCACGCCGAGGTCTGGCAGAGCCTGCGCGACTTCGAGCTGCGCGGCGCGGACGCCCTGGCCGAGCGGTCGGTGCCGATGGCCACCCGGATCCTCGTGCAGCTCGCCGCCGCAGGTGTCCTGGGCCTGATCGCGATCGTGGTGTGCGTGCTGGTGGCGCTGCGGGTCGGCCGGTCGCTGGCGCAGCGGCTGACCGGCGTACGCGCCGCCGCGACCGAGGTGGCCGAACGCCGGCTGCCCGACGTGGTCGCGCGGCTGCGCCGGGGCGAGGAGGTCGACGTCGCCCGGGAGGCGCCCGAGCTGGACCACGGCGGCGACGAGATCGGCCAGGTGGCGCGCGCCTTCAACGAGGTGCGCCGGACCGCTGTCCGCGCCGCCGTCGACGAGGTCACGCTGCGCCGGGGCTTCAACGAGGTGATCCTCAACCTCGCCCGGCGCAGCCAGGGGCTGGTGCACCGGCAGCTGGCGCTGCTGGACCGGCTGGAACGGCGGACCGAGGACCCGGACGAGCTGGCCGGGCTGTTCCAGGTCGACCACCTGGCGACACGGCTGCGGCGGCACGCCGAGGACCTGGTCATCCTCGCCGGTGCCGCGCCCGGACGGGGCTGGCGCCGCCCGGTCGCGGCTGTCGACGTGATGCGCGGCGCGATCTCCGAGGTCGAGGCGTACGACCGGGTCGACGTGGGCGAGGTGGCGCCGGCCGGGGTGCTGGGCCGGGCCGTCGGCGACGTGATCCACCTGCTCGCCGAGCTGATCGAGAACGCGACCACGTTCTCCCCGCCCGGCACCCGGGTGGACGTCAGCGGCCGGAGCGTCCCGGGCGGCTACACCATCGAGATCACCGACCGGGGGCTGGGCATGTCCGCGCCGGCCCTGGCCGAGGCCAACCGCAAGCTGGCCGAGCCGCCGGAGTTCGACCCGGCCGGCAGTGCCCGGCTCGGGCTGTTCGTGGTGGCCCGCCTGGCCGCCCGGCACGGCGTACGGGTGGAGCTGCGGCCGTCCCGCCCGGCCGGGATCGTCGCCGCGGTGTTCGTACCGTCGGAACTGATCACCGACGAGCCGCCGGTGGGCGCCGACGCCTCCGCCGGGCCGGAACGGCGGCGCCTGGCCAAGGTGACCCGGCTGACCACTGTGCCCCGGCCGGGGCGGCCGGCCCGGCCGGGCCGGGACCGGTCGGAGAACACAGTCGTCCCGTTGCAGTCGGCCCGCGCCTCGACTGTGGAGCCACCCGCCGACGGCGACGGCCTGCCTCGCCGGATCCGGCGCCGCGGCGCGACCGCGCGACCCCGCGCGGCGGTCGCCGACACCCCGGCCCACCGCACCCCGGAGGAGGCCCGCCGGGCCATGTCCGCGTTGCAGGCCGGCACCGCGCGGGGACGCCGGGACGGCTCGCGCGCCGCCGGAACCGATCCGACCACCCCCACCACCGAACCGCGCGACACCGGTACGCCGTCCACCACCGCGGGGCCGGCCGTTCAGCCCGCCCCGCCGGCGCCGGACCAACGAACCGCGACTGAGAGGGACGCCTAGTGGTGCACACGACGCGGCAGAACGCCGATCTCGACTGGCTGCTCGACGACCTGGTGGAGCGTGTCCCCGCCGCCCGCCAGGCGGTGGTGCTCTCGGCGGACGGGCTCCTGCTCGGCGCCTCCACCGACCAGGACCGCACCGACGCGGAACACCTCTGCGCGCTGGCGTCCGGCTTCTCCGGGCTGGCCAAGGGCGCCACCCGGCACCTGGGCGGCGGCGCGGTCCGCCAGACGGTGGTGGAGATGGAGTCGGCCTACCTGTTCGTGACCGCCGCCGGGCAGGGCGCCTGCCTGGCGGTGGCCAGCGACGCCGACGCCGACATCGGCCTGGTGGCGTACGAGATGGCGATGCTCGTCATCCGGGTCGGGGAGAACCTGGCCGCGCCGAGCCGGGTGGCGGGGGAGCGGACCGATGCGCGCTGAGTCGCCGGGGCCGCAGCACGAGTGGCTGGACGCCGACGCCGGGCCGGTGGTGCGTCCGTACACGCTCACCGGCGGCCGGGTGCGCCCACCCGTCGACGGCTTCGACCTGCTGGCGTTCGTGCTCGCCACCCTTGACGCGGACCCGGCCGGCACGCCCGGTCTGCAGCCGGAGCACCGCCGCCTGATCGAGCTGGCCCGGCGGCCGAAGGCCGTGGCCGACCTCGCCGCCGACCTGGACCTCGCCGTGGGCGTGGTCCGGGTGCTGCTCGGCGACCTTCTCGCCCATGGGCTCGTCGCGGTGCACCGGCCACCGGCCACCGCGTACCTGCCCGACGACAACATCCTCAAGGCGGTGGTCAGTGGACTCCGTGCGCTATGACCGGGAGCCGGGGGCGCCGCGAGTGCCGCTGGCTTTGAAGATCCTCATCGCCGGCGGCTTCGGCGCCGGAAAGACGACGCTGGTCAGCGCGTTGAGTGAGGTCCGGCCGTTGCAGACCGAGGAGGTCCTGACCGGGGCCGGGCTCGGCACCGACGACGTCTCCGGGGTCGAGCAGAAGTCGACGACGACGGTGGCGATGGACTTCGGCCGGATCACCATCAACGACGACCTCCAGGTCTACCTGTTCGGCACCCCGGGCCAGGACCGGTTCTGGTTCCTCTGGGACGAGCTGGCGTTCGGCGCGCTCGGCGCGGTGGTGCTCGCCGACACCCGGCGGCTGGCCGACTGCTTCCCCTCGATCGACTACTTCGAGCAGCGGGGCATCCCGTTCGTGGTGGGCGTCAACTGCTTCGAGGGCTCCCGCCGGTTCGGCCTGGAGGCGGTCCGCGACGCCCTGGACCTCGACCCGGACGTCCCGCTCGTGCTCTGCGACGCCCGGGACCGGCAGTCGGGCAAGCTGGTGCTGATCTCGCTCGTCGAGCACGTGGCGCGGCAGCGCGGCGAGCCGGTGCCGGTGGGCTGAGCCCTCGACGCCCGATCCGTCGGGTCTGGCAGGACTGACCGGGCGCGTCACCGGGAAGCCTCTGGTTGGATCGCAGTCAGGACCGACGAGAGGTGGGAGCGGTGACCGGGCAGGACGAGATCGTCCACATCGGCGGCTACACGGCGGAGACGGGTGGGCGGGCCGAGGGCGTCGTGGCGGCCCGGCGGGACCGGGTGACCGGGGAACTGACCCCGCTGGGCGTCGTGGCGGTCACCCCGTCGCCGTCGTTCCTGGTGCGGCATCCGGCGCTGCCGGTGCTGTACGGGTGCAACGAGCTGCCCGACGGGCTGGTGAGCGCGTTCCGGCTCGCCCCGGACGGCGATCTCACGCCGCTGGGCGTCCGCGAGACAGGTGGCGCGGAGCCGTGCCACCTGGCGGTCGCCCCGGACGGGCGGCACCTGTTCGTGGCGAACTACGGCGGCGGCAGCGTGGCGGTGTTCGGCCTGGACGCCGACGGCGTGCCGGGGGAGCGCACCGACCTGGTCCGGCACTCCGGGCACGGCGCCGACCCGCAGCGGCAGGAGCACGCGCACTGCCACATGGTCTCGCCCGACCCGGCCGGAGGTGGGCTGCTCGCGGTCGACCTGGGCACCGACTCCGTCTACCGGTACGACGTCGACGCGTCCACCGGCCGGCTGGCCGAGCGGGAGCCCCGGCTGCGGACGGCGCCCGGGACCGGTCCCCGGCACCTCGCCCGGCACCCGGACGGGCGGCGCTGCTGGCTCGTCGGTGAGCTGGACGCCACTGTCACCGCGTACGAGCTGACGCCGGACGGGCCCCGTCAGTCGACGCGTGTCGACGCCAGCGGCCGGACCGGCCACGTCCAGCCCTCCGAGGTGGCCGTCGGGCCGGGCGGGCGTTTCCTCTACGTGGGCAACCGCGGCGTGGGCACGATCGCTGTCTTCGCGCTGGACGGCGCCGCGCCGGAGCTGGTGGCCGAGGTCGACACCGGCGGTGAGTGGCCGCGGCACTTCGCGTTCGCCGGTGAGCACCTGTACGTGGCCGACGAGCGGGCCGACATGATCAGGATCTTCCGGGTCGATCCGGACGGCGGGGTGCCCGAGCCGGTGGGGGAGCCGGTGCCGGTGGCGAGCCCGACGTGCGTCCTACCGTGACCGGACGGTTACCAATTGGCGGTCCGAAGTGGATTGACATCACCATAAATGACTGACCAGTAACTTAGCGTATGAGTTAGCTGATCAACTGTTTCTGCTGCGTAACTTTCGTCCGAACGGTTGTGGTGGTAACCCCACGAGGTACGCAAGATGGTCACCGTGTCTGGCCGCCATCGCATGCGTTCTCACCTCCGCGGAGCAGGTGCCGCCGCCGTGGCGGCCGCCCTGGTCGCCGTCGTAGCCGGCTCGTGGTTCGGCTACCAGCAGCTGGCCGGCCCGAACTGTTCGGGCCGGATCGAGCTGTCGGTGGCGACCGCCCCGGAGATCGCCCCCGCGGTGCGCGCCGCCGCCGACCAGTGGGTCGCCGACGGTGCGGCGGTGGGCGGGACCTGCATCGCGGTGAACGTCTCCTCGTCCGAGTCGGTCGAGGTGGCCGCCGCGGTGGCGAGCAAGCACGGCGCCACGCTCGCCGGCGTCGGGCAGGCCAGCGGCACCGCTGTCACCCCCGACGTCTGGGTGCCGGACTCGTCGACCTGGCTGGTCCGGCTCAAGAGCGGCGGGGCCAGCGCGTTCGCGCCGACCAACGGCGCCTCGATCGCCCGTAGCCCGGTCGTGGTGGCGCTGCCCGAGCCGGTGGCCTCGCGCATAGGGTGGCCGGACAAGAAGCTCCGCTGGTCCGACCTGCTGACCCAGGTCACCGCCAGCAAGCCGCTGCGGGCCGGGATCGTCGAGCCGACCCAGGACGCGGCCGGCCTGTCCGGCCTGCTGTCGCTGACCGCCGCAGCCAGCTCCACCGGCGAGTCCGGCTCGCCGAAGGCGCAGGAGGCGATGGTCGGCGCACTGCGGGCGCTGGCGACCAACCGTTCCTCGCTGCGGCAGGACCTCCTCGCGCGGTTCCCGCGCTCGTCCGACCCGACGGCGATCGCCAACGGGCTGGGGGCGGCGGCGCTGTCCGAGGAGGACGTGATCGCCTACAACAGCACCAAGCCGCCGATCCGGCTCGCCGCGCTCTACCTGGAGCCGGCGCCGATCCCGCTGGACTACCCGTTCGCGGTGCTGCCCGGCATCGAGCCGACCAAGGCGTCCGCCGCCCGGGTCCTCTTCGAGGTGCTGCGTACGCCGGGCTTCAAGGACCGGCTCGCCTCGCAGGCGCTGCGCGCACCGGACGGCAACTGGGGCCGGGGCTTCCAGGCGCCGACCGGCGCGCCGAGCCCGGCCAACGGCGGCGCGAGCCAGGTGCCGCCGTCGGGCCAGGGCGGCGCGGCCGACCTCGACCCGGGTGCCATCTCGACCGCGACCACGACCTGGTCGGTGGCCACCCAGTCGGGCCGGATGCTCTGCGTCATCGACGTGTCCGGCTCGATGAAGAAGCCGGTCGCGACCGCCAACGGCGCGAGCCGGGAGCAGGTCACAGTCGCCGCCGCGAGCCAGGGCCTCGGGCTGTTCGACGACTCCTGGTCGATCGGCCTCTGGACGTTCTCCACCAACCTCCAGGGCTCGCAGGACTGGAGCGAACTGGTCGGAATAAAGCCGTTGTCGAGCAACCGGGGGGCGCTGCAGCGCGGCCTCGCCTCGATCAAGCCCTCCAGCGGCGACACCGGCCTGTACGACACCATGCTCGCGGCGTACAAGAAGGTGCAGCAGGACTGGGAGCCGGGCAAGGTCAACTCGATCGTGTTGTTCACCGACGGCAAGAACGAGGACGACAACGGCATCTCGCAGAAGGAGCTGCTGGACCAGCTGAAGAAGCTGAAGGACGACGAGCAGCCGGTCCAGGTCGTCATCATCGGCATCGGCACCGAGGTGAACCGGGCCGAGCTGGAGTCGATCACCAAGGTCACCGGCGGCGGCGCCTTCGTCACCACCGACCCCAGCAAGATCGGCGAGATCTTCCTCCGGGCGATCGCGCTCCGGCCGCCCGCCCCCCGCTGACCTGAAGCTCAGCGCTAGTCTTCCGCCGTACCGGAAATCCGGTACGGCGGAAGGCTTCCCGGGTCAAGGCGCGGGATGAGAACTGACGGTAATGCGTCCGAATCAATCGGTAACCATAATTGTCCAGGCATGATGACCGGGTGCCTCGACCGCGGGCTCCACACCGGAGCCGGGCGGGGACGAGGCGGTCCTGAGCGAAGTGGGGAGGGCCGGTGACCTCGGCGACGCTGTTGACCCCTGCCACGTCGTCGCGACCCGGTGGTGAACGCCCCGGCAAGACGACGCGAGCCGCGGAGCGGGCCTACATCCGGGTCCTGGTGGTGCTGGACACCGCCGTGCTCGCCGTGGCCATCCTGGTCGGTTACCTGGCCCGGTTCGGCGACGAGGAACCGACCGGGTCCGAGATCCCGTACGTGGTGGTCGCCCCGGCGCTCCTGCTGGTCTGGCTCGTCTCGCTCAAGGCGATGCGCTGCTACGACGACCAGGTGCTCGGCTACGGCGCCGACGAGTACCGCCGGGTCAGCGCGGCCAGCATGCGACTCGCCGGCGGCATCGCCATCGCCGGGTACATCGCCGACGTCGGCGTCTCCCGGGGTTTCCTGGCCATCTCCTTCGCGGTCGGCACGATCGGCCTGGAGGTGGCGCGGTTCGCGGCCCGCAAGCGGCTGCACCGGGCCCGCGACCGGGGCGCCGGCTGGTCCCGCAAGGTGCTCGTGGTGGGCGACACCGCGCACGTGCTGGAGCTGGTGCACACGCTGCGCCGGGAGCCGTACGCCGGCTACCAGGTGGTCGGCGCGTGCATCCCGGACGCGCTGCTCGCCCCGGTGCCGCAGCGGCTGGGCGACGTGCCGGTGGTCGGCAGCTTCCGGGGCATCCCGGAGGCCGCCACCGCGATCGGCGCCGACACGGTGGCGGTCACCGCCTCGGGCGAGCTGACCGCGACCCGGTTGCGCCGCCTCGGCTGGCAGCTGGAGGGCACCGGCGTCGACCTGGTGGTGGCGCCGGCGCTCACCGACGTGGCCGGCCCCCGCATCCACACCCGTCCGGTCGCCGGCCTGCCGCTGATCCACGTCGAGGCGCCCGAGTTCCGCGGCGCCCGCAAGCTGGTCAAGGGCTTCGTCGACCGGTCCCTCTCGCTGATCGCCCTGCTCGTCCTGGCGCCGCTGCTGATCGTGATCGCGCTGGCCATCAAGATCGACAGCCGCGGCCCGGTGCTGTTCCGGCAGACCCGGGTCGGCCAGGGCGGCGAGGAGTTCGGCGTCTTCAAGTTCCGCACCATGGTGGTCAACGCCGACGCCCTGCTCGCCGAGCTGGCCGCGCGCAACGAGACCGACGGCCTGATGTTCAAGATGCGCGACGACCCGCGCGTCACCCGGGTCGGCCGGCTGCTGCGCAAGTGGTCGCTGGACGAGCTGCCCCAGCTCGCCAACGTGCTGCTCGGCCAGATGAGCCTGGTCGGTCCGCGCCCGCCGCTGCCGTCCGAGGTGGCCCGCTACGACGGTGACGTGGCACGCCGGCTGCTGGTCAAGCCCGGCATGACCGGCCTCTGGCAGGTCAGCGGCCGGTCGGACCTGAGCTGGGAGGACGGCATCCGGCTGGACCTCTACTACGTGGAGAACTGGTCGCTGGCCGCGGACCTGACCATCCTCTGGAAGACGTTCGGCGCGGTGCTCAACAGCCGCGGCGCGTACTGAGGGGGGCGGGTCAGGGCTGCGGCCCGAGCCAGTCCAGGCAGACCACCACCGCGTCGTCCACCAGGTCACCGGCGACGAAGGCCCGCAGGTCGCCGATCAGCGACCGGACCGCGTCCAGCGGCTCCATCGGGCCGGTCCGGCGCAGGAACCGGTCCAGCGCCACCTCGCCGTAGCGCACCTGCTCGGTGGTGGCGTCGATCACGCCGTCGCTGACCACGAAGAGCCGGTCCTCGCGCTCCAGCCGGAACCGCTGCGGGCGGTAGTCGGTGCCCTCGAACATGCCGAGCGGGAACTGCTTGTCCAGCTCCTGCTCGGTCACCTCACCGGCCCGCAGCCGCAGCAGCCGCGGCGAACCGGCGTCGACCACAGTCATCTCGCCGGTGGCCAGGTCCAGCTCGATCAGGAGCACGGAGACGTGCTGTTCGCCCCGGTGCTGGGCGTAGATCGCCTGGTCGGCCAGCGCCGCCTGGTCGGCCAGGTCGAGCCCGGCCCGGCGCGCGTTGCGCAGCGCGTACGTGGCCAGCGAGGCGAGCAGCGCCGCCGCAACCCCCTCGCCGTAGCCGTTCAGCACCGCCAGCCAGAGCCGGTGACCGTCGTCGGACCAGTCGAAGCTGTCCCCGCGCACCGCGTACGCCGGCTCCAACTGCCCGGCCAGGCTGAACGACGGCCGGATCCGGCTGCGCCCGGGCAGCAGCTCCCACTGCATCTCGGCGGCCAGCGTGAGCCGCCGGCTGCGCCGGGCGGTGCGGTAGATGTCGGTGGTCGCCGTGACCGCGCTCAGCTCGTGCCCGAGCACAGTGGCGATGGTGTCCAGCTCCCGGCGGGCGTGCGGGTCGGCGGGTACCGGCGAGACCTTCAGCACGCCCCGGCGTTCGCCGCGCATGCCCACCGGGAACCAGCCGACGCCGTCGGCGATCACCGGCTCCTGGTGGTCGAAGGCGCGCCAGGCCGGGTGGCCGGGGCCGGTGACCGACGGGCCGTCATCCAGCGGCAGCAGCTCGGCGAGCCGGTAGTCGACCTGGTACAGCTCGGTGCGGGCGACGCCGTACGTGCGCGCCAGCTCGGCGGCGAGCCGGTCCACGATGAGATCCGTCGGCGCCTCGGTCAGGACCCGGCGCGCGCGGCCCTCCGCTCCGCTCATCTTTGCTCCTTTGCACAGGTCGCCGGGCAGATCCGGGGAGTAGTCTCGGGCCACCATGACCGAAGAGCGCAGACCCCGGGAACCTGAAACGAGTATGTCCGCCGCACTGGACGAGGCGGCAGGCACCTTGCTCGCCGTCTGGGAGGCGGCCCGGGAGCGCACCACCAGCCGGCTGTCGAGTGCCCAGCTACGCGCGATCATGGTCGTCGAGCAGTATGACGGCATCAACCTCCGCCGGCTCGCCACCCTCACCGACATGTTGCTCTCCTCCGCCAGCCGGCTGTGCGACCGGCTCGTCGCGGCCGGGATGCTGGAACGCGAGCCGGGCCGCTACGACCGGCGGGAGATCTCGCTGCACCTCACGCCCGCCGCCCTCCGGCTCCTCGCCGAGCTGCGTGCCGACCGGCGGCACCGGCTGGAGCGGATCCTGGCCGGGATGAGCCCGGAGGGCCGGGCCGCGCTGGTACGCGGCATGCGCGAGTTCGACGAGGTGGGCCGGCGAGGCGAGGCCCCGGTGGCGGAGGGCTGGCCGATGCTGCAACCGTCCGGGGAACGGATCGGCGACCCCGCCCGGCCGTCCGGTGAGCCGCCGGTGGCCCGTACCGCCTGACTCAGCCTGAACGGCCGTCCGGCGCGGCTTCGCGGGCGGCCCGCAGCCGGGCCACCACCCGGGGATGCTCGGTGAGCGCCCGTTCCAGCGTGCCGAGCACCTCGTCCAGCAGCGCCCGGCCGCCCCGGGAGGTCAGCGCCTCCTCCTGCCACCCGACGAAGTCGCGCAGCAGCCGGTCGTCGTCCACCCGCACGGCCGCGATCAGCGCGTCCACCAGGTGCGCGATGCCGGCGGCGACCTCCTCGGCGCTCTCCTGCGGCGGGTCCACCGCGGCGAGCGCGAGCCCGACCAGCTCACGCCGCCGGTGCAGTACCGCCACGTACGCGTCGTCGGGCGGGGGCGGCGGCGACCCGGTGTGCGCGGCCGACAACGGCCGTTCCAGCAGCGCCACCGCGTCCCGGGCGCTGGCGCCCCAGCCCGCCGCGCCGATCGCGGTGGCCCACCGGCCGTCCGGGCCGAAGCCGGGACCACCGGCGAGCACCGGCACACCGGCCGCGCGGCTGGCCTCCACCATCCGCGCCGCCCGGACCAGCCGGTTCGGCTGCACGCAGCTCAGCAGCACCGCGTCCGGGCCGGTCTGGTGCAGGTACGAGACCAGATGCCGGGCCGGCACGCTGGCACCGAGGAACGTCACCCGCCAGCCGGCCGCCCGGACCACCTCGGTGACGATGCGGGCGGCCAGCGCGTGCCACTCGCCCTCCACGCAGGCCATCACCACGTGCCCGCGTCGCGGTGGGCCGACCGTCGCGCCCAGCGCGTCCACCACCTGCTCGCTGACGTGAGTGGCGGCGTGCTCCTGGGCGACGCTCCACGAGCCGGTGAGCCAGCGCCGACCGACCTCCCGCTGCGCCACCGCGACCAGGTCGACCAGGACGTCCGCGACCGAGAAGCCGTCCGCCAGCAGGCCGCGCGCCAGCGCCACAGCGCCGGACCGGTCGGCGGCGTCCAGGTGGTCGAGGTACGCGGCGAGCGTCTCCGGCCCGATCCGGCGCCCGGCCGCGGGGGTGGGGCGGTCGGGCGGCGGTGGTGTCACCCGGCCGCCACGGCGAGCATGGCGATGTCGTCGTGGGGTTGCCCGTCCAGCCACTCGTCGACGAGCTGGAGCACCCGGTCCACGAGCGCGGCGGGCGGAAGCCCGGTGCCGGTGGCGAGCGCCTGACGCAACCGGGCGTCGCCGAACATGGCCGGCTCGGTCGGGCCGCCCCGGGCCTCGGTCACCCCGTCGGTGTACGCCAGCAGCAGGTCACCCGGGGCCAGCCGGACCTCGGCGTCGGCGAACCGGGCGTCGGTGAGCGCGCCCACCGGCATGCCGCCCACCCGGATCGTCTCGACGCCGCCGCCGGCACGGACGACGAGCGGAGCGGGGTGCCCGCCACCCGCCACCCGGATCAGCAGCCCGCCGTCCGGCTCACGGCGCAGCGCGCCGAGCAGGAGCGTGGTGAACTGGGCCCGGCGGGCCGCGTCGGGAGCGTCCAGCAGCGCCCGGTTGAGCAGCTCCAGCAGTTCCCGGGGACGTTGCTCGACCAGGCGCAGGGTCTGCAGCGACTGGCGGACCCGGCCGGTCAGCACGGCCGCACCGACGCCCTTGCCGCAGACGTCGCCGAGCGCGAACAGGCCGCCGTCGCCGGTGGGGAACAGGTCGTAGAAGTCGCCGCCGATGCGCAGGCTGTCCCCGGCGGCGCGGTAACCGCCGGCGAGCGTCATCCCGGGCAGGCGGGGCAGCGCCGGCGGGAGCAGGCTGTTCTGGAGCACCCGGGCCAGGTGCGCCTGCTCGCCGTACAGCTCGGCTGCGGCCAGCGCGGCGCCGGCCCGGCCGGCGAACTCCCGGGCCAGGCCGATCTCCCGCTTGTCGAAACCGGGCCGCTCCCGGCGGCGGGCCAGCACCAGCGCGCCGGCCGGGCCGCCCGCGCTGGGCATCGGGCTGATCAACACGGTGCCCGGGCGGCCGAACCCGGCGGGCAGCACCTCGGCCAGGTCGGCCAGCTCGGCGTCCAGCCAGGGACTCGGTTCGGTGAGGTCGCCTTCGAGCGCCTCGACCAGGCCGGGGACGGACTCCACCGTGTGCCAGCCGGCCTGGCCGGTGACCGGGCCGGGATCGCCGGTGGCGTACCGGATCCAGTGCGGCTGGTCCTCGGCGGGCGGAGGCGGGCGGTGCACCACGACTGCCGCGTCGGCCAGGTAGGGCACCGGCAGCGTCACGGCGGTACGCAGCGTCTGCTCGCGGTGCAGGGACAGCCCGAGCCGGCTGCCCGCCTCGGCGAGGAACGCGGTGCGCGACCGTTCGGCCAGCAGCGCGTCGGTGCGCGCGTGTTCCTCGGTGACGTCCCGGACGTACCAGGCGCTGCGGTCGTCGGCCAGGGGACGCCGCAGGCCGCGCAGCCGCCGGCCGTGGTGTTCGGTCTCGAACGCGTCCGATCCGGCGGCGGCCGCGTCGGCCAGCGCCGGTACCCGGCACGCGGCCAGGTCGACGCCGGGCGCCACCTCGGGGAGCAGGTCGGCGGCCATCGCGTTGACGAGCGTCACCACGCCTGCGTGGTCGACCGTCACGACGGCCTCGGCGAGCCCGTCCAGCAGTTCCCGGGCCAGACGGTCGTCAGCCGGTAGCGCGGCCTCGGCAACCCGCCGGGGCCGTCTCCGCGAGGCGTGTCCACCGCCGCTGACCGGCCCCGCGACACCGCCCCGGCGCGCGGCGGTCACCTCCGGTGGCCGGGCGCTTCGGTCGGTCGACCCCTGCGCATGCTGTCGGTGCACCCCTCGCTCGGCGGACTTGTTGCCCGGCGGCAAGCGTACCGAGCGCAGGCACGGAATGCCCGTCGAGGATCATCCCGGCTCAGGTGGTCCGGGCCAGCCAGCCCACCGGCCGGTCGACGATCCGGCGGACCACCGACCCGGCGCCGCCGACCGCCGCGGACTGCGCGCCGAGCACCGCCGGCCGCACAGTGACCGGCGCCCACCCGGCGGTGAGCACCCGGCGGGAGACCTCCGCCTCCACAGTCGGCCGCAGCCAGGGCGCGAGCCGGGCGTATCCGCCCCCGAGCACCACCGTGTCCAGGTCCAGCAGGTTCACCACGCCCGCCACCGCCACCCCGAGGGCGGTGCCGGCGTCGGTCAGGGCGGTCAGCGTGGCCGGGTCACCGGCCTCGGCCAGGTCGGCGAGCCGGGTGGCGGCGGTGTCAGCCGGCAGTTCCGCGCCGGGCAGCCCGGCGGCGGCCAGGATCGCCTCCTGGCCCGCGTACCGCTCCAGGCAGCCCTGGCCGCCGCAGCGGCACGGCCGCCCCTGCGGCTGCACCGGGAAGTGACCGATCTCTCCGCTCCAGCCGCGCGCGCCCCGGTAGAGCGCGCCGTCGAGCACGATCCCGGCGCCGATGCCGATCTCGCCGGTGACGTGCAGGAAGCTGCGCGGGCCGGGCGGGCCGGCGTACAGCTCGCCGAGCGCGGCCAGGTTCGCCTCGTTGTCGACCACCAGCGGCGGCACCCCGTCGACCGGCTCGGCCAGCGGGTGCCCGGCCAGCAGCGCCGGCACGTCCACGTCCCGCCAGCCCAGGTTCGGCGCGAGCCGGACCAGGCCGCCGTCGCCCACCAGGCCCGGCACGGCGAGCGCCGCGCCGGCCAGTGTCAGCCCGTCGCGTACGGCGGCAGCGCGCGCCTCGGCGGCGAGCGCGGCGAGCCGGGCGAGCGCGTCGGCGGGGGAGACCGGGCGCAGGTCGGCGCGGCGGACCAGGTGGTGCCGGACCGTGCCGGTCAGGTCGACGACGCAGGCCGCCAGGTAGTCGACGTTCACCTCCAGGCCGAGCCCGGCCGGGCCGTCGGAGGCGAGCACCAGGCCCCGGGCGGGACGGCCCGCACCGGTACGCGGCTCCGGCTCCGCCTCGGCGACCAGCCGGCCGGCGATCAGGTCGTCCACGACGGCGGAGACGGTGGCCCGGGTCAGGCCGGTGTCGGCGGCGATCCCGGCGCGCGAGGGCGGCCGGTCGGCGGCGGCGATCCGCCGCAGCACCACTGCGAGGTTCAACTCGCGCAGGCTGCCCTGCCGGACCGCCCCGGCGGTGCTGGCGCTTGTCACCTCTTGACACTGCCACATCGCCGCCATTTAATTCAACCGCTGAACAAATCGCGGACGACACCACCACCTGGAGGTCTGCCATGGCACCCCGCCCCACCCCCGCGGACAAGTTCTCCTTCGGTCTCTGGACGGTGGGCTGGCCGGCCCGTGACCCGTTCGGTGACGCCACCCGGCCCGAGCTGGACGCCGTCGAGGCGGTGCACCGGCTCGCCGAGCTGGGCGCGTACGGCATCACCTTCCACGACGACGACCTGGTCCCGTTCGGCGCGGACGCCGCCACCCGCGACGCCGGGCTGAGCCGCTTCCGCAAGGCCCTCGACGAGACCGGCCTGGTCGTGCCGATGGTCACCACCAACCTGTTCAACCACCCGGTGTTCAAGGACGGCGGCTTCACCAGCAACGACCGCGACGTCCGCCGGTACGCGCTGCGCAAGGTGCTGCGCAACATCGACCTGGCCGCCGAGATGGGCGCGAAGACGTTCGTCATGTGGGGCGGCCGGGAGGGCGCCGAGTACGACGTGGCGAAGGACGTCCAGGCCGCGCTGGACCGCTACCGCGAAGCCGTCGACCTGCTCTGCGAGTACGTCGTCGACAACGGCTACGACCTGCGCTTCGCCCTGGAGCCCAAGCCGAACGAGCCGCGCGGCGACATCCTGCTGCCCACGGTCGGCCACGCGCTCGGGTTCATCTCCACGCTGGCCCGCCCGGAGATGGTCGGGCTCAACCCGGAGGTCGGGCACGAGCAGATGGCCGGGCTGAACTTCGCCCACGGCATCGCCCAGGCGCTCTGGCAGGGCAAGCTGTTCCACATCGACCTGAACGGCCAGCGCGGCATCAAGTACGACCAGGACCTGGTCTTCGGCCACGGCGACCTGCTCAACGCGTTCGCCCTGGTCGACCTGCTGGAGCACGGCGGCCCGAACGGCGGCCCGGCCTACGACGGCCCGCGCCACTTCGACTACAAGCCGTCCCGCACCGAGGACATGACCGGCGTGTGGGCCTCCGCCGAGGCGAACATGCGGACGTACCTGCTGCTCAAGGAGCGGGCCGCGGCGTTCCGCGCCGACCCGGAGGTGGTCGAGGCGCTCGCCGCCGCCCGGGTGGCCGAGCTGGCCACCCCGACGCTCAACCCCGGTGAGGGCTACCGCGAGCTGCTGGCCGACCGGACCGCGTTCGAGGAGTTCGACCCGGAGGCCGCCGGGGCGAAGGGTTTCGGCTTCGTCCGGCTCAACCAGCTCGCCGTCGAGCACGTGCTCGGCGCGCGCTGAGGCGGGCCGCCATGCCGCTCGTCGCGGGGGTCGACTCGTCGACCCAGTCCTGCAAGGTGGTCGTCCGGGACGCGGAGACCGGCGCGCTGGTCCGGCAGGGCCGCGCGCCGCACCCGCCCGGCACCGAGGTCGACCCGTACGCCTGGTGGGAGGCCCTGCAGGCGGCGGTCGCCGAGGCCGGTGGCCTGGGCGACGTGGCCGCCATCTCGGTCGGCGGCCAGCAGCACGGCATGGTCTGCCTGGACACCTCCGGTGAGGTGGTCCGCCCGGCGCTGCTGTGGAACGACATCCGCTCCGCCGACGCGGCCCGGGAACTGGTCGAGGAGGCCGGCGGCGGGGAGACCGGCCGCCGGTTCTGGGCCGAGGCGACCGGCGCGGTGCCGGTGGCCAGCTTCACCGCGACGAAGCTGCGCTGGCTGGCCCGGCACGAGCCGGACAACGCCGACCGGGTCGCCGCCGTCTGCCTGCCGCACGACTGGCTCACCTGGCGGCTCGCAGGCGCGCCCGGGCTGGACGCGCTGCGTACCGACCGGGGCGACGCCAGCGGCACCGGCTACTGGTCGCCGCGTACCGGCGAGTACCGGCTGGACCTGCTGGAGCGGGCCTTCGGCCGGCGCCCGAAGGTGCCGGTCGTGCTCGGCCCCGCCGAGGTGGCCGGGCACCTCGACCCGGCCGTGTTCGGCGGCGGTTCGGCGTCCGGCGCGGCCGGTCCGTCCGGAGGCCCGGTGCTCCTCGGGCCGGGGACCGGGGACAACGCCGCCGCGGCGCTCGGCGCCGGGGCCGGTCCGGGCGACGTGGTCGTCTCGATCGGCACCTCCGGCACCGTCTTCGCGGTGGCGGACACGCCGGCCGCCGACTCCACCGGCGCGGTGGCCGGGTTCGCCGACGCCACCGGCCGGTACCTGCCGCTCGTGTGCACGCTCAACGCCGCCCGGGTGCTGGACGCCGCCGCGACGCTGCTCGGCGTCGACCTCGACCGGCTCGGCGAGCTGGCCCTGTCCGCCCCGCCCGGCGCGGACGGGCTGGTGCTGGTGCCGTACCTGGAAGGGGAGCGGACGCCGGACCGGCCGCACGCCACCGGCGAGCTGAAGGGCCTGACGCTGCACACCTCGACCCCGGCGCACCTGGCCCGGGCCGCGGTGGAGGGCATGCTCTGCGGGCTGGCCGACGGCCTGGACGCGCTCATCGCACAGGGTGCCCGCGCCGACCGGATCATCCTGGTCGGCGGCGGCGCCCGGTCCGAGGCGGTGCGCCGGATCGCGCCGCAGGTCTTCGGCCGCCCGGTGGTGGTGCCGCCGCCGGGCGAGTACGTGGCCGACGGCGCGGCCCGGCAGGCCGCCTGGGTGGCGCTCGGCGGCGACACCCCGCCCGCCTGGTCGATCGGCGACACCGAGGAGTACACCGGCGAGGCGGTGCCCGCCATCCGCGAGCGCTACGCCCACGCCCGGGGGTAAGGAAGGGCCCCTTCTTAACGCCTGCGGTAGAGGAGGGGCCCCTTCTTAACACGCGCGGCGGCCGGGGGCGGTGTCCCGGATCCGGCCCGCACCTGATTGGCTGCCCTGCATGAAGGGCACGAGGATCTCCCGGCGCGGGAACACGCCACACCGGTTCTACAGCGTCGTGGTCTTCGTGGTGCTCGCCTCGCTGGACAACGTGGCGATCGGCCTGGTGCCTCCGCTGTACGGGCCGATCTCCACCGCCCTCGACGTACCCCAGCGGATGCTCGGCCTGGTCACCGCCGTCAGCTTCCTGGTCAGCGCGGTGGCGGCGGTGGCCTGGGCCTACGTGGGGGACCGCACCAACCGCAAGCCGCTGCTCATGGTCGGCACGCTGCTCTGGGCGGCCGGCACCGCGGGCAGCGCGCTCGCCGGGGGGTACGCGACGTTCCTGGTCGCGCAGTTCGTCGGCGCGGTCGGGCTCGGCGCGGTGGGCTCGGTCGGCTTCTCGGTGGTCACGGACCTGATCTCACCGCGCCGCCGGGGCCTGGTGATGAGCTTCTGGGGGCTGTCCCAGGGCGTCGGCACGCTGGCCGGGACGCTGCTCGGCGGCGTGCTCGGCGCTACCGACTGGCGGCGGCCGTTCCTGCTGCTGACCGGCGTGGGCCTGGCCGCCACAGTGGCGTACCTGTTCACCTACGACATCCGGCGCGGGCAGAGCGAACCGGAGCTGGCCGGGGCGATCGACGCCGGGAACGAGTACGACTACCGGATCAGCCGTGCCGACCTGCCCCGGATCCTGGCCCGCCGGACCAACCGCTGGCTGATCATGCAGGGGCTGACCGCCCAGGCCGCGTTCGGCTCGCTGGTATGGCTGCCGGTGCTGTTCAGCCAGCGGGCCGAGGCGCAGGGCTACTCACCGGCCACAGCCGTGGTGGTGGGCAGCGTCTTCGCCACCCTGTTCCAGCTCGGCGGCGTGCTGTCCATCGTGGGCGGGCTGGTGGGCGACGCGCTGCAACGGCGTACGCCCAGCGGCCGGGCCATGGTCGCGGCCGTCGGCATCCTCGCGGCGCTGCCGTTCTACCTGGTCCTGTTCTTCGTGCCGATCCGCATCGACGTGCCCGACGGCGCCGGTTCCGGCGCGGTGGTGACGGCCGTGCTGTCCAGCGTGCTGACCGAGCCGTCGGTGGGGCTGAGCCTGCTCACCGCCGTGGTGGCGCTGGCGCTGACGTCGGCGAACTCGCCGAACTGGTTCGCCCTGATCGCCGACGTCAACCCGCCCGAGCACCGGGGCACCGTCTACAGCCTGGGCAACCTGGTCAACGGCGTCGGCCGGGCGGCGGGCAACGGGCTGGTCGGCGTGGCGTTCGCCGGGCTGCGGGCGGCCTTCCCGCCGCCGCTGAACTACGCGGTCGGGCTGGCCGCGTTCCAGCTCTTCTTCATCCCGACCGGGATCATGTACTGGCTGGCCGCGCGGACGTCGCCGCGGGACATCGCGCAGGTGTACGACCTGCTGCACGCCCGCGCCGAGCGCCTGGAGGAAGGAAGGGCCCCTTCTTAACGGTGAGTGTTAAGAAGGGGCCCCTGCTCTACCGGAGGCGTTAAGAAGGGGCCCTTCCTTACACCCGGAACCAGACCGTGACGTCCGTGGGGACCGCGGCGGTGTCCAGCGGCGCGCTCGACACCAGCACCTGCGCGCCGGCCGGCAACGGCGCCGGGTCGGCACCGAAGTTGGTCAGCACGGTGAGGTCGCCGTTGGTGAACGTGAGCACCTCGTCGCCGGAGGTCAGGAACCGCAGCGGGCCCCGGGCCAGCGCGTGCTCGCGGCGCAGCCGCAGCGCGGTCCGGTACAGCTCGTACGTCGAGCCGGGCACGCCGCGCTGCCGGTCCAGCGCGTACTCGGCCCACACCGGCGGCTGGGGCAGCCAGCTCGCGTCCGTCGGCCCGAAGCCGTACGACGGGGCGTCGGCCTCCCACGGGATCGGCACCCGGCAGCCGTCCCGGCCGCGCTCGGTGTGCCCGCTGCGCTTCCAGGTCGGGTCCTGGCGGGCCTCGTCGGGCAGCGTGGTGTGCTCCGGCAGCCCCAGTTCCTCACCCTGGTAGAGGTAGGCGGAGCCGGGCAGCGCGAGCATCAGCAGGCTGGCCGCCCGGGCCCGGCGCAGGCCCAGCGCGGCGTCCGGCTGCGGGTCGTCCACGCCGACGCCGTTGGCCCGGCCGCCGGCGGTGCCGAGCCCGAGCCGGGAGGCGTGCCGGACCACGTCGTGGTTGGACAGCACCCAGGTGGTGGGCGCGCCGACGGAGTCGGTGGCCTCCAGCGAGCGGGTGATCACCGCGTACTGGGCCGGCGCGGTCCACGCGGCCAGCAGGTATTCGAAGTTGAAGGCCTGGTGCATCTCGTCCGGGCGCACGTACCGGGCCAGGCGCTCGGCCGGCTCCACCCACGCCTCGGCGACCAGGATCCGCTCACCGGGGTACGAGTCGAGCACCCGCCGCCACTCCCGGTAGATCTCGTGCACGCCGTCCTGGTCCCACATCGGCGGGCGCGGCTTGTCCACCTCGCTGCCGGAGAGGATCTCCTGCGGCTCCTGCCAGTCGGCCAGGTCGGCCTGCTTGATCAGGCCGTGCGCCACGTCCACCCGGAAGCCGTCCACGCCCCGGTCCAGCCAGAAGCGCAGCACGTCGAGGAACTCCTCGCGCACCTCCGGGTTGTCCCAGTTGAGGTCGGGCTGGCCGGAGTCGAACAGGTGCAGGTACCACTGCCCGTCCGGCAGCCGCGTCCAGGCGGGGCCGCCGAACACGCTCACCCAGTCGTTCGGCGCCTCGGCGCCGTCCGGGCCCCTGCCGTCGCGGATGACGTAGCGCTGCCGTTCCGGGCTGCCCGGCGCGGCGGCGACTGCCGCTTCGAACCAGCGGTGCGCGGACGACGTGTGGTTGGGCACCAGGTCGACGATCACCCGCAGCCCGCGGGCCTTCGCCTCGGCGATCAGCTTGTCGGCGTCGGCGAGCGTGCCGAACAGCGGGTCGACGTCGCGGTAGTCGGACACGTCGTACCCGGCGTCGGCCTGCGGGGACGGGTAGAACGGGGACAGCCAGAGCGCGTCGACTCCCAGCTCGGCGAGGTGGTCGAGCCGGGACGTGATGCCCGGCAGGTCGCCGATCCCGTCGCCGTCGGAGTCGGCGAACGAGCGCGGGTAGACCTGGTAGATGACCGCCTCGGTCCACCAGCCGGTGCCCGGGGCCTGCTGCGTCGCGTCGGTGTTCAGCGCCTTACTCCTGTCTGGGTGGTGCGGGACGAGCGAGTTCTTCAGTGTGCCCGGGGCGGCGCTGTCGATTCGCGCACCACCAGGCGAGTGGGCAGGATCACCGGGGGCGGTGTCCCGTCGTCGGTGTCGGCGCCGCGCGGGGCGGGCACCAGGCCCGGGTACGGCTCGGCGGCTCGTACGCCGAGCGGGTCGAGCAGGATGCGGGCGGCGAGCAGCCCCTGCTCGGCGGCCGGCTGGGCGATCGTCGAGAGCCCGAGCACGCCGGCCAGGTCGTGGTCGTCGATGCCCATCACGCTCACGTCCTCCGGCACCCGCAGCCCGGCGTCGCGCAGCGCGGTGATCGCGCCCATCGCCATCTCGTCGCAGGCGGCGAAGATGGCCGTCGGCGGCTCGCCCCGGGCCAGCAGCTCGGTGGTGGCCCGGGTGCCCCCGTCGATGGTGAAGCGCGACTCGACGTCGAGGCTCGGGTCGGGCCGCAGCCCGGCGGCCCGCAACGCCTCCTGGTAGCCGCGCCGCCGGTCCAGGTGGGTGGTGAAGGCCAGTTCGTCGTCCGGGTCGCCGGAGATGTGCGCGATCCGGGTGTGGCCGAGGTCGAGCAGATGGCGGGTGGCGGTCCGGGCAGCGGCCACGTCGTCGATCCGGACGCAGGGCCACCCGGGCACCTCGCTGCCGGAGCTGATCGTCACGCCCGGCAGGTCCAGCTTCGTCAGCGCGTGCACGTCGGCCGCGCGCAGCGGGGTCGCGACCAGGATGATCGCGTCCACCCGCTTGTGCAGGCTCGCCGTGCGCAGCACCCGCTGCCGGGTCTGCTCCCGGCCGCCGAGGTTGTAGAGCAGCAGGTCGTAGCCGCTGTCCTGGAGGAATTCCTCGACCGCCTCGACCACGGTGCCGAAGAACCATCTGGTGATCCGGGGCACCACCACCGCCACGGTGCCGGTCCGGCCGCCGGCCAGGCGGCTCGCGCTGGGCGAGACCGCGTACTGGAGCTGCTCGGCGGCGGCGAGCACCCGGCGGCGGGTCGCGGCCGAGACCGTCGGCAGGCCCCGCAGCGCCCGGGAGACGGTGGCCGTGGAGACCCCGGCCAGACGGGCGACGTCGTCAATCCTGGTCATCGTGAGCTCCCCGCTGTGACCCGGACCCCGCCGCCGGCCGTGCCGGCGGCGGGGCGCCGGATCAACCCTTGACGCTGCCGGCGAGCAGACCTCGCACGAAGAAGCGCTGGAGGGACAGGAAAACGATCAGCGGTACGACGATCGACACGAACGCGCCGGCCGTCAGCCGCTGCCACTCGTTGCCGCGGGTGCCGGCCAGCTCTGCGAGCCGGACTGTCATCGGGGCGGTCTCGTCGCCGCCGCCGGCGAAGATCAGCGCGACCAGCAGGTCGTTCCAGACCCAGAGGAACTGGAAGATGCCGAACGCCGCCAGCGCGGGCGTGATCAGCGGCAGCACGATGGTGCGGAAGATCTTGGGGTGGGTGGCCCCGTCGACCCGGGCCGCCTCCATCAGGTCGCCGGGGAGCTGCGAGATGAAGTTGTGCAGCAGGAACACGGCGAACGGAAGCGCGAAGCAGGTGTGCGCGAACCACACCTGGGCGAACTTCTGCTCGTCGACCAGGTCCCACGCGGGGAGGATCTGCACCCCGGCGATGGTGACGCCGGTGGAGAAGAACCGCAGCAGCGGCACAAGGGCCATCTGCAACGGCACGATCTGCAGCGCGAAGATCCCGATGTAGACCCAGTCCCGCCCCTTGAAGTTCATCCACGCCAGCGCGTACGCGGCGAGCGACGCGAAGGCCAGCGGGAAGAGCACCGAGGGGATGGTGATCGCCAGCGAGTTGATGAAGTAGCTGGCCAGCTGCCCGGACGAGCCGCGGCTGAACAGCACCTCCTGGTAGTTCTCCAGCGTGATCTGCGGGTTGCTGAAGAACGTCCACCACCCGGTGGTCTTGATCTCGTTCTCCGGCCGGATCGAGGAGATGAACAGGCCGAAGGTCGGGATCGTCCAGAGCACCGCGATCACGATCGACACGAGCGTGGCGGTACGGCTGTTCAGGCGCTTGCGCACCCGGGCGCCCCGGGTGGTCGGCTCGGTGGCCTGGGCGCCGACTCCGACGGTGGGCGTGGCGGTGGTCATCTCAGCCCTCCCGCTGCTTGCGCAGGTTGCGGATCTGGTAGATCACGATCGGGATCACCAGGACGAACAGGAACACCGCCAGCGCCGAGCCCTGACCGTTCTCCTGGTAGCGGAACGCCTGGTTGTACATCTCGGTCGCGATCACGTTCGTGTCGTAGTTGCCGTTCGTGGCGGTCCGGACGATGTCGAAGACCTTGAGCGTCGCGATGGACAGCGTCACCACCACGACGATCAGCGCCGGCCGGATGCTCGGCATGGTGATCCGCCAGAACATCTGCCACGGGGTGGTGCCGTCCAGCCGGGCCGCCTCGACGATGTCGGCCGGGATGGCCTTGATCGCGGCGGAGAGCACCACCATCGCGAAACCGGCCTGGATCCACACCATGATCACGATGAGCAGGAACGTGTTCAGCGGCGAGTCCAGCAGCCACTGCTTCGGCTCGCCGCCCAGGCTCACCACGATCTGGTTGAGCAGGCCGATCTGGTCGCCCTCGCCCCGGTAGGCGTAGACGAACTTCCAGATGATGGAGGCGCCGACGAACGAGATCGCCATCGGCAGGAAGATCAGGGACTTGGCCACGGCCTCGAACCGGGCCTTGTCCACCAGGACCGCGTAGATCAGGCCGAACCCGGTGGCCACCAGCGGCACCAGGAGCACCCAGATCAGCGTGTTGATCAGGACCCGGACGATCGAGTCCTCGGCGAACATCCAGCGGTAGTTGTCCAGGCCCACCCAGTTGTTGCTGCCGGAGTCCATGAAGGAGAGCAGCGTGGTGCGGATGGCGGGGACCACCAGCCCGACGGCGAGCAGCAGCAGCGTCGGCAACAGGAAGAAGAACGCGAACGTGCCCTCGCGCTGCTTGCGCCGGCGGGGCAGCGGCGCGCCGCTCGCGGAGGCCGCGACCAGCTGCGCCTCCCGGCGCCGGGCGAAGAACGACGGCACCACGTCGAGAAGCAGGAGCAGCCCGCCCACCACCGCGACGAAGGCGATCAGCCCGTACATGAGCATGAGGAACTTCGGCTGCTCCGCCGCGAAGTCGAACTCCATCGACCCTCCCTCAAGGGTTCGGCTAGCAGAGGTGGCCCGGTCCGCGTCCGCGGACCGGGCCACCTGCTAGATCACTTCCAGCTGCCCTCGATGTCGTTCAGGACGGCGGTGGTGTCCTTGCCGTTGATCCAGGCCACCATGCCCTTCCAGAAGGTGCCGGCGCCGACCGCGGCCGGCATCAGGTCCGAGCCGTCGAAGCGGAAGACCGTCTTCTCGTCCTGGAGGATGCCCACGGAGAGCTTGTCCACCGGGTTCGGGACGTTGTTCAGGTCCAGCTTCTTGTTCGCGGAGACCCAGTCACCGATCTTGGCGCGGCTGTTGGCGTACTCGCCGGAGGCCAGGTAGGTCTGCACCGCCTGGACCTCGGGACGGTCGCCGAAGGCCGCGACGAACTCGCCGCCGCCCAGCACCGGCTTGCCCTTCGACGGGTCGATGGCCGGGAAGTAGAACGCGAAGACGTCGCCGTCCTCGGCCACCTTGGTGCCCTCGGGCCACTGGTTGGCGTAGAAGGACGCCTGGCGGTGCAGCGCGCACTTGCCGGCGGTGATGGGCGTGCCGCCCTCCTGGAAGGAGGTGGTGGCGATGCTCTTCACGCCGCCGAAGCCGCCGTTGACGTACTTCTCGTTCTTCAGGATGCTGCCGGCCCGGTTGAGGGCGTCAGCCACCTGCGGGTCGTTGAACGGGATCTCGTGGGTGGTCCACTTGTCGTAGACGTCCGGGCCGCCGGTACGCAGCAGCACGTCCTCGATCCAGTCGGTGGCCGGCCAGCCGGTGGCGTCACCGGACTCGATGCCGGCGCACCACGGCTTGGTGCCGCTGGCCGCGATCTGGTCGGAGAGCTTGATCATGTCGTCCCACGTGGTGGGGACCGTCCAGCCCTTCTCCTTGAAGGTCTTCGGCGAGTACCACACGAAGGACTTCACGTTCGAGCCGAGCGGGGCGCCGTAGAGCTGGCCGTTGACGGTGCTGTACTTCAGCCAGTCGGCGGAGTAGTTCTGCTCGGCCATCGCCTTGGTGTCGGCGCCGACCGGCTTGAGCTTGCCCGAGTCGACGAACCGCTTCAGCAGACCCGGCTGCGGGATGAAGGCGAGGTCGGGGGCGTTGCCGCCGTCCACCCGCACCGGCAGCTGCGCCTCGAACTCGCCGGAGCCCTCGTGGTCGATCTCGATGCCGGTGCAGTCCTCGAACTCCTTCCAGGACTGCTGGAGGCGCTCGTCCTCGATGTCACGGATCGAGGAGTAGATGGTCACCTTCTTGCCGTCGTGACCGTCGTACTTCTCATATGCGCCGCACTCGGCCGAGCCCGCGTTGCTGCTCTTCTTGTCGTTGCCGGTGCCGCAGGCGGCGACGCCGAGCGCCAGCCCCAGGACGCCGGCGACCGCGAGCGCCTGGCGCGATCTGGCAAACGCCATGCCGATCTCCTTCCTTGCCGGCGCGTGGGGGGATCGAACCCGCGCCGGTCCGATGGTCGTCCTCACATGTAAGCGCTTGCATCGTGCCGGGTCCACCCCTGGCCGGACACGGCCCGGTAACAATCCCGAAACCCTGACCACCGGTGATGGGTGCGCTCCCACGAATCTTCCCGGGAACGGAACTTTCTGTCAGGATGTCCGCATCACATTGAAGACTTTCAACATTGGAGGCAGTGGATGCGTAAGCGATGGCTCGCCCTCGGGGCGAGCGCCGCGGTCCTGGCGGCGACCCTCGTACCGGCCGCGCCGGCGATGGCCGCCCCGACGTTCAAGGTCCCGTTCCCGTGCAACCAGTCCTGGTCCGGTCAGACCCGGACCAACCACAGCCCGGCCAACGCGATCGACTTCAACCGCACCGACGACCTGGGCGACCCGGTGGTCGCCAGCGCACCCGGCACTGTCGACGTGGTGACCAACCTCGGCGACACCAGCTACGGCAAGTACGTCCGGATCAACCACGGCGGCGGACACACCACCTACTACGCCCACCTGAACGCCTTCAACGTCTCCGTCGGGCAGACCGTCGGCTACGGCCGGGTGATCGGGTACGTCGGCACGACCGGCGGCTCCACCGGCCCGCACCTGCACTACGAGCAGCGTCTCAACGGCAGCTCTGTGAAGATCAAGTTCAACGGCGTCCAGGCGCTCTACTGGGGCACCAAGACCTACACCAGTGACAACGGCTGCGGCGGGACGAACACCGGCGAGGGCACCGTCAACACGGCCGGCTCCCCGCTGACGGTCCGCTCCGGCCCCGGCACCGGCTACAGCTCGGTCGGCACGGTGGCCGACGGGGCGAAGGTGACCATCCAGTGCCAGACCAGCGGCACCAGCGTCACCGGCACCTACGGCACCAGCTCGATCTGGGACCGGATCGGCTCCGGCCGGTTCATCTCCGACGCGTACGTCTACACCGGGTACGACGGCTACATCCCGGGCGTACCCCGCTGCTGAACCGGGCGGGCGCGGGGGCGAGCGGCTCCCGCGCCCGTACCGGTCAGGAGTTCAGCCGCCACACCGCGAAGTTCAGCGCGGACGCGAACGTCACCCAGGCCCAGTACGGCAGCATCAGCAGCGTGGCCGGCCGGGAGACGCGCCGGAACAGGGCCACCGTCACCCCGATCGCCAGCCACATCAGCACGATCTCGGCGAACGCCAGCCCGTACGCCCCGGCGCCGAAGAACAGCGGGGTCCAGATCGCGTTCAGCACGAGCTGCACGACCCAGGCCCAGAGCGCGGGGCCGAAATTGACCCGCCGCCAGACCAGCCAGCCGGCGATCGCGATGAGCACGTAGAGCACGGTCCAGACCGGGCCGAACAGCCACGACGGCGGCGCCCAGGCGGGCTGCTCCAGGCCCTGGTACTCGGCGGAGGTGCCCTGGACACCCAGCCCGCCGATCGCGGCGGCGGCGAAGGTGGCGGCGCCGAAGCCGAGCAACGCCAACCACTGGCGGGCTCCGGCGGTGCGCCGGGTGACACTCTGCGACATCTCCATGGCCGAGATGTTTCCGCTCGACCGGCCCGGCAAACGCCCGGGCGCCGCCGGACCCGGACGCGGAAAAGCCGGAGTCACCCGGCCCGGACGTTCCGGTCCGGCAGGACGGAACACCCGGGCCCGGCGACCCCGGCGGGTACGAGAACCGCTGTTACGTGTTGAAGATGCTGACGCCACCCGGGCCGACCAGCAGGCCGACGACGATGAGGACGATGCCCCAGAGGATCTGCCGGCGGAACAGGGCGAGAATTCCGGCGACCACCAGTACGACTGCGAGAATCCAGAGAATCAGCTCCATGTCGGCTGGATACCCGTGCGCCCGATACCGGAAACCTCCCGCTCAGTCGAGCTGATCACCGCCCAGGTGGAAGACGCTGTACGCCTGTTTGATCACCGGGTGGGCCACGTTGCGGACCCGGACCCCGCCCGGTGTGGTGCCGCGCTCGGTGCCGTGGTGGGCGTGCCCGTGCAGCGCCAGCGCGGTAGGTGCGGAGTCGATCGCCTGACCGAGCTGGTAGCAGCCGAGGAACGGGTAGATCTCCAGCGGCTCGCCGGCGAGCGTGTCCGGTACGGGGGAGTAGTGGGTGAGCGCGACGAGCGCGTCGCAGTCCAGCGAGAGCAGCGCGTCGGTGAGCGCGTCGGCGCTCTCCCTGGTGGTCCGCACGAACGCCTTCATCTCCGGCTCCCCGAAGTCGCTGGCGCACCGCCCGGCGAACCCGCCGCCGAACCCCTTCACGCCTGCGACCCCGAGCCGTCCGCCGGGGGTGTCCACCACGACGCCGGTGCCCTCCAGCACCGTGATCCCGGCGTCCTCCAGCACCTTCACCACCTGCGGCACCTCGTCGCACTGGTGGTCGTGGTTGCCGAGCACGGTGATCACCGGTACGCCGAGGTCGCCGAACTCCCGGGCCACGCACCGCGCCTCGGCCTCGGTGCCGTGCCGGGTCAGGTCACCGGCGAGCAGGAGCACGTCGGCGCAGCCGGGCAACTCCTCCAGCGCCGGGCGGAACCGGCCCACCACGTCCTCGTCCAGATGCACGTCGCCCACGGCGGCGATCCGGATCACCATCGAACCTCCCTCACGGCAACTCCTCGACCTGGGTGGGCGCCTGCGTGCGGATCACCCCGATGTCGCTCGTCACGTGGGTGTCCGGGAAGCGCTCGGCCACCCGCCGCAGGATCTCCTCCCGCCGGTGCGGGCTCTCCACCTCGCCGTAGAGCACCAGCCCGTTCTCCCGCCGCACCACCGTGATGCCCTGCTCGGCCACGGTCGGGTCCTCGGCCAGCATGCTCTGGATCTCCGCCTCGACGTACTCGTCGGGGGGAATGTCGCCGGACAGTCCGGTCACAGGGTCTCCCTTCCTCCGGGCGCGCCGCCGGGCAGCACGTCCAGCCGGTCGAGCAGCACCAGGAACGCCTCCGCGTACGGCGAGTGCTGCGTCTCCTTCCGTACCCGTTCCCAGTCGATCTGTTCCCGCAGTGAGCGGGCCAGCGGCAGGGCGCGGGCGAAGTCGCAGTAGTGCTGGGAGAAGCTGAGCAGCTTGTGCACCATGAGCTGGCTGGCCGAGAGCACCGGCATGTGGATCGCGTCGACCGGGCGCACGATCGTGTCGGCGAACGTCTCCTCGGTCACCGGCGTCTCCACCGGCCGGTGGATCAGGTCCACCATCCGGTCCTCGTCGTAGACCTTGACCAGCCAGTCCTCCGGCGGGCGCTCGGCGGTGAAGCCGGCCTCGACCAGCGCCTCCAGCGCCCGGTCGACGTCCACCTCGCGGAGCAGGAAGTCCACGTCGTGGTCGCTGGAGTGACCGCCGTGCGCGTACACCGCGAAGCTGCCACCGAGCGCGAACGGGATCTCGGACTGTTTGAGCACGGCGGCGACCTTCTTCAGCGTGTGCACCAGGGTCTCGTCCCCGCGCTCGGCCATCTGCGGCTCCCTCGTCGTCATGTGGGCGGTGGGACCACGATGCGTACCCGGCGGACGCTCCGGTCACACCTGTTGCGGCGCGATCGGCCCGCCAGGGCAGGAAAGCGACATACGGGCCGGTGTGAGCATCGGTCGGATAACCTCGGGAGGGTGGCCAGCTCACTGCGGACGCGGCGGGGCAGGGCCCGACTGCGCACCGTCGCCCTGATCGGCATCGACGGCTCAGGTAAGACCACCCAGGCCCACCGGCTCGCCCAGGCGCTCACCGCGGCCGGCCGTCCCGCCACGTACCACCGCAACGCCGGTGGCCGCCGCTGGCTCGGCCGTATCGCCCAGCGGGTCGGCCGTCCGGACGCGCAGCGGCTCGTCGGGCGCGACGGCCTGCTCGTGGTCGAGTCGGTGCTGCGATGGTTGGCCATCGCGCTCGCGCTGCTCAGCTGTCTGGTGACCGGGCGTACCGCGGTGATGGACAGGTGGTCCGCCTGCCAGTACGCCAGCATCCGGGCACACGGCGGGCAGCGGTGGGAGCGGCTGGCCCGGGCCGGGTACCGGATCTTCCCGGCGCCCCGGGTGACGTTCCTGCTCACCGCCGACCCCGCCGAGGCGTACCGGCGGATCGAGCGGCGCGGCACCGACCACGAGACCATGGAGTGGCTGACCGCCGCGGCCGCCGCGTACCGGGAACTGCCGGAGTACGGCAGCTTCGTGGTGGTGGACGGCAACGGCCCGCCGGAGGAGGTGGCCCGCCGGATCCGGGCGCACCTGAGCGAGTGGCTGCCCGACGACCCGTCAGCCGGTCCCGGCCCGGCTCCGGCCGGCCCGGCTCCGGCCGGCCCGCGCCGCCCGGTCGGTGGCGCCGGGCGGGACGGGCCGGTGCCGGTTCAGGCCCGCCCGTAGACCGGGATGCTCGCGCCGCTGGTGGGCGCGGACTCGGGGGAGGCCAGGAAGCGGATCACCTCGGCGATCTCGGCCGGCGGCACCCAGCGCCCGTGGTCGGCGTCGGGCTGGGCGGCGCGGTTGGCCGGGGTGTCGATGACGCTCGGCAGCACGGTGTTGCACCGCACGCCGCGCTGCCGGTACTCGACCGCGACCGTCTCGGCGAACGCCCGCACCGCGGCCTTCGCGGTGGCGTAGCCGGAGGCGCCGGGGAACGGCGTGACCGCCGCCCGGGCCGAGACGCAGACCACCGCGCCGTCGCCGGACGCCATGAGGTGCGGCAGCGCCGCGTGGGTGACCAGGTACGTCGGGCGCAGGTTGAGCCGCAGCATCCGCTCGAAGTCCTCGACCGGGGTCTCGTGCACCAGGGCGCCGGCGGCGTACCCGCCGACGAGGTTGACCACCGCGCGCAGCGGCGCGGCCGGTTCGGCGGTCGCGGCCTCGACCGCCCGCGCGGCCCCCTCGGGCGTCAGCAGGTCGGCCACGACCCGGACCGGGCCGTCGTCCGTCCCGGGCTCCCGCTGGGGTACGACCACCCGCCAGCCCGCGTCGAGGAAGGCGGCGGTGACCGCGCCGCCGAGCCCACCCGTGCCTCCGGTCACCAGCACCGTGCGTTCCGTCATGGACACACGCTAGCCAACCGCCCTGCCGACGGACCGGTGGGCCGTCCGGCCCGTCGGATCGAGGCCGACCAGGCAGGCCCTGCCGCGCGACGGCGGACCGGCACGTCGGGCGGCAGGAGTGACTCGACCGGAGCGGATGAGGCGGCGGGGCTGCGACAATGGGATCCTTGGCCCGGGGGCGGGCACGGAAGACGGTAAATTTCCCGATACGCGGTGTCATGGTTGACGCTCACGCCGTGTGAAAGTAAGTTTCATCCGTGGCGAAGAGTTCGAAGATTTCTGCGAGTCACGAGCCCGGTGGACTGATCGTCCACATCAGCGGCCTGCTGCCCTCGCTGTCCCCGGCCGAACAGCGGGTGGCCCGGCTGGTCGTCGCCGATCCGGCGGACGCGGCCCGGCGTACGATCACCGACCTCGCCACCGCCGCCGAGACGTCCGAGGCGACAGTGATTCGCTTCTGCCGCTCGGTCGGCATGGACGGCTACCCCCAGCTGCGGATCCGGCTCGCCGCCGAGGCCGCCCGCCGGATCGAGCCGCCGGACGCGCGGGTGGTCGGCGGCGACATCCCGCCGGGTGCCGACCTCGCCCAGATCATCGCCACGATCGCGTTCAACGACGCCCGGGCCGTGGAGGAGACCGCCGAGCAGCTCGACCCGGCGGTCTGCGAGCGAGTGGTCGAGGCGATCGGCGCGGCCGGCCGGATCGACGTCTACGGCGCGGGCGCCAGCGGCTTCGTCGCCTCCGACTTCCAGCAGAAGCTGCACCGCATCGGCCGCATCGCGTTCTACTTCCCGGACGTGCACACCGCGCTCACCTCCGCCGCCCTGCTGGGCCGCGGCGACGTGGCGGTCGGCATCTCGCACACCGGCACCACGTCCGACGTCATCGAGGTGCTGGAGCAGGCCCGGGCGCGCGGTGCCACGACAGTGGCGCTGACCAACTTCCCGCGCTCGCCGATCACCGAGGTCGCGGACCACGTGCTCACCACTGCCGCCCGGGAGACGACATACCGCTCCGGCGCGACCGCCAGCCGGCTGGCCCAGCTCACAGTGGTCGACTGCCTCTTCGTCGGTGTGGCCGCCCGCAGCCGGGCCCGGACGAAGAAGGCCCTGGAGGCCACCGCCGAGGCGGTCCAGTCGCACCGGGTCGGCCCCGGGCGGAGGCGGGGATGACGGCGGGTCGGGTGGAGCGGGACGGCGTGGCGGCGGTGCGACCGGTGGTGCGCGTCGGCGCGCCGACCGAGCGGCGCAACCCGCACAGCGTCGACCTCGACCTGATGTCCACCCGGGACGTGCTCACCGTGATCAACGAGGCGGACCGGCGGGTGCCGGCCGCGGTCGCCGCGGTGCTGGACGAGATCGCCGAGACGGTCGACCTGGCCGTGGCCGCGCTGCGCGACGGGCACCGGGTGCACTACTTCGGGGCCGGCACCTCCGGTCGCCTCGGCGTGCTGGACGCGGCCGAACTGGCGCCGACGTTCAACTCGCCGCGGCACTGGTTCTGCTCGCACCTCGCCGGCGGCCCGGACGCGATGTGGCGGGCCGTCGAGGACGCCGAGGACGACGAGCGCGGTGGCGCCGCCGACGCCGCCGAGTGCGTACGCCACGGCGACCTCGTGGTGGGCCTGGCGGCCAGCGGGCGCACCCCGTACGTCCTCGGGGCGCTCGCCGCGTCCCGGGCGCAGGGGGCCGGTACGGTGCTGCTCTGCGCGAATCCGGAGGCCGAGGCCGCCGCGTCGGTGGACGTCTTCATCGGGGTGGACACCGGGCCGGAGGTGGTCACCGGGTCGACCCGGATGAAGGCCGGCACGGCGCAGAAGCTGGTGCTCAACACGTTCTCCACGGCCGTGATGGTGCGTCTGGGCCGGGTCTACTCGAACCTCATGATCGACATGGTGGCGACCAACGCCAAACTGCGCGGCCGCATGATCTCGATTCTCATGGAGGCCACCGGCTGCGCCGAGGAGGTGTGCCGGGTCGCCCTGCGGGAGGCCGACGGCGACCTCAAGACCGCGCTCGTCGCGCTCGTCTCCGGCGCCGAGGTGCCGGCCGCCCGGGCCGCGCTGGCCCGCTCCGCCCACCAGGTACGCGGCGCGCTCGAACTGCTCGCCTCCTGACCGTTCGGCCCGCCCGCGGGCCGGCCCCGTACCGCCGATCCACCCGCCCGGCGCATCCGCCAGGCGGGTGCGACGCGAATCACGTGCAGGGAGGGGACGACTCCTCCCGCACGGATTGTTCAACGAGGCGGAGGGTAATCCTTGAGCACGGCTGAACCGACCGGTCCGCAGGCGCGTATCTCGCAGTGACCAGGATCGCAACGACTCGGTGACGCGGCTCGCTGTGTTCATGGAACAGGCAATGGTGCCATTCCATGGGCGAACGGCGATTTCGCAGCTCCGGTGTGCGCCGAAAACGGCGCCCGCGAGCCGCCCGAACCGGGCCGGTAACAGGAAACATGGACCGGGCTCTCAGCTACTACTCAGGCATTCGTGACAGTTTCGACTCACGACATGGAATCCCCGACGCGTCACATCTGTTGTGTAGGTGTCAGCACCTACGGGCACAGCGGAGGTTACGGGGAGGGCTGATGAACGTGGGGATGGCAAGGAACCGGGCAACCGGCGCGAGCGAGGGGACCGTGGCAATCGTGGACAAGAACATCGGCATGCGTACCGACGAGGTCGCCGAGGAGCGGGACCTGGTCGGCGTCTACCTGCACGAGATCTCCCGGACGCCGCTGCTCGACGCCGCCCGGGAGGTCGACCTCTCCAAGGCGATCGAGGCGGGCCTCTACGCCGAGCACCTGCTCGACGAGGATCGGATCCCCGACGGCGTCGACCGGGAGGACCTGGAGCGGCTGGTCGCCGAGGGTGAGCGCGCGAAGGACCTCTTCATCCGCGCGAACCTGCGACTGGTCGTGTCGATCGCCCGGCGCTACGTGCGCTCCGGGATGCCCATGCTGGACCTGATCCAGGAGGGCAACACCGGCCTGGTCCGGGCGGTCGAGAAGTTCGACTACGAGCGGGGCTTCAAGTTCTCCACCTACGCGACCTGGTGGATCCGTCAGGCCATCAGCCGGGCGATCGCCCAGCAGGAGCGGACCGTACGGCTGCCCGTGCACCTGGTCGAGGACGTCAACCGGATGCGCAACGTGGCCCGGCAGCTCACCCGTGAGCTGGGCAGCGACCCGGAGCCGGAGCAGATCGCGACCGCGCTCGGCGTGACCGTCGAGCGGGTCAACGAGCTGGTCCGCTGGTCGCAGGACACCGTCTCGCTGGACACCCCGGTGGGTGACGACGGTGACACCAACCTCGGTGACCTGGTCGCCGACAGCGACGCGCCGTCGCCCGAGGAGATCGTGCTGACCGGCCTGGAGCGGCAGCGGATCGAGGGCCTGCTCAACCACCTCGACGACCGTTCCGCCGGCATCATGCGGGCGCGGTACGGCCTTGAGGACGGGCGGGAGCACTCGCTGACCGAGGTCGCGTCGCGGTTCTCGCTGTCCCGCGAGCGCATCCGCCAGCTGGAGATCCAGGCTCTCGGCCGGCTGCGTGAGCTGGCTCGCGCGGAGGGGCTCCAGGCGGCCTGACCTGGTAACAATGAACGGCGAACGGCCGGCGTCCGACAGGGGGACGCCGGCCGTTCGCCGTCTTCGCGGTGCTCAGACCCGGCCGTAGCCGGCGATCGTCATGATGTTCATGCCGCGCTTGCTGACGTTGCGTCCGGCGCTGGGCGCGTCGATGATCTGGCCGTTGCCGACGTAGAGCGCCACGTGCCCGAGCCCGGAGTAGAACACCAGGTCACCCGGTTGCAGCTGGCTGCGGCTGATCCGCGTGGTGGCCCCCCACTGCTGCGCCGCGCTGTGCGGCAGCGACTTCCCGGCCGCCCGCCAGGCGGCGAGCGTCAGACCGGAGCAGTCGTAGCTGCCGGGGCCGTCCTGGGCGTAGCCGTAGGGCTTGCCGACCGCGCCGTAGGCGTACCGCACCGCCGTGCCGGCGTCGCCGGAGACGGCCGGCGGCTTGCCCGCCGAGCTGGGGTTGCCGGGTGCCTCCGTGGCCCGACCGTACGCCTTGCGCCGCATCTCGTAGAGGTCGGACAGGTCCGCCTCGATCCGCGTCTTCGCGGACTTGAGCTGCTTGGCCTGCGCCGCCTCCCGGGCGAGCGTGACGTCCAGCGCGGTCTTCTGGTCGATCAGCCGCTTCTGGTCGGCGGTGAAGCTGTTGATGGTGCGCTGCCGCTGGCGGGTGAGCTGGTCGAGCGTGCCCAGCCGCTCCGGCAGGGTGGCCTGGCCGCCCGGGTCCAGCAGGGCCGCCGCGGTGCGCATGCCACCGGTCTTGTACGCCGTCGCGGCCAGCACGCCCACGTCGGCGCGGCTGCGTTCGGCCTGTTCCTGCAGCGGCCCGATCCGGGCCTCCAACTTGGCCGCGGTGGCCTTGTTGGTCTTGATGTCCTCGTTGAGCTTGTTGTAGGACTCGACGATTCGCTCCAGCTCAGTCGAGGACTTCTCGATCTGCTTCGTCAGCTCGGCGGGGGTCGGCTCGGCCCGGGCCACCTGCGCCGGGGCGAGCAATGCGGCCGAGAGGCCGGCCACCGCCAGCGAGCGGAGCAGCATCCGTAAGGACGACAAGAGCGGAAAGCTCCTCTCCCACCGGTCGCCGGGCGCGTTCGCGACCCGGCGACACCGGCCCGGGGCCGTCCGGGTGGACGGCTGTCGACCGGGCCGACCTGGACAACCTAACCCGTGATCGCAGTAGTCGGGAGTTCAAGCAGGGGCGAAAGTTGGCAAAGTGGCGGAAAGTGATGAGGGGGAACCGGTGGGTGGATGAGGCGACTCGCCCGATTCGTCGTTCTGGGCGGATGTCGCCAGGCAACGCCAGGCAAAGTCATGACAAAGACGGAAATCGTTCTCTGTTTCCGGCGGGCAGGGCCGGGCCGACGCCCCCCGCGACCGCCGAAACCCCGAGGTCAGGTGGCGCGAGGCCAACACAATGAAGCCCGGACGGGAAATCCCACCACGGGATCCCTGCTCCCGGGAGGCCGCCGTGCAGACCGACCGCTCCGCCGCCCAGCCGCCCCGCTCGCCGCGACCGGCCGCACCCAGGCTGCTCTACGCCCGGCCCGGCATCGTCGTCACCGCCGAGCGTTTCACCGTCGGCCGCAACAGCTGGCCGGTGGCCGAGATCACCCAGCTCCGGACCGACCGCGGGCCGCACGACCGGCTCGCGATCCGGGCGGTCGCCGTGTCCGCCGCGATGATCGCCGCGGTGGGCCTGCTGCTCGGCTTCACCGGCGGCCTGCACCGGCTCACCGCCGGGGCGTACCTCATGCTCGGCGCGGTCGGGCTGGTGCCGCTGCTGCTCGTGCTGATCGGCGACCGCGTGCGGCCCCCTTCGCACGAGCTGTGGGGACGGGTGCGCGGCACCGAGGTGCTGCTGTTCAGCAGCGACGACGAGCGGCAGTTCGGCCAGGTCGCCCGCGCGCTGGGGCGGGCCCGGGAGGCGGCGCGGCTGGGCGGCTGGGCCGACCCGCCGGCGGCCGAGCCGTGGCGGCCGGCCCGGTGAGACGCGGTCAGCCCGCGACCGGCTCCGGCGTACGCGACCGCGTCTCGGCGGCCACCCAGTGGCTCACCCGCCGCTCGGCGTAGAACGAGACGAACGGCACGGTGCCGGCGAGCATCACCAGCAGCATCCGCTTCAGCGGCCAGTTCGCCCGGCGCGACAGGTCGAACGTGAGCGCCAGATAGAGCATGTACAGCCAGCCGTGCGCCACGCCGACCACGGCCACCACGCTCGGGTTGTCGAAGCCGTACTTCAGCGGCATGCCGATCAGGACCAGCACCACGAGCGCCACGCCCACGATCCAGGCGATCACGCGGTACCGGGTAAAGGCTCCGCCCACCGTCGTCCGTCCTTCCGCACCGGCCTCAGCCGGGATAGTCGCCGGGCCGGGCGCCCGGATTGGCGTTCAACCAGGATAGGTAGCTGTTGTACGCGGCCAGCTCGGCGTCGTCCGCCCCGTCGGCCGGGGCGGACGGCACCCGCACGACGCGCACCGGCCGGCGTACCGCCGGGGTGCCGGCGGTCACCGACGGCGCGGGACCGGCCGACGCCGCCGGGTCCGCCGACGACGCCGGGTCGGCGGCGCGCAGCGTCTGGCGGACCTCACGCCACCAGACGAAGATCACGAAACCGGCGAAGACCGGCCACTCGATCGCGTAACCGAAGCTGATCGCGTTCCCCCCGGCGGCGCGGGTGACCTGCCACCAGCCCATGCCGAGGCAACCCGCCACGAGCACGACCATGGCCACGTGGCGGACGATCCACGCCGGTGTCCAGAGCCGATTCATGCCAACGAGAGTACCGGGGCCGCCGGTCGTCTCCGACACGGCGTCGTAGTCCGGGCGGGGTTTGGTGACACGCCCGCTGGGCATCCGAACAGGTGCCAACCCGAACGAGACGAGGGGGCGACGATGACCGAATCGGTACGCCGGGACGCGAGCCCGGAACAGCGGGTCGCGGAGTGGGACGGCGACCACGCCCGTACCGTCGACGCCGACGGCGAGCAGCTCGGGGTGGACCCCACGGAGCTGGGCGACGAGGACCTGATCCGGGAGATGCAGAGCCTGCACCGCACCCGGCTGGACACGCTGCGGCACGCCACCGACTCGGCGCTCGCCAACCACCTGCGGCGCACCGCCGAACTGGAGACGGAGTACCTGGCCCGGCACCCCGGCCGGGAGGTCGACCCGAGCCGGCTGCGGGACGCCTGATGGCCAGCCACGCCGAGCGCGGCATGTCCGCGCCGCCGGAGGTGGTGTTCAACACCGCGACCGACCCGGACCGCTCGTCGGCCTGGCTGCCCGAGCGACTGCGCAGCTCCGGCGCCTGCCGGGTGGAGGTCGTCGACGCCGACGACATGCGGGCCCGGTGGAGCGCCGCGGACTGGTCCGCCGAGATCGACGTGGAGCCGGCCGACGCGGGCGGCGCCCGGGTGCGGCTGGACCTGGCCGGGCCGGACCACGACCTGGCCGACGAGATCCTGGCCAACCTCGACCGCGAGGTGGCCGACAACCTGACCGCCGGCTGAGCCCGGCCGCACGACGAGCACGAGGAGGCCGGGTTGACCGGGAGTGGCCTGAAGCAGAAGGTGGCGCGCCTGCGCCAGGCGTACGCGCCGCACGAGCATCGGCCGCTGGAGGGCTACCTGAAGGCGATGGGCACGTACGCCGGTGTGACAGCCGCGCTCGTCGGCCTGGTCCGGGCGACCGGCCGGCCGGTGCCCGAGCGGCCCACGCCCGCGGACGTGGTGCTGCTCTCGATCGCCACGCACAAGCTCAGCCGGCTGCTGTCCAAGGACGCGATCACCAGCCCGCTGCGCGCGCCGTTCACCCGCTACGACCACCCGATCGGCAGCGGCGAGGTGATGGAGCAGGTCCGCGACGAGGGCAGCCCGACCCGGCACGCGCTCGGCGAGCTGGTGAGCTGCCCGTTCTGCCTGGCGGTCTGGGTGGCCACCGGGCTCACCGGCGGCCTGGTGCTGGCGCCCCGGCTGACCCGGCTGGTCGCCACCGCGCTGACCGCCGTGGCCGCCTCCGACTTCCTTCAGATGGGGTACGCGGTCGCCCAGCAGGCGGCCGAGGGCGGACGCCACGAGTCCTGAGCCCGTGGACACGGGAAAGGGGGCCGGCGCGAGCTGGCCCCCTTTCCCTGTCTCCCACCCGTCAGGTGGGGGTGGTGCCGTGGTCCTCGCCGGCCCAGCCGCGCGACGCCTCCGGCTCCCGCTCGTCCTCGTCCTCCCCGGTGACGACGTCCCGGTCCACAGCGGTGCGGTCGTGCTCGTTGGCGAAGTCCGGCTCCGGCAGCGTGTCGACGCCCTCCGGGGGCTGTCCGAGCGCCGCCAGGTGCTCGTGGTCGGGGTTGCGGTCGGTCATGTCGCGTCCTCTCGGTCTTCCGGGGGCTCAGGCGACCGTGCCGCCCAGCAGATCGGCCGCCTCGTCCGCCGCGTACTCGCCCTGGGGGAGCGCGGCGATCCGGGTGAGCAGCTCCGCGGGGAGTTCGGCGGCCACCGCCCGGCGGTAGATGTCCGCCTGGGTGATCCGCTCCTGGCCGTGGTAGATGTCGTCGAGCAGGTCGTCGAGCGGCCTGGTGTCGGGCTGCTCGGTCACGGGCGCGTCATCGGTCACGCCGACCACCTACCCGGCACCGAACCGGTCAAACTCGCCCCAACCCCGCTCAGGCCGGTGCCGGGAGCGTGGCCCGGCGGGCCCGGACGGCCTGGGCCAGGTGCTCCAGCACCTCGGCGGTGCTGTCCCAGCCGATGCAGGCGTCGGTGACCGACTGGCCGTACGCCAGCTCCCGGGTCGGGTCCAGGTCCTGCCGGCCGGGCACCAGGAAGCTCTCCAGCATGATGCCGACGATGCCGCGCTGACCGGCGGCGAGCTGCGCGGCCACGTCTGCGGCGACCAGCGGCTGGTTGCGGTGGTCCTTGCCGCTGTTGGCGTGGCTGGCGTCGACCACCACCCGCTCCGGCAGGCCCGCCGCCCGCAGCAGCTCCAGCGCCCCGGCCACCGACTCCGCGTCGTAGTTGGGCCGGCCGCCCCCGCCGCGCAGCACCAGGTGCCCGTCCGCGTTGCCCCGGGTGTGCATGATCGCCGGGGTGCCCGAGACGTCGATGCCGGGGAAGACGTGCGGCACCCCGGCGGCCCGGATCGCGTCCACGGCGGTGGCGATGCTGCCGTCCGGGCGGTTCTTCATGCCGATCGGCATGGACAGCCCGGAGGCGAGCTGCCGGTGCACCTGGCTCTCCACCGTCCGCGCGCCGATCGCGCCCCAGGCCACCGTGTCGGCGATGTACTGCGGGGTGATCGGGTCGAGGAACTCGCAGCCCACCGGCAGGCCCAGCCGCAGCACGTCGAGCAGGAGCGCCCGCGCGGTACGCAGGCCCGTGTTGACGTCGCCGGAGCCGTCCAGCGCCGGGTCGTTGATCAGGCCCTTCCAGCCCACCGTCGAGCGCGGCTTCTCGAAGTAGACACGCATCACCACGAGCAGGTCGTCGGCGACCCGGGCGGCGGCCTCGCGCAGCCGGCACGCGTACTCCAGGGCGGCGGCCGGGTCGTGCACGGAGCAGGGGCCGACGACGACGAGCAGCCGGTCGTCCTCGCGGTCCAGCACCCGGCCGACGGCACGGCGGCCCGCCACGACGGCCTCGGCCAGCGGGGTCTCCAGCGGCAGGTGGTGGTGCAGCAGGGCCGGGGTGGTCAGCGGCACCACACGGTCGATGCGCTGGTCGATGACCCGATGGGCGTCCTGGGACGTGGTCACGGTGGGGATTCCTTCCGCCGACCGTGCCCCCGTGCCGGGTCCGGGGGATCGAGCCGGCTGCTCGCATACGAAAGGGCAGGGAAAAGAATCCCTGCCCGGCCGGCTCGAAGAGGTGGTGACGTCAGCTCATGGTCGAGTCACCGGCTCCTCCAGCCGGCTGCCTAAACCATCGATACGACCGCGTCACGTCGGCCAGCGTACCCGACGCGCGGCGGAAAGCCCGCTGTCGTTCCGAAGTGCGGAACGCGGGGTATGTGATCGGCATGACCACGAGCCACGACCCGAGTGACCAGGAACGGATCGAGTCCCGAGCGCACCTGCTGCCGGAGGAGGCGGCGGCCGGCAGCGACGACGCGGAGGCGCAGGCCGACGCGATCCTCACCGAGTCCGACATCCGCGAGGCGGACCAGAACGCCGCCCCCGACACGGTGCTGGAGCACCGCACCTCCGAGCAGACCGTCACCCCCGTCGAGCCGCCCGACTGAGCCCGGCGCCCCGGGCCCGGCGGGAACCCCGGTAGCTGTCGTCCCGCAGCCGGGCCAGCGGGCCGGCCAGACGCAACCCCGGCGGCACGTTGCCGATCGGGTCGAACGCGAGCGCGGCGTCCTCGGCGGCGCCGCGCTCGTCGTCGAGGCGTACCTCGCCGAACGGCCGCCACCGGCCCACCGCCGAGGCGACCGCCAGCACCAGCCGGGGCCCGTCGCTGGCCACCGCCGCGCCGGCCTCGGCCAGGCCGCGACCCAGGTCGGGTGACTCCGGGTCGGCCAGCACGGCCAGGAACAGCCGCCGCCCGCCGGCCCGGAACGGCATGATCGACGTGTACGTCCCGGAGAAGCGCCGCCGGGGCAGCGGCAGGTTCCGCAGCACCGGCGCGGCGGCGCTGGAACTCCACAGCAGGTCCACCGGCGGCTCCGGATCGCGGTGCAGCCGTACCGCCACGCCCAGCACGTCCGGCCAGCCACCCGGCGTCGGCACGCCCTTGGACAGGCGGATCGTGGCCGGCCACCGGCCCGGCAGGTCGAGCAGCGGCACCCCGGTCGGCGGTCCCGGCGTACCCCAGATCCGGGTCTCGCCGGCGAACGTGCGCCCGGCCGGATGCAGCAGCCGGGCGTGCCGGAGCCGGGCCAGCGCGGCGGCGGCGCGCTCGACGGCGGAGGGTGTGGTGGCGGCCATGCCCGCACGGGTACCCCGGCGCGCACCGACGATGCTCCGGCGCGCGTGTCACCTTTCCGCCTCCGAGATCGGATAGCGTCGTCTCATGCCCGACAGCGGTTTCCCCTGGCCGATCGAGACGACCCGACTGGACAACGGCCTGCGTGTGGTGGTGAGCGAGGACCGCACCGCCCCGGCCGTGGCGGTCAACCTCTGGTACGACGTGGGCTCACGCCACGAACCGGCGGGACAGACCGGCTTCGCCCACCTCTTCGAGCACCTCATGTTCGAGGGCTCGGTGAACGTGGCGAAGACCGAGCACATGAAGCTGATCCAGGGCGCGGGCGGCTCGCTCAACGCGACCACCAACCCGGACCGGACCAACTACTTCGAGACGGTCCCGGCCGAGCACCTGGAACTGGCGCTCTGGCTGGAGGCCGACCGGATGGGCGGGCTGGTGCCGGCGCTGACCCAGGAGACGCTGGACAACCAGCGTGACGTGGTGAAGAACGAGCGCCGTCAGCGCTACGAGAACGTGCCGTACGGCGACGCGTGGCTGCGGCTGCTGCCGCTGCTCTACCCGCCGGGCCACCCGTACCACCACGCGACGATCGGGTCGATGGCCGACCTGAACGCCGCCGACCTGGCCACCTTCCAGGAGTTCCACAGCACCTACTACGCGCCGAACAACGCCGTCCTCACCGTCGTCGGCGACACCACCGCCGCCGAGGTGTTCGCGCTAGCCGACAAGTACTTCGGCGGTCTCACCGCGCGCGCCGACATCCCGGCCGCGCCGGACGGCCGCACAGTGCCGGCCACCGGCCGCCCGGCGGTGGAGACGGTCACCGCCGACGTGCCCGCCCCCCGCGTCTACGTCGCGCACCGCACCCACCCGTTCGGCACCCAGGGGTACGACGTGACCACGGTGCTGGGCACCGTGCTCGGCAGCGGCCGGGGCAGCCGCCTCTACCAGCGGCTCGCCGACGGTGAGCGGATCGCCCAGCCGGACCTGGTCGGCGCGTACGGGGTGGACCTCGCGCACGCGCCCGCCCCGCTGATCGCCACCGCCACGGCCCGTCCCGGGGTGAGCGCCGAGCGGCTGCGCGACGGGCTCGCCGAGGTGGTCGACGAGCTGGCCACAGTGCCGGTGACCGCCGCCGAGCTGGACCGCGCCAAGGCGCTGCTGAGCACCATGTGGTGGCGGCAGATGTCCACCGTCGACGGTCGGGCGGACACGCTCGGCCGCTACGCCACCCAGTTCGGCGACCCGGCCCGCGCGGCCGACCGGCTGCCGGCCTGGCTCGCGGTGACCGCGGAGCAGATCGCCGAGCAGGCCGCCGAGCTGCTCGGCGCCGCCGACCGGGTGATCCTGACCTACCTGCCCGAGGAGAACTGATGTCGCTGATCGCCACCCGTCCCGGCCCCGGCGCCGCCCGCGCCTACCGGTTCCCGCAGGTGGTCCGGCGGACGGTGGCCGGCGGTCAGGTGGTCGCCGCGCACCTGCCCGGGCAGAACCTCGCCGTCGCGTTGCTGCTGCTCGACGGCGGCGCGGGCCGGGAGCCGGTCGGCAAGGAGGGCCTCGGCGCGGTGCTGGCCAAGGCGCTGGAGGAGGGCACCGCGCAGCGGGACGCCACCGCGTACGCGCTGGCCATCGAGGCGCTCGGCACCGAGCTGGCGACCGGGCTCGACTGGGACTCGTTCCAGGTGAGCGTGCAGGTGCCGGTGGACCGGCTGACCGCCGCGGTGGAGCTGCTGGCCGAGGCGGTCCGTACGCCCCGGCTCGACCCGGCCGACGTGCTGCGCGTACGCGACGACGAGGCGACCGCGCTGCGGATGGACTGGGCCAACCCCGGCCCGCGTGCCGACGCGGTGCTGCGGGCCGAGCTGTTCGGCGCGGAGCACCGGTGGGGCCGCCCGCTCTACGGCGACCCGGACAGCGTGGCCGCGCTGGAGGTGGACGACGTCACCGTCTTCCACTCGGAGTGGTTCATCCGCCCCGGCACGCTCGTCGTCGCCGGCGACCTGGAGCGGATCGACCTGGACGCGCTCGCCGCGACGGCGTTCGCCGGCGCCGGCGGCGGCCCGGTGGAACGCGGCGGCCCGATCGACGTGCCGCTGGCCGGGCAGCGCCGGGTCATCCTGGTCGACCGGCCCGGCTCGGTGCAGTCCACGCTGCGGCTCGGCCACCCGTCCCCGCATCGCGCCCACCCCGACCACGTGCCGATGACGCTCGCCGGCACCGTGCTCGGCGGCGCGTTCACGTCCCGGCTCAACCACCTGATCCGGGAGGTACGCGGCTACACGTACGGGATCCGCGGCGACTTCGCCTCGTCCCGGCGGTTCGGCCGGTTCGCGGTCAGCTCCGGCGTGCAGACCGCGGTGACCGCCCCGGCGCTCGTCGAGTCGGTGGGCGAGATCTCGCGTACCCAGCTCACCGGTGTCACCGAGGACGAGCTGGAGGTGGCGCGTTCCTGGCGGGCCGGGCAGCTCTCGGTCGAGTTGCAGAGCCCGCGGGCCATCGCCGCGGCCCTGACCACGCTGGTCGTGCACGAGCTGCCGGACGACTACCACGCGCGGCTGCGGGAGCAACTGCTCGCGGCGACGGTCGAGGACGTCTCCGCGGCTGCCGCCACCTATCTGCACCCGGAGTCGCTGACGATGGTGATCGAGGGGGACGCGGCGGTCATCCGGGACGAGCTGGTCGCCAGCGGTCTCGGCGAGGTGGTCGATCACACGTGACCGGGCGGGGCGGCGGGCCTGTGATTCCCGTCGCCCCGAATCCGCGCGGTGGGAAACGTTTCCCACCCGCACCGCCCGGCTGGGTAGCCTCGCGGGCATGAGGATCGGCATTGTGGGAGCCACCGGCCAGGTCGGTGGCGTCATGCGGCAGGTGCTGGCGGAGCGCGAGTTCCCGGCGGAGCAGGTGCGCCTGTTCGCCTCGGCCCGGTCGGCCGGGCGCACGCTGCCCTGGCGCGACGGCGAGGTCACCGTGGAGGACGCTGCCACCGCGGACTACCGCGGTCTGGACATCGTGCTCTTCTCGGCGGGCAAGGGCACCGCGAAGGAGCTGGCTCCCCGGGTCGCCGAGGCCGGCGCCGTGGTGATCGACAACTCCTCGGCGTTCCGGATGGACCCGCAGGTGCCGCTGGTGGTGGCCGAGGTCAACCCGCACGCGATCGCGGACCGCCCGAAGGGCATCGTGGCCAACCCGAACTGCACCACGATGGCCGCCATGCCGGTGCTGCGCCCGCTGCACGACGAGGCCGGGCTGGTCAGCCTCGTCGTCGCCACCTACCAGGCGGTGTCCGGCGCCGGCCTGGCCGGGGTGGCGGAACTGGACGAGCAGGTCCGCAAGGTGGCCGAGGACGCCGCCGGGCTCGCCTTCGACGGCGCGGCGGTGGAGTTCCCGGCGCCGCGCTCGTTCGCCCGCCCGATCGCCTTCAACGTGCTCCCGCTCGCCGGCTCGATCGTCGACGACGGCTCCGACGAGACCGACGAGGAGCAGAAGCTGCGCAACGAGAGCCGCAAGATCCTGGAGATCCCCGGCCTGAAGGTCTCCGGCACGTGCGTGCGGGTGCCGGTCTTCACCGGCCACTCGTTGCAGATCAACGCCCGGTTCGCCCGGCCGATCGACCCGGCCCGGGCCCGCGAGCTGCTCGACGGCGCGCCCGGCGTGGCGCTGCGCGACGTGCCGACGCCGCTGGAGGCGGCCGGCCAGGACCCGACGTACGTCGGCCGGATCCGGGCCGACGAGACAGTCGAGCACGGGCTCGCGCTGTTCTGCGCCAACGACAACCTGCGCAAGGGCGCGGCGCTGAACGCCGTGCAGCTCGCCGAGCTGGTCGCCGCCGAGCGCTGACCCCGCGGGCGTCCGTGCCGGACCACCCGGCACGGACGCCCCCGCAGCGGGTATGCACCCGCGTCGCTGGCCGCCCCGCGCCGGCAGGGCGGGGGTGCCGATGACGGCCGAAGGAGACACCGGTGACGCCGGGATCCTCCCGGACACCGGCCGGGCGATCGGGTTCAGCGACGCGGTCTTCGCCATCGTCATCACGCTGCTGGTGCTGGACCTGCGGGTGCCCGAGACGGCGCCGGGCGGGATGCTGCGCGCGCTGCTCGACCAGTGGCCGGTCTACCTCGCCTACGTCACGTCCTACCTGTACGTGGCGGTCAACTGGCTGAACCACAAGGGGACGTTCCACCGGGTGCGCTGCGCCGACCGGGGACTGCACTGGGCGAACCTCGGCGTGCTGTTCAGCGTGGCGCTGCTTCCGTTCGTCACCGCGCTCGTCTCCCGGGCCGTGGAGGAGGGCGACGTCTTCGACGAGCGGGTCGCGGTGTCCGCGTACGCGCTGGTCGGCGTGATCCTGTCGATCACCTGGTTGTGGCTCTACCACTACCTGAGCCGGCACCGGGAGCTGCTGGAGCCGCACGTCCCCGCCCGGTTCTTCGAGGCCGAACGCGTCCGGGCGCTGCTCGGCGTCCTCGCGTACGCCATCGCCGGTCTGGTGGGCGCGCTGCTGAGCGTGCCGGCGGCGCTGGTGGTGCTCCTGCTGCTGCCGCTCTTCTACGGGTTGTCCAGCAACGGCTTCTACGACCTGCGCCGGCGCCTGCGCCACCGGCGGTGACGCCCGCGTTACCCCGCCTGTGGCGGCGGGTAGACGGCGGTGCCGACACCGAGAGGGGAGCACCATGACAACGGTCGGAGAGTTCATGACGACCCGGTTGGTGACGATGGACGGCAACGACACGCTGATCGCCGCGGCGCAGGAGATGCGCGACAGCGCCATCGGCGACGTGGTGGTGACCGACGGCGACAACGTGGTCGGGATCGTGACGGACCGGGACATCGCGGTACGGGGCGTGGCCGAGAACATGGACCCCACCGCCACCCGGCTCAACCAGATCACCAGCAAGGACGTGGTGACCGTCAGCCAGAACGACGACGCCGTGGCCGCCGCCGACCTGATGCGCACGTACGCGGTCCGCCGCCTCCCGGTGGTCGACGACGGCCGGCTGGTCGGCCTCATCTCCATGGGTGACCTGGCGGTGGAGCGGGAACCCCAGTCGGTGCTCGCGGACATCAGCGCCGACGACCCCAACAACTAGACCTGTCCGCCGCGGTGACGCCGGCCCCCGGTTCGGGGGCCGGCGTCGCGCGTCGCGACGGTGCCGCCCTCACCCGGTTCGGGCGAGGTTGGCCCCGGACCGGGTGGGGACACGGAGCTTCGACAGGTGGACCGCGGATCGCGGGAGGAGTGGCCCGGATGGTGGACATGACCACGAGATTCTTCGAGGACCTGGACCGGCGGGGGTTCGAGCCGTTGCTGGTCAAGACATCCGGAACGCTCCGCTTCGACCTGCACGAGGGCCCGCACACCACGCACTGGCTGCTGGAGATCGATCGGGGCAACCTGCGGGTCCGGCAGGAGGACGGCGGGGCGGACACGGTGGTCGGCACCGAGCCGCGCCTGTTCGCCGAGCTGGTCGGCGGCGAGGAGAACGCCATCGCGGCGCTGCTGCGCGGCGACATGACAGTCGTCGGCGACCTGCGGCTCGTGCTTCAGGTCGAGCGGGTCTTCCCCGGCCCGCCGGACTCCCGCGGACCGCATCACACGTTCAGCGGGAGGGGTGCCTGATGCCCGGCAGCAACTCCGTCCGGATCCTGGACGGCAACACGTTCGTGGTGTGCGAGGACACCGGCGACATCGAGGCCACACCGAGCGAGCCGACCGGATTGTTCTCGCTCGACACGCGGTACCTGTCGAAATGGGTGCTCACGATCAACGGCGAGCGGCTCAACGCGCTGTCCTACGACGACCTCCAGTACTACGAGGCCCGGTTCTTCCTGGTGCCCGGCATGGCCACGCACTACATCGACGCGAAGCTGTCGGTCATCCGGGAGCGGGCGGTCGGCGGCAGCTTCCGCGAGACGCTGACCATCCTCAACCACGACGAGAAGCCGGTCGACCTGGAGATCCGGATGGACGCCGGATCGGACTTCGCCGACCTGTTCCAGGTCAAGGACGAGATCCTGAACAAGAAGGGCGAACACTACGCCGAGGCCGAGTCGGACCGGCTGCGCCTGGGCTACCGGCGGGGCAACTTCCGGCGCGAGACGCTCGTCTCCGCCAACCAGCCGGCCCGCTACGACCAGCGCGGTTTCGCCTGGAGCATCCGGCTGGAACCCAACGAGCAGTGGGAAGCGGTCATCGACGTGCAGACGTTCGCGATCGGCCCCGGCGGCCGGGACCTGCGGATGGGGCTGCGCGCGCACGGCACCGAGCGGCTCGCGCTCCAGCACGACCTGGAGGAGTGGATCAGCCGGGCACCGAAGCTGAACAGCGAGCACGAGGAACTCGCCGCGACGTACCGGCGGAGCCTCGTCGACCTCGCGGCGCTGCGCTTCTCGCCGCTGTCGCTCGGCGGGCAGACGGTGCCCGCGGCCGGCCTGCCCTGGTTCATGACCATGTTCGGCCGGGACAGCATTCTCACCTGCCTCCAGGTGCTGCCGTTCGCGCCGGAGATGTCGAAGACCACGCTGCGGATCCTCGGCGCGCTCCAGGGCACCCGGTTCGACGACTTCCGGGACGAGGATCCGGGCCGGATCCTGCACGAGATGCGGTACGGCGAGACCGCCGCGTTCGAGGAGCAGCCGCACTCGCCGTACTACGGCTCGGTGGACGCGACGCCGCTGTTCGTGGTGCTGCTCGACGAGTACGAGCGGTGGAGCGGCGACGGCGCGCTGGTCAAGGAGCTGGAACGGGAGTGCCGGGCGGCGTTGAAGTGGGTCGACGACTACGCCGACCTGCTCGGCAACGGCTACATCTGGTACGAGCGGCGCAACACCGACACCGGCCTGGAGAACCAGTGCTGGAAGGACTCGTGGGACTCCATCTCGTACGCCGACGGCACGTTGCCGCCGTTCCCGCGGGCCACCTGCGAGGTGCAGGGGTACGCGTACGACGCGAAGATGCGGGCCGCCCGGATGGCCCGGTTGTTCTGGGACGACCCCGCGTACGCCGATCAGCTGGAACGCGAGGCGGCGGAGCTGAAGCGGCGCTTCAACAACGACTGGTGGGTCGCCGACCGAGGCTTCTACGCGCTCGCGCTGGACCCGGACGGGCGTCAGTGCGACGTGCTCAGCTCCAACATGGGCCATCTGCTGTGGAGCGGGATCGTGGACGACGAGCGGGCGGCGAAGGTCGCCGAGCATCTGGTCGGTCCCCGGCTCTGGTCGGGCTGGGGGGTGCGGACGCTGGCCGAGGGCGAGGTCCGCTACAACCCGATCGGCTACCACAACGGCACGATCTGGCCGTTCGACAACTCGTTCGTCGCCTGGGGTCTGCGCCGGTACGGCTTCGCCGAGGAGGCCGCCACGGTGGCCAACGGCATCCTCGACGCGGCCACCTACTTCGACGGCCGGCTGCCGGAGGCGTTCGGCGGCTACCCGCGCGAGCTGACCAAGTTCCCGGTGGAGTATCCGACCGCGTGCAGCCCGCAGGCCTGGTCCACAGGGGCGCCGCTGCTGCTGTTGCGCACCATGCTCGGTCTGGAGCCGCACGAGCAGCACCTGGCTGTCGACCCGCGGCTGCCGGTGGGCATGGGGCGGATCGAGGTGCTGGACATCCCTGGTCGCTGGGGCCGGGTGGACGCGTTCGCCCGGGGCCGGCTCAACATCGAGGAGCTGGCCGACTGAGCCGGCTCAGTGCCCGGGCGGCGACGCCGTGTGCGCCTCGTTCGGCGGGAGCAGGCAGAACTCGTTGCCCTCCGGGTCGGCCAGCACGGTCCAGCGCGGCAGCTCGCGGACGACTGTCGCGCCCGCCTCCAGCACCGCGGCCCGCTCCTCGGCGTCGCCGACCAGGTCGAGGTGGATCCGGCCGGGCTCCGGCAGCACGTCGGCGGGGCTGATCCACAGGTCCGGACGCCGCCCGTGCGGATCGCGCAGCAGCACCGCCTCGGTCGGCGCGAGCGTGCCCTCGGCGAGCTTCACCCGGTCCGCCTCGACCACCGGGAGCCCGGTGACCGCGCTCCAGAACGGGGCCAGCAGGTAGGGGTCGCGGCAGTGGATGACGATCGCGGCGAGATCGGGCATGCCTCGAACCTAGTCGCCCGCGACGGCGGGCAGGACGCTGTCCAGGAACGCGGCGGCAGCCGCGCGCAGGTCGGGCCGGGCCAGGTCGAGCGCGTGCCCGCCGTGGGTGAGCCACAGGTGCGCCGGGTGCCCGGCGGCGAGCAGCCGGCCGGCCAGCTCGACCGGCTGGGCGGCCGGCACCGCCACGTCGTCGCGGCCCTGGACCAGCAGCACCGGCACGCCGGAGCCGAGGTGGGTGGCGACCGTCGCGTCGACGGTGGCCGGGTCACCGGCGGCCGGCGGATGGCCCAGCAGGTCCGTCCACGGGTCGTCGCCGGGGGCGCGCCGGCGCCGCTGCTCCGGGTCGAGCGGGTCGACGGGGGCCCAGTACGCGAGCACGCCCGCCACGTCGCCGGGCCGGTCCACCCCGCGCAGGCCGAGCTGGAGGGCCAGCATCCCGCCCGCCGAGTCACCGGCCACCAGCAGCGGCAGGCCGCCCGCCGCGGCCCGGGCGGCCCGGGCCGCGGCGCGGACGTCGTCGAGCTGAGCGGGCCAGCGCGCCTGGTGGGAGAACCGGTACGTGGCCTCGACCACGCGCAGCCCGAGGGACGCGAGCGCGGCCCCGTCCTCCTCGGCGCGGGCCCGCCAGCCTCCGCCGTGGATCCAGAGCAGCACCGCGCGTTCGGTCATGACGCCATCGTCGCCGGGCCCGGGCCGGTGCGCGACCCGGGTCTGCCGAGGGCAGATCGGCCCTACGGTCGCGTAACCTACTCGGGGTAAAGTTTCGACATGTCGGAACTCGTGTACCCCCCTGTGATCACCGCCGCGAAGACGATGTTCCGGCTCCTCGACCTGCGCCTGGACGTGTCCGGCAGCGAGCACGTGCCGCACACCGGCGGCGCGGTGCTCGCGTCCAACCACGTGAGCTACCTCGACTTCATCTTCTGCGGCTACGGCGCGCACCCGGCCAAGCGGCTGGTCCGGTTCATGGCCAAGGACAGCGTCTTCCGGCACCGCGTCTCCGGTCCGCTGATGCGCGGCATGAAGCACATCCCGGTCAACCGGGCCGCCGGCGCCGGGTCGTACGCCGCCGCTGTCGGCGCGCTGCGCCGGGGCGAGGTGGTCGGCGTCTTCCCGGAGGCGACGATCAGCCGCTCCTTCACCGTCAAGGACCTGAAGAACGGCGCGGCCCGGATGTCGCAGGAGGCGGACGTGCCGCTGCTGCCGGTCGCGCTCTGGGGCACCCAGCGGCTGTGGACCAAGGGCCGCCCGCGCACGCTGACCCGCCGGCACACGCCGATCACCATCATCGTCGGCGAGCCGATGGACCCGTCCGCCTACCCGGACGCCACGGCCATGACCGCCGACCTGCGTACCCGCCTGTCGGCGCTCGTCGACCGGGCCCAGCGGGACTACCCGGACAAGCCGTCCGGCCCGGACGACACCTGGTGGCAGCCGGCCCACCTGGGCGGCAGCGCGCCGACCCCGGAGGAGGCGGTCGAGCTGGACCGGTCCGAGCGCCGCACCCGCAGCGCCTCCTGACCGCGCCCGCGCGCCCGGCCGGCCGGCCGCCCGTGACGGGGGACCGTCAGCAGGCGGAGCCGGGCTGGCCGTGGGCCGGGAAGCCGGACCACGCCCACGGCGACGCCTCGTCCTCCGGCGGACGGTAGTAGTCGTCGCGGGACAGGAACTCCACCGGCAGCGAGCCCGGCAGCGTCACGGTGCCCAGCGTCGGGCCGGGGGAGGCGGCCGCCCGGACGGCGAGGACGTCCCGTTCCGGCGGGGACAGGTCCACCAGTTCGGCGTTGGCGAGCCGGAAACCGGCCACCGAGCGGCGTACCTGCCGGGCCAGCGCGGCCACCTGACCGACCGGGCCGGTCAGCGCCAGCGCCGGCTGCCGGATGGTGCGAAGCGCGTCGCACACGATGCGCAGCTCGCCGATGCCGTCGCCCACCTCGGCCAGCTCCAGCCGGGACGGCCACTGCCAGCGGATCTGCCCGCTGACCAGGCGGGACAGCCGGACCGGACGCCGGTGCCGGGCGGCCGCCCGGCTGTCCCGCCCGGAGACCACCGACAGGTCCGAGCCGGTGCAGACGTACGCCAGCCGGCGCTCGGTCACGGTGATCGTCGCCGGGGCGGGCAGCGACCAGCAGCGGACGTCCTCGGTCGGGCCGAGCAGGTGACCGGCGACGCGCAGGACGTGCTGACCGAGCAGGCGTTCGCCCGGCTCGGGCACCAGCTCGTAACGCCGGTCGAGCACGGGACGGGTGGGGTCGTCGTCGGCGTCGAACCGATGCGGTCCGACGAAGAAGGGTGTGGCGTCCTCCGGCACGGTACGACCTCCCGATGACGGTTGGCGGTACCGGTGAGCCTGCCCGATTCCTGGGGTGACTGTCATGACACCTGTTAGGGGGTCGGCCGGTCGGCCGAAGCCTGCGACCGGTAGATGCCGATATCTTCCGGTCGGACGAGTCCGTCCTCGATCGCCCGGGCGAGCAGCGCCGCCTTCGTGGCGGCCGGACGGCCCGCTCGGGTGTACTTGATCCGCGCACGGTCGACGTACTGCTTCACTGTGTGCTCACTGATCTGCATCCGGCGCGCCACCGACGCCTTCGACATCGACTGGAACCACAGCAGCAGCGCTTCGCGCTCCTTGTCCGACAGGGACGGACGGTCCGGACGGGCGTCACCGACCATCGCCCCGGCCAGCGCCGGCGGGACGTACGGCCGGTCGCTCGCCGCCGCCAGCACCGTGGCCACGCAGTGCTCGCGCCCCTCGTGCTTGGCCAGGAACGCGACCGCCCCGGCGTCCAGCGCGGCGAGCATGGTCTGCGGGTCGCTGTGCTCGGAGTAGACCACCACCCGGCGCCCGGCCGCGCTCAGCTCGGCCAGCTTGTCCAGCACCATCCGGCCGTGCAGGCGCAGGTCGAGCAGCACCACCTCGGCGTCCGGCGCGGCCCGCAGCACCTCGTCCGGGTCGTCGCCGGTGGCCAGCACCCGCAACCGGGGCTCGCGGGCCAGCCAGGCGCGCACCCCGTCGATCACCACCGGATGGTCGTCCACGATCGCCACCCCGATCGGGGTTCCGGCGTTCACGTCCGCCGCCAGCGGGTCTGCGTCCATCTGATCTCCCCGTCCCGCTCGTGCAGGTGTTCCACCGGCCCGTCCCCGCCGGTCGCCGGCTCGTCCGGGCCGTCGTGATCCGGTGTCACCAGGCTGACCACCACCTCGTCCTGGCCTGCTACCACTGTGAGCCGGGCCCAACCCTCGGCGGCGGCGAGCGCCGCGGTGAGCGGGTCGGCCAGCCCGCGCCGGATCTCCACCGGCAACTCCGGCGGCGTGCCGACCGACACCAGGTCGATCGGCAGTCCGTTGCGTTCGGCCAGGTCGGCCGCCGCGCGCAGTTCGTGCAGCAGCGCGTCCGGCACGTCGTCCGACTCGGCGATGAGCCGGCGCAGCCGGGCCGCCGCCAGCACCGCGCGCCGCCGTACCGCCGGGTCGGCCGGGTCGGTGTCGCCCGCCGCCAGTTCGGCCAGCACCTCCTCGGCGGTGCCGCTGACCAGTGCGAGCCGCGCCTGCCGTTCGGTGCGGGCCCGCTCGGCCGCCTCCTGCTCCGCCGCCACGGCCAGCGTCGCCGCCGCGGTCGCGGCCCGGTCCCGGGCCTGCGCGGTGATCGCCGCCGCGCCGACGAAGACCGCCACCGGCAGGGTGGAGGTGCCGTAGACGTACATCGCGGTCCGGCTCAGGTCGGCCGGGGCGGTCGCCCCGTACAGCACCACCGCGACCAGCGCGATCGTGCCGTGCGCGGCGAGCATGACCAGCAGCCGGCGCACCGGCCGCTGCCAGAGCACCAGCAGGAAGAACCAGGCCAGGCCGCCCCACACCCAGTTGGCGGTGCTGAACAGGAACCGCTCGCCGGCGCCCGCGACCACCGCCGCGTCGACCACCAGCAGCGCCAGTGCCAGCGGCCCGGCCGCCGGCAGCCCGCCGCGCAGCAGGCGTACCCCGGTGCCGACCCCGACCAGCGCGGTCACCAGCCAGCCTGCCGCCACCACGGCCGGGGCCGCCATCCCCTGCCCGGCCCGCAGCACGGCCGGCAACGCGACAGCCAGGTGCCAGGCCGCGGCGATGACGATCGCGGCGACCCGCGCGCCCCGGTCCGACGCGTCGGCCACCGCGTGCGCCTCCGGCGGAGCGGCTGCCGCCCCGGAGTGCGCAGCCGCCCGCGGCCGGGGCAGCGGGCGCAGCGCGGGGGCGGCCGTCACCGCCGTGCCCGACTCACTCGACATCGGACCACTCCAGCCGAATCCGGGTGCCGGCGCCAGGGGCGGAAGTCACCACCGCCCGGCCGCCCACAGTGCTCATCCGCCCGTGGATCGACTCGCGCAGCCCGTACCGGTGGGCCGGGACCGTGGACGGGTCGAAACCGGGACCGTCGTCGACCACCTCGACCACGACGGTGCCGCCCTCGCGGGCCAGGCGCAGCGACGTGGCCGCGCCCGGCGCGTGGCGGGCCACGTTCGCCAGCGCGGCGGCGGCGCTGTCGGCGAGCGCCGTGGCGACCTCCGCCGGCAGCCGGCACGGCGCGAGCGTCGCGGTCACCGCGAGCCCGGGCGTCCCGGCCAGCACCTCGCGCAGCCGTTCGTCCAGGTCGGTCTCGCCGGGCGCGGTCGCGGTCCGCGCGCCCGCCAGGGCGGTGAGGGTACGCAGATCGTCCGCGCACCGCTCGCGCAACGTCGCCGAGTCGGGTACGGCGCCGAGGCCGACCATGGTGAGCGTGCCCAGGACGGTGTCGTGCAGGTCGCGGTTCTGCCGCCGTTCGTCCTCGCGGGCGGCGCGTGCCACCACCGCCTCGTGGGACAGCCGCTGGTAGTCGGCGAACGCGGCGTCGGCGCGGGCGATCCGGCGGCGCATCACCGCTGTCATCACCGCCGCGCTGCCGGTCTGCACCAGCAGCGTCCCGGCGTGCGCCCGCGCCTCGACCGGGTTGCCGGCCAGCGTGGTGCCGGTGACGTACGCGGCGGTGACCAGCAGGCCGGCCGGCACGGACCAGCGGGCCGGGGCGGTGGCCTGCGCGTTGATGACTGTCGAGCTGGCCAGCACCGCGACCCAGCTGGCCTCGCCCGGCAGCACCTCCGGCGCGACGAGCCACGGGACGGCGAGCGCGGCGGCGGTGGTCAGCGCCACGTCACCGGCGACCAGCGCGCCGCCGATGCCGTGCCGGAACGCGCGGAACGCGTACCAGACCGACCAGGCGGTCAGCACGACGACCGCGGGGATCAGCAGCGCCACCCGCACCGGCGGCGTACGCACCGCCAGCGCGACCACCGCGCCGACCAGGCCGCAGGTGAGCCGCAGCAGCGCCGGCAGGGTGGTGAAGATCAGGCTGAACGCGTCACCCGCCGGGCGGGCCAGCGGGGCCCGTGACAGAGGCATGGCGGCAGCGACCGGCATCGGGGGGATGTCCTTCCGGCAGCGACCCGGCCGGGTCCGCGCGGCATAGATTGACGCTGGAGAATAACATGGTTTGTCGCAACTGGTCACCCTTGGTGCTTGACGAGTTTCGCTCCGGCGTAAAGCAGCCGGCTCTCCGGCCCGTCGGTCAGCGGCGCGCGGCGGCGAGCAGGTGGGCGCTGGCACCGAGGATCGCGGCGTCCCGCTCGAACGTCTCGGCGCAGGCCACCGCGTCGGCGAACAACCGCTCGTGCGGCCCGGTGCCGAGCGCGTTCAGCAGCGGCCACAGCGGACCCTCCACCCCGTACACCTCCGGGTTGGGCAGTCCGGCCGCGACGAAGTCGGCGACCAGTTCCTCCGGCCGGTGGAAGAACGCGGTGGTGAAGCCGGTGGCCGGGTCGTTCACCCCGGTCTCGTACTGGGCGCGCAACGACCGCCGGTTGTCCTCGTCGAGGCGGCCCTGCACGCTCAGGTCGATCAGCGCGGCGTGGCGGCTGATCGCCGCCGCCACGATCGTCCCGCCCGGCCGGGTCACCCGCGCCGCCTCGCGCAGCGCCGCCACCCGGTCGGCCTGCCGGGGAAGGTGGTAGAGCGGGCCGAGCAGCAGCGTCGCGTCCGCCGCCGCGTCGGGCGACGGCACCGCGCGGGCGTCACCCACCGACGCCGTGACCAGCGGGTACGCCGACCGTGCCGCCGCCACGTGCGCGGGCACCAGGTCGACCAGGTGCACGCGGTAGCCGGCCGCCGCGAGCGGACCCGCGTACGCCCCGGGACCGCCGCCGACGTCCAGCACGTCCGCCGGTGCGGCGGGCAGCAGCCGGGCGAGCAGATCCCGGGTACGCCGTGCCTCCAGCCGGCCCTGCGGCGACCCGTCCAGCCGGTCGGCCTCGGCGTAGACCTCGGTGTAGTAGCGACTGATGTCCGGTTCGGCTGGGCGGTGTGCGGGCATCGATCGATGGTCGCCGAGAAGCGGAGCCGCAGCATCCGGTTTACGGTTGCCGGTGTTTCCTACCCTGCGGGGTATGGCATACCAGCCGGCCATGGTGCCGCCGAAGAAGTCCAAGCGAACCTTGTTCATCGTGCTCGGCGTGGTGCTGGCGATCTGTTGCTCCGGCGGGGTGCTCGCCGGCTTCTTCCTCTTCCGGGCCGTGCAGGAAGCCACCGGCCCGGCCCGGTCCACAGCGGAGACCTACGCCGAGGCGATCGTCGACCGCGACTATCCCGCCGCATACCGGCAGTTCTGCTCCTCGGTGCGCGACCGGGTCAGCGAGGCGGACTTCACCCGGCAGCAGTCCTCCCAGCCGGAGTTCACCGGCTACGAGATCACCGGGCTGAACGTGTCGAACAACAACGGGCGGGTGAGCGGGTCGACGACCATCCGCTTCACGCCTTCGGTCGGCACGAACGTGACCCAGTCGTTCCCGATGGTCAAGGAAGACGGCGAGTGGCGGATCTGCGAGTGAGCCGGTCGCGTGCCGCCGCGTGACACCTGATCCACTTGTCGCATGGCCTCATCTCCCGCCACACCGCTCCCGCCGGCCGTCGAGGACCGGCTCGCCCGCGAGCGCAACGTCTGGCTCTGCACGCTGCGCCGTGACGGCTCCCCGCACGTCACGCCGGTGTGGTTCGTCTACGCGGACGGCGTCTGGTGGATCGGCTGCGAGGGGCGCAGCGTCAAGGCCCGCAACGTGACGGCCGACCCCCGCGTCTCGCTCGCCCTGGAGGACGGCGTCCACCCGGTCGTAGCGGAGGGCGAGGCCCGTGTACACCGCACCGGCTTCCCGCCCGAGGTCGTCGCGGCGTTCGCGAAGAAGTACGGCGGATGGGACATCCGGCAGCCGGTCACGCCGGACGGTGAGCGGGTGCTGCTGGAGGTGCCCGTCCGGCGGTGGCTGCTCGCCGGAACGGCACGCTAGTCCCCGGAGAACCCCCAGTAGGAGATCTCGTTCCGGGCACCCGCCTCGTAGTCCAGCGACGCACGCGATCATGCCCGAGACCACCGACGAAACCGGCGGGTCACCGCGGTCGGGATTCCTGTGCCACTCTCTGCGCCATGCGTCTGTCGTCGAGCCTGGGAGCCGCCGCGGTCGTGGCCGGCCTGCTGTCGGTCGGGGCGGCGCTGCTCGCCATGCCGGACGCGTCGCTGCTGTGGGCAGCGGTCACCCTGGCGGCCCTGTGCGGCCACGCGCTCACCACCTCCGGTACGCCCCGGGTGCGGCGGGGCGTCGCGGCCGGTGCCGGGGTGTTCGCCCTGGTGGCGGCGAACCTGCTCCGGCATCGGGGATGGGGGACGGACGCGGGCGACCTGGCCCGGGGCCAGGCGGCGGCGAGGGCGTACCTGCTGGAGCACTGGCAGGACGGCATGGACCGGCAGCGGCTCATCGCGTGGGGCCTCGTTCTCGGCGTACTCCTGCTCGCGGTCGCCGTGTCGGCGCTGCCGGCACGCGGCGGGCGGCTGGGTGTGGCGACGACGGTCCTGGCGGTGGCAGTGGTCGTCTGGTGCGGGCTGAGCGTGGCGTCGAAGCCCGGCGAACCGCCGCTGCTCGACCTGTTCGCCGCCGTGTGGCCGGGGTTGCTCGCCGTGCTCGTCACCGCCGGGTTGCTCGCGTCGTCCGGGTGGCGGAGCGACCGGCACGGACTCCTCCCGACCGGGATGATCCTGCTGGCGCTGGTCGCCGTGAGGGCCTGCTCGGCTCTCGCCTCCGCGTGGGCGACCTGGTGGACCCTGGTCGAGCCCGCCGAGGACGCCTTCCTGCAACCGGGGCTCATGATCAGCGTGGGTGCTCCGGCGGCCAGTGCCATCGAGGTCTCCTCGGCCGTGGAGATGGCTGTCGCTCTGGGCGGCGCGGGGCTGGCCGTCGCCGGCGCACTGCGTGCCCACCGCGAGACCGAGGGCCGCTGAGACCTGCGGCGTCCGGCGGGCCGCGCCTACGGGTGGGTGTCGGTGATCGCGATGACCTCGTCGAGGCGGTCCAGCGCGGCCCGCAGCTCGTCGACCCTGGCCTGGATGCGCTCGCGCTCGGCGCGCAGCATGGCCCGCTGCGCCGGGTCGGTGTGCCCGGAGTCCCAGCACGGCAGGAGTTCCGCGATCCGGCTGCTGGTCAGGCCCGCCGCGTACATCTGCTGGATGAAGCGGACCAGCGTGACCGTGTCCGGCCGGTAGAGGCGCTGGCCGGACGGGCTGCGCCTGGGGAAGAGAAGACCCTGTTCCTCGTAGTAGCGCACCGCGCGCACCGAGACACCGGCGCCGCGAGCCACCTCCCCGATGCGGATCAGCGGCTCGGGCACGGTGACTCCTCTCACCCCGGTCTCGGCGATCAACACTTGCCTCTGACGTCAACGTCAGGTTTTAGCGTACCGGGCATGGACATCACCAACTCGGTAGCCCTCGTCACCGGCGCCAACCGCGGCCTGGGCCGCGCCTTCGCCCAGCGCCTGCTCGAACGCGGCGCCCGCAAGGTCTACGCGACCGCACGCCGGCCGGAAACCGTCGACCTGCCAGGGGTCGAGGTGCTGGCGCTCGACATCACCAGTCCCGCATCGGTGCGTGCCGTCGCCGCTGCCGCCCCGGACGTCACGCTGCTCGTCAACAACGCCGGGATCCAGACCGGCACCGACCTGGTGGCCGGTTCGCTGGACGCGCTGCGGCACGAGGTGGACACCAACGTGCTCGGCCACCTGGAGATGATCCGGGCGTTCGCGCCGGCGCTCGGCCGCAACGGCGGGGGCGCGATCGTCAACGTGCTCTCCGCCATGTCGTGGTTCGGAACCAGAGGCGCCGGCGCGTACCACCTGACCAAGGCCGCCGCGTGGGCGATGACGAACGGCGTACGCCTGGAACTCGCCGACCAGGGCACGCTCGTGACGGCGGTGCACCTCGGCCTGGCCGACACCGACATGTCCGCCGGCTGGCCGGTGGACAAGATCGCGCCGTCCGACCTGGCCGACGCGGCGCTCGACGGCGTCGAGGCGGGTGCCGCCGAAGTCCTCGCCGACCAGTGGAGCCGCGACGTCAAGTCCCGGCTGACGCTGACGCCGGAGGAGTTCAACGCCGCGATGGACCGGGCCCTGGCGGCGCTGACGGCGGCCTGAGCGAGGTTCAGCCCGCCCTGTTCGGTGGGCGCCTGATGTGCCTCGTGTTCTGCCCCCAGCCGGGTCGTAGCCTCGGTCGGAAGAAGGTGCCAGCCGCTACGGTGGCCGACGTGAGCGACGACGTGCCTGTAGTCGAGGTGGTGCCCTACGACCCGGCCTGGCCCGAGCGATTCAGGATCGAAGAACGGCTGTTGTCGGAGGCGCTTCCCGCGGCGCTGAGCGTCGAGCATTTCGGCTCCACCAGCGTCCCCGGCCTGGCTGCCAAACCCGTCATCGACATCCTGGTGGTGGTGCCTGAGGTAGGTGCGGTGGTCGCCGACGTCCGGCCACTTGAGCAACTCGGGTACGCCTATCGTCCGTTGGCCTTCCCGGACGACGATGAGCACTTGTTCTTCGCGAAGGACACGGCCGGAAAGCGAAGCCACCACCTGCACGTTTTCGGAGTCACGTCGCAGGTGCCGGAGGCGAACCGAGTCTTTCGCGCCTACCTCGCGGCCACCCCGGACGCTGCCCGTCGCTACGAGGCGGCAAAGAGGCGTGCAGCCGCGCTGCATCCCCACAGTCGGGCCCAGTACGGCGCAGCAAAGGAGAAGGTGTTTGCGCAGTTGTCGGCCGAGGCCCGGCTGTGGAGCCGATCCGCAGGTCGCCAGTCGGCAGAGGGCTAGATCTGGACGGGGTGCGCCTGCACGGCCCGCGGTGGACGGTCGGCCCGTCCGTCGCCGTCGAGGAGCGATGGCGCTCGCGTACCGGTCGCGGCTGTACTCTCCCGGTCGTGACCGCCTTCGACGCGGAAGCCGATCTCAGCGGGGACTGGGCTTTCCGCCTCATGAGCAATACGCCGGTGACTCTGTTCTGGCGTTCGCCGATCCTCGATCGGACGACCGGATGGCTACGCGATCACGGCTACCAGGTCACCCACCTGGACGCCTCCGGCTGGACGACCGAGGAGGCCATGCACCGGGACACGGCCGCCGTGCTCGGGTTCCCCGGCTACTACGGGCACAACCTCGACGCCCTCAACGACTGCATGCGCGACGTGGTGAGCCAGGAGTACGGGTGGACGCCCCAGGCGGCCGGCCTCGTCCTCGTGTTCACCGGCTACGACACGTTCGCCACGCACTGCCCGCGGTCCGCCCAGATCGTGCTGGACACGATGGCGCGCCACTCCCGAAGCGCAAGCCTGATCGGCCGCCGTCTCATGTGTCTCGTGCAGAGCAACGATCCGCAGATCCGGTTCCAGCCGGTCGGCGCGGTCCCCGCGCTCTGGAACGACGCGGAGTGGGCGGACGCCAACCGCCGACCGGCCTGACCGGGAAGCTTCCTTTCGACCGTCGGTGGCGGAGCGGCCTGCGAGAAGCGGTCGCCGTCAACCGGCGAGGTGACCGGTGGCCCGCAGCAGCGCCCGGGAGAAGCGGTTGAGATCGGCACCGGCTAGCTGCGGTGGGGTGAACCAGTCCAGCTCACCGATCTCGTCGTGGTCGGGGACCGGCTCTCCGTCGGCGATGGTCGCCTGGTAGACCGCCGTGACGTAGGCGACGCGGTCGCCGTTCGGGTAGGTCACCTCGTAGTCGGGGCCGCCGAGCACGTCCAGCAGCCGCGGCCGGTTGATCCGAACGCCGATCTCCTCGCGGATCTCACGCACGGCCGCCTGGGCCGGCGACTCTCCGATGTCGACCGCGCCGCCGGGCACCGCCCACCCGTTCCCGTCCTCGGCATGACGTACCAGCAGGATCCGTGCGCGTTCGTCGACGACGACGACCGACACCGACGGCATCTGGATCAACTCGTGGCCGATCACCGCCCGCAGCCGGGCCACGTACGACGAGACGGCCATCAGGGCACGGTAGTCGCTGAGGGGACGCTCGTCATGGACCGGCGTCAGAGCCGGCGGATTCGTCTGCCGGGCGGACGGGTTCGAACACCCCGTTCTCGTTCACCCGCCAGCGCGAGTGGGCACCGCCTGGTTGTTCCAGCACGCGTCGCACCTGGCCGGCGTCGTCCAGTCGAAATGAGCTGGGCTTGTGGAAACAGAGGATCCCGTCGAGATTCGTCGGGCGCAGTCCGAGCCTGGTCAGCAGGTGTTCCGCTGCGTCGCACGTATCCGCGGTCGGTACGACGTACGCCCGCCCGCGGTCGTTCTCGCAACAGCTACGCGTGTCGCAGACAGCCCAGAGGCTGGCCATGAGTCCGGCAAGGCCCGCATCGACACACGCCTCCCTGCCGTGCGCCCGGAGGTGAATCTGGCGGTGCTTGGCGGCGATGAGGCCGCCGTTCGTCTTCTGGCACGTCGGACACAGCGGGTATGGCCCAAGCACGACCGGCACCACTACCTCCAGAGCCCGGGAGGTGGAGAGTCGAGTCCCACACTTCTGGTGTGGAGCGTAGTGGCCTGCGCCGAGCGCCCACCTACCCGACGTTCAGCCGGGGCCACGTCAGCGCCGCCCGGTTGCTCGCCCGCGTTAACGTGCCCCGTGATCGTATGGCTCAACGGCACCCACGGCGCGGGCAAGACGACGACCAGTGTGCTCGTGCAACAACTGATCCCGGATTCACGGGTGTTCGACGCCGAGAAGGTCGGCGAGGCACTCATGGACATCACGCCGGGGTTGCCCGCGACGGACAACTTCCAGCACTGGCCGCCGTGGCGGCATCTCGTCGTCGAAACCGCCCGCCGCGTGCTCGACTACACCGGCGGCACGCTGGTGATGCCCATGACCGTCCTGGTGGAGCAGTACTGGCGCGAGATCAGCGGGGGCCTTGCCCGACACGCCATACCGGTAAGGCATTTCGTCCTCCACGCCGACCAGGACACCCTCCGCAGGCGTATCGAGAGGGAACATCCCGTCCCCTCCCCGTTCCGCCTCAAGTACCTCGAGCCCTACGCCGAGGCGGCCCGCACGTGGCTGCATGCCGAGGCCGAGGTCGTCGACACCACGCACCTCACGCCCGCCCAAGCAGCCCGGCAGATCGTCCTTCGAGCTACCGGCCGCGGTTCAGGAACTGTCGTGGCAAGACCTGACGACTGCTACTGACGGTCGTTGCTGCGGCCACCGCTGTACGGGCCGTGGTGATCGTCTCGACCGGAAGCCACAACCCGTTGACCTGGGTGGTGAGGGTGCGCCCGGCAGGATTCGAACCTGCGGCCTTGGGATTAGAAGTCCCCTGCTCTATCCGCTGAGCTACGGGCGCGCGCCGACGGTCGTCGCGCCAAGAGGGTACCGCCGCTCCCCGCGTGCCCGGGGGTACGGGTCGGCGCGTCCGTTCCGCCCCTCAGCGTCCCACGCCGGGGCCCGGACCGGCACCACAGTTGCGGCGGGTCCGGCGCGGGCCGGGCGGGACGCGATCCGTACCCTCGTCGGATGCAGCTCGACCAGGAAACCGAGAACGAGATCGTCTTCGAGCTGTGTCAGCTCCTCGGACGGGCCATCCTGCCCCTCACCGGCTCGGACGGCCCGGGCACACCGCCCGACGTCCTCGGCACCGCCTTCTTCTACAGCGAGCTGGTCGGCGCCACCGACGACGGCGAGGTCGCGCACGAGTGGCTGCTCACCGCCGACGCGCTCACCGACCGCGCGTACGGCGAGATCGGGTTGCGGCCGAGTGTCACCGACCCGGCCGAAGGGGCGGACGAGCCGATCGACCTGCCCGGTTTCTCCGACCACTGGCTGCACCTGCCGGAACTGGGGCTCGCCGCGATGCCGACCGGCGGTCTGCACGGCTGGGCCGACGACCGGGGCTGGCGCTGGCGTACCCAGCATGTCACCGAGGCGGTGGCCGCGCCGGCCGACTCGGTCGCCCGGATCGGCGCGGCGCCCGCGTCGGCGTTCGTGCTGGCCCTGGGCGTCGGCGACGGCGGGGCGCGGCCGTTGGAGGCGGTCGTCGAGCGGGTCGCCCGGGACGGCGGCGAGGTGCGGGTCACGACAGAGCTGCCCGCGGGCTACGTGGGCGCGCCGGTGTTCGCGGTCGAGGCCGGGCCGGACGGCGGGCCCGCGCTGCGTTGTCTCGGCGTGGTGCTGCCGCCGCAGGCCGGTGGCCATCCGATCGCCACGTTCGACCGGATCCGCGCCGCGCTCACGGCGGTCGTCGCCGACTGAACCGGCCGCCCCGGCGGCGGGACGGCCGACCGAGCCGGGCGTCCCGCCGGCGGGGGCGGACCGGCCTCAGCCCTCGGCGGTCGCGTCGGCCGGCCGCCGGGGGGCCGGCGGCGTCGTGGGCTCCGGCTCGGTCGGCCCGGCGCGGAGGAATCCCTCCGCCCACCGTCCGACCTCCGCGAAGACCTTCTCGCGTACGCCGGGACTGGACAGTGTGAGGTCGTGCAGCCCGCCGTCGAAGCGGGCGAGCGTGACGTGCCGGCCGAGGCGCGGTGCCCAGCGCACCATGTGCTCGACGTCGAGCACGGCGTCGGCGCCGGTGGCGCTGTCGTGCCACTTCGTGCCCCGGAAGCTGCGCGTCGAGCAGGCGAGCAGCACCGGCACCGGGATGTCCAGCCCGGCCCGCAGGCGACGCTGACCGGCGCGGATCGCGTTGATCCAGCCGGCCCGCACCGGGAACCCGGCGAGCGGCTTCCAGGCCAGGTCGTACCGCCACTCGCCCCGGTGGTCGGCGTGCAGGCTCTCGCCGTACACGGTGCCCAGGCCGAACGGCAGCACACGCTGCGGCGCCCTGCGGCCCAGGCGGGAGACGGCGGCCGCGAGGGGTCGACGGACCATCCAGGGCGCGTTGATGTCGAAGAAGGGGCTGTTGAGCACGATGCCGTCGACCAGGCCGGCGTCGCGGCGGTCGTGCGCCCACAGCGAGATGATCAGGCCGCCGGTCGAGTGGCCCATGGCGAGCAGGGTGTCGTGGCCCTCCTCGGCGCGGATGATCTCCGCGGCGGCGTCCAGCTCGGGGAAGTAGTCGCTCAGGTCGCGGCAGAAGTTCGGGGTCTGGTGCGGGAGCAGGCTGCGGCCGTACTTGCGCAGGTCGAGCGCGTAGAAGTCCCAGCCGCGCTCGGCGAAGAAGTCGGCCACGTGGGTCTGGAAGAAGTAGTCGACGAAGCCGTGCACGTAGAGCACGGCGCGGCCGGTCGGCCGGTCGGCGCGCCGCCGCACCAGGGTCGCGACCACCGGCCCCTCGTCGTCGGTGCCCAGCTCGATCGTCCGCCGCTCGTAGGGGGCGCCCAACACGTCCGGTTCCACGACCGCGACGGTACGCCGCCTTGCTACCCGGCGGTAGGGGTGCTGGGTTGTAAGGAGGGGGCCCTTGTTAACGCATCCGGTAGAGGAAGGGCCCCTTGTTAACAAACGGCACGGCCCGCCCGCCGGCACCGTGCGGGCGGGCCGTGCCGGACTTCAGGCGGTCTCGGCGTCCTCGCGCTCGGCGTCCTGCAACGGGGTGCCCTCGGGCTGGTCGACGGCGCGCAGGTGCTTGTTGTGGCGCGGCTCCTGCCGGGTCTTCGCGTCGTTGAGCTTGCGGCGCAGGTCGTCCCGGACGTCGTTGAGCGCGGCGTGCAGATCCTCCTCGGTCGAGGTGGTGACGATCTTCTGCCGCCCGGCGACCCAGCACTCCAGGGTCACCTTCTGGCCCCGGGCCTCGCGGTCCTTGACGGACACCTCCAGCTCGGTGGCGTCGGCGTGGAAGCCGGCGAGCCGGGCGTCCAGGGTCGCGAACTGCTCGGCGATCCAGTTGCGGTCGCCCTGGGAGAACCCGGCGCCGACCCGCAGGCACTCGGCCACGGTCGCGGGGTTCGCCACGGCGCTCATCGCGCTGCCTCGCGGACGTCTCGGAGAAGCATGGGAGCTCCCTTTCTCTCGGTTGATCAAGTACTTACCCAACCGGCGGGATTCCGGAACGCCTGCTTGCCGGTTCCTTTCGATCATGCGTCGCCGCAGGTCAGGCACGTAGGGCCGGTCGGCCTAGCAGACCGGGACCTTGATCAGGTGGTTGTCCACAGGGCGGCCCGTCGTCCACAGGTCCGGGCCGGCGGGTGGCCCGGGCCGGGCGACCGGCCGACGCTCACCGGGACAAGTCGATCCCTGGGAGGGGCGATGTTCGATACGTACGTGACGATCGTCGGCAACGTGCTGACCGCGCCGGAGTGGCGCCGGACCACGCAGAGCGGAACGCTGGTGGCCAACTTCAAGGTCGCCTCGACCGCCCGCCGGCTCGACCGCGACAGCGGCCGCTGGGTCGACGGCAACAGCCTTCGGGTGCGCGTCAACTGCTGGCGCCGCCTCGCCGAGGGGGTGGCCGCCTCGGTGGCGGTCGGTGATCCGGTGATCGTCGCCGGGCGCCTCTACACCCGGGACTGGACCGACGAGGCGGGCACCCACCGCACGCTCTACGAGCTGGAGGCGGTCGCCGTCGGGCACGACCTGTCCCGGGGCCGCGCCCGCTTCCTGCGCAACCAGCCCCGCGCGGCCACCAGCACGGTCGAGGACGCGGAGGCCGAGCAGCGGGTGCACGGCGAGGCGACCGAGCCGGTGCCTGATGCCCAGGCGCCGGCGACGTTCGACGACCGGCCCTTCGACGACGACTTCCCGCCGTCGGAGTACGGGGGCAGCCGGGTCGGGCTGGTCGGCACCGTCGAGCGGATGGGCGAGCCCGACCCGTTCGACACCCGGCCCGGTGCACGGGCCACCGACTACGACCGCGGGCCGGGCGGTCCGGAGGAGGACGAGCTGGGCGACACGGAGGACGACGGGCCGGTCACGTCCGAGGACGACGAGCTGGGCGAGGTCCCGCCCTCGGAGGTCGACGGATCGGGTGCTTCCGGGCCGGGTGGCTCCGGACCGGGTGAGGGCGAGCCGGGCGGCGCGAGCCCGGGCGGGACCGATGGCACCGGCGGGACCGCGTCGGGGGGTCGTGGCCGGCGGCGTACCCCGGTGCCCGCCTGACCCTTCGTCCGACGGGGGCGCGGGGTGGTGACGTCGGCGTCACCACCCCGCGGTACGACTAGGCTGGCCGGCCGGAGGTGGTGACGGGTGCGGCAGGCGACCGCCATGGCGAACGCGACCGGGTTGGTGGCGGGCTACGCGCTCGACGCCCTGCTCGGCGACCCCCGCCGGTGGCATCCGGTGGCCGGCTTCGGCACGGCGGCCGGCGCGCTGGAACGGCGGGTCTACCGCCCCGACCGGACGGCCGGCACCGCCTTCACGGCGCTCGCCGTCGGCGCGCCGGTCCTGCTCGGCGCCGCCGCCGCGCTGGCGACCCGCCGCCATCCGGTGGCCCGGGCCGCGCTGGTGGCCGCCGGCACCTGGACGGTGCTGGGCGGGCGCACGCTGCGGCACGAGTCCCGGGTGATGGCACGGGCACTGGGCCGGGCCGACCTGCCCGCCGCCCGGTCCCGCCTGGGCAACCTCTGCGGACGCGACCCGTCGGCCCTCGACGAGCCCGAACTCGCCCGCGCCACGGTCGAGTCGGTCGCCGAGAACACCTCGGACGCCGTGGTCGCCCCGCTGGTCTGGGGCGCGGTCGCGGGCCTGCCCGGCCTGCTCGGCTACCGGGCGGCGAACACGCTCGACGCGATGGTCGGCCACCGCTCGCCCCGGTACGCCCGCTTCGGCACCCCGGCGGCCCGGCTGGACGACGCGCTGAACCTCGTGCCGTCCCGGCTCACCGGGCTGCTCACGGTGGCCGTCGCGCCGGTGGCACACGGGGACCGCGCCGCCGCCTGGCACGTGTGGCGACGGGACCGGGCCGACCACCCGAGCCCGAACGCCGGTCAGTGCGAGGCGGCCATGGCGGGCGCGCTCGGCGTCCGGCTCGGCGGGCGCAACGTCTACTTCGGCCGCGCCGAGACCCGGCCCTTCCTCGGTGACGGGCCCCGCCCCGAGGCGCGGCACCTGAAGCGGGCCGCCCGGATCTCGGGTGCGGTGGGTGTGGCCGCGCTCGGCCTGGCCGCGCTCTACCCGGTGACAGTCGGTCGCCTGGTCGGCGCTGCCGGCCGGGCCGCCCTGGACGCCGTCACCCGAGCGGCCCGTGGCTCAGGCCGGGGGAGCGGGCGGTGAGCGGCGGGCTGCTGGTCGCCGGCACCACCTCCGACGCCGGCAAGAGCGTGCTCACCGCCGGCATCTGCCGCTGGCTGCGCCGCCGGGGCGTCCGGGTCGCCCCGTTCAAGGCGCAGAACATGTCGAACAACTCCGCCGTGGTGGTCGGCCCGGACGGTCGCGGCGGTGAACTGGGCCGGGCCCAGGCGATGCAGGCCGCCGCCTGCGGGCTGGACGCCGACCTGCGCTTCAACCCGGTGCTGCTCAAGCCGGGCAGCGACCACGCCAGCCAGGTGGTGCTGCTCGGCGAAGCCGTCGACACGGTCACCGCCGGCAACTACCACGAGGTACGGTCCCGGCTCGCCACCACGGCGTACGCGGCGCTGGCCGAGCTGCGATCCGAGTACGACGTGGTGATCTGCGAGGGCGCGGGCAGCCCTGCCGAGATCAACCTGCGCGACGGCGACTACGTCAACATGGGGCTGGCGCGGCAGGCGGGGCTGCCCACGATCGTGGTCGGCGACATCGACCGGGGCGGCGTGTTCGCCTCGATGTTCGGCACCGTCGCCCTGCTCGACGCGGCCGACCAGGCGCTGCTGGCCGGGTTCGTGGTGAACAAGTTCCGGGGTGACCGCGGCCTGCTCCAGCCGGGGCTGGACATGCTGCGCCGGGTCACCGGCCGACCGACGTACGGGGTGGTGCCCTGGGCGCTGGACCTGTGGCTCGACGCGGAGGACTCGCTCGCGTACGGGCGGGTGCTCGGCCGGCCGCCCGCGCCCCGGGGCACCGACTGGCTCGACGTCGCAGTGGTCCGGCTGCCCCGGATCAGCAACGCCACCGACGTGGAGGCGCTGGCGACCGAACCGGGTGTGCGGGTCCGCCTCACCGTCGAGCCGGCCGAACTCGCCGCCGCCGATCTGGTGGTGCTCCCCGGCACCAAGTCGACAGTCGCCGACCTGGCCTGGCTGCGGGAGACCGGCCTGGCCGACGCGGTCCGGGCGCACGCCGCCGCCGGACGGCCGCTGCTCGGCATCTGCGGCGGCTTCCAGATGCTGGGCCGGGCGATCCACGATGCGGTGGAGAGCCGCCGGGGCACCGTACCCGGCCTCGGGCTGCTGCCCGTCGAGATCACCTTCGAGCCCCGCAAGACGGTCCGCCGGGCCGAGGGCACCGCCGCCGGCGACGTGCCGGTCCACGGGTACGAGATCCACCACGGCCGGGTCACGGCCGCCGACCCGGGCCTCGCGCCGCTGCTGCGCTACGCCGACGGCACCGGCGAGGGCGCGCGCCTCGGCACCGTGTACGGCACGCACTGGCACGGCGCCTTCTCCTCGGACGCGTTCCGCCGCCGGTTCCTGACCGAGGTCGCGGAGGCGGCCGGACGGACCGGGTTCAAGGTCGCGCCGGACACGTCCTTCGCGGCGGCCCGGGAACGGACGCTGGACCTGCTGGGCGACCTGGTGGAGGAGCACCTCGACACCGACGCGCTGTGGCGGCTGATCGAGTCCGGCCCACCGCCGGGACTGCCGTTCGTGCCACCCGGCGCGCCACCGGCTCAGTAGCGCACGTCGGCCGGGCGGTCGGACATCGGCAGTCCGGCCTCCCGCCAGCCCTGCACGCCGCCGATCATGTCGGTGGCCTGCCGCAGCCCCAGCGTCTGGAGGCTGGCGGCGGCCAGGCTGGAGCTGTACCCCTCCCGGCACACCACGACGATCTCGCGGTCGTACCCGGTGGCCTCGGGTATGCGCCACGCGCTGGCCGGGTCGAGTCGCCACTCCAGCACCGTGCGGTCGATGACGATCGCGCCGGGCAGCTCACCCTCCTCGCGGCGCTGCGCCTCGGTACGCGTGTCGATCAGCAGCGCGCCGCCACGGACCGCCTCGACGGTCTCGTGCGGAGTGAGCCGGCGGAGACCGGCGCGGGCCTGTTCCAGGAGGGCGTCGACGCCCGGACACATCACGTCATGGAGCACCCCCCGATGATGCCCAGCGCGCCGGGCCGCCGCTCGGCGAAACGGTCCGCCCGGGTCGCAGTTTCCAGCGGACGGGGGAACGTTAGCGTCGGTCGGGTGAACGTCGCAGTGATCGAGGCGTACTCCGGGCTGGCCCGTCGGGTGCTGGCCGGCCCGGCGCGGTTGGGGCGTACCCGCCTGGTCGCCGTCGACGGGCCCAGCGGCGCGGGCAAGAGCCGGTTCGCGACGCGCCTCGCGGACGCCCTCGCGGAGCTGGCGTGCGGCGTCCGGCCGCCGCTCGTGCACACCGACGACCTGCTCGACGGCTGGGACGACCAGCTCACGTTCTGGACCCGGCTGGACGAGCAGGTGCTCGGCCCCCTGCGGGCCGGCCGGGCGGGCGGGTACCGCCGCTACAGCTGGGTGCGCCGCCGCTTCCTGGACCGGGTGGTGCCGGTGCCGGCCGGATCGGTGCTGATCATCGAGGGGGTGAGCGCCGCCCGCGCCGCGGTACGCCCCGAGCTGACGCTGTCGGTGCTGGTCACCGCGCCGGCCGAACTGCGGTTGCGCCGGGCGCTGGCCCGCGACGGGGAACAGATCCTGCCGGAGCTGCGCCGCTGGCACGCGGGGGAGCGGGCGCACTTCGCCGCCGACGGTACGGCGGCAGCGGTGGACCTGGTCGTCGACGGCGCACCGGACCTGCCGCACGACGGCGACCGCTACTACGTGCGCGTGGGGCGGCGATCGGGCTCGGGCGACGTGGCGGGGTAAGGCCAGCATACGATTCCGGTCATGACCACTCCGATCCTCTCCGAGTCCGAGGTGCGGGCCGCCGTCGAGCGGGAACTCCCCGGCGTCCGTGCCGACCTCGAGCGACTCGTCCGCATCCCGGGCATCGCCTTCGAGGGCTTCGACCACTCGCACGTGGAGCGTTCCGCCGAGGCGGTGGCGGAGCTGCTGCGCGGCTGCGGCCTCGACACGCGGATCGTCCGGTCCGGCGGCCAGCCCGCGGTGATCGGCACGAAGGCGGCCCCGGCCGGCGCGCCCACAGTGCTCATGTACGCGCACCACGACGTGCAGCCGGTCGGCGACCTGTCGCTGTGGGAGTCGGACCCGTTCGAGCCGGTGGAGCGCGACGGCCGCCTCTACGGCCGGGGCGCCGCCGACGACAAGGCGGGCATCATGGCGCACGTCGCCGCGCTGCGCGCGTTCGGCGACCGGCTGCCGGTCGGCGTGGTGCTGTTCATCGAGGGCGAGGAGGAGTACGGCTCGGACTCGCTGGAGCGGCTGCTCGCCGAGCACCGTGACGACCTGGCCTCGGACGTCATCGTGATCGCCGACTCCACCAACTGGGACGTCGGCGTGCCGGCGCTGACCACCTCGCTGCGCGGCATCGTGAACTGCTTCGTGGAGGTGCGCACGCTCGACCACGCGGTGCACAGCGGCATGTTCGGCGGCGCCGTGCCGGACGCGCTCACCGCGCTGGTGAAGCTGCTCGGCACGCTGCACGACGAGGCGGGTGACGTAGCGGTGGACGGGCTGGCCGCCCGCGAGGGCGCCAGCGTCGACTACCCGGAGGACCGGTTCCGCGCCGAGGCCGGCCTGGTCGACGGCGCGCGGCTGTTCGGCACCGGCCGGATCACCGACCGGCTCTGGACGAAGCCGGCGCTGGCGATCCTGGGCGTGGACGCGCCGTCCACCGGCGAGGCCCCGAACGCGCTGGTGCCGTCCGCGAAGGCGAAGCTGAGCGTACGGCTGGCGCCGGGCGACGACCCGAAGAAGGCGTACGCGGCGCTGACCGCGCACCTGGAGCGGCACGCGCCGTGGGGCGCTCAGGTGTCGGTGACGTTCGAGCACGACGGCGCGCCCTGCGTCATCGACGCCTCGGGGCCGATGTTCGACGCGGCCCGGTCGGCGTTCCGGACGGCCTGGGACGGCACCGACCCGGTCGACATCGGGGTGGGCGGGTCGATCCCGTTCATCGCCACGTTCCAGGAGATGTTCCCGCGGGCCGCGATCCTGGTGACCGGTGTGGAGGACCCGCACGCGCGGGCGCACGGGCCGAACGAGAGCCTGCACCTGGGCGAGTTCGCGCGGGTGTGCCTGGCCGAGGCGCTGCTGCTGGCCCGGGTGGCCGAGGCCGGAAACCGCGCCTGAGGTGTCGAAACCGTAACTTCGGGGCGGATGTCGGAGTTTGTGGTGTGTCGGCGGGCGGGGTGTTATAGCCTTTCGAACATGCGTACGAACGACGAGATGGAGCGGCTCCAGGCCGCCGTCCGTGCTCTGGGGGACGTCGACGTCTCCGCGTGGTCCGAGGACACGCTCAACGAACAGATCGGCGAGCTCTCCGCCGCCCTGGTCACGCTCGACGCGCTGCTCACCCGGGTCGCCGAGGGCGTGCGCGGGCGCGGCCTGCGCATCGAGGAACCGGTCTCGGCCTGACCGTCGGCCCGTCGGCCCGGCGCACCCGTGCGGTGTGCCGGGCCGCCGGATCCACCCCGATGTCACACGCGACTGGCAGGATGTGGGCGTGCGTTTCGCGGAGCTGGCGGCCACCTCGGCCGCGGTCGGGGCCACCAGCGGCCGACGGGCCAAGGTGGAGCTGCTGGCCGCCGCGCTGCGCGGGCTGGAGCCGGGCGAGATCCCGGCCGGTGCCGGCTATCTCGCCGGTGAGCTGCGTCAGCGTCAGACCGGTGTCGGCTGGGCGGGCCTGCGTGACCTGCCCCCGCCGGCCGCCGAGCCGACGCTCACCGTCGCCGCCGTCGACGCGGCGATCGAGGAGATCTCCCGCGTCGCCGGGGCCGGTTCGCAGGCCCGGCGCCGGGAACTGGTCGGCCGTCTCTTCGCCGCCGCCACCGCCGACGAGCAGCGCCTGCTGACCGGCCTGTTCCGGGGCGAGCTGCGCCAGGGCGCGCAGGCCGGGCTGCTGGCCGACGCGGTCGCGCGCGCCGCCGACGTCCCGGTCACGGCCGTCCGGCGGGCCCTGCTGCTCGCCGGTGACCTGCGGGCGGTGGCGGTCGCGGCGCTCACCGGCGGCGCCGCCGCGCTGGCCGGGTTCGGGCTCCAGGTGGGCCGGCCGCTCGCGCCGATGCTGGCGCAGAGCGCGCCCTCGGTCGACGAGGCGCTCACCGCCACCGGCGTGCCGGCGGTGGTCGACGTAAAGCTCGACGGCATCCGCATCCAGGTGCACCGCTCCGGCCCGGACATCGCGGTCTTCACCCGCAGCCTGGACGAGATCACCGGCCGGCTGCCCCAGGTGGTGGCCGCCGTCCGCGCGCTGCCCGCCCGCGAGCTGGTGCTCGACGGCGAGGCGATCGGGCTGGACGCCGCCGGCCGGCCGCTGCCGTTCCAGGAGACGTCCAGCCGGGCGGCCCGGCGCACCACGCCCAGCACCACCGGGCAGGCACCGGTCGCGCCCGCCGTGCTGGCCGCCGCCGAGCGCACCGGCGAACCGGTGCTCACGCCGTACTTCTTCGACCTGCTGCACCTCGACGGCACCGACCTGATCGACGCGCCCGGACGGGAGCGGTGGGCGGCCCTGGCCGGCGCGGTCGACGCCTCGCTGCTCGTCGACCGAATCGAGGTGGACGACGTGGAGCAGGCGGCCACGGCGTTCGCCGCGGCTGTCGACGCCGGTCAGGAGGGCGTGGTGGTCAAGGACCCGGCCGCGCCCTACGACGCCGGCCGGCGCGGCTCGGCCTGGGTCAAGGTCAAGCCGCGGCACACGCTCGACCTGGTGGTCCTCGCGGTCGAGTGGGGCAGCGGCCGGCGGGAGGGCTGGCTGTCCAACCTGCACCTCGGCGCCCGCGATCCGCGCACCGGCGAGTTCGTCATGCTCGGCAAGACGTTCAAGGGGCTCACCGACGAGCTGCTGCGCTGGCAGACCGAACGGTTCCTGTCGCTCGCCGTGGAGAAGGGCGACTGGGTGGTGCGGGTCCGGCCGGAGCAGGTGGTCGAGATCGCGTTCGACGGGGTGCAGACGAGCAGCCGGTACCCGGGCGGCATGGCGTTGCGCTTCGCCCGCGTGCTGCGCTACCGCGACGACAAGACCGCCGCCGAGGCGGACACCATCGACGCGGTCCGCGCCATCCACGCCGGCCGGGTCACCGGCTGACGGCTCAGCCGGCCGACAACGACCGGGCGTAGTTGACCTGGTTGTTGAGCTGCTGCACCTGGAACTGGTCGGTCACCGGGATCCGCGCGACGTACTGGTGCCCGCCACTGTTCACCGTCACCTGCACGGTGCCGTAGTGCCGCGTCTCCTTGACCAGCAGGAAGAGGAGGCTGAACACGGTCAGGCAGAAGAAGCCGAGGATCGCGGCGACGATGGCCCACTGGGCGATCTTCTCCTCCTTCTGCCAGTAGTCGGTCACGTACCAGGAGGCGCCGGCGAGCGGCAGGACGCCGGCCGGGGTGCGGATGACAGGCGGCGTCACCATGATCTCGGCGATCTGCACGGCTACCGCCGACTGCGTGGGCGGCACCGGCCCGGGCGGTGGATACGCCCCGGGTGCGGGCCCGTAGTACGGCGCGACCACCCCGGCCGGCGGTACGGGCGGCGCCGAGAACTGCGCGGGCGGCGCGGAGTACTGCGCGGGCGGCGCGGAGTACTGCGCGGGCGGCGCGGAGAACTGCGGCGCGGCCGGGAACTGCGCGGTGGCCGGCGGCGCGGAGAGCGGCCCCGCCGGGGCCGAGAACGGCGGCGCGGAGTAAGGCGGGGCCACCGGCGGGGCGGGGAACTGCGCGGTGGGGGCGGGGGTGACGGGTGCCTCCGGCGCGGCGATCACCGGGAACTGCTCGGTGGGCGGCGCGACCGCAGGCGGCATGGCCGACCACGGGTCGTACGCGGGTGGCTCGGCGGCCGGGGGCGTCGTGGCGTCAGAGGTCACCGCGACCCCCACGATTGACGATCATCCGCGGACCCTACAACGTCCCCGCCCCCAGGTGTGCCCACCGGGAGGGCGACGTACTCAGGCGGAGGTGGGGGCGGCGGGCTCGGCGGCGCGGTCCACCGGCTCACCCGGGGTGTCCAGCCCGGCCCGGCGGCGGGCCTCCCGGCGCGCCACCCAGCCGTAGCCGAACAGGCTCATCACCGCGAAGATCCACCACTGCCACACGTAGCCGAAGTTCTGCCAGTTGTTGGTGTGCCCGATCTGGACCGCCTGGAAGGCCGGGTCGGCGGCCGGCGTCTGGCCGTCGAGCAGCACGTAGCCGCCGGTCACCGGGTAGGGGAGTTGCTCGGCCAGGCGGGGGATGTCGATGCGCCGGGCCTCCAGCTTGCCGTCGCGCCGGCTGACCGCGCCGCCGCCGCTCTCGCTGCCGACCACCCGGCCGGTCACCGTCACCTCGCCGGCCGGCGCCGCCGGGACCTCCGGCTGGACTGTCGCGCCGGCGCCCGGCACGGGCGGGATCCAGCCCCGGTCGACGAGCACCGCGGTGCCGTCGGCCAGCACCAGCGGGGTGAGCACCTCGAAGCCGACGGTCCGGTCGACGGTGCGGCCGCGGATCAGGACGGTGTTCGCGCTGTCGTACCGGCCGGTGGCGGTGACCCGGCTCCAGGTGAGCTCCTCGGACGGCGCGGGACCGACGTCGCCGCCGCTGGGCGCGGGGAGCGCGTCGCGCAGCGGCGCGGGCGTCATGGTGGCCCCGGCGTCGATGCGCTCGTTGACGGCCGTCCGGCCCCGGTAGCGGTCCAGCTGCCAGTTGCCCAGGAACACCATCACCGTGGCGGCGACGAGCGTGAGCGCGAGGTAGCCGAGCCAGCGCGGGGTCAGCAGGAACCGGTACACGTTGGCCAAGGCTACCCGTATGAGCGATGCCACTCGCCGCTGCCAGGCAGAAACGGCGGTGTGCGCGGCTCTCGCGCGCCGGGCCGGACGGGTATGGTCACGCGGGCGGAAACCACCCACATCAGGAGTCGATGATGACCGACGTGCCGCGCGTCGTGCTGAGTGCGCCCTCCTCGGGGCACGGCACCGGCGCCGTCTCCCTCGGCCTGCTCGCGGCGTTCACCGACCGGGGAATCCCGGTGGCCGGGTTCAAGGTCGGGCCGGACCAGGTGGACGCGGCGTATCTGGGGCTCGCCGCCGGGCGCGCCGGGCGCACGCTGGACCCGAGACTCGTCGGCCCGGAGCGGATCGCCCCCCTTTTCGCGTACGGCGCGGCCGGCGCCGGGTTCGCGCTGGTGCAGGGCACGATGGGCCTCTACGACTCGGTCGGCGGACGACCGGAGAGCGAGTCCACGGCAGCAGTCGCCACCGCGCTGCGCAGCCCGGTGGTGCTCGTGGTGGACGTGGCCGCGATGGGCCAGTCGGTGGCCGCGCTGGTGCACGGCTTCCGGGCGTACGACGACGAGCTGTGGCTGGGCGGCGTGATCCTCAACCGGGTGGCCTCGCCCCGGCACGAGGCGCTGTTGCGCGAGGCGCTCGACGACGTGGGCGTGCCGGTCTACGGGGCGTTGCGCCGGCACGAGCTGCCCCCGGTGCTGCCCGCCCGCCGGTACGGCACCGGTCCCGTGGTGCGTGCCGACGCGGACGCCGAACGCGGCGTACGCCGGCTCGGTGAGGCGGTGGCCGCCACCGTCGACCTCGACCGGCTGCTGGCGCTGGCCCGCTCCGCCCCCGCGCTCACCGTGGAGCCGTGGTCGCCGGAGCCGGCCGACGCGCCGCAGCCGTCGGGGGAGCGGCCGGTGGTGGCGCTCGCCGGCGGACCGGCCGGCGCCTACAGCCACCCCGAGACCGCCGAGCTGCTGCGCGCCGCGGGCGCCGAGGTGGTCACGCTCGACCCGCTGCGCGACGAGGCGCTGCCCGCCGGGGCGCGCGCGCTCGTCGTCGGCGGCGGGCTGCCCGAGACGTACGCGGAGCAGCTCTCCGCCAACCGCCGCCTCTGCATCGCGGTGGCCGAGCTGGCCCGTTCGGGCCGCCCGGTGATCGCCGAGGGGGCCGGCCTGCTCTGGCTGGCACGGGAGCTGGACGGCCTGCCCATGTGCGGGGTGCTCGACGCGGTCGGCACGATCCGGGACGGCCTGGTGGTCGGCTACCGCACGGCCACCGCTGTCACCGACAGCGTGGTGGCCGCGGCCGGCACGACGGTGACCGGGCACAAGCAGCACGCCGCAGTGCTCACTCCGCGGGCCGGTGACCGTCCGGCCTGGCGCTGGGAGGGTGGCAACCCGGAGGGCTTCGTCCGGCAGGCGGTGCACGCCTCGCAGCTCGTGCCGCACTGGGCCGCGCATCCGGACATCGCGGCCCGGCTGGTGGCCGCCGCGCTGGCGCCGGTGGGGGCGCCGGCGTGATCGGGCAGGTGGCGGTACGCCGGTTCCCGGCGCTCACCGTCTCGACCCCGCGCATCGAGGTGCGGCACCTCGTCGTCGCCGACGCGGAGGCGGTGGACGAGGTGTTCGCCGACCGGCAGACGCAGCGCTGGCTGCCGCTGGCCGAGGCGTCCGGGCAGATCGACGGGCGGGCGTGGTGCACCGAGCTGGCCCGGCAGCGGCGTGACAGCGGCGACGGCGACCACTGGGCGGTGGTCCGCCGGGAGGACCAGCGGGTGGTCGGCTCGCTCTGGGCCCGCCGTACCGACTGGGGCGCCCGGCTCACCGAGCTGTCGTACGCGATCGCGCCGCACGCCCGGGGTTACGGCCTGGCGGTCGAGGCGGTGGACGCGGTGGCCATCGCGTTGATCCTGGAGCACGGGTTCCAGCGGGTGGAGCTGCGGGTGGCAGCCGGCAACGTGGCGTCCCGGCGGGTCGCCGAGAAGGCCGGCTTCAGCTACGAGGGCCTGCTGCGCAACGCCGGTATCGTCCGCGGCGCCCGGGTCGACCTGGAGCTGTGGTCCTTCGTCGCCGCCGACCTCCGCTGACCGCTCCCGCCCCACAACGTCGATCAAGGAGTTCGCGTCGGCGGATCGGCCGATCCGGAACGCAAACTCCTTGATCAACTACCCGGGCGCACCCCCGGGCGGATCAGGTGGGTCAGCCGACCATCTGGTCGGAGGGTGGGGTGAACTGGCGGGTGGGCTGGCCCTTCAGGGAGTCCCGCAGGGTCTGCGCCACCGCGTTCACCGGGATCTGCGACTGGCCGTCACCCACCGCGTTGAACGGATTGTCCGGGTCGGCGATGAAGCTCGCCGCCGCCAGCTCCGGCGTGTAGCCGACGAACCACGCCGACCGGGTGCTGTCCGTCGTACCCGTCTTGCCGGCGACCGGGCGGCCCACGGTGCCCCGCACGCTGTCGGCTGTCGACCAGCCGCCGCAGCTCCCCTTGGCCGGGGTGTCGCCGGTCGGGCAGCGCGCCGCGTCCGTGGCGGCGCGGGCCGCGTCGGCGTTCACCACCTGCCGGCACCGCGGCTTGGCGACCTCCCGCTGCACCCCGCCCGCCGTCGTGTACGTGGCCGGCGTGCCGTCCCGGTTCATGATCGCGTTGACCGGGATGGCCTCGCAGTAGCGCCCGTCGGCGGCGATGGCGGCGTACGCGTTCGCCATCTCCAGCGGGGTGGCGTCGGAGACGCCGAGCGTGAACGCGCCCCACTTCTTCGCCTTGCCCGGCGACGCCTGCTCCTTGTCCACGTCGGTACGCCAGCGCAGCCCCAGCTGCTCGGCCAGGCGCACCCCGGCGTCCGCGCCGATCTTCTCCTCCAGTTGGACGAAGTACGTGTTCACCGACTTGCCGAACCCGGACCACATGGTCTGCCGGCCGGTCATCGCGCCGCTGGCGTTGGACGGGGCCCACCCGTCGTAGACGGCCGACTTGTACGTGTGCGGCGAGTCGTACGCGGTGGACAGCGGCATCCCGGCGTTGAGCGCGGCCAGCATCGGGAACATCTTGAACGTCGAACCGGCCTGGTAGCCCGGTAGCGTCCCGCCGCCGAGCAGCGGCGCCACGGTGTTCGGGTAGTTCGCCTTGACCTTCGGGCCGGCCTCCGGGTTCGAGCTGTTCGGGTTCTCGGCCAGGTCGAGCGAGTAGTTCCGGTTCACCGCCATCGCCTTGATCCGCCCGGTGCCGGGTTCGGCGACCACGATGCCGTTGGCGAACGGGCTGCCGGTGTTGTCCTTGGCGCCGACGTTCTTCTCCGCCGCCGCCTGGGTCTTCGGGTCGACGGCGAGCACGATCCGGTAGCCGCCGCGGCGCAGCTTGTCCATCCGTTCCAGCCGGTTCTCGCCGAACGCGGGCTGCGAGCTCCACCAGTTCTTCAGGTAGTCGCAGTAGAAGCCCCAGCTGCGGTGGCCGCCGTCGATGGCGGCGCAGTCGTTCGGCGGGGTGGTCAGCTTCAGCTTGATCGGCTGGCCCTTGGCCGCGGCGGCGGCATCGGGCGACAGGTAGCCGAGGCGGGCCATGTTGTCCAGCACGTAGTTGCGCCGGCCGGTGGCGTCCTTCTGGTCCGAGGTGATCGGGTCGTACTCCGACGGCGACTTCACCAGCCCGGCCAGCGTGGCCGCCTCGACCGGGGTGAGCGTGGCCGGGGTCTTGGAGAAGAAGATCTGCGAGGCGGCGTAGATCCCGTACGCGCGGTGACCGAAGTAGGCCGAGTTGAGGTAGCGCTCCAGGATCTGCTCCTTGCTCACGTGCTTCTCGATGTCCAGCGCCATGCGCATCTCCTTGACCTTGCGCAGGCTGGTCTGCTGGGTCGCCTCCTGGACCTCCTTGGGCGTGGTCGCGCTGTCCCGCAGCGCCATCCGCACGTACTGCATGGTGATCGTCGAGGCGCCCTGGGAGACGCCCCCGGATCGGGCGTTGGACACGAAAGCACGCGCCACGCCCTTCGGGTCGACGCCGTGGTGCTGGTAGAAGCGGTTGTCCTCGGCGGCGACGATCGCCTGCTGGATGTTCGGCGACATGTTCTCGATCTTGGTGTACTGCCGGTACTCCTCGTAGAACATCGTCAGCACGGTCTTGCCGTCCGGCGCGTAGACGTACGAGGTCTCGGCCGGCAGCGCGGTCTTGAGGATGCTCGTCTTCTGTTCGATCGCGTGCGCGGTGGCCTTGGCCCCGATGCCGGTGACGGCGACCAGTGGATACAGGGCGGCGGCGACCACGATGCCGGCGATCAGCCCGGCGCGGAGAAGGGGAACGAGACGGCCAGCGGAAGCAAGGGGACGACTGCTCACGGGGTCAAGCTATGACATTTCCGATTCGAAAATGAGAAGAACTCATAAACCGGTGGACCGTGACGCGACCCACGCCGGGATGCGCTGTCCCGGGCGGCGGCTACCCGGCAGGATCGCGGACATGCCCGCAGCACCGACCGGGAGCGCCGCCGCGCTCGACGAGCCCGACCTGGGCCACCACGGGGACGCCGAGGCCACTCCCGGCCTGGTGGACCTGGCGGTGAACGTGCGCCGCGCCCCGATGCCGGACTGGCTGGCCGACCCGATCACCGCGGCGCTGGGCGACCTGGCCGCGTATCCGGACCCGGCCCCGGCCCGCGCCGCCGTCGCTCACCGGCACGGGCGACCCCCGGAGGAGGTACTCCTCACCGCCGGCGCCGCCGAGGGTTTCGTCCTGATCGCCCGCGCGCTGTCCGGCGTCCGCCACCCCGTTGTGGTGCACCCGCAGTTCACCGAGCCGGAGGCCGCGCTGCGGGCCGCCGGGCACCGGGTCGACCGGGTGCTGCTCGACCCGGCCGACGGCTTCCGCCTGGACCCGGCCCGCGTCCCCGGCGACGCCGACCTGGTCATGATCGGCAACCCCACGAACCCGACCTCGGTCCTGCACCCGGCGGACACCATCGCCGCGCTGGCCCGTCCCGGCCGGGTGCTCGTGGTCGACGAGGCGTTCGCCGACACCACAGCCGCGCCCGGCGTCGACGGCGAGCCCGAGTCGCTCGCCGCCCGCCGCGACCTCCCCGGCCTCGTGGTGGTCCGCAGCCTCACCAAGACCTGGGGCCTGGCCGGGCTGCGGATCGGCTACCTGCTCGGCGACGCCGCGCTGCTGGCCCGGTTCGCCACCGCGCAGCCGCTCTGGGCGGTCTCCACCCCGGCGCTCGCCGCCGCCACCGCCTGCGCCGCGCCGGCCGCCGTCGCCGCCGAACGCGCCATCGCCGCCGAACTCGCCGCCGACCGCGACCACCTGGTGGCCCGCCTGTCCGGCCTGCCGGGGGTACGCGTGGCGGGCCGCCCGGCCGCCGCCTTCGTCCTGATCCACGTGGCCGGCGCCGCCGACGTACGCGAGCGGCTGCGCGCCCACGGCTGGGCGGTACGCCGGGGCGACACGTTCCCCGGGCTCGGCCCGGACTGGCTCCGGATCGCCGTACGCGACCGGCGCACCACCGACGCGTTCATCGAGACGCTGGCACGGATCCTGGAGGCATGATGCTGGAGTCCACAGTCGCGGCGATCCGGCCGCTGGACGAGGCCGCCATGGCTGCGGCCCGCGAGTTGCAGGGGCGGCTGACCAAGCCCGCCGGCTCGCTCGGCGCCCTGGAGCCGCTCTCGGTACGCCTCGCCGGGCTGGCCGGCGCCTGCCCACCGCCACTGCCCGAACCGGCCGCGGTGGCGATCTTCGCCGGTGACCACGGCGTGCACGCCCAGGGCGTGACCCCGTGGCCGCAGGAGGTCACCGCCCAGATGATCGCCAACTTCCTGGCCGGCGGCGCGGTGGTCAACGCGTTCGCCCGCCAGGCCGGTGCCTCGGTCACAGTGGTGGACGTCGGCGTGGCCACCCCGATCCCCGGTGCCGACGAGCCCGGTGACCCGGCCGGGCCGCGCCTGGTGGCCGCGAACGTACGGCCCGGTACCCGCGACATGACGGTCACCGCGGCGCTGACCCGGGACGAGGCCCGCGCGGCCGTCGAGACCGGCATCCGGGTCGCCGGCGAGCTGATCGACGCCGGGGCGGGCATCCTGCTCACCGGCGACATGGGCATCGGCAACACCACCCCGTCCGCCACGCTCATCGCCGCGTTCTCCGGCGTGGACGCCGAGGCGGCCACCGGCCGGGGCACCGGGGTCGACGACGAGACGTACGCCCGCAAGGTGGCTGTGGTGCGGGCCGCGCTGGCCCGGCACGAGCCCGACCCGGCCGACCCGCTGGGCGTGCTGGCGACCGTCGGCGGGCTGGAGCACGCCGCGCTGACCGGCCTGATCCTCGGCGCCGCCGCGCGCCGGGTGCCGGTGCTGCTCGACGGCGTGATCGCGGTGAGCGCCGCGCTCGCCGCCGCCGCGTTCGCGCCGGACGCCGTGGGCGCCATGGTCGCCGGGCACCGCAGCGCCGAGCCGGGCGCCACGGCGGCGCTGCGGCACCTCGGCCTGGAACCGCTGATCGACCTGGGGCTGCGGCTCGGCGAGGGCACCGGAGCGCTGCTCGCCCTGCCGGTGGTCACCGGCGCGGTCCGGGTGCTGCACGAGGTGGCGACGTTCGACTCCGCCGGGGTGGCGGAGAAGTGACCGGGCCGACGCCGCCGAGCCCGTACCCCCTGGGGTTGCGGCTGGGCGGGCGGCGCGTGGTCGTCGTCGGCGGGGGAGCGGTGGCGACCCGGCGGGTGCCCGCGCTGCTCGACGCCGGCGCGGACGTGCTGCTGGTGTCGCCCGAGCTGACCCCGGCGCTGCGCGCGCACGTCGACGCCGGGCGGCTGCACTGGGAGCCGCGCCGGTTCGTCCCCGGCGACCTGGACGGCGCGTGGCTGGTCCAGGTGGCGGTCGACGACCGGGCCGCCGCCGCTGCGGTCAGTGCCGCCGCGGCCGAGCGGCGGATCTTCTGCGTACGCGCCGACGACCGGACGGCGGCGAGCGCGTGGACCCCGGCGGTGACCCGGCACGGCCCGGTCACAGTGGCGGTCCTCGGCGGCGGCGACCCCCGCCGAGCGATGGCGACCCGCGACGCCATCCGCGCCCTGCTCGGAAGGAAGGGCCCCCTTTTAACGCCTGCGGTAGAGGAAGGGCCCCCTCTTAACACCGGAGGGCGCGTCGCACTCGTCGGATCCGGACCGGGCGACCCGGAACTGATCACCGTGAAGGGGTGGCGGCTGCTCACCGAGGCCGAGGTCGTCGTCGCCGACCGGCTCGTGCCCGGCCTGCTCCTGGACGAGTTGCGCCCGGACGTCGAACTGGTCGACGCCTCCAAGATCCCGTACGGGCCGTCCCGTGCCCAGGAGGAGATCAACCGGATCCTGGTGGACCGGGCGCGGGCCGGCAAGGTGGTGGTACGGCTCAAGGGCGGCGACCCGTACGTCTTCGGCCGTGGCGGCGAGGAGTTGCTGGCCTGCGCCGAGGCGGGCGTGCCGGTGACTGTGGTGCCCGGCGTGACGAGCGCGATCGCTGTGCCGGAGGTGGCCGGGGTGCCGGTGACCCACCGGGGCGTGGCGCACGAGTTCACAGTGGTCTCCGGGCACCTCGCGCCCGACGCGCCCGCGTCGCTGGTGCGCTGGGACGCCCTGGCCGGGCTGCGGGGCACGCTGGTGATCCTGATGGGCCTGAAGAACCTCGCCGCGATCGGTGCCACCCTGATCGCGCACGGCAAGCCGGCTGACACTCCCGCCGCGGTGATCCAGGAGGGCACCACAGCCGCCCAGCGGATGCTGCGCTCCACGCTGGGCAGGGTCGCCGCCGACGTCGAGGCCGCCGCGCTGCGCCCACCCGCGATCGTGGTGCTCGGCGACGTGGTCCACGCCCTGACCCCGCCCGCCGCCCCCTGATAGCGCCGATCTTGCACTTGGTGCCCGCCCGGTGCCCGTTATGGCCCCTTCGCCGGGGCAGCAAGTGCAAGATCGCCGGGCTGGGGGCGGGGCTGGGGCTGGGGTGGGACGGGGACGGCGGCGGGGACCTTGGGTCCTCGCCGCCGTCTGGTGCTTTGGTCAGGTCACTGCTTGAGCATGTTGTCCAGCAGCAGGGCGCAGCGGATCAGGCCGAGGTGGCTGTACGCCTGCGGGTGGTTGCCCAGCCCGCGCTCGGCCAGCGGGTCGTACTGCTCCGGCAGCAGCCCGGTCGGCCCGGCCGTGTCGACCATCTGGGTGAACAGCTCCTCGGCATCGCTGCGGCGGCCGGTGCGCAGGTACGCCTCGATCAGCCACGACGTGCAGATGTGGAAGCCGCCCTCCCGGCCGGGCAGGCCGTCGTCCCAGTGGTACCGGTAGACGACCGGACCGCTGCGCAACTCCGCCTCGATCTTGAGCACGGTGGAGAGGAAACGCGGGTCGTCGCCGGCGAGCAGCCCGGAGATGCCGATCCACAGTGACGAGGCGTCCATCTCCTCGTACCCGTAGGCGACGCTGTACGCCTCGGCCTCCGGGTGCCAGCCGTGCTCCAGCACGTTCGAGGCGATCCGGTCGCGCAGCTCGACCCACTCGGGCCGGTCCTCGCCGCCGTGGCGACGTACGACGTGCAGCGCGCGGTCCACCGTCATCCAGAGCATGACCTTGGAGAAGACGTGGTGCCGCGGGGGGAGGCGGGCCTCCCAGATGCCGTGGTCGGGCTCGTGCCAGCGGCGGCGTACCGCCTCGACCATGTTCTCCAGCACCCGCCACTCGTCGTCGCGGATCGAGCCACGGGCGTCGGCCACCGCCGCGATCAGGTCCGCGACCGGGCCGAAGACGTCGAGCTGGAGCTGGTGGTTGGCGAGGTTGCCGACGCGTACCGGCCGGGAGCCGGCGTAGCCGGGCAGCGTGTCGATGACCGCCTCGGCGCCCAGTTCGAAGCCGTCCACCGTATAGAGCGGGTGCAGCCGCTCCGGGTGCCCGCCGGTGCGCTCGACCACGCCGTCGATCCAGCGCAGCAGCCCTTCGGCCTCCTCGGTCGAGCCGAGGTCGACAAGCGCGCGGGCGGTCATCGCGGCGTCCCGCAGCCAGCAGTAGCGGTAGTCCCAGTTGCGGACACCGCCCAGTTCCTCCGGCAGCGACGTGGTGGCCGCGGCGAGGATCGAGCCGGTCGGTTCGTGGCAGAGGCCGCGCAGCGTCAGCGCGCTGCGGGCGACCAGGTCCCGGGCGGTCGCGGGCAGCCGCAGCGAGGCCACCCAGTCCTTCCAGGGCTGCTCCGCGGCGGCCTGCCGCTCGTGCAGCGGCAGCCGGTGCGGTTCCAGGCTCTGCGTGCCGAAGCGCAGCTCCAGCACCACCTGGCCACCGGCGGCGGACAGGTCGACCACCGCCTTCGCGGTCTCGTAGCCGGCGTCGTTGGTGACCTCCCACTCGACGCCGGGGGAGTGCAGCGCGACCGGCTCGTTGGAGCCGAGCACCAGCAGGCCGTCGTCGAGCGGCTGGAGCTGCACCGCCACCTGACCGAACTCGGGGCGCGGCGCGAACTCGACCCGGGCCCGCCCGGTGCCGCTGAGCACCCGGACCAGTGTCGAGTCGCCGCTGACCACTGCGGGGTCGTCCGGCGTGGTCTCCCGTACCGGCAGGTCGAGCCAGTCGGTCACGGTCAGGCCGGACCAGCGGGTCTCGACCGTCATCGTGTTGCTGCGGTAGCGCTGGCCCAGCGGGATGCCGCCCCGCTCCGGGCCGACCGTGAAATGCCCGGCCGGGCTGCCGCCGACCAGGTCGGCGAAGATCGCCGCCGAGTCCGGCTTCGGGTGGCACAGCCAGGTGATCTTGGCTTCCGGTGTGACGAGCGCGACGGTACGGCCGTTGGCGAGCATCGAGTGCCGCTCGATCGGCACCGCCCGCTCGCCGAACAGCCAGTGCCGCCGCGTCTCCAGCAGCAGCCCGAGCGCCCGGGCCGCCTCGATCGGCTCGGCCACCCGGTAGTCGGCCCGGGTCTCCCCGGGACCGATCTTGATGCCGACGTCCGGCCCGGTCAGGTTGCCGAAGGCGTTCTCGTCGGTGACGTCGTCGCCGATGAACAGCACCGCGCTCGCGGCGAGCTGGGTGCGGAGCTGGTCGACGGCGGTGCCCTTGTTGGTGACGACCACCGACAGCTCGATGACCTCCTTGCCCTGGGTGACTGTCACGCCCTCCCAGGTCGCGGGGCCGTTGCGGACCGCCTCGACGGCCCGGGCGGCGACGTGCGGGTCCACACCGCGGGTGTGCACTGCGACGCTGGCCGGCTTGCGTTCCAGGCGGATGCCCGGGTGCTCGGCGGCGATCTCGCGCAGCGCCTCGCGGAGCCGGTGCCGGACCGCGATCAGCTCGGGGGTGAGCCGCTCGACGAAGCCGATGTCGAACTCCGAGCCGTGGCTGCCGACGAGGTGCACCTCGCTGGGCAGCCGCGAGAGCGTGGCCAGGTCGCGCAGCGCCCGGCCGGAGACGACGGCGACGCTCGTCTGCGGCAGCGCGGCGAGCGCGCGTACGGCCGCCACCGACTCGGGCAGCGGCACTGCCTTGCTGGGGTCCTCGACGATCGGCGCCAGCGTGCCGTCGTAGTCGCAGGCGACCAGGAGTTGCGGAACCCGGGCGATACGGCCGATGGCGGCACGCAGTTCGGGATCCAGCACGCCGCCGTGGGCGGCGGCGGGGGCGGGCGAGGTCACGCAGCCTCCGTATCGGGGACGCCGAGCTCGCTGAGGAACGACTTGGCCCAGTGGCCCACGTCGTGGCTGCGCAGATGGCGCTGCATGACGCGCATCCGGCGGCGGGCTTCGGGCTTTTCGACATGCACGGCCCGCAGCAACGCGTCCTTCACCGCGTCCGGGTCGTGCGGATTACACAGGAACGCCTGGCGCAGCTCTGTCGCGGCGCCGGCGAACTCACTGAGCACGAGCGCGCCGCCCTGGTCGGCGCGCGATGCGACGTACTCCTTGGCCACCAGATTCATTCCGTCTCGCAGCGGGGTCACCATCATCACGTCGGCCGCGACGTACATCGCGGCCAGTTCGGAGCGACTGTACGACTGATGCAGATAATGCACTGCAGGCACGCCGACCCGGCCGAATTCACCATTGATCCGGCCAACCTCGCGTTCCACCTTCACCCGAAGTGCCTGGTAGTGCTCCACGCGCTCGCGGCTGGGCGTGGCGACCTGCACCATAACCGCGTCCGGAACTGTCAACTTTCCGTCAGCGAGGAGTTCTCGGAAGGCCTTCAGCCGGAGTTCGATGCCCTTGGTGTAGTCGAGCCGGTCGACGCCCAGGATGATCGTCTTCGGGTTGCCCAGCTCCTCGCGGATCTGCTTGGCCCGGGCCTGGATCGCCGGGTCCTCGGCCAGCCGCTCCATCTCCTTGGTGTCGATCGAGATGGGGAACGCGCCGGCCTTCACCTGCCTGCCGTCGACCTGGATCATCTGGCCCTCGTAGCGCAGGCCGAGCAGGTGCCGGGCCAGCCGGACGAAGTTCTGCGCCGCCAGGCGCTGCTGGAAGCCGACCAGGTCCGCGCCGAGCAGTCCACGCAGGATCTCGGTGCGGAACGGCATCTGCATGAACAGCTCGATCGGCGGGAACGGGATGTGCAGGAAGAAGCCGATCCGCAGGTCCGGTCGCAACTCGCGGAGCATCGCCGGCACGAGCTGGAGCTGGTAGTCCTGGACCCAGACCGTCGCGCCCTCGGCGGCCACGTCCGCCGCGGCCTCCGCGAACCGGGCGTTCACCAGCCGGTACGCCTCGCGCCAGCGCCGCTTGTAGGCGGGCGTCTCCACCGCGTCGTGGTAGAGCGGCCAGATCGTCGCGTTCGACTGGCCCTCGTAGTAGCGCTCCAACTCCTCGGCGCTCAACGGCACCGGGTGCAGCCGGATGCCCTCCAGGTCGAACGGCTCGGGCGCGGCGCCGGTGCCGCCGGCCCACCCCACCCAGGTGCCCTGGTGCTCGGCCAGCACCGGGTGCAGCGCGGTCACCAGCCCGCCGGGGCTGCGCCGCCACTGCCGCCCCTCGGGTGTGCTCACCTCGTCGACCGGCAGACGGTTGGCCACTACGACAAAGGAGCTACGGACGGTCACGATCGGCCACCTCCGGGTACTGACGGGTCCACCGCGATGAGCGTACTGAGCGTAGCTGCGGCGTCTGATCCCCCGTGCCGGAGTTACCTACCCGTCCCAGAACCGCCGAACCCAACGCGTGATCTTGTCGACACCCGGGCCCGCAGTTCGGCTCTTCCCGGTCGTACCGGAGACGTCCACGAGTGCTACCGGCGTCGGCGACGAGGCTCGCCGCCGTACCCCTGGGGTGGGGTGATGTGGGCGTGGCGGTCCGTACCTGTCAGGATTGACGGCGGCGTGCGCGCGGCCGGCTCCCGGCCGGCGGCGGCAGGCGGAGATCGACGCCCGCGCCCCGCACCCGACAAGCCCGCGATCGCAACCGACGGAGGTAGCCCGCACCGTGGCCCAGTTCATCTACGTCCTGGACAAGGCGCGCAAGGCGCACGGCGACAAGGTCGTGCTCGACAACGTGACGCTGAACTTCCTGCCGGGTGTCAAGATCGGGGTGGTCGGTCCGAACGGCGCCGGTAAGTCCAGCCTCCTCAAGATCATGGCAGGGCTGGACCGGCCGAGCAACGGCGAGGCCCGGCTCATGCCCGGCTACTCCGTCGGCATGCTCGCGCAGGAGCCGCCGCTCAACGAGGAGAAGACGGTCCTCGGCAACGTCGAGGAGGCGGTCGCCGAGACCAAGGCCAAGCTGGAGCGGTTCAACGCCATCGCCGAGCAGATGGCCACCGACTACTCCGACGAGCTGATGGAGGAGATGGGCAAGCTCCAGGAGGAGCTGGACGCCGCCGACGCGTGGGACATCGACTCCAAGCTCGAACTCGCAATGGACGCGCTGCGCTGCCCGCCGCCGGACGCCGACGTCACCCAGCTCTCCGGTGGTGAGCGCCGCCGGGTGGCGCTGTGCAAGCTGCTGCTGGAGGCGCCGGACCTGCTGCTGCTCGACGAGCCCACCAACCACCTGGACGCGGAGAGCGTGCAGTGGCTGGAGCAGCACCTGGCGAAGTACGCCGGCACCGTCCTGGCGATCACCCACGACCGGTACTTCCTGGACAACGTGGCCAACTGGATCCTGGAGCTGGACCGCGGCCGGGCCTACCCGTACGAGGGCAACTACTCCACCTACCTGGAGAAGAAGGCCGCCCGGCTCTCCGTCGAGGGACGCCGCGACGCCAAGATGAAGAAGCGGCTGTCCGAGGAACTGGAGTGGGTCCGCTCGAACGCCAAGGCGCGGCAGACCAAGTCCAAGGCCCGCCTGGACCGCTACGACGAGATGGCCGCCGAGGCGGAGAAGACCCGGAAGCTGGACTTCGAGGAGATCCAGATCCCGCCGGGCCCGCGTCTGGGCAACACGGTCATCGAGGCGCAGAACCTCACCAAGGCGTTCGGTGACCGGGTGCTGATCGACGACCTGTCGTTCTCGCTGCCCCGCAACGGCATCGTCGGCATCATCGGCCCGAACGGCGTCGGCAAGACCACGCTGTTCAAGACCATCGTCGGGCTGGAGCAGCCGACCGGCGGCTCGGTCCGGGTCGGCGAGACCGTCTCGCTGTCGTACGTCGACCAGAACCGGCAGGGCCTGGACGGCGACAAGACCGTCTGGGAGGTCGTCTCCGACGGGCTGGACCACCTCATGGTGGGCAAGGTCGAGATGCCGTCCCGGGCGTACATCGCCGCGTTCGGCTTCAAGGGGCCGGACCAGCAGAAGCCGACCAAGGTGCTCTCCGGCGGCGAGCGCAACCGGCTCAACCTGGCGCTGACGCTCAAGATCGGCGGCAACGTGATCCTGCTCGACGAGCCGACGAACGACCTGGACGTGGAGACGCTGTCCAGCCTGGAGAACGCGCTGCTGGAGTTCCCCGGCTGCGCCGTGGTCATCTCCCACGACCGGATGTTCCTGGACCGGGTCGCCACGCACATCCTGGCCTGGGAGGGCGACGACCAGAACCCGGCGAAGTGGTTCTGGTTCGAGGGCAACTTCGAGGCGTACGAGAAGAACAAGGTCGACCGCCTCGGCGCCGAGGCGGCCCGTCCGCACCGGGTGACCTACCGCAAGCTCACCCGCGACTGACCGGGGCCGACCCTTGTCTGACCGGTTCGTCTACCACTGCGCGCTGCGCTGGTCCGACCTGGACGCGTACGGCCACGTCAACAACGCCCGCTTCCTCACGCTCTACGAGGAGGCCCGGGTGGCGATGATGTTCGCCGGCGGCCGGGCGTGGGGAGTGGGCTCGTTCGCCGACGGTGTGGTCATCCGCCGGCACGAGGTCGACTACCTGCGCCCGGTCGACTACGCGCTCGGCCGGGCCAGCGCGGAGGCCGCCCCGACGGTACGGATCGAGCTGTGGGTGGACCAGATCAGGGCCGCCTCCTTCTCGGTCGCGTACGAGCTGTACGACGGCGACACGCTGGCCGGCACCGCCCGGTCGCTGCTGGTGCCGTTCGACCTGACGGCGCAGCGCCCGCGCCGGATCTCGCCGGAGGAGCGGGCGTTCCTGCTCCGCTACGCGCCGGGGCTGAGCGGATGACCGGGCACGGGTTGACCGGGACGGCCGACGCCGGGGCCTTCCTGGCCCGGCTGGTCCGGTTCGACCCGGCCACGCTGGTCCGGCTGCGGCCGGTGCCCGGGGCGGGCCGTACCGCCCTCTGGGCGCGTCTGCCGTGGGGGGTGCTCGTGGTCCGAACCGTGCCCGGCACCGCTCCCGGGGACGTCACGGTCGCCGCGGGGGAGCTGCTGGCCGAACTCTCCGCCGGGGGCGCCGCGCTTCCGGTACGCCGGGACGACGGCTGGCGGTGGCAGCTCCCACCGGCCGCGAGCCGGGCGGTGGAGGCGCTGCCCGGCGCCGAACTGCTCCGGATCGCGGAGGCGGCGGCCGGGACGCTGCGCGAGGCGGCCACGCACGGCGTGGCGGGCCGCGCGGTCGGGCAGCGGGTGCTGCGGGACGCCCTGCTGGACCACGTCGCCGTGGTGGTGACCCCGGACGAGGCGCCTCGCACACCCGTCGAGGTGTCGCAGCGGCTGGTGCAGGCCCTGGTCCGGATGGGCTTCCTCGGCGCGGGCGCGGACGACGTTCAGGTGCGTACGGCTGGTCGATGGGTCGGACTCGTCGGACCGTTCGGGGCGGCCTGGTCGCGTACCGTCGCCGATCTTGCACTCAGGCCGACGGTAGGTCATCCGAACGGATGACCCAGCTTCGTCCTTCCGGTTTGGGGCGGTCGTTGGGGGGATGCCTCACGCCGTCTGTCCGGGTACCGTCCATCCTCGGATCCAACGCACCGTAGGCGTCCGGATCCGCTGGGGAGTGAGGTGCGCGAGCGATGCCGTGGTGGTCATGGCGCCCTGGTCCCGCCGCTGGCGGGGAGCCGGAGACTCGAAGCGGGACCACAGTGGATGACACCATCCGGGTCGGCCCACCGACCCCTCGCCAGCCGGGGGACGACGTGGCGCCACCTGAGCGGCCGGTCCTCGCGGACATGCCGGCCACCGTCGCGCCGGTCACCCTGAGCCGGGTCTGCGACGCGCTCGACCTGCTCGACGTCCGCTATCTGGCCGACGGCGACGGCAACCTGCTGGCCATGTGGGAGCGGCACGCCGTGCTCGTCGCGCTGGAGGGCCCGGACGACGAGATCCTGGTGATGCGGGCCCGCCCGCACGCGACGGTCCCGCCGGACTGGGCCGACCGGGCCTACCGCGTCGTGAACGAGTGGAACCACACCCGGCGCTTCTGCAAGGCGTACATCGGCGACCCGACCGAGCGCGGTCAGCTTCCGATCTACGCCGAGTTGCAGGTCCCGCTCGGCGCCGGCGCCCACGACGCGCTGCTCGTCGAGATGCTCGACTGCGGCGCCGCGGTCGCCGTGACGTTCGTCGACTGGCTGCACGACGAGGGCGCCCTGCTCTGAGCCGGGCTCAGCCCGCGGCCGGGTCCTCCATCACGTTCACCATGAAGTACGCGGCCCGCTCCAGGTAGTCCCAGAGCGCGGCGGCGAGCTGCGGCGGCAGGTCGAGCGTGTCCACCGCCCGGCGCATGTGGTGCAGCCAGGCGTCCCGCTCGGCCGCGCCGATCCGGAACGGGGCGTGCCGCATCCGCAGCCGCGGGTGGCCGCGCTGCTCGGAGTAGGTGTGCGGTCCGCCCCAGTACTGGATGAGGAACAGGGTCAGCCGGTCCGCCGCCGGGCCCAGGTCCTCCTCCGGGTACATCGGCCGCAGCAGCGGGTCGTCGGCCACACCGGCGTAGAACTCGTCCACCAGCTTGCGGAAGGCCGGTTCACCGCCGATCGCCTCGAAGAGGGTCATCGACTCGCCTGGGGAAGTCACGCTTCCATCCTGCCAGGTGCGGCCCGGCACCCGCGCCCGCCCGCCGGGCGGCGCGGATCACGTCACCGCGTGCCGGTGTTGCCCGTGCTCGCGGTTCCGGTCACCGGACGCGGGGCCGGGCGCGTGCGCGTGCGCCGGCCCGCCGCCGGCCGCCGACTCGGCGCGGGCGGCCGCGACGGCCTCGTGGATCACCTGTGGCCGGGGCCAGGCGAGCGCCGCGACCGTCATGATCAGCACACCGGCGGCGCTCCAGACGCCGACCACCGACGGGACCGAGAACCGCTCCGCGAGCGCGCCCGTGACCAGCACCGCGGCACCTTGGATGATCTGCGTGCCGCTGGCCATGACGCCGAACGCCCGGGCCCGGAAGCCGTCCGGCAGCGCCTGTACGAACAGGCCGTTGGCGACCGGGACGAGCCCGGCGACGGCGAAACCGCACCCCCCGGCCAGCAGCGCCACCACCGTCGGCGGCGGGTTGAACAACGCGGGTACGAGTGTCGCCGGCGCGATGATCATCAACGGTCGCATCAGCGTCAGCCGCCGCTCCGGGCCGACGAGCCGGCTGATGGTCAGCCCGCCGAGGATGTAGCCGACCGGGACGGCGGCCATGATCAGCCCCTGCGCGGTGCCGGCGTCCATCCGGCCGTCGGTCCGGTCGGCGGCCCAGCCCGCTGCCAGTCCCTCGGGGACGATCGAGAAGAGCATCGCGCTGAACACCAGCACCGCGATGGCGCGCAGCACCGGCCGCTCGAAGACGATCCGGAAGCCCTGGACGGTCTCCCGCAGCAGGTGGCTGCGGTGCACCTCGGCCATCGCCGGTGGCCGCTCGCGCACGCCGAAGCGGACCAGCGCGGCCGACACGGCGAAGGTCACGGCGTTGACGAGCAGCGCGGTGTTCGGGTTGAGCGCCGCCACCGTGGCGCCGATCAGGTAACCGACGACCTGGGCGGCCTGGCCGGCGCTGGTGAACGCGGCCAGGCCCACGACCAGCCGGTCGCCGGTCAGGAGGTGCGGCATCAGCGCCGACCGCGCCGCCTGGCTCGGCGGGTTCGCGAGCGTGGCCAGGAAGATCAGCGCGAAGATCGACCAGGTCGGCATCCAGGGCATCGCGACTAGCGCCATCAGCGCCATCCGGAGGAGGTCGCAGACGACCATGACCCGGCGGTAGTTGTGCCGCTCGGCGAGCGCGGAGAGCAGCGGGCCGCCGACCAGCCAGGGAAGGTAGCTGGCGGCGAACGCGGCGGCGGAGAGCGCGACCGAATCGGTCTCGCGCAGCACGAGCACCGTGACCGCGGCGCGGGCCAGGTAGTCGCCCACCCAGGAGAGGGTGTTGGCGGCGAAGATGGCGCGGAACTCCGACTGACCGAAGACGTCCCGGAAGGTGGCCGGGGCCTCCCGGGCGGGTCGCGCGTCGGACACCGTCGCCTCCATCGTTCCTGGTCGACCACTTGTGATGGCCCGACCGGGAACCGTCGTCAGATCAACCGATCAGCGAGGACACGAGCACGCCCCCCGGTGGAGCGTGTGCACCGGATTCTGCCCGATCGTCTGACAACTGGCTAGGGCGAACGGATTGATCGTCGCATCTCCGACTGAACGAACGGACGATACCCGAGGGGCCGCGCGGTGCGGAACCCCGGAAATCGTCCGGCTCGTCCGGCGACTCAGGTGGGTCCGCCGGTGCCCGTACCCTCGGCGGCGGGCGGCGCCGGTGGCTGGACCGGCAGGCCCGGGAACAGCCGTGCGGCCGCGATCTGCGCGACGATGCCGGAGTTCTCCAGCGCCTCCGCGAGGCGGCGGCGCAGCTCGCGGCCGACCGCGAACTGCCCGTCCGCGGTGGTCTTGACGACGGTACGGATCACCGCGCCGTCGACTGTCATCTGCTCGACGCCGAGGACCTCCGGCTCCTCCACGATGCTCGGCGCCAGCTCCGGGTCCAGCGCCACCGACGCCGCCGCGGTACGCAGCACGGCGGTGGCCTCCTCGGTGCCGGCGAACCCGATCGGCAGGTCGACCACGACGAGCGCCCAGCCCTGGCTCTTGTTCCCGACGCGGACGATCTCGCCGTTGCGGATGTACCAGAGCACGCCGCGGCCGTCCCGGACCGTGGTGACCCGCAGCCCCACCGCCTCGACCACGCCTGTGGCCTCGCCCAGGTCGACCGTGTCGCCGACGCCGTACTGGTCCTCGATCAGCATGAACAGGCCGGCGATCAGGTCCTTGACCAGGCTCTGCGCGCCGAAGCCGAGCGCCACGCCGGCGATGCCCGCGCTCGCCAGCAGCGGGGCCAGGTCGAAGCTGAACTCCTTGAGCACCATCAGCAGCGCGATGCCGAAGACGAACGCGGTGACCATGCTGCGCAGCACCGACCCGATCGCCTCGGCCCGCTGCCGCCGCCGCTCCGGCACGAACTGGTCCGGGTCGAGCGAGGCGCTGGGGATCCGCTCGCGCAGCGGGCGGAGCATGGTCGGCACCGCGCCGTCGGTGGTGGTCCGCACCAGCCGGTTGATGGTCCGGTGCAGCGCCCACCGGGCGGCCACCGCGAGCAGCAGGATCAGCGCCACCCGCAGCGGCTTGAACAGGATCCAGTAGCTGCTCTCGGCGAACCAGGCGGAGTTCGTCACTCGGTACACCCACTCGCATGAGCTGCTGCCCTGGCAGTCCGGCTTCCGGTCGGAGACGGCGGCCAGCACGGCGGAGATCAGGTCGGAGACGTTCACTCTGCTTTCGTACCGCACGCCTGGCGGGCGGCGGACACCGCCACCTCGGCGAAGTGTCGCTACCCGGGGGGTAGCCCCGGATTAGTACGTGCAATCCGGGGCGCGATCAGGGACTATTGGCGCAACGGACGTCGGTGATCCGGCCGGCGTCGGAGCCGTCCCGCGCTGTCCGCGGGGCGGTTCCGGCGCAGACGAGGCGGGAGCGACTGGACCGGAAGGGTGAGCGCGATGCCTGACATACGACCCACGGCGGGCTCCGGTGCACTCGTTCTCAACGCCACCTACGAGCCCCTGTGCGTCGTGTCGGTGCGTCGTGCCGCGATCCTCGTCCTCTCCGCCAAGGCGGTCTGCGTCGCCGACGGCGAGGGCATCCTGCACAGCGCGCGCAACGCGTTACCGGTGCCCTCGGTGGTGCGCCTGACCCGCTACGTCCGGGTGCCGTACCGCACCCACGTCGGGTTGTCCCGGCGGGCGGTGTTCGCCCGCGACGGGTGGCGGTGCGCGTACTGCCGAGGGCCGGCCGAGACCATCGACCACGTCTTCCCGCGCAGCCGGGGCGGCCGGCACGCCTGGGAGAACGTGGTCGCCGCGTGCGCGCGGTGCAACCACACCAAAGGCGACAAGACGCCCGCCGAGCTGGGCTGGCGGCTGCACCACCTGCCGGCCGCGCCCAAAGGAGCCGCGTGGCGGGTGCTCGGGCACCGCGCCCCCGACCCGCGCTGGGCGGACTGGCTCGACCTGCGCGAACCCGAGCCCGAGGCGGCCTGACCGGCCCGCTCAGCGCGCCTTGACCAGCGCGGCGTAGACGACCAGGTTGTCCGCGTACCCGGTCTCGCCGCCCACCCAGCGCCCGCCGCACGTGATCAGCCGCAGGTTGGGCCGGCTGAAGTCGCCGTAGACGTCCTCCACCGGCAGCTTCTCCTTGCCGTACCGCTCGATCGAGGTCACCTCGAACACCGCCACCGACCGGTCCTCGCGGGTCACCTCGATCCGGTCGCCGTCGTCCAGCTCCTTCAGCCCGTGGAAGACGGCCGGACCGGTGGTGGTGTCGACGTGCCCGACGAGCACGGCCGGTCCGTACTGGCCGGGGGTGGGGCCCTGGTCGTACCAGCCGACCTCGCCGGCGCGCTCCACGTCCGGCACCGCGATGCTGCCGTCCGGCGCGATGCCGACCCGGTGCACCGGCGCGCGCAGGTTCAGCTTGCCGATGCTCAGGTCCGTCGGCGGGCTGGCCGGCAGCACCGGGAACTTCTTCGGCGGCGGGCGCAGGCCGGCGACGATCCGGTCCGGCAGCACGCTGACCCCGGTCACCCGTTCCACGCCGAGCATGGCCACGATCAGCGCCATCACGCTCGCCACCACGAGCACCGGGACGCCGGGGCTGCGGCTCGGGGCGTACCGGCGGGTGGTGGTCCGTCCGGCGCGGGCCTCGACCGGCCGGGACTGCGGGTCGGCGGTGGCGACGCTGGCCGAGAACGCGTGCCCGGCGACGTGGGCGAACCGGCGCGCGGCCCGGGACGTCAGCCGCAGCGCGGCCCGGAGCCGGCCGGCGCGCTCCGGCGACCGGCGGCCGGGACGGGCGGCGGCGCGGCGGGTGCGGTCCGCCGCCGGGCCGGTACGGTCCCGGCGGCGCGATGAGCGGGCCATTGCGGCACCTCTCGTCAGCCGCGGCCGCCGGGCTTGCGGCGGGCGCTCACACCGGCCACCACTGCCACCGCGACCAGGCCGCCGACCAGCAGCAGCGAGCCCGTGCCCCGGCTACCCGCGGTGCCACCGCCGCCGGTCGCCGGCCCCTTGCTCGGCTGCGCCATGTTGAGCACTGTGAGCATGGTCGAGGCGGTGTTGCCGTTGGAGCAGTCCAGGTTCACCGGGTAGTCGCCGGGCGCCTTGTTGCCGGGCACGGTGACCGAGCCGGTGAGGAAGCCGTTGTCGGACCGCAGCGTCACCCGCCCGAAGGCGTCCGAGGTGACCTGCGCCTGGCGGTTGTTGCTGTTGTCGCAGCCGGCCCGCAGGTTGACCCGGGAACCGGCCTGGACGCTGTTCGGCGTCACCTCGATGAACACGCTCTCCCCGGCCCGGGCCGGCGGCGCGGTGGTCAGGACGAACGCCGCGACCAGGCCGAGCAGGCCCAACAGGGACGACAACGCACGATGTGACACGAGCCCTCGCATGGTTCCCCCCTCCCGGCGCGACGATGCGCCGGACCACTGACGGGCAGCGGCGCCTGCTTTCCCGGAGGGCGGGGGTAGCTAACGGGGCGCCTTGACCACGGGGTGCCAGGCCAGCGGGGTGGACAGCACCATCGTGCTGGACGGCTGCCCGTACGGCGCGAGACGGTCGATGACCTCCTCGAACTCGCCCATGTTCGTGGCGGCGACCTTGAGCATGCTGCACGCGTCCCCGGTGATCCGGTGGATCTCCATGATCTCGGGCCAGCCCGCGACGTCGGGGTCGTTGAGGATGCAGCGCGCGCCGTAGCAGGACATCCGGATCAGCGCGAGCACTGTGCGTCCGGCCCGGGTGAGGTCGACGTGGGCGTGGTAGCCGGTGATCACGCCGGCTTCCTCCAGCCGCCGTACCCGCTCGGCCACAGCGGGCGGCGACAGGTGGACCCGGCGGGACAACTCGCTGTACGAGAGCCGGGCGTCGGCCTGGAGCTCGCGCAGCAGCGCCCAGTCCATGTCGTCCACGCGCGGACCTTCCTTCCGTAAAGACAGCGACGCGAGATGGTTTCGGTTCGCGAAGTGAGACCACCATACCGCCGTTGAACAGGCATTCCATTCGGCCGTCCACCAGCGGGATCATGACTTCTACCCCGCGCACGGACGGAGAATGACTGTGGAACAGACGACGGCGGTGCGCCCGGTAACCCCCCAGGAACGGGCGGCTCGGGCGGCGCGCAACGGCGGCGAGCCGACGCTGGAGTTCGCCGACCGCGTGCCGTACGACGCGTACGTACGGGCCAGCACACTGCACCGGCTCCAGGAGCCGCTCAGCGACGACCCGGGCGAGATGTCCTTCCTGATGGTCAGCCAGATCATGGAGCTGTACTTCGGCCTGACCTGCCACGAGCTGCGGCACGCCAAGCGCGAGCTGCGCGAGGACCGGATCTGGGAGGCCCTGCCTCCGCTGCGCCGCGCCGCCCTGCACCTGGAGGGCCTCAACGCCGCCTGGCACGGCCTGCGCTGGATGAGCCCGGCCGACTTCAACCGCTTCCGCGACCGGCTCGGCGAGGGCTCCGGCTTCCAGTCCGCCATGTACCGGCAGCTGGAGTTCCTGCTCGGCCTGCGCGACCGGGCGCTGATCCGCCCGTTCCGCCGGCAGACCGAGGTGTACGACGAGCTGACCGCCGCGCTGGCCACGCCGAGCCTCTGGGACGAGGTGGTGGCGCTGCTGGCCCGCAAGGGCTTCGACGTGCCGGCCGAGCTGCTGTCGCGGGACGTGAACGGTGAGCACGAGGCGCACCCGGCGATCGAGGCGGCCTGGGTCCGGATCTACGGCGACAACGGCCCGGACAACCACCTGCGCCTGCTCGGCGACGCGCTGACCGAGATCGCCGAGGAGTTCGGCGACTGGCGCTGGAACCACGTCAAGGCCGTCCAGCGCACGATGGGCGCCAAGGTCGGCAGCGGTGGTTCCGCCGGACTGGCATGGTTGCAGCGCAGCATGGCCCGGGTGGTCTTCCCGGAGCTGTGGTCGGCCCGCACCGCGATGTGACGAGAGAGAACAGCATGCACACCCCCGAGAACGAAGCCCTCCGCCGCGACGCCGCAGACCCCGGCCACCGGCACCTGTTCCACATCCCACCCGCCGACGGCGGGCGCTACCCCGACACGGCGTACCTGGCGGGCAACTCGCTCGGCCTGCAGCCCCGGGCCACCCGGGACGAACTCCTCGCCGACCTGGACGCCTGGAGTCGCCTGGGCGTCGAGGGACACCTGGAGTCGGAGCGGCCCTGGCTGCCGTACCACGAGCTGCTGACCGCACCGGCCGCCCGCCTGGTCGGCGCGCTGCCCGCGGAGACCGTGGTGATGAACTCCCTCACGGTGAACCTGCACCTGCTGATGGTCAGCTTCTACCGGCCGGCGGGCGAGCGCACCCGCATCGTCATCGAGGACAGCGCGTTCCCCTCGGACAGCTACGCCGTGCGCAGCCAGGCCCGCTTCCACGGCCTGGACCCGGACACCACTGTGGTACGCCTCAAGCCGCGCCCCGGCTCGGACACGCTCGGCACCGAGGACGTGCTGGACTTCCTGGCCCGCGAGGGCCACACGGTGGCGCTGCTGATGCTCGGCGGCGTGAACTACCTGACCGGCGAGCTGATGGACATCCCCGCCATCACCGCTGCCGGCCGGGCCGCGGGCGCGGTGGTCGGCTGGGACCTGGCGCACGCCGCCGGCAACGTGCCGCTGGCGCTGCACGACTGGGACGTGGACTTCGCCGCCTGGTGCTCGTACAAGTACCTCAACTCCGGCCCTGGCGCGCTGGGCGGCGTCTTCGTCCACGAGCGGCACCTCGGCGACCCGTCGATCCCGCGGTTCGAGGGCTGGTGGAGCACCGAGGCGGCCACCCGGTTCGAGATGACCCCGGTGTCCCGGCCGCCCGCCACAGTGGAGGCGTGGCAGATCTCCAACCCGCCGATCTTCGCGATGGGCCCGGTGCGTACCTCGCTGGAGCTGTTCGACTCCGTCGGCATGCCCGCGCTGCGCGAGCGCAGCCTGCGGCTCACCGCCTGGCTGGAGCAGCTGCTCGACGAGGTGACGCCGGGCCGCCCGCTGACAGTGGTCACCCCGCGCGACCCGGCCCGCCGCGGTTGTCAGCTCTCGGTGCGGATCGGGGTGGGCAGCGCGAACGAGCTGACCAAGCGGCTGCGGCACGAGCACGGCGTGGTCGCCGACGCCCGGGAGCCGGACATCGTCCGGTTCGCGCCGGTGCCGCTGTACTCCTCGTACCACGACTGCTGGCGGGTCGCCGAGGCGCTGGCGGCAACGTTTGAGAAGGAGGGCTCGTGAGCGAGCGCGACGAGATCGCCGTGGTCGGCGCCGGGCTGGCCGGCTGTCTGCTGGCCTGCTACCTGGCCCGGCGCGGCTACCCGGTGGCCCTCTACGAGCGGCGGCCCGACCCGCGTACCGGCACCGCCGAGCGGGGCCGGTCGATCAACCTGGCGCTGTCCGAGCGTGGCCTGGACGCGCTGCGCCGCATCGGCCTGGAGGACGAGGTCATGGCGGACGCGCTGCCGATGCGCGGCCGCATGATCCACCCGGTCGAGGGCGAGCCGGAGTTCCAGTCCTACAGCGGATCCGGGGACCGGGCGATCAACTCGATCAGCCGGGGCGCGCTGAACAACGCGCTGCTCGACGCCGCCGCCGCGCTGCCGAACGTGCGCGTCGCGTTCGACCACCGGCTGGTCGGGCTCGACCCGCTCGGCGGCGAGATGACGTTCGAGACCCCGCAGGGCAAGGTCACCGCCACCGCCTCGGTCGTCCTCGGCGCCGACGGCGCCGGCTCCGCGGTGCGTGGGCAACTGCTCGCGTACGGCGGCCTGACCGAGAGCCTGGACTTCCTCGACTACGGCTACAAGGAGCTGACCATCCCGCCGCTGGGCGGGGAGTTCGCGCTCGACCCGGGCGCGCTGCACATCTGGCCGCGCGGCACCTCGATGATGATCGCGCTGCCGAACCCGGACCGCTCCTTCACCTGCACGCTGTTCTGGCCCACCCACGGCACCCGCAGCTTCGCCTCGCTGAGCAGCCCGGCGGCGATCGAGCAGTTCTTCGCCACCCACTACCCGGACCTGGTCCCGCTCGCGCCGAACCTGGTCGACGACTACCAGCACAACCCGGTCGGTGTGCTCGGCACCGTGCGCTGCACGCCGTGGCAGGTGGCAGGCAGGGTCGGCCTGATCGGCGACGCCGCGCACGCCATCGTGCCGTTCTACGGCCAGGGCGCGAACTGCGCGTTCGAGGACGTGGTCGAGCTGGACCGCTGCCTCGACGAGTGCGACGACGAGTGGGCCGCCGCGCTGCCGCTGTTCCAGCACCGCCGCCAGGACAACGCCGAGGCGATCGCCCGGATGGCGCTGGCGAACTTCGTGGAGATGCGGGACAAGGTCGCCTCGCCGGTGTTCCGGACCCGCAAGCAGGTCGAGCACGCGCTGGAACGCGCGCTGCCCGGCCGCTACGTCTCCCAGTACGAGCTGGTCTCGTTCTCCACCACCCCGTACGCGCAGGTGCGCCGCCGGGTGCGCGCGCAGTACGCGGTGGTCGGCGCGGTAGCGGCCGGCGCGGTCGCGCTGCTGGCCGGCGGTGTGCGCGCGGCGCTGGGGAGGCGGCGATGACGCTCTGGGATCCCCGCCTGATGACCGGCCACGCGCCGGACGGCCCCGGCCTGCTGCGCAACTTCGTCGGCGGCGAGTTCGTCGACGTCGGCAGCCGGTTCACCAAGCGCAGCCCGGTCACCGGCGAGCCGGTGTTCGAGGTGGTCGAGGCGTCCCAGTCGACAGTGGACGACGCGGTCGCCGCGGCCCGGTCGGCGCTGCGCGGCCCGTGGGGCCGGATGGGGGAGCGGGAACGCGCCGAGGTGCTGCGCCGGGTCGCCGACGAGCTGGAACGGCGCTTCGACGACCTGGTCGCCGCCGAGGTCGCCGACACCGGCAAGGCCATCTCGCAGGCCCGTACGCTCGACATCCCGCGCGGCGCTGCGAACTTCCGGGCGTTCGCCGAGATCGTGGCCACCGCGCCCACCGAGTCGTTCACCACTGTCACCCCGGCCGGGGGCCGGGCGCTGAACTACGCGGTCCGCAAGCCGGTCGGCGTGGTCGCGGTGATCGTGCCGTGGAACCTGCCGCTGCTGCTGCTCACCTGGAAGGTCGCCCCGGCCCTGGCCTGCGGCAACGCCGTAGTGGTCAAGCCCAGCGAGGAGACCCCCGCCTCGGCCACGCTGCTGGCCGAGGTGATGGCCGCGGCGGGCGTGCCCGACGGTGTGTTCAACCTGGTGCACGGCTTCGGCCCCGGCTCGGCCGGCGAGCACCTGACCCGGCACCCGGGCGTGGACGCGATCACGTTCACCGGCGAGTCGGCGACCGGAAGCGCGATCATGCGCGCCGCCGCCGACGGCGTGAAGGCGGTCAGCTTCGAGCTGGGCGGCAAGAACGCCGGCCTGGTGTTCGCCGACGCCGACCTGGACGCGGCGGTCGCCGGTTCGGTGCGGTCCAGCTTCACCAACGGCGGCCAGGTGTGCCTGTGCACCGAGCGCATCTACGTGCAGCGGCCGGTGTTCGAGGAGTTCACCGCGCGGCTGTCCAAGCGCGCCGACGAGCTGGCGTACGGCTGGCCGGACGACGAGGCCACGGCGAACATGCCGCTCATCTCGCACGGGCACCGGGACAAGGTGCTCGGCCACTACGCGCTGGCCCGTACCGAGGGCGCCGAGGTGCGCGCCGGTGGCGGCACGCCGCGCTTCGGCGACGCCCGCGACGGCGGGGCGTACGTGCAGCCGACGGTGCTCACCGGCCTGGGGGCGGACGCCCGCACCAACCAGGAGGAGATCTTCGGCCCGGTGGTGCACGTCGCGCCGTTCGACGACGAGGACGAGGCGTTCGCGCTGGCCAACGGCACCGCCTACGGCCTGGCGGCGACGGTGTGGACGCGGGACGTGGGCCGGGCGCACCGGGCCGGCGCCCGGCTCGACGCCGGCATCGTCTGGGTGAACACCTGGTTCCTGCGCGACCTGCGCACCCCGTTCGGCGGCGTGAAGGCGTCCGGCGTGGGCCGCGAGGGCGGCGTGCACTCGCTCGACTTCTACTCCGAACTCACCAACGTCTGCGTGGACCTGTCATGAGCGCGCGCGGTGGGCAGAATGGCCGGAATCCCCAGCGACGTAAGCGAGGAGCCGCCATGACCGTGGACATCGAGGCCGCCAACCGGGAACTCGCAGTGGCCCGGCAGGAGGGGAAGCCCTGCCCGCCGCTGCGCGGCCGGCTGCTGCCCGAGGGCGACATCGAGGCCGCGTACCAGGTGCAGCAGGTCTACACCCGGCAACGGCTGGGCAAGGGACACCGCCGCGTCGGCGCGAAGATCGGGCTGACGTCGCGGACCGTGCAGGAGAGCTTCGGCGTCTTCCAGCCCGACTTCGGGGTGCTGTTCGACGACATGGCCGTCGGCGACGGCGTCGAGGTGCCGATCGGCCGGCTGCTCCAGCCGCGGGTGGAGGCGGAGATCGCCTTCGTGCTCGGCGCGGACCTGCCGGACGAGCGGGTCACCACAGTCGACCTGATCCGGGCGGTGGACCACGTGCTGCCGGCCATCGAGATCGTCGACTCGCGGATCGCCGACTGGGACATCTCCATCGTGGACACGGTCGCTGACAACGCCTCCAGTGGGCTGTTCGTGCTCGGCACCGCGCCCCGGCGGCTCGCCGACGTGGACCTGCGGCTGTGCGGCATGGTGCTGGAGCACGCCGGTGAGCCGGTCTCGGTCGGCGCGGGCGCGGCCTGCCTCGGCAATCCGCTGCACGCGTTGCAGTGGCTGGCCGCGACCATGGCCCGGGCGGGCGACCCGCTCAAGGCCGGTGACGTGGTGCTCTCCGGCGCGCTCGGCCCGATGGTGCCGGTCACGCCCGGCACCGCGTACGAGGCGCGCATCTCCGGGCTCGGCTCGGTGCGTACCTGTTTCTCCTCGGAGGGAACGTCATGACTGTCGGAGTGGCGGTGCTCGGGTCGGGCAACATCGGCACCGACCTGATGATCAAGGTGTTGCGGCTCAGTGAGAGCCTGCGCATGGTGGCGATGGCCGGCATCGACCCGGCCTCGGACGGTCTGGCCCGGGCCCGCCGGCTCGGCGTGACCACCACCGCCGAGGGCGTCGACGGCCTCGTCGCGCTGCCCGAGTTCGCGGACGTCCAGCTCGTCTTCGACGCCACCTCGGCCGGCGCGCACAAGCGTCACGACGAGGTGCTGCGGGCGCACGGCCGTACCGTCGTCGACCTGACGCCCGCGGCGATCGGCCCGTACGTGGTGCCGCCGGTGAACCTCGACGAGCACCTGGGCGAGCCGAACGTCAACATGGTGACCTGCGGCGGCCAGGCCACAGTGCCGATCGTGCACGCGGTCGGCCGGGTCACCCCCGTCGCGTACGGCGAGATCGTCGCCTCGATCGCCTCGAAGTCAGCCGGGCCCGGCACCCGGGCCAACATCGACGAGTTCACCGAGACCACCGCCCGCGCCATCGAGGTGGTCGGCGGCGCCGAGCGCGGCAAGGCCATCATCGTGCTGAACCCGGCCGACCCGCCGCTGCTGATGCGTGACACGGTCTACTGCCTGTGCCCGGACGCCGACGCCGACCGGGGCGCGATCGCCGCCTCGGTGGCCGACATGGTGAAGGCCGTGCAGGAGTACGTGCCCGGCTACCGGCTCAAGCAGGACGTGCAGTTCGACGCCGTGGACACGTACGCGCCGGTGCTCGGCCGGCACTTCGCCGGCCTCCAGGTGTCGGTGTTCCTGGAGGTCTCCGGCGCCGGGCACTACCTGCCCGCGTACGCCGGGAACCTGGACATCATGACGTCGGCCGCGCTGCGTACCGCGGAGCGGCTGGTGGCGCTGCGTTCCCCGGAGGTGAGTGCCCGATGACCGACCTCTACATCCAGGACGTGACGCTGCGCGACGGCATGCACGCCGTCGCCCACCGCTACACGGTCGACCAGGTGCGTACCATCGCGGCCGCGCTCGACGCGGCCGGTGTGGCGGCGGTCGAGGTGGCGCACGGCGACGGCCTGGCCGGTTCCAGCGTCAACTACGGGCACGGCGCCGCAGCCGACGCGGACTGGATCGCCGCCGCAGCCGAGGTGCTGACCACCGCGCGGCTCACCACGCTGCTGCTGCCGGGCATCGGCACCATCGCCGACCTGAAGGCGGCGAAGGCGCTCGGCGTGACCAGCGTCCGGATCGCCACCCACTGCACCGAGGCGGACATCTCCGCCCAGCACATCGCCTGGGCCCGGGAGAACGACATGGACGTCTCCGGGTTCCTGATGATGTCGCACCTCAACGACCCGGCCGGGCTGGCCGCACAGGCCAAGCTGATGGAGTCGTACGGCGCGCACTGCGTCTACGTCACCGACTCCGGCGGCCGGCTGCTGATGTCGGACGTGGCGCAGCGCGTCGACGCGTACCGGCAGGTGCTGGAACCCGAGACGCAGATCGGCATCCACGCGCACCACAACCTGTCGCTTGGTGTGGCGAACAGCGTGCTCGCGGTCGAGCACGGCCGGATCCTCGGCGACGGCCCGCTCGGCTCGCCGTCCGGGCGGACCGTCCGGGTGGACGCGTCGCTGGCCGGTATGGGCGCCGGCGCGGGCAACGCGCCGCTGGAGGTGTTCGTGGCGGTCGCCGAGCTGCACGGCTGGAAGCACGGCTGCGACGTGTTCGCGCTGATGGACGCCGCCGACGACCTGGTCCGCCCGTTGCAGGACCGGCCGGTCCAGGTCGACCGGGAGACGCTCTCCCTGGGGTACGCGGGTGTCTACTCCAGCTTCCTGCGCCACGCCGAGCGGGCCTCGGCCAAGTACGGCGTGGACGTCCGCTCGATCCTGGTCGAGCTGGGCCGCCGCCGGATGGTCGGCGGCCAGGAGGACATGATCGTGGACGTGGCACTGGACCTGGCGGGTAGGGAGAACTCATGATCGGGCCGGACATCGCCGGCATCGCGGAGAAGCTGGGCGCGGCGGCCGACGACGCCACCGCGATCCCGCAGCTGGCCGCCGAGACCGGCCTCGACGTCGACGCCGCGTACGCGGTGCAGACCGCGCTGGTCAAGCGCCGCCTCGACCGGGGTGAGCGGCTGGTCGGCCTCAAGATGGGGCTCACCAGCAAGGCCAAGATGGCGCAGGTCGGCGTGGACGAGGTGATCTGGGGCCGGCTGACCGACGTGATGCGGGTGCCCGACGGCGGCGGCGTCGACGTCGGCGACTTCATCCACCCCCGGGTCGAGCCGGAGGTGGCGTTCCTGCTGGACCGGCTGCCCGACCCGGGCGAACCGGTCGGCTCGTTCACCCGTGCCGTCCGCGCGGTCGCCCCGGCGATCGAGCTGATCGACTCCCGGTACGCGAACTTCACCTTCTCGCTGCCGGACGTGATCGCCGACAACACCTCGGCCGCCGCGTTCGTGGTGGGGCCGTGGTCACCGGTGCCGGACGGGCTGGACAACCTCGGCGTGCTGCTGGAGATCGACGGGCGGGTGGCGCAGGTCGGCTCGACCGCTGCCATCCTCGGCGACCCGCGCCGCGCGCTGGACGAGGGGCTGCGGCTGGCCGGCCGGCACGGCGTACGACTGCGCAAGGGCTGGGTGTTCCTGGCCGGCGCGGCCACCGCCGCGGTGCCGCTGCGCCCCGGTGCGCACGTCCGCGCCACTGTGGAGAAGCTGGGTTCCGCCTCGATGAAGGCCCTCTCGTGAGCGCGAGGAGTGAGCCGGGTCTGCGAGCCCCGCAGTCGCGAACGGAAAGCGGCCCGGTGAGCGCGAGGAGTGAGCCGGGTCTGCGAGCCCCGCAGTCGCGAACGGAAGGCGGTTCTGCCGTGACCGCCCGGGTGGTGGCCGGGAAGGCCGTGCCGCGGGGCGCGTTCCCGCACGTCAAGGTGGCCGGCGGGTTCGTCTACGTCTCCGGTACGTCGTCGCGCCGGCCGGACAACACGTTCGCCGGGTTGTCGGTGGACGAGTTCGGCACCACCGACCTGGACATCCGGGAGCAGACCCGGGCCGTGGTCGAGAACATCCGCGACCTGCTCCGCTCGGTCGGCGCCGACCTGAACGACCTGGTGCAGGTCACCAGCTACCTGGTCAACATGAACGACTTCGGCGGCTACAACGAGGTGTGGGCGGAGTTCTTCGACGCCACCGGGCCGACCCGGACCACAGTCGCCGTGCACCAGCTTCCGCACCCGCATCTGCTGATCGAGATGCAGGCCGTCGCCCTACTTCCGTCGGGAGGTTCCCATGAGTGAGATCGCCGAGCCGTTCAGCTTCTCCGGCTGGATCGGCGAGAACCAGCACCTGCTCAAGCCCCCGGTGGGCAACAAGGAGATGCTGCCCGGCAGCGACGACTTCATCGTCATGGTGGTGGGCGGCCCGAACCAGCGCACGGACTTCCACGTCGACCCGTACGAGGAGTTCTTCTACCAGGTCAAGGGCAACATGCACATCAACCTGATGCTGCCCGAGGGCCCGCGTACGGTGCACGTGCGCGAGGGGCAGATGTGGATGCTGCCGCGCAACACGCCGCACTCGCCGCAGCGTCCCGAGGCCGGCTCGATCGGCATGGTGATCGAGCGGGTCCGCGAGGAGGGCACGCTGGAGAAGTTCCAGTGGTACTGCGGCGAGTGCCACCACAAGGTGCACGAGGTGGAGTTGCAGGTCCGCGACATCGCCGCCGACCTGCCCCCGGTCTTCGCCGCCTTCTACGCCGACGAGAAGGCCCGTACCTGCGACAACTGCGGCGCGCTGCACCCGGGCAAGGGCTGACGCGTGCCGGTCGTGGACGTGCACACGCACGTCGTACCGAAGGGGTGGCCGGACCTCGCCGCGGCGTGCGGCGGGTCCGGCTGGCCCTGGCTGCGGGTGGACTCCGAGCGCGCCGCCATGATCATGGTGGGGGAGACGGAGTTCCGCCCGATCGGCGCGCAGTGCTGGGACGCGCCGACCCGGCTGGCCGACATGGAGGCCGACGGCGTGGACGTGCAGGTCGTCTCGCCCACCCCGGTGTTCTTCAGCTACGACCGACCGGCCGACCAGGCGGTCAAGGTGGCCCGGATCTTCAACGACCTCACGCTGGAGGTCACAGCGGCCGGCAACGGCCGGCTGGTGCCGTTCTGCCAGGTGCCGTTGCAGGACCCGGACGCGGCCTGCGCCGAGCTGGACCGCTGCCTGTCGGCGGGGCACGCCGGCGTGGAGATCGGCAACCACGTCGGCGACCGGGACCTGGACGACGAGGGCATCGTGCAGTTCCTGACCCACTGCGCCGAGGTCGGCGTGCCGGTGTTCGTGCACCCGTGGGACATGCCCGGCGGCCCCCGGCTGGACCGGTGGATGGCCCGCTGGCTGACCGGGATGCCGGCCGAGACGCACCTGTCGGTGCTCGCGCTGATCCTCGGCGGCGTGTTCGACCGGGTGCCGGACACGCTGCGGATCTGCTTCGCGCACGGCGGCGGCAGCTTCCCGTTCTGGCTGGGCCGCGCCGACAACGCCTGGCACCGCCGCGGAGACCTGGTGCGCGGCGCGTCCAGCGCGCCGCCCAGCTCGTACGTCGACAGGTTCCACGTCGACTCGGTGGTCTTCGAGCCGGCCGCGCTGCGGCTGCTCGTGGACACCATGGGCGCCGAGCGGGTGCTGCTCGGCAGCGACTACCCGTACCCGCTGGGGGAGCGGCCGGTCGGCCAGGTGGTGCACCGGGCGGACTTCCTCACCGACGCGCAGCGGGACGCGTTGCTCGGCGGCAACGCGCTGCGGTTCCTCGGCCGCTGACGAACTCCGGGTGCGTCTGCCGAGGGCAGACGCACCCGGAACGGCTCAGGAGTGCGGGCAGGTGTCCCGGTACTCCTCGATCGCGGTGCCGCGAGGCGCCGGGCAGAGGAACTGCTCGTAGCGGGTGTCGTCGTCGACGAACCGCTTGAGCCACGAGATGCTGTACTTCGCGACTGTCACGTTCGGCGAGGTCGGCGCCGAGTGGCTGGCCGCGTTCAACTCCAGGTACGCCTTGTCCAGCGTGGCCGGCAGGCTGGTGTAGAACGGCTCCGAGTGCGACGACACCGGTGCCACCGAGTCGTTCTCGGCGCCGATGACGAGCGTCGGCACGCGTACCGACGACCAGTTCTTCGTCGTGTGCCAGCCGGTCAGCGGGATCGCCGCCTGGAGCGCGGGCCGGGCGTTCGCCGCCGACAGGCTGCCGCCGCCGCCCATCGAGTGCCCCATCACGGCGAGCCGGTTGCGGTCGATCCGGGTACGTACCGCGCTGGTGTTGGTCAGGTAGTCCAGGGCGGCCAGGAGCTGGGTGCCGCGGCTGGCCGGCTGGTCGTAGACGGAGAGGGTGTCGATGGTGATGACCACGAAGCCCTGCGAGGCCAGCCGCGGCCCGAGCCAGGAGACTGCCGACTGGCCGGCGGTGAAGCCGGGGGAGATCGCGACCGCGCCGAACGTGCCCTCGGCGGTGCTGGTCGGGTAGTAGATCGTGCCACCGCGGAAGCCGCTGACGCTCGATGCGGAGACGGTGGTCTGGGCGGTCGCGAACGGGCCCCGGGTGGCCTCGATGGAGGCGGTGGTGGGCGCGGGGCCGCGCTCGTAGGGGTTCGCGGCCAGCGCTGCCGCCGGCCCGCCGTCACCGGCGCCGGCCGGGGTCACCGGCAGGGCGGCGAGGCCGGCGGCGGTCAGGGCGAGGGCGAGCAGGGGGCGCAGGGCGCGCGGAAGCCGGGACGGGCGGTCCGGTGTGCCGGGTGCGTGGTGCACGGCGTGCTCCTCGGGGTGGTGGGGGCGGCCTTCGATCGACTTGCGTCGATCTCCACATCCTGCGCGTCACGCCCGCCCGGCGGACCATCCCGAACCGGTCATGTCACCCGCATATGGACCGGCCGCCGCGGGCCGGATCACCCGGATGTGGACCGGCCGCCGGACGTGTCGCCCGGCCTCCCGGCCGCCGGACCGGCAGGATGGACGGCATGGCCGAGCCGCACGACCTGACCGCGCTGGAGCAGGCCGCCGCGATCCGCCGGGGCGAGCTGTCCAGCCTGGAACTGGTCGAGCACCACCTGCGCCGGGTCGAAGGGCTCGGCGACACCGTCGGCGCGTTCGTCACAGTTACCGCCGAGCAGGCCCGGAGCGCCGCCCGGGCCGCCGACGCGCTCGCAGCCGAGGGGCGCGGCCCGCTGCACGGGGTGCCGACCGCGATCAAGGACCTCACGCTCACCGCCGGGGTCCGCACCACCTTCGGCTCCGCGGCCTTCGCCGACTTCGTCCCACCCGTCGACGCCGACGTGGTCCGCCTCCTGGCCGACGCCGGCCTGGTCAGCCTCGGCAAGACCACCACCTCCGAACTCGGCTGCTCGCTCTACTCGGAAGGGCTGGTGGCGCCGCCGGCCCGAAACCCGTGGGACCTCGCGTACACCGCGGGCGGGTCCAGCGGCGGCGCGGCAGCAGCGGTCGCCGCCGGGCTGGTGCCGGTGGCGCAGGGCTCCGACGGCGGCGGCTCGCTGCGCATCCCGGCCGCGCTCTGCGGCCTGGTCGGCTACAAACCCAGCCGGGGCATGGTCTCCGGCGGGCCGCTCGGCTTCGGCGGCTTCGGGCTGCCGGTGAACGGGCCGATCGGCCGCACCGTCGCCGACGTGGCCGCGCTGCTCGACGTGCTCGCCCGCCCGGTGCCCGGCGAGCCGTACCTGCCGCCGGCCGCGCCCGCCGGCGGCTACCTCGGCGTCACCCGCGCCGCCCGCGTCACCGGCCCCGGCCGGCTGCGCGTCGGCCGCTTCACCACGCCGATGCTCGCCGACGAACCGGTCCACCCGGACTGCGTGGCCGCCGTCGACCGGGCCGCCGCGCTGCTCACCGACGCCGGCCACGAGGTGGTCGACGTCCCCGCGCCGCTCGGCCCCGAGGCGTGGCCGCTGTTCGAGACCGTCTGGTACGCGCTGGCTGTCACCCCGGTCCCGGCCGGGCGGGAGGGCGACCTGCTGCCACTGACCCGTTACCTGCGCGAGCGCGGCGAGGCGCTCGGCGCGGCCCGGCTGATGGCCGCGCTCGGCGAACTCCAGGCGCAGGTACGCCGTGGCGTCCGCCGTACCGCCGGGTGTGACCTGCTGCTCTGCCCGACGCTCGCGGCCCCGCAGGCGCCGGTGGGCGCGTTCGCCGCCCTCGAACCGGCAGAGGACTTCGACCGGCAGCGGCGCTTCTCACCGTACTGCGCGGTCTTCAACGTCACGGGCGATCCGTCCGTCTCGTTACCTCTCGGACGGACCACCGACGGGCTTCCGGTCGGGGTGCTCCTCACCGGCCGGTACGGCGACGACGCGACACTGCTCGCCACTGCCGCGCAACTGGAGTACCGGAGTGACGGATGGGATCAGCACCCCGCAATCTGGCGGGCCGCCGACTCCGCTAACGTGAACATCACAAGTGACGTGGGGCGCGACCGGTCCTGACCGGCCGACCCGCACCATTCCTGGTCTCTCTTTCCGCCTGGGGGCGTTGGGATTGTCTGTTACCGAGACGTTGGTGGTCTTCGTCGGCATCCCGGCCGCCGCGGTGCTGCTGATCGCCGCCCTGGCGGCCGTCGGCAGCCGCGGCAACGGTGGCGGCGCCAAGCGCTACCGGCCGGGCCGGCCCTTCGACTTCACTCCGGTCTGGTTCCTGGGCCGTCCGGAGCAGCTGGCCGACTCGGCCGGCACGGCGCTGGCCGCCGGGGCGCAGGCGCCGGCGTTGACCAGCCGCAAGCAGGAGCAGGCCGGCCGGGAGGCGCCGGCCGGTGGAACCGGAGGCGCAAGTGACCGTTGGTGAAGCGCGGCCCACGACGGGGACGGGCACCCCGCCCGAGGTGCTGGACGGACCGTTCTCGACCCGTCAGCTGCTCCGCATCGACGAGGCCCTGCGCCTCGCCGACCAGGGCACCGGTCTGGTCTTCTCGGTCTACGTCGGCGGCCTCGACGAGCCGATCCGGGAGCACGCCGAGCGGCTGCACCGCCAGCTCGCCGACCCGGACCGCTCGGTGCTGATCGCGGTGTCGCCCAACCAGCGGCAGCTGGAGATCGTCACCGGCAAGTACGCGCGCAAGCGCATCCCGGACACGTACGCCAAGCTGGCCGCGCTCTCCATGGTGGCCTCCTTCGGCGGCGGCGACCTGGCCGGCGGCATCATCCAGGGCCTCGACCAGCTCGCCAGCCACGCCGGCAAGGGCTGATCCCCGCCCGCACACACGACGAAGCCCGGCCCCGCGTACGCGTGGGCCGGGCTTTCTCGTGTCAGCGGGGCTGGCCCACGAAAACGGCCGGGGCCGGCGCGGACTGCCACCCGCGCCGGCCCCGGCCGACGTGCCTCACTCAGGCGCTGCGCGCGTCCCGCTCCCGGGCCTTCAGCGCGCGGACCACGCCGTCGCGGCCCTCGGCGACCAGCCGCCGCAGCGACGCCGGCCGGCCGTCCTGGGCCAGCCACGCGTCGGTGGCCGCGACGGTGTCCTCCTCGACCAGGTGCGCCGGGTAGGCGAGCTGCACGAACTCCTGCGCCGGCTCGCTGTCGCGCTGCGCCCACACCTGGTCCACCGTGGCGAAGTACCGCTCCCGGTAGGGCGCGGTCAGCTCGACCTGCGCCGCGTGGGTGAAGCCCTGCAACAGCGCCCGGTTGCGCCAGTTGGGCAGCGCGTCCGGGCCGGTGAGCAGCGCCCACACCGCGGCCTTGTTCTCGACGGTCGGCACCAGCGCGTACGCGTACGCGGCCTCCCGCTCGCCGCTGGCGGTACGGTCGCCGGCCAGCTCCGCGTCCACGTCGGCGGCACCGGCCGCGCCGTTGGCGACCAGCGACTGGAGCACCGTCCAGCGCAGCTCCGTGTCGACGGTCAGCCCCTCCGGCACCCCGTTGCCGTCCAGCCAGCCGCGCAGCGTGGCCAGGTCCTCAGCGGAGCGGGCCGACGAGGCGTACGACCGGGCCCAGGCGAGCTGGAAGCCGCTCCCCGGCTCGGCCGCCGCGAGCGCGGTCCGCGCGGTACGGGCCAGGTCGGCCCAGCCGGTCGGCGCCCACGCCGGGTCGGCGTAGAAGGTGAGCGCCGTGGTCGCCTGCCGCAGCGTGGCCGTCACCAGGTTGATGTCGGTCTCGGCGGTCAGCCCGGCCAGCACCAGCGCCACGTAGTCGCGGGCCGACAGCTCGGCGTCGCGGGTCATGTCCCAGGCGGCGGTCCAGCACAGCGCCCGGGCCAGCGACGAGTCGAAGCCGGCGATGTGCTGCACCACAGTGGCCATCGACCGCTCGTCCAGCCGCAGCTTGGCGTACGTGAGGTCCTCGTCGTTGAGCAGCAGCACGTCGGCGGCCGGCTTGCCGTGCAGCTCGGACAGCTCGGTCAGCTCGCCGGTCACGTCCGTCTCGATCAGCTCGCGGCGCACCAGCCGGCCGTCGGTCAGGTCGTACAGGCCGACGCCGATGCGGTGGGTACGCAGCGTCGGGTAGGCCGACGGCGCCTCCTGCCGGACCACCACCCGCTCGTACGTGCCGTCGGCGCCGATGGTCACCTCCGGGCGCAACGTGTTGACCTGCGCGGTCTCCAGCCACTGGGCGGCGAACTTGCGCAGCTCCCGGCCGGAGGCCGCCTCCAGTTCGGACAGCAGGTCGTCGAAGGTGGCGTTGCCCCAGGCGTACTTGCCGAAGTAGGCGCGCAGGCCGGCCAGGAACGGCTCCTCGCCCACGTACGCGACGAGCTGCTTGAGCACGCTCGCGCCCTTGGCGTACGTGATGCCGTCGAAGTTGACCTCGACGGCCTCCAGGTCCGGCATCTCGCAGTAGACCGGGTGGGTGGAGGAGAGCTGGTCCTGCCGGTAACCCCAGTTCTTGCGGATCGACAGGAACGTGGTCCAGGCGTCGGTGAAGCGGGTGGCGTGCGTGTTGCACCAGTGGCTGGCCCACTCGGCGAACGACTCGTTGAGCCACAGGTCGTTCCACCAGCGCATGGTGACCAGGTCACCGAACCACATGTGCGCCAGCTCGTGCAGGATCGTGTTGGCGCGCTGCTCGTACTCGAAGTCGGTGACCTGCGAGCGGAAGATGTAGTGCGACTCGGCGTGCGTGACGCAGCCGAAGTTCTCCATCGCGCCGGCGTTGAAGTCCGGCACCCAGAGCTGGTCGTACTTGGGCAGCGGGTAGCGCACCCCGAACTTCTCCTGGAAGAAGTCGAAGCCCTGCGTGGTGATCAGGTGCAGGTCGTCGGCGTCCATGTGCGGGGCCATGCTGGCCCGGCAGAAGTAGCCCATGTCGATGCCGTCGTGGGTGCGCCGCACCTCGTGGTACGGCCCGGCGCAGAGCGCGGTGATGTAGGTGCTCATCCGCTCCGACACGGTGAAGTGCACCGTCTTCAGGCCCTCACCGGCGGCCTCCTCGCGGGCCACCGGCATGTTCGACACGACCCGCCAGTGGTCCGGGACGGTGGCGTGCCAGGTGTAGACGCTCTTCAGGTCGGGCTGGTCGAAGCAGGCGTAGACCTTCTGCGCGTCGGCGGTCTCGAACTGGCTGTAGAGGTAGGTCTCGCCGTCCACCGGGTCGACGGTCCGGTGCAGGCCCTGCCCGCTGTTGGAGTAGCCGAAGTCGGCGTCGACCACCAGCACGTTCTCGGCGGCCAGGCCGCTGAGCGTGAGTCCCTTCTCGGCGGACCAGCCGGACAGGTCCACCGGCTCGCCGTTGAGTGTGGCCGACCGCACCGATTCGGCGGCTGTCTCGATGAACGTGGTCGCCCCCGGTTCGGCGCAGCGGAACCGGACCTCGGTCACCGAGCGGAACGTGCGACCGGTGGGCTGCACCGCGGTCGACAGGTCAAGGCTGATGTCGTACCCGGTCACCTCGAGCAGGCGGGCCCGCTCCGTCGCCTCGACCTGGGTCAGGTTGCGCACTCCCGGCACTGTTCGTCTCCATCCCACTCGTCTCGCCGCGCCCCGCGGCGCCGGTTCTGCCCGGCCGCTCGTGACGGCCCGTCGAGAACCGAGTCTTCCATGCACGGACCGCTCCCGGTGGTCGAGGTCACGCTCTCATTCCGGTACCGGTCGACGGGGTACGGGGTGAGGATCGGAGGTGACCGCGTCGGGTCCCCGGCGCGACGATGCCGTGAAGGGAAAACACCGTGACCGAACGTGTCACCGCGGACATGTGGTTCGACCCGCTGTGCCCGTGGGCGTGGATCACCTCCCGTTGGCTGCTGGAGGTCGAGCAGGTCCGGGATGTGGACATCCGGTTCCACGTGATGAGCCTGTCCGTGCTCAACGACGGCCGGGAACTGCCGGAGGAGTACCGGGACCTGATGCGCGACGGCTGGGGCCCGGTGCGGGTGTGCATCGCCGTCGAGCAGGCGCACGGCGCCGAGGCGCTGGCGAAGCTCTACACCGCGATGGGCACCCGGATCCACCTCGGCAAGGAGGGCCTGGGCCGGGACATGCTGGTGGGCGCGCTCACCGAGGTGGGCCTGGACCCGGCGCTCGCCGACGCGGCCGAGTCCACCCAGTACGACGAGGCGCTGCGGGCCAGCCACGAGGCGGGCATGCGGCCGGTCGGCACCGACGTGGGCACCCCGGTGATCCACGCCCCGGGTCCGGACGGCGGGCAGGTCGCCTTCTTCGGCCCGGTGATCACCCCGGCGCCGAAGGGCGAGGCGGCCGGCCGCCTCTGGGACGGCGTGCTGCTCGTCGCCGGCACCCCCGGCTTCTACGAGCTGAAGCGCACCCGGGAGCAGGGCCCCATCTTCGACTGAGGGGTAAGGAAGGGCCCCTTCTTAACGCCTCCGGTAGAGGAAGGGCCCCTTCTTAACACCGGCAGCACGCCCCGAGCCCCGCACCCGCCCGTCACCGGGCCGGTGCGGGGCTCGTTTCACCGGGTGTCCCAGCCGACGGCCCGCGGGGCCGCAACACGGCAGCTCCTGGAGGCGTTCCCATGGCCAAGCACCGCCACATGTCCGACGACGCGCCGCGGCAGGCGACCGAGGACTCCGGTGCGACGTACTGGTCGGTGACCGAGAGCCACTGGCCGGCCGGCCCGGCCGAGGTGGCCGACCTGCTGGCCCCGCCGATCGTGGTCGGCGTGGCCCGGGTGGTGGCCACCTCGCGGATGACACCGCCGGGCGAGACCGGCCGCCCCGGCCGCGCGCCGTCGCGGCCCGGCGCCGCCGCCCACCCGGCCGCGGGGGCGACGACGGTACGCCTCAACGCCGGCTCCCGCCCCGCCCCGGCGACCCGCCGCCCGACCCCGGGCCGGCACCGCAACTCCACCGCCTGAGCTGTCCTTCCCGGCGTTAAGAGGGGGCCCTTCCTTTCACCTGGTGGTAAGCGGGTGAGTCCGGCGGCGGCGCCGATCGGGGCCCGGGTAGCGTCAGCGGACATGACGGTCGTGCATCCGATCACCCGGGCCTGGATCACCACTGGCGGCACCGGCGCGCAGAACTACGACGAGTTCGCCGACGACGCGGAGATCACCTCCATCGTCGAGGCGAATCCGCACAGCGCCCTGGGCATCGAGATGCCCCACCGGGCGCCCGGCAGCCTCGGGAAGTCCTTCCTCGACGCGCTGCCGGACGCGGTGGCGCGCCTGGCCGAGGCGAAGGCGGACGGCAGCTACACGCCCGCCGAGCAGGTGGTGGTGCTCTACCGGATCAGCGCGCCGGGCGAGGAGAGCGCGTACGGGCTGTGGGCCATGGTCGACACCGACCAGATCTCCACCCGCGCCGACGAGCCGGGCCTGGTGATCCGCAACGAGGACGTGTTCATCGCCAAGGTGCGCGAGCGCGTCGCCCTGGCCGAGGCGCTCGGTCACCTGCTCTCGCCCGTACTCCTGCTCCAGACCGGCAAGGGCGACGAGCTGCACGCCGCGCTCGCGGCGGCGACCGACGCGGCCGGCGCGCCCGCCGCGACGGACGTCGACCAGTCCGGCCGGACGCACGCGATCTGGCTGCTCGGCCCGGGCCAGGCGCAGGACGAGCTGACCGCGCTGGCCGGCGGCGGGGAGCTGGTGGTCGCGGACGGCAACCACCGCAGCCTGGCCGCGCAGACCGGCGGTTTCCCGCGCTTCCTGTCGGTGATCACCACGCCCGCGTCGGTCGCCATCCAGCCCTACAACCGGCTGGTCAGCGAGCTGACCACCACGCCGGACGAGCTGCTCGACCGGCTGCGCGCGGCGGGCGCGGAGGTCACCCCGGTGGACGGGCCGGTCGACGTGCCGGCCACCGGCGGCGTCGTGCACCTCTACCTCGGCGGCCGGGGGTACGCGGTGACGCTGCCGCACGTCGGCGCCGCCCGGCTGGAGAACCTCGACCACGCGCTCGTCGAGCGCCTGCTGCTGCGCGACGCGCTGGGCCTCGACCCGGGCGACAAGCGGATCACGTACGTGGGCGGCGACTACCCGGCGAGCTGGCTCGTCGGTGAGGTGGACGCCGGCCGGGCCGAGCTGGCGGTGCTCGTCGCGCCGGTGACTGTCGACGACTTCGTCGCGGTGAACCTGGCCCGGGAGAAGATGCCGCGCAAGAGCACCTGGTTCACCCCGAAGGCGCGGGCCGGCCTGGTCGTGGCCGAGCTGCCGCACTGACCGTGTGACGAATCCGCCTCCGGGTCGCCGCCCGCGCGCCGGCCCGGAGGCGGGCCTGTCAGACTGCGCGGTATGCGCGTCTACCTGGGATCCGACCACGCCGGTTTCGAGTTGAAGGTGCACCTCGCCAACCACCTGGCCAAGCAGGGCTACGAGGTGGTCGACGTGGGACCGCACGTCTTCGACCCGGACGACGACTACCCGGCGTTCTGCCTGCACACCGGTGACCGGGTGGTCGGCGACCCGGGCAGCCTCGGCGTGGTGATCGGTGGCTCCGGCAACGGCGAGCAGATCGCCTCGAACAAGGTCGCGGGCGTCCGGGCGGCGCTCGCCTGGAACGTCGACACCGCCCAGCTGGCCCGCGAGCACAACGACGCGAACGTCGTCGCCATCGGCGCCCGGCAGCACACGCTGGGCGAGGCCACAGCGCTCGTCGAGGCGTTCCTCACCACGCCGTTCTCCGGCAACCCCCGGCACAGCCGGCGCATCGAGCAGGTGGCCGCCTACGAGCAGAGCCGCCGCCTGCCCGAGCTGCCCGCCTGAGCGGACGCCTCCGGCTCACCGCCCGTTGCGGGGCAGCTCCTCGCGCGGCACCCAGTTGCGGCGGATGAGCACCACGCGCTGCTCGGCCTCGGCGAGGTCGTCCTCGGTGGGGCGGGCGGCGTCCCGTGCCCGCAGCGCGGCCGTCACGCTCACCTGCGACGAGCCGGAGCCGACCAGCCCGCGCAGCCCGCGCTCGCCCTCCTCGGCGGGCGCGGCGGCGCGGCGTCCCCGGGGCTCCGGCTCGCCCGGCCGGCCGCCGCGCGGTGACCGGGGCGCCACGTCGTCGTGTACCGGTGTCGTACTGGCAGTGGTGCCGCCGGTGCCCGTGCCGTCGGCACCGGTACCGGCACCGGTGCCGGCGGTCTCCGTCGGCGGGGCGGCCTCGCCGTGATGCCGCAGCCGCCGTCGCCGTCGCTCCGCCTCACCCATCCCCCGACCGTACCGCCCCCACACCCCCTCCGGGCGCACCCGTGCCCCCACCCGCGCGATCATGAAGTTGGCCGGGACAAACCGGACGGTTCATGCCGCCAACTTCATGATCGCCAGGGCGGCCGGGCGGGCGGGGCGGCCGGGCGGGCGGGGCGGGGGTGAGGGCTAGAAGACCTCCATGGGGGAGGGGGTGCGGTGCCAGGTGAAGGCGGGGGTGAGCGCGGCCAGCGTGTGCGGGATCAGCTCCCGGACGCGGCCGGCGGCGGCCAGCGCGTACGGGTTCGCGCCGCCGAGGTACAGCTCGCCGAGAGCGCGTACGTCACACGCCAGCCCGGCCGGGGCGGTGGTGGGCGTGCACTGCGCGCCGTCGCGTCCGCCGACCAGCCGCCAGCGGCCGGTGTTCTCTTTCAGCAGCTCGTCGGTGACCTCGATCACCACGTCGACGTCCGGGGCGTAGCGCCGGGCGGCGAGCGCGGCCGGCACGTCCACCACCCGTACCCAGAGCGCGTCGGCGAGCTGCGGGGAGAGCTGGCGGGGCTCGTCCACCAGCCGCAGCAACGGCTCGTCCAGGGCCGCGATCGGGAACGACAGCCGGCGGGTCAGGTCGACCGAGAGCAGCAGCCGCCACAGCGCCGTGTACGCCTCGGGCGTCGCCGCCACCACCTCGCCGACCTGCACCTCGGCCTGCGGCCCGGTGGCCGACGAGCTGTCCTTCGTCCGGTAGAGCGCGTACCCGTCGAGGCCCTCGGCGCCTTCGTGCAGCAGCACCCGGCGCTCGGTGGCACCGCCCCGGTGCGCCTTGAGGTCCGCCAGCACGTACGACCACCAGCGCTCGTCGCGCCGGGACCAGCCGGGACGCTCGGTGCGGACCCGCTCGTACAGCCGGGCCAGCTCGTCCCGGTGCGCGTCCGGACGGCCCAGTCGCAGCCTGCCCTCGGCGGGCGCCGGTGCGGGCAGCCGCAGGCCGGTGGTGTCCACCGACAGCACGTAGCGCGGGGCCGCGGACCCGTAGCCGAAGCGGGGGTAGATGCGGCCCTCGCTGGCCCAGAGCACCGCGATCGGCTCGCGGCCGGCGTCGCGGACGTCCCGCAGCTGGCGCCGCATCAGTGTGGTGAGCAGGCCGCGCCGCCGGTGCGTCGGCGCGACCGCGACCATCGTCACGTGCGCGGCCGGCAGGTCCGCGCCGGGCACCGCGAGGTCGCGGCTGAACGCGGCGGCGTGCGCCACCGCCGTGCCGCCGTCGCGGACCAGCAGCGACCGGTCCGGCTCGAAGATCGGGCGTTCGAGCGCCTGCACCTCGGGGTCGAGATCGCCGTGGAAGGCCAGCGCCAGCAGCGCCGCGATGTCGTCGAAGTCCTCGGCCCGGGATACCACCACGTCAGTCACGGCACGTGTGTATCGCACCGCGATGGGGGTCGGCACCCTATTTGCGGGCTGGCTACCCTCGGAACCGAGGCCGGAATCGGTCGAGGGGGAGGACGAAGATGGCGGACCAGACACAGCCGTGGGCCGAGCGCACCGTGGAGGTGCCGCCCCAGCCGGGGGTGGTGCCCCCGCAGCGGGACGCGTTCCAGCGCGGGGTGGCGGCGGTCGGTCAGCCGCGCCCGTCGCGTACGCCCCGTACCGAGCAGTTCCCCACCGTCGAGCACGGCGACTGGGCGGCGGAGCCGGCGCCCCGCCGGCCGATGAGCTGGCACCTGGCCCAGGCGCGCAAGGGCGGGGAGCTGAGCGCCGCCGGTGCGCTGTTCGCGTTCGTGTGCTGGGGCATCTGGGCGATCTCCGGCCGGGGCAACCTGGTCGCCCCGCTGCTGACGTTCGTGCTCAGCCTGCTCACCGCGGTCGGCCTGTTCGCGCTGGCCCGGCTGCTCGGCCGGCTGATCCTGGAGCGGCAGTTCGGCCGGGTGCGCCGCAGCGCCCGGGGCGCCCACCTGGTCACCGCGTTGTTCCTGGTCGGCGTCGGTGTGGCGTATCTCCAGCAGACCGAGTGGGTGGTCTCCGCCTGGAACTGGGTGACCGGCAACTGAGCCGACAGGTCGTCCGTCCGGTACGCGCCGGACGGACGACCCGGGGCGTCGGTGTCAGAAGGTGGTCGGCGCGCCAGCCGTCTGGCAGGCGGCGTTGATGTCCTTGCTGGCCTTCTCCATGGCGGGGTTGTCGGCGGCGGTGCCCGGGTCGGCGGCCGCGCCCGCCTTGCCGGCCTCCGCGCCGAACTCCTTCAGGGCCGTGGCCGCCTTGCCGTCGCCGGCGGTCGCGGCGAGCTCGGTCACCCGGTCACCGAGTTCGGTCAGGATCGCGCCGGTCTTCTTCGTCAGGTCGCCGCCCGCCTGCACGACGGTCATGAGCTTCGCCCGCATGTCCTTGTTGATCTTCTCTGCGGCGGTGCAGAGTTCCTTGTCGCTCATCGCGGCCGCCGACGGCGAGGGGGCCGCCGAGGAGGGTGCGGCGGAGGCCGAGGTGGCTGCCGGCCCGGCCGTGGTCGAGGGCTTCTCGTCGCCGCACGCGGCGAGGCCCAGCACGGCACAGGTCAGGAGGATCGGGAAGATCCGGTTCGTTTTCACGTCTGGGCACGCTAGTCGATGCCCGTCATTGATCAAACTCGGTTTGCCCCGGTCGGCCCCGGGATGCGCGGGCGGGCGGCATTCGCGCCGCCCGCCCGCGTGCCCGGCCGCGGTACGCCGCGACACCGGTCGTCGCTCCACCAGGACCGTGCTGCCTTACCCCGCCCCGCGGGCTTCATCCGTCGCCCGTTGGGCTGAGCCGTCGCCGCTGCTCGTCGGCCTTCGGCGACGCGACCCGGGCCGCCGGGTCCTCGACGCCCGGGCCGCCGGAACGACAGGCGACGGGTACCGCCCACCGCCGTGAGCGGCCGTTCAGCGAGCCGGGGTGTGCTTCCGGCGCACCGGACCCGTCCGGCCGTCGTGCCTGCGCGTCGCCGCGGAGCAGCATGACGGCATGGGCGCGTATCGATCAGCGTACGAGCGGAGCATCGCCGACCCGGCCGGCTTCTGGCGGGACGCGGCGGCCGACATCGACTGGGTCATCCCGCCGGAGCGCATCCTCGACGACTCGGCGGCGCCGCTGTACCGCTGGTTCCCCGACGGGGTGCTGAACACCTGCCACAACGCGCTGGACCGGCACGTCGCCGCCGGGCGTGGCGACCAGCCCGCGTTGATCCACGACAGCCCGGTGACCGGCGCGGTACGTACCCTCACCTACGCCGAACTGCTCGCCGAGACCGCCCGGTTCGCCGGGGCGCTGCGGCGTCTCGGCGTCGGCCGGGGCGACCGGGTGCTGCTCTACCTGGCGATGGTCCCGGAGGCGGTGATCGCCATGCTGGCCTGCGCCCGGATCGGCGCGGTGCACTCGGTGGTCTTCGGCGGCTTCGCCGCGCACGAGCTGGCCGTCCGGATCGACGACGCGCGGCCGAAGGTGGTGGTGGCGACCTCCTGCGGCATCGAGGCCGACCGGGTGGTGCCGTACCACCCGATCCTCGCCGCCGCGCTCGACGAGGCCGCGCACGCGCCGGAGCGCTGCGTGGTGGTGCAGCGCCCGCAGGAGCCGGCCCCGCTGGTGCCCGGCCGCGACCTGACCTGGGCCGAGGTGATGGCGGACGCGGAACCGGCGCCGTGCGAGCCGGTGGCCGCCACCGACCCGCTCTACGTCCTCTACACCTCCGGCACCACGGGCCGTCCCAAGGGCGTGGTGCGGGACAACGGCGGGCACGCGGTGGCGCTGCGGTGGTCGATGCGCAACGTCTACGGCATCGAGCCGGGCGAGGTCTTCTGGGCCGCCTCCGACGTGGGCTGGGTGGTCGGCCACTCCTACATCGTGTACGCGCCGCTGCTCACCGGCGCGACCACCGTGCTCTACGAGGGCAAGCCGGTCGGCACTCCCGACGCCGGGGCGTTCTGGCGGGTCGCCGCCGAGCACCGGGTGGCCGCCCTGTTCACCGCGCCCACCGCGATCCGGGCGATCCGCCGGCAGGACCCGGACGGCAGCCACATCTCCCGGTACGACCTGAGTGCGCTGCGTACCCTCTTCCTCGCCGGTGAGCGGCTGGACCCGGACACCTGGGCCTGGGCGGGGGAGCGGCTCGGCGTACCGGTGGTCGACAACTGGTGGCAGACGGAGACCGGCTGGCCGGTGGCGGCCAACCCGCGCGGCCTGGAGCCGCTGCCGATCAAGCCGGGGTCGCCGTCGGTGCCGGTGCCCGGCTACGACGTGCGCGTGGTCGACGGTGCTGGCCGGGACGTGCCGCCCGGCACGGACGGCTCGATCGTGATCCGGCTGCCGCTGCCGCCCGGCTGCCTGCCCACGCTCTGGGGTGACGACGAGCGGTTCGTCCGCTCCTACCTGTCCACCTTTCCCGGCCACTACCTGACCGGCGACGGCGGCCGGTTCGACGAGGACGGCTACCTGTACGTGATGGGCCGCACCGACGACGTCATCAACGTGGCCGGGCACCGCCTGTCCACAGGCGCGATGGAGGAGGTCCTGGCGACGCACCCGGCGGTGGCCGAGTGCGCGGTGATCGGCGTCGCCGACGCGCTGAAGGGGCAGGTGCCCAGCGGGTACGTGGTGCTCAAGGCCGGCGCCGACGTGGACCCGGACGCGCTCGCCGCCGAGCTGGTCGCGCTGGTCCGGCAGCGGATCGGCCCGGTGGCTGCGTTCCGCCGGGTGACAGTGGTCCCGGCGCTGCCGAAGACCCGCTCCGGGAAGATCCTGCGCCGCACCATGCGGGGCCTGGTGGAGGGGCGCGACGAGCCGGTCCCGGCGACCATCGACGACCCGGGCGCGCGGGCCGTGTTCCGCGACCTCGGCACCGCGGACTGAGCCAGGCAGGGCTGAAGCGGTCCCCGGCCGGACTCCACCGGCCGGGGACCGCTTGCGGTCAGCGCCGGACCGGGTTGCCGGCGGCGTAGTCGCGGGCGACGCGGACCAGTTCCACCAGGCCGCCGGCGTACTCCTGCGCCTCGGCGTGCGCCTCGTCGAACGGCGGCTGGAAGCCGACGCCGTCCCACTGACCGGTGGTCTCGTTCCACCTGTCGTTCCCGACCTCGAAGTCCCAGGCGAAGATGCCCAGCTCGTAGTAGAGCTGGTCGGCCGAGTTGCCGGCCGCCGAGTAGAGCACGTCGGCGACCGGGCCGGTCTGCGACGGCCAGGTGACGGTGCCGCGCTCGGCCGCGATCGCGCCCACGATGCGCCGGGCGCTGCCCAGGAAGAGTGTCGACTCGTCGATCGACGGGCGCGGCAGCGTCACCCGCCCGTCGGCCTTGTACGCCCCGGGCGGCCACATGAAGTAGCCGCCGTACGAGTGCACGTTCATCGCGAACTTGATGTTCGGGTGGGCCTTGGCCAGGTCGATCACGTTGCGGCTCTCCGGCTCGGACAGCTCCGCCGTGCCCGCGTAGTTGCCGGACAGGCAGTTGGCGCTCGCGCCCACGTACCCGTCGAACAGGGATCCGACCGTGTAGTTGCGGTTGACGTCGACGCCCCACATGGTGCGGTTCTTCGGGTCACGGGAGGCGCCGGTGCAGTGGTTGACCAGGTTCTTGCGCTGGAAGTTGTAGTCGTGGAACGAGTAGTTCGCGCCGTCCGGGTTCACAGTCGGGATGACGAACACGTCCACCTGCTCCAGCAGCTTGCGGGTCGCCGCGTCGGTACGCGCGTTCGCCAGCAGCCGCTCGGCGAACTCCAGCGTGACGAGCGGGGTCGCCCACTCGCGGGCGTGCTCCTGCGAGTACGCCAGCACGCCGATCCGGGAGCCGTCGCGGTGCTTGCCGATGCGCAGCGCCTGCACCGTCCACGGCCGGGACGGCACCTCGGTGCCCTGCAAGCCGTCGTCGAGGCGTACCGGCCCGGCCACCGGCATCGGCAGCCCCGCCGAGCCGTCCTCCACGCTGGCCCGGAAGCGGGCGCCCCGCGGGGCGTTGATCAGGGCGGCGACGTCGTCGGTGGTGCTCGTGACCTTGCCCGCGCCGTCGGTGGCCAGCGAGATGGTCAGCACCCGGTCCCGGTAGCGCATGTTCAGCGGCCGGTTCGGCCGGCCCGGGTCGACGGTGCGTACCTGCACGCCGTTCATGCCCTGGTCGCCGAAGCGGACCGACTCCACCACCACGGCGGCGGCCGCCGGGTCGCCCAGGTAGGCGGCGGCGGTCCGGCGGTATCCCTGGGTCTTGTTCGGCAGGTCGATGACGTCCACCAGGTCGCGGTACTGGCGGCCGAGCCGGGCGATGCGCGCCTTGATGTCGACGGGCGTCAGGTAGGCGTCGATGAAGTCCTTCTGATAGCCGGCCGGCTGCGGCGGCGGGGTCGCGTTCGGCCAGAGCGACGGCGTCACCGGCCGGCTCGTGCCGCCCAGCGTGGAGGTGGCAGTGAGCTGCACCGGACGGCTCGGCACGGGCTGCGGCAGCGCGTAGTGGTACTGGTACTCGCCCGAGTCCTCGAAGCGGTACAGCGGGAACGAGCCGGTGGCACCGTCGGCCGTCCGCCAGCTCACAGTGATCTCCACGTCCGGGTCGTCGGTGGCGGTGGTGGCGACCTGGGCCTGGAGGAACGTCCGGCCGCCGGTGGTCCACCAGTACGCCTGGAGGAACTGGAGCGTGTCGACAGCGGCGGCGCCGCTCGTACGCAGCCCGGCGCGGGTGCGCTCCTGCGCGGCGCGGCGGCTCTCGGCCAGGTGCCGGGCCCCGTCGTCGGCGCGCTGCACCACCTGCACGGCGGTGGCCCCCTGCCGGGTGAGGTCGGCGAGCTGCCGTCCGGTGAGGACCAGGTCGGCGGTCCACTCGCCGTCGCGCGAGCGGGGACGGTTGGCCAGGTCGGCGCCGCCGGCCACCAGGCGGTCGAGCTGCGCCCGGTCGGCGAGCCGCACGCGGACCAGCGCGGTCTCGGTGGGGGCGAGCGTGATCGCGGGGGAGGGCGGTGCGGCGGCGCCCGGCCCGGGATGGGCCAGCGCCGCGGCGATCAGGATGCTGGTGGTGGCGAGTGCGGTCCACCGTCGTCGGACGAACACGGGGCCTCCTGACGAACGTCGATCTCTCTGCCGTTCACACCAGCCGAGGCATCGATCGCTGTCAAGCTCAGTTCCGGTCAGCCGGCGAACCGGTACAACCGGAACTCCTTCTCCGCGCCGCACACGAGCATCTCGGTGTTCCACGAGCAGGACTCGCTGCGGATCTGCTTGAGCTGCCCCATCTCGACCGGTTTGCCGTCCACCGCCGTCCCGGCGAGGACCCGGTCGTCCTCGTACGCGCTCGGTGCCTCGGAGAAGATCAGCAGGTTGCCGGCGTCCAATCGGACCGCCGTCCCGTCCCGGTCACGCAGCACCGCCGTGCCGTCCGGCGCGAACAGCGTCACCGCGTCCGGCGAGTCCCGCCCGGCCAGCACGTGCTCACCGACCGGCACCAGCGACTCGGCACGCGGCGCCGGCCACTGCCGGGTGCCCTCACCCTCGGTCGCCGCCACCACCCGCGTGTCGTCGGCGCCGCTGCCGGGCGTCTCCAGCAGGCACACGCGGCGCTCCCCGCAGGTGACGAGATCCTTCACCCGGCCGCCCTGTTCCGGCGCCTCGTACAGCACGCTCGGCGTGCCGAGACCGCCCAGGTCGTAGGCGAGCAGCCGCAGGCCGCGCTCGTTCTCCGCCACGTACAGCCGGTCGTCGCGGGCGGCCACCGGATCGTCGAGCCCGGCGACGTTGCCCCGGTCCTTGAGGATCTTCCCGCTGCGCATGTCGACGACCCGGACCGACCGGTCCGCGCCGACCTGCACGAGCCGGTCCGCCTTCCCCGCCCACGGGGCGAGCGGCGAGCCCTCGGCGTTGCCGGGCCCGTCCAGCGCCGCGCCGGTGCCGACCGGTACCACCTTCGTGCGCGCGTCGCCGTACTCGGTGCGCGGGTTGGGCCGCTCCCACCGCTGCCGGCCGTCGTCAAGCCGCAGCCCGACCAGGCGTTCGCCGGTGCGGTCCAGCCGGACGATCGTGTCGGGCCCGAGGTACAGGGTGTCGTCGCGACCGACGTCGGTCCGCCAGCGCTGGTCGCCGGAGTCCTCGTCGAGCGCCGCGAGCACGCGGGGGGTGTTACTTCCGGTGGCATCGCCGAGGACGAGCAGCCCGTCGGGCAGCGCCCGGATCCCCGCCCACCGCTGCGCTGTCGCGTCGGTCCGCTTCTCCCAGACCGTCTTGCCGGTGGCCGCCTCGACGGCAGTCACGTGGAGGTGGTCGTCGGGCAGCGAACGGGCCAGGTAGGCGCGTTCCCCGAGCGTCGCGGTGAACATCTGGTCCGGCCGCGTGTCACCGGCGGACACAGTCTTCACCAGCTCCGCGGTGTGGAAGTCCAGCGCCGGGTGCCGGTCCCGGAACACCCAGAGCAGCACCGACGCCGCCACGGCGACGACCACGAGGCCGGCGCCGAGCGCGATCCACCGGCCGCGCCGTGGCCGGCCGCCGCCGGGCCGGACACCGCCCGGCGCGGGGGAGAAGGGCGCTCCGGGTACGCCGGGCTGCCAGCCGCCGCCGGGCGGGGGAGCGGACGGTCCGGGTACGCCGTAGCCCGCGGCCGGGTGCGGCGGAACCGGACCGTGGGCGGCCGGCATGCCGTCGTACCTCGTGGGCTGTGGCGGAACCGGGCCCGGTGTGCCGTCGTACCTCGTGGCGGCCGTCTGCGGGACGGGGCCGTCGGCGACCAGCGTGCCGTGCGGTCCGGCGGACGCCGCGTCCGGACCGCCGAGCGGCGCGGTCGGGTTCGGCCTCGTCGCACCGGCCGGGACCGTGGCGGCGCTCGCCGTGCCGGCGTCGGTCCCGCCCGCGGGCGGCGCGGGCCGTGTCGATTCGGGCTGGGCCGGCGCGGGTGGTGCCGGCGCGGCCTGGACCGGCACGGCGGGACGGCCGGACCGCCGCGGCAGCGGCAGGTCGGTGAGCGCGCCCTCGGCGACAGGCATCTCCGGCTGCTCCAGCACCGTCGGCGCGATGCCCAGCTCGGCGTGCAGCAGCCGGGCCACCAGCGGCACCCTGGTCGACCCGCCGACCAGGAACAGGCCGGAGAGCTGCTCCGGACGCAGCCCGGCGGCGGCGGTCACCTCGCGGGTCTCCGTCACGGCCCGGGCCAGCAGCGGCGCGGCCAGGCGTTCGAAGTCCTCCCGGGACAGCGGCACCGCCGCCTCGACCCCCGGTACGGCGACCGGCGCGACCATGGCCCGGGACAGCATCTCCTTCGCGCCGCGCACGTTGTCCCACAGCTGCTGGCGGTCCCGCCGCTCCGCGGTGGTCGCCGGGTCGGTAAGCCGGGCCCACTCGCCCGGATGGGCCGGGCCGACCAGCTCGCCGAGCCGCCCGAGCAGGGCCGCGTCCAGGTCGAGACCGCCGAGGTCGGGGATCCCGCCGGTGGCGACCAGCTGGAAGCCGGAGTCTCCCCACGGATCGGCGCCCTCGTTGCGCAGCACCGCGACGTCGAGCGTGCCGCCGCCGAAGTCGAACACCGCCACCGCGCCGCCCACCGGCACCGGCCGGCGCAGCACCTGCGTGAAGTAGCGCGCCGCGGCCACCGGCTCCCGCAGCAGGCGGGTGCCGGGCGCGATCGGCCCGGCCAGCGTGTGCTCGGCCGCCGCCGGCCAGCCGGCGAGTTCCAGCGCGTCGTGCAGCACCTGACGGCGGGCCGGCGTCCAGGCCGCCGGGTGGGTGACCACCGCCGGGGGCAGCATCCCGACCGCCGCCACCGCTGCGTCCGCAACCGCGCGCAGCGTCGCTGCCAGCAGCTCCGCCGGCCGGTACGCCCGCCCGCCCAGCTCCACCGTCTCCTCGTCGACCCGGCGCTTCGGGTTCGGCTCGTAGCCGGCCGGGTCGGCCTGGGCCAGGCGCTGCGCGTCCCGCCCGACGTGCAGGTGACCGTCCGCGTCGGCGTACACGCCGGACGGCAGGATCGGGTGGCCGTCGACGAGCACCGGCCGGGTCCGCCCGTCCGGCCAGCGCAGCACCGCCACCGTGTTCGAGGTGCCGAGGTCCACGCCGAGGGCGAAACCGTCCTGCTGGCCTGCCATCCGCGGCTACCTCCACCACCCGACGAGGATGTCCGGCCCGCATCGTACGCAGGCCGCGCCGCCTCGCCGCGCACCCGGCCCGGGGGAATGGACTGGCCGGTCCGGCGCCCGGCCGCATACCGTCGCCGTCATGAGGGTGATCTCCGTCAACGTGGGCCGACCGCAACCGAACCCGTGGAAGGGGATCGGCGCCACCGGCATCGACAAGCGGCCCGTGGACGGCCGGGTCGCCGTCACCGCGCCCGGCCCCAAGGGCAACGGCGACGTCGGGCTCGCCGGTGACCGGGTCTACGACGTGGCCCACCACGGCGGCACCGACCAGGCGGTCTACGCGTACGCCCGGGAGGACCTGGACCACTGGGAGGCCGAGCTGGGCCGTCCGCTCGCCGACGGCAGCTTCGGCGAGAACCTGACCACCACCGGGCTGGACGTCAACGGCGCGCTGATCGGCGAGCGGTGGCGGATCGGGCCGAACCTGGTGCTGGAGGTCTCCTGCCCGCGCATCCCCTGCGGCACGTTCCAGGGGTGGCTGGGCGAACGCGGCTGGATCAAGCGGTTCACCGAGGAGGTACGGCCCGGGGCGTACCTGCGGGTGGTCACGCCGGGCAGCGTCGGCGCCGGAGACCCGGTCGAGGTCGTGCACCGGCCCGACCACGACGTGACTGTGGCGCTGGTGTTCCGGGCCACGACGCTGGAGACGGAGCTGCTGCCCCGGCTGCTGGTCGCCGACGCGCTCCCCGAGGAGGACATGGCGCGGATCCGCCGCCGCTTGACCTGAACCATGCTTCAGGTCGGACGCTTCCCGGTGTGCTGAACTCCGTACTCGACGAGGCGTACGAGCGCGTACGCCACACCGGTCCCGAAGGCGACGGGTGGCTGTCCAACCACGTGCCGGTGACTGGCTCGACCTCTTCGACCGCGAGCTGGCCGGTGAGCCGTGGCGCGACGTGCCTGCCCGGCTCGCCGCTGTCGTCGACGCCGCCGTGGTCCGGCACGGCACACACGGGTACGCCGGTCCGGTGATGCTCGTGCACGCCGCCACCGCGCCGAACGTCGTCCTGCGTACGCTGCCGGCCCTGCCGCCGGCGCTGTGGCGGCCGAGCCTGGCCGCCGCCTGGGCGGCGACCGCCGCCGTCACCGCCGCCTACGCCCCGGCCGGGGCCCGTGCCCTCCCGCCGGCCGCCGGGCCGGAACTCGACGAGGTCATGGCGCGGGTGCTGGACACCGGGGACGCGCACGCGATCAAATTCATCGACACCCTGAGCGACGCGTACGCCCGCAGCGGCGACCCGGCCCTGCTCGCCGTGGCCGCCCGAGCCGTCGAGCAGATCGCCGCAGACTGAACACGTGGAGGGCTGATGACACCCGACGACGAGGCGTTCCTGCGCCGCGCCGTGGAACTCGCCGACCGGGCCGGCGCGTCCGGCGAGCGGCCGTTCGCGTCGCTGCTCGTCGGCGCGGACGGCACCGTCCTGATCGAGGACCACAACACTGTGGTCTCCGACAAGGACGTCACCGCCCACCCGGAGCTGAAGCTGGCCCGCTGGGCCGCCCGGCAGCTCGCCCCCGAGGCGGCCGTCGCGACCACCATGTACACCAGTTGCCAGCCCTGCCCGATGTGCACCGTGGCGATCAACGCATCAGGCCTGGGCCGGGTCGTGTACGCGCTGTCCACCGAGCAGTTCGAGCAGGTCAAGCCTGCGACGCCCGCGCCGCGCCCGGTGCGGTACGACGGGCCGGCGCTGTTCGACGAGGCACGCCGGCCGATCGAGGACCACTACTAGGCACCCGGGTGACGGTGGACGCGCCACGGCGGAGCACCGGGTCGAGCGGTGCGGTGGGCCTCCGGCGTCGCTACATTCTCCGGCCCGGACCTTGAACCTCGCGAGCCGGACCGGCATCTGCGCGACGCCGTCGTGGGGTTCCTCGGTCGATGAGAGCGGCGGGGGTCATCTGCCGGCGAGGTGCTCTGGTGGCATCATCGATCCGTGCCTGTGATCGAAGTTGTCCTCGGTGACATCACCCGAGAGGACGTCGATGCCGTCGTCACCGCGGCGAATGAGTCGCTGTTGGGTGGCGGCGGTGTGGACGGGGCGATTCATCGTGCAGCCGGACCGCGGCTGGCCCAGGCGGGTGCTGCCCTGGCACCGTGCGATCCGGGCGACGCGGTCGCCACGCCGGCGTTCGATCTGGACCCACCGGTACGCCATGTCATTCACACCGTCGGCCCGGTGTGGGAAGGCGGCGGCTACGGTGAGGCCGATGTCCTGGCGTCGTGCTACCGGCGCAGCCTTGAGGTTGCCGATGAGATCGCCGCTCGCCGCGTCGCCTTCCCCGCCATCGCTACTGGTGTGTACGGGTTCCCGACCGACCAGGCAGCGAAGATCGCGATCTCGACCATCAGAGCGACACCGACGAACGTCGAGTACGTCCGCCTGGTCGCCTTCGACCAGGCCACGTACGAACTGCTGGCTTCGGCGCTCTAGGGGCCCGGCCGTTGAGTTCGTGAGGCGGATCCTCGCAGGCGGCCGGAGCAGCTGATGGCCACGGCTGGCCCGAGCGGGGGAGTCGCCGACCGGCCCAGGCTCGGGGGATGCGTCCTCTGACCGGGGCCGGAGGCCGTGGAGCGGGCGACGGGAATCGAACCCGCACCGTCAGTTTGGAAGACTGAAGCTCTGCCATTGAGCTACGCCCGCGAGCGCCCCACCACAGCAGGGCGCGCCGACAGCGTACCGAATCACCCCCGCCGCCGTGCAGCGCGTACCCCGCGCACGCCGCCGACCGTCAAGATCCACACAACTTCGGCGAGGTGGCGCCTTCCTGCGCCCCCGGACCCAGCCACTTCCCCGAACTGGCGCCCGACGCCACCCGACGCCACCCGACGCCACCCGGCGGCACCCGGCGGCGCCCGCCACACCGCGCGCCGTGCCCCGGTCACCCGCGCGAGGGGCCGGACGGCATACACTCTTCGTCGCCACCGGGGTGTGGCGCAGCTTGGTAGCGCACTCGCTTTGGGAGCGAGGGGCCGTGGGTTCAAATCCCGCCACCCCGACTGTCGTTCGCGACCGGATCGTCCCGGGAACCGCCGGTTTTTTCGCGCGGTACCCGGGCCCTGCCGATGCCGTCGGCCGGCTCGCCTACACTCGATGCGCGCAATCACGCCCCAGACTCAACACCCAGATCCGTCAAGGAGTACGCCTGTGAAGAGCACCGTCGAGACTCTGAGCCCGACGCGCGTGCGGCTCGCCATCGAGGTGCCGTTCGTCGAGCTCGAGCCGAGCCTCAAGAAGGCGTACCGGGAGATCGGCCAGCAGGTCCAGGTTCCCGGCTTCCGCCGGGGCAAGGTCCCCAGCGCGGTGATCGACCAGCGGGTGGGCCGGGGGACCGTCCTCAACGAGGCGATCCAGGAGGCCATCCCGCAGAACATCCTCGCCGCGGTCCGGGAGCACGACCTGAAGACGCTCGGCCGTCCCGAGGTCGACATCACGGAGTTCAACGACGGCGACTCGCTCAATTTCACCGCCGAGGTGGACGTCCGGCCGGAGATCACCCTGCCGGACCCGGCCACCATCGAGGTGACCGTCGACGAGATCCAGATCGCCGACAGCGAGATCGACGAGCAGATCAACAGCCTGCGCGAGCGGTTCGCCACGCTGAAGACCGTCGAGCGGGCCGCCCAGGAGGGCGACTTCGTGCAGATCGACCTGAACGCCACTGTTGACGGCGAGGAGGTCCCGGGCGGTTCGGCGAGCAACATCTCGCACGAGGTGGGCAGCAAGCAGCTCCTGCCGGGTCTGGACGAGGCGCTGGTCGGCCTGGCCGCCGGCGACAGCACCACCTTCACCACGCAGCTCGTCGGCGGCGACTACGCCGGCCGTGACGCCGACGTGGCGGTGACCGTCCGCACGGTCAAGGAGAAGGAGCTCCCCGAGCTCAACGACGACTTCGCGCAGATGGCCAGCGAGTTCGACACCATCGACGAGCTGCGCGCCGACCTGCGGGAGCGGGTCACCCGGGGCAAGCAGGTCGAGCAGATCTACGCCGCCCGTGACAAGGCCCTGGAGCAGATGGTGGCCGCCGCCGAGGTGCCGGCACCCGAGGGCGTCGTCAAGGAGGAGGTCGAGAGCCGCAAGGCCGCGATGGTCGACCAGCTCGAGCGCATCGGCGCCTCCCTGGAGGAATACCTCGCGGCGGAGGAGAAGACCGAGGAGCAGATCGACACCGAGCTGACCGAGGCGGCGACCGACGGCGTCAAGATCCAGCTCCTGCTGGACACCCTGGCCGACGCCGAGGACGTGCAGGTCTCCGACGACGAGTTCGGTCACGAGATCGTGCACCGGGCGCAGCGCGCCGGCATGGCCCCGCAGCAGTACTACGACCAGCTGGTCCGCTCCGGCGCCGCCGCGGCCGTCTTCGGCGACGTCCGCCGGGGCAAGGCGCTCGCCGCGGTGATGGAGAAGATCAAGATCAAGGACTCGGCGGGCAACGAGGTCTCCCTCGACGCGCTGCGGGCCCAGAACGAGGCCGAGCACGACCACCAGCACTGACCATCGGGGGTGTCGGCCGCCGTCCCGCGCTGCGCGCCGGGAGGCGGCCGAAACCCTTTCCGGGGTACGCCGTGCGGGTGACTGCGCTGAGAGCGAACAGTGCCCCGACCGGGAGTACGCCTCCCGGCTGAGCGGTTAGTGTCGGGTAGGACGGTACGGAGAGCGAAGGGCTGCCATGACCGACATGCACATCCCCAAGAAGTCGCTCCGGGTGAACGAGGCCCGCGGTGGCGACTCCATTGGCAACCTCGACGACTCGGTCTACAACCGGTTGCTCAAGGAACGGATCATCTTCCTGGGCAGTGAGGTGAACGACCAGGTGGCCAACCGCATCTGCGCGCAGCTCCTGCTGCTCGCGGCGGAGGACCCGGACCGCGACATCTTCCTCTGGATCAACTCGCCGGGTGGCTCGGTCTACTCCGGCATGGCGATCTACGACACCATGCAGTACATCGACAACGACGTCTCGACCGTGGCGATGGGCATGGCCGCCTCCATGGGCCAGCTGCTGCTCTGCGCGGGCACCAAGGGCAAGCGCTACGCCCTGCCGCACGCGCGGATCATGATGCACCAGCCCTCGGGTGGCCTCGGCGGCACCGCGTCGGACATCGCGATCCAGGCCGAGCAGATGCTCTACACCAAGCGGATGTTCCAGGAGCGGGTCGCGTTCCACACCGGCCAGTCCCAGGCGCAGATCGAGGCGGACTCGGACCGTGACCGCTGGTTCACCGCCCAGGAGGCCATGGACTACGGCTTCATCGACAAGGTGATCATCGGGGCCGCGCAGGTTCCGGATGGCGCCGGGACCCTGAGCTGACCGAGGAGCTGACGATGACCGACCTGAGCCTGCCGCCCCAGTTCGCGGCCGTGCACAACCGCTACGTTCTGCCGTCGTTCGTCGAGCGCACGTCGTACGGGATGAAGGAGTCCAACCCGTACAACAAGCTCTTCGAGGACCGGATCATCTTCCTCGGCGTCCAGGTGGACGACGCGTCGGCCAACGACGTGATGGCCCAGCTGCTGACGCTGGAGGGCACCGACCCGGACCGCGACATCATCATGTACATCAACTCGCCCGGTGGCTCCTTCACCGCCATGACGGCGATCTACGACACCATGCAGTACGTCCGCCCGGACATCCAGACCGTCTGCCTCGGGCAGGCGGCGAGCGCGGCGGCGGTGCTGCTCTCCGCGGGCACGCCGGGTAAGCGGATGGCGCTGCCCAACTCCCGGATCATCATCCACCAGCCGGCCACCGAGGGCGGCTACGGCCAGGGCTCGGACATCGAGATCCAGGCGCGGGAGATCCTGCGGATGCGGACGCAGCTGGAGGACATGCTCTCCCGGCACTGCAACCGCCCGATCGAGCAGGTTCGCAAGGACATCGACCGTGACAAGATCATGACGGCCGAGGAGTCCAAGGAGTACGGGCTGGTCGACACGATCCTGACCAGCCGCAAGAAGGGTCTGCTGGCGTCGCACGCCGCGGGCTGAGCAACGTGTGGTCGGAGGTCGGTCGGGGTATCGTTCCCGGTCGACCTCTGACACACCCGTTTTGGGGGTCGGAGAAAACCCGGCCACCGGGTAACGTCGGGTCTGTACCGCTCCGCCGGTCGGATCAGGTGGAGCCGACAGCATGGTGGGACGACAGGACGGACGGGCGCTCCGGCGCTCGCAGGTCAGGGCCGGCGTTCCGGCCGACGAGTGCAGGGAGAACGTAGGTGGCACGGATCGGTGACGGCGGCGACCTACTGAAATGCTCGTTCTGCGGCAAGTCGCAGAAGCAGGTCAAGAAGCTCATCGCGGGCCCTGGTGTCTACATCTGCGACGAGTGCATCGACCTCTGCAACGAGATCATCGAAGAGGAGCTGGCCGAGTCCGGCGAGGTGAAGTGGGAAGAGCTTCCCAAGCCGATGGAGATCTGCCAGTTCCTCGACAACTACGTCGTCGGTCAGGAGCAGGCCAAGAAGGCGCTCGCCGTCGCGGTCTACAACCACTACAAGCGGATCCAGGCCGAGGCCGCAGGCGCGCCGGGCTCCGGCACCGACGGCGTCGAGCTGGCCAAGTCCAACATCCTGCTGCTCGGCCCGACGGGTTGCGGCAAGACGCACCTGGCGCAGACGCTCGCGCGGATGCTCAACGTCCCGTTCGCCATCGCCGACGCCACCGCGCTCACCGAGGCGGGCTACGTCGGTGAGGACGTCGAGAACATCCTGCTGAAGCTGATCCAGGCCGCCGACTACGACATCAAGCGCGCCGAGACGGGCATCATCTACATCGACGAGGTCGACAAGATCGCCCGCAAGTCGGAGAACCCGTCGATCACCCGTGACGTCTCCGGCGAGGGCGTGCAGCAGGCGCTGCTGAAGATGCTCGAAGGCACCGTCGCCAACGTGCCGCCGCAGGGCGGGCGCAAGCACCCGCACCAGGAGTTCATCCAGATCGACACCACGAACGTGCTGTTCATCTGCGGTGGCGCGTTCGCCGGGCTCGACCAGATCATCGAGGCCCGCACCGGCTCCGGCGGCACCGGCTTCGGCGCCCGGCTCCGGTCGGTGTCCGAGCGGTCGACCGACGACATCTTCAGCCAGGTCATGCCGGAGGACATGCTGAAGTTCGGGCTCATCCCCGAGTTCATCGGCCGGCTTCCGGTGATCACCAACGTGCGCAGCCTCGACCGCAGCGCCCTGGTGCGGATCCTGACCGAGCCGCGCAACGCGCTGGTCCGGCAGTACCAGCGCCTGTTCGAGCTGGACGGCGTCGAGCTGGAGTTCGAGCAGCCCGCGCTGGAGGCCATCGCCGACCAGGCCATGCTCCGCGGCACCGGCGCCCGCGGCCTGCGGGCGATCATGGAAGAGGTGCTCCTCTCCGTGATGTACGAGGTGCCGAGCAACCCCGACGCCGCCCGGGTGCTGATCACCCGCGAGGTCGTCCTGGAGAACGTCAACCCGACGATCGTGCCCCGCGAGTTCACCGGCCGACGCCGGCGGGACCGCGAGGAGAAGTCGGCCTGATACCGCCGTTCGCGACCGCGCCCGGGTCAGCTCGGGCGCGGTCCGCGTGAGCGGGTCCGCCGGTCCCACTCGCCCGACGGGGTGACCACCACCATCATCAGGCGCACCGGCCCGTCACCGGCCGTGCGATAGCCGTGCTCCCGGTCGGCGTGGAACTCGACCGTCTCGCCGGCGCGTACGTCGTGGTCGACGCCGTCCACTGTGACAGTGGCGACGCCGTCGAGCACGTGCAGGATCTCCCGGGTGCCGTGGGCGTGGTCGGGAGACCGCAACGCCTCCCCGGGTTCCATCCGCCAGTCCCACAGCTCGACCAGGTCGGGTTCGCCGAGGCCGCTGAGCAGACGCGCCAGGCCGCCGTTGGGGCCGCGCCACAGCACCGGCGCCTCGTCGGCCGCGCTGACCCGCACCGTGCTCTGTTCGGCCGGCTCCAGCAGCCGGGCGATGCTGACGCCGAACGCGTCGGCGACCCGGCAGAGCGTGCCGATGCTCGGGTTGGTGCGCGCCCCCTCGATCTGCACCAGCATGCCCTTGCTGACTCCGGACCGGCCGGCCAGTTCCTCGAACGACCAGCCGCGTGCTGCTCGCAGGTCACGTACCTGGCGGGCGACCGCTGAGGTCACCGCGCCGACCCGTCCACCGGTATCGGTCATCACACTGTCCTTCACGGTCACTATTGTGGTACGACTGCGGGATGCTCCCCATTGTCCTCGCCGCCGTGTCCGCGCTGGCCTTCGGCACGGCCGACTTCGCCGGCGGCAAGGCGTCCCGACGCGCCGACCCGATCGCCGTGACTGTCGTGTCGCAGATCCTCAGCGTTCCGCTGCTGCTCGTCCTCGTCCTCGTGGTGCCCGGCACGCCGAGCCCGCTCGACCTGGGGTGGGGACTCCTCGCCGGCGTGGCGGGCGCGGGCGGCGTCATGCTGCTCTACCGCTCGCTCGCCACCGGCGTGATGGCTGTCGTCGCGCCCGTCACCGCGATCACCGCGGCGATCGTGCCGATCGTCGCCGGCCTGGTCCTCGCGCACTCGCCGGGTGCTGTTGCGCTCGGCGGCGCCGGGCTCGCCGTGGTCGCCATCGGGCTGGTCAGCCTGGGGGAGCGCGGCGCGGCACGCCGCGTCTCCGGCCGCGTGATCGGCATGGCACTGGCCGCCGGACTGCTCTTCGGCGTCTTCTTCGCGCTGCTCGGCCAGGCCGACGAGGCCGCCGGCATGTGGCCGGTTCTCGCGGTACGCGTCAGCTCGATCGCGTTCGGCCTCGCGCTCGCCGTCCGTACCGGCGCACGCCTGCGCCTGGGGCGGCGGGTGCTCGGCTGGGCCGCGACGGCCGGCCTGCTCGACGCCGCCGCGAACGCGCTGTTCCTCGCCGCGGCGGGGCGGGGGCACCTGAGCGTGGTGGCCGCGATCGCCTCGCTCTACCCGGCGAGCACCGTCCTGCTCGCGCTCGCCGTCGACCGGGAACGACTCCGGCCGGCACAGGTCGCGGGGCTCGGCTTCGCCGCGGCGGCGCTCGTCCTGTCCAGCGTCTGAGCCCTGTCGCGCGCCTGCTTCCGCCCGTACCCTCGGGTCATGCGCGTCGCCGTCTGCCAGCTCAACGCCCGCGACGACCGGGCGGCGAACCTCGCCGCCGCCGAGGCCCTGCTGGTCAGGGCCGCGGCGGCCGGCGCGGACCTCGCCCTCCTTCCGGAGTACGTCGACTACCTCGGTCACGCCGACCGGATGCCGCCGGCCGAGCCGGTCGACGGCACCGTGGGGCGGTTCTTCGCGGAGACCGCCCGCCGGCTGGGCATGTGGGTGATCGCCGGCTCGTTCCACGAGGCGGGTCCGGACCCGGCGCACACCTGGAACACCTCCCTGGTCTTCGACCGCGAGGGCGCGCTCGCCGCCGCCTACCGGAAGATCCATCTGTACGACGTGGAGATCCCCGGCCGCGTCTCCTACCTCGAGTCGGCAACCGTCGCGCCGGGCGAGAAGCCAGTGGTGGTCGACGTCGAGGGTCTGCGGGTCGGCCTGTCCATCTGTTACGACCTGCGGTTCCCGGAGTTGTACCGGCAGCTCGCGACCGACGGCG